>NZ_LS483397.1:1295000-1975601 GCF_900475595.1 Streptococcus uberis
TTGGCTTCGTTTCTGGTACTACAACTGTGGAGGTATCTATAGTAGTTTTTTCTGAAACAACATTTGCTTGACTAACAGTCTCGCTATTTAGAGTTTGATTTTCTGAGCCTTGGACTGCTACAACTTGCTCTACTTGTGGGAGAATAATATTATTTTTAAGACTGGAAGTTGTAGCTTTTTTACCGTCAACTTTTTGACTATCCTTTACACCTGCTTTACTTGCGGCTTTTTGATAACTGACTGGAATAGCTTTGTTGTTGAATTGTTCTTGAGCACTCTCTTGATCTTGACCAAGGCAAAGAATACTTGAACACGCCAATGTTAGAACTACTGCACTAATCATAATTTTCTTTTTCATTTTTTCGCTCCTTATTATCCTATTGTTTCATTTTCAAATAGGACTTCTCTCCATTACTGTTTAAAAAATGGATGTTTATCAGTTTCTATGGATTGCCCCATTGTGATGGAATCTTGATTATAGACAGTACCTATATGGGCATTTTTCACTCCAGCTGGTGTAACCAATAAGCCTGCCCCCGTTATACTAGCAAGGTAACAATTTTCATGGATATATCCATTACCAATTTTGTCTTGACCTCTAGTTACTGTACCATTCGTCTGTTTGTAGTCAAGTGTGAAACTGCCGTCAGCAGCAATAATTAGGACTTCCCCTAAATCATTTTTCCAAGTTCCAGCAATTGGTGAAAAGTCACGTTTTTGTAAACTCGTTAGCAATTCTTGAGTTGAAGTCGTCTTCTCATTTTCTGTCCCACTAGTAGAATTACTTATTTGGGGATTACTTTCCTGACTGTTTGTTGGAGCTGTTGGACTAGAATTTTGTTCACTGGTCTTTGACGTTTCAGACTTATTTGCACTAGCTTCTTCCTCACTGATGGCTGATGTCTCTTTTTTGCTTTTCGTTTTTTTAACTTGTGTTTGTCCAAATTCTTTTTTTGCTTCTGTTTCTTGAGAATTCGATGATAAGATATTAAAAGCGAAAAATAGGCATAAAATAAATACAAGTAATGAAAGAGTAATTATTAATCTTTTTTTCATGTTAGAACTCCTAATGTCTTTTTTTCTTTATTTCATCTTCATTATAGCACTTAAAGTTTAATTTGCAACACTTTTGTAACACTTTAGAAATAAAAAGTTATTTAATAGTAATCTAAAGTCACAAAAAGTTATTTCATAGTAATCTAAAGTCACAAAAAAAAAAGCTAAACTCTAATGTTTAGCTTTTAATTTCATTACATTTTTTCTTCGAGTTGAACATCTGGATACTTATCAGCGAACCAACGAAGGGCAAAATCATTTTCAAATAAGAAAACGGGTTGGTCAAATCGATCCTTAGCCAAAATATTACGACTTGATGACATACGCTGATCTAGGTCCTCTTCTTTTATCCAACGTACAGTCTTTTTACCCATAGGAGTCATGATCACTTCCGCATTGTATTCACCTTCCATTCGGTGCTTGAAGACCTCAAACTGAAGTTGACCGACGGCACCTAACATGTACTCACCCGTTTGGTAATTACGATAAAGTTGAACTGCCCCTTCTTGAACCAATTGTTCCATTCCTTTATGGAATGATTTTTGTTTCATAACATTTTTCGGAGACACTTTCATAAAGAGTTCCGGAGTAAAGGTTGGCAAAGGCTCAAATTCAAATTTATGTTTCCCAACAGTTAAGGTATCCCCTACTTGATAGGTCCCTGTATCGTATACTCCAATAATATCTCCAGCAACGGCATTTTGAACATTTTCTCGGGATTCAGCCATAAACTGAGTCACATTTGACAGTTTTGCACCTTTTCCTGTCCGGGTTAAATTGACCCCCATCCCTTTGACAAACTCACCAGAAACAATTCTGACAAAGGCAATACGGTCACGATGACGTGGATCCATATTCGCTTGGATCTTAAAGACAAAGCCTGAAAAATCTTTTTCTAAAGGATCAATCATTTGGCCCTCTTTTGTTTTATGGCCGTGCGGCTCGGGTGCAAATTCCAAGAAGGTATCAAGGAATGTCTGCACACCAAAATTGGTCAAGGCTGAGCCAAAAAAGACAGGGGTTAACTCACCTGACAAAATAGCTTCCTCAGAGAATTCATTACCAGCCTCTTGCAGTAGCTCAATATCATCCAAGACCTGTTCATAAAAGGGGTTATTGGCAAAAAGTTTTGCACCTTCTTCTAGATCTGCAAAACGGTTCTCACCTTTGTACAGTTCAAGACGATTGTTATGTAAATCATATAGTCCCTCAAAGGCTTTTCCCATACCAATCGGCCAATTCATTGGGAACGATGCGATGCCCAATACCTCTTCTAATTCTTCTAAAAGTTCAAGAGGCTCACGACCATCTCGGTCTAACTTGTTGATAAACGTAAAAACTGGAATGCCACGATGCTTGACAACTTCGAAAAGTTTTTTGGTCTGTGCTTCAATCCCTTTAGCCGAATCGACAACCATAACTGCGGCATCTACTGCCATTAAGGTACGGTAAGTATCTTCAGAGAAATCCTCGTGTCCTGGGGTATCTAGGATATTGACCCGTTTTCCAGCATAATCAAACTGCATAACAGACGAGGTTACTGAGATACCACGTTGTTTTTCAATATCCATCCAGTCCGATTTGGCAAATGTTCCTGATTTCTTTCCTTTTACAGTACCAGCTTCTCTGATTTCCCCACCAAAATAAAGAAGTTGTTCTGTAATGGTTGTTTTACCAGCATCTGGGTGACTGATGATAGCAAATGTTCTTCTTTTTTTAATTTCTTCTTGTATTGACATATATTTTCCTTGAACTCTTATTTCCTTTTTATCGTGTAAGACGAGGATCACTTCATCTTTTCCTCTAAAACAACTCTTTCATTATAGCTAATTTTAAAACCTTTCGCAATGTCTTACACTTTTAGCCCTTGACTTATTTTTCTGGAATGGACATTAGCATAGCTGATAAAGGTTACTTCTACTAGCTTTGCCATTAAGAGTAAACCAAAAGTCACTAGGAAGAAATTGATGAACAGATGGTGGCTATGTATGATAGGGACTTCTTTTAAAAAACCGTAGTTTCCCTTAGTCAAACTGTTAATAATAACTAATGATAAATTAATGATAGCTAGTCGATTTAAAAATTGTCTTTTTGATGACAATGTGTCGTCGTAGTTATCTTGCAAATATATAAGGGCATTTACGAGTAGGGCATAGTGTCCAAGATAAAAGGCAACATTGGTCGCATGAAAGAGAGGATAAGGATATAAGTCAGGTGATAAGACTGCCAAAATAGGGCCTGCTACCCCTAATAACATAAACAGTTGTTTTAACACTGTTTTATTTGGTAGTAAAAAAATGGCAAGCATACCAATTCTGCAATGGTATAAGGGCAAGGCTTCCTGCAAAGGAAAACCTCTCATGATATACCAACCATATAAGCTTATCAACTGACTTGCTTGTAAGATGAGAAAAAAGTTCTTAAAAGCAACAACTTTATGGTATTTGAAACTTAAATAAATCAAAAATGGACAGATTAACAGTGTCATCAGATAAAAAGGAATTGATAAGTGTGGAATAAAACCTTCTTGTAAACTAAAAAAATTCATAAATAATCCTTTCTCGATTTCTCATTATACCTTAATCTTATTTTTAGAACAAGATGATAAATGAAATCCTTGGATTATTTATGAATTTACTTTCAGGCATTCCCAACCAATTGTTCCACTAACTGGTCTAAATGCATAGAGTTGCTTCCTTTTAATAAAAGATAGTCATTAGCTTCTAATATTTCTTTCACGTGATTTGCCATAGCATCAAATTGATCTTGGTCCTCTGTCTTTTTAAAAAAGTAAACTTTCCCAATGGGATACATTTGACTAGCAAGTTGAGCTAAAGACTCAATATCATTTCCGTAAAAAACCAAATGATCTATTTTATCGGGACTTAAAGCAGTAATTATTTGTTGATGCAGCTCGACAGATTTTGGGCCTAGCTCTTTCATATCCGCTAGCACTGCTATTTTTTTCCCTTGATTTTCAGGAGTTAAGCTTGAAAAGCTTTCTAAAATTAATCGCATTGCTGTTGGATTTGCATTATAGACATCTGATAAGATATCTGCACCATTAGCTGCTTTTTTCCATTCTGTTCTGTTTTTGGTCAATTGAATGTTTTCTAAAGCTTCAATAATATCGTCATCTTCAACCGCCAACAATTTTCCAACATATGCTGCAATCATGGCATTGCTTGCGTTGTATTTCCCAGAGAGTGGTAAAGTGATTGCTCGGTCTAAAACATTTGTTGTAAAGGTTAGACTGTTTTTCCTTTCCTGAATATCTTTAACGTATATCTCTTGATTGTCACCAAAACGAATCAACATTTGATTTTCGGGTAAATAAGGATCGATAATAGGATCACCTGGAGCGATTAAAATGCCATGAGAATCCATACCATCAATAATTTGCATCTTACCTTCTGCAATTTTTTCACGACTTCCAAAAAATTCGAGATGCGCTTCCCCAATTAAGGTCACGACTGCAATATGAGGTTTGGCGATTTCTGATAAGAGATGGATATCCCCCATATGATCTTGTCCCATCTCAAGGACAATTTTTTCAGTATCCTCTGGCATGTGTAAAACAGTATAAGGTAATCCAATTTCATTATTGTAGTTACCTTGAGTTTTATAAGTCTTATAGGTCGTTGCTAGCACAGCCTCAATCATATCTTTAGTACTGGTTTTTCCATTTGACCCAGTAACTGCAATAACATCAAGTCGCATCTTTTCAATATAATATTGTGCTAACATTTGGAAGGCTTTTAAGCAATCCTTAACCAACAAGTATGGTTTTCCTGGGATCTCTTTTTCTGAAAAAGTTGCTACCGCACCATTTTCAAATGCCATATCAATAAAATCATGGCCATCTCTTTCACCTTTTAATGGCAAAAAAAGATCGCCCTTGGTAATTTTACGACTATCGAATTCGATTTGGTTCAGGGGAACGTCGTCAAATTCGGAAAGAGAATTTTGAGCCTCCACAACTTTTGCAACTTCATACAGTGATAGTTTCATAATCATTCCTTCTAAATTGAACACTTTGTTAAATTCTTTGTTCCTATTATACCACATTTTCGATCAATATTCCGTCATTTTCAAGACAGTTGAATTATGCTATAATTTTTCTCAGAAAGTGATTTTCCATACTTTCTGACAGAGTAGATGGTTTGCGTTAAGTGTATGTGAATGGGATGTCGTCACATAACGAAGCTTATTGCGCGGTAAATCATCGCATCCGCTGTTAAGTCATTAACAGCTCCACATTTTAAAGAAGGAGCACATATGCCAAAACAACTCTATTTTCCAAAATTGACTGTCCAACGATTAGTAACTTTAGCGATGTTAATAGCATTAGCAGTCATTGTTAGTAAATTTTCAGTTTCCATCATCCCAAATCAATTAGTGATTAGTTTTACCTTTATTGTCAATACTGTCATTGGGATAATCGCTGGACCTTTTTGGTCTTTTATCACCTTAGCAATGATCGATTTGATTGATAGCTTAATGGGGGGCACTAGCCATTTTATCATTTGGTGGACAGTTATGGAGGCTTTTCAGGGACTCCTTTATGGTTTCTTTTTCTATAAAAGACCATTGCGGTCAAATCAAAAAAAGGATTGGATCTATGTGTCAGCTGTGACGCTTGTTATCATGCTATTTTCAACATTTCTGATAACTCCCCTATTGATTCAGATTTATTTTCATGTTCCTTTCTGGGCCCAATATGCTGCGGGAAGATGGTTCAAGATTTTTGAGATACCGTTACGCGTTCTTTTAACCATGTTCCTCATACCTCCTCTTCAACGAATCCCAGAAATCAAGAAACTGTCAGCTCTATAAAAAAGAACAAAGTGTCATCCCCACTTTGTTCTTTTTCTTCTAGATTAAATGACTTTCACGTTTTTGGAACATTTCCTCAGCTAATGACACTAATTCTTCAATGAGATCAGAGTATGACAATCCCATATTATCCCATAATAAGGGATACATGGACCACTGAGTGAATCCAGGCATAGTATTCAATTCATTGAGATATAGGTTGCCATCCTCCGCTAAAAAGAAATCACAGCGAGACAAACCACATGCTCCAATAGCTTTAAAAGCTTGTTCTGCAAAATATCTCATTTGTGATGTAATGCCTTCATCAATCGTCGCGGGAATAGCCATACTTATCTTATTATCTATGTATTTGGCTTGATAGTCATAGAAGGCAACATCTTTGATGACTTCACCAGGTAGAGTTGATGCTACTTTCGTATTTCCTAATAAGCCAACTTCAATCTCACGTGCTACGACTCCTTGTTCAATTAAAATACGACTATCATATTTTAAAGCTAATGCAATAGCTTCTCTTAAGCCTTCAATTGATTCTGCTTTTGAAATTCCAACTGAAGACCCCATATTTGCTGGTTTCACAAAAATTGGAAAGCTTAATGTCTCAAGTGTTTCAGTGATACAGTCTTCCAAGTCATTACCTTCAATATAGACGGTGTAGTTAACTTGTGGAATACCTGCTGATTCCAAAACTCGCTTAGTGGTAATCTTATCCATTGCGACACTGGAAGATAAAATATTGGTACCGACATAAGGCATTTTTAGGATTTCAAGGAAACCTTGAATTGAGCCATCTTCTCCCATTGGACCATGTAACAAAGGAAAGACAACTGCTTTATCTTCATAAATATCACTTGCCTTGATTTTTAATGACGCATCCAAGCTAGCATTGGTCATTAATTTTTCAGACTCACTTGGTTGAACAGTAAATTCTTGTGTTTTGTAAAAATCACCTGCTTGTGAAATGAAATAAGTTTTGACATGGAACTTATCATAATTAATAGCTCTCATGATGCTTTCTGCCGAAAGAACTGATACTTCTCTCTCAGCAGAACGTCCTCCATAAAGTAAAACAATGGTTTGTTTAGACATGTTAATGCTTCCTATCTGAATTGAATTTCTATTAATTATAACAAAAATAAGAATTCATTTCAAAATCATTTCCCATAATTTTTGCAACACTCTCATTCTCAAAAAAAGACAAGACTAGTAAAATAGCCTTGCCCTCATTAGAGTTCTGTTCGGTTTTCAATTGCTCGAAGTAAAGTAACTTCATCAGCATATTCAATATCAGAACCAACTGCAAGTCCACGAGCTAAGCGCGTTACTTTTATACCTGCTGGTTTTAGGACTCTAGAAATATACATAGAAGTGGCTTCCCCATCAGCCGTAGCATTTGTAGCAACAATAACTTCTGAAACATCACTATCCATCAAACGCGTAATCAATGTTTTCAGGTTAATATCATCCGGACCTACCCCATTCATGGGAGAAATCAAACCATGTAAGACATGATAATAGCCGTGATACTCCTGTATCTTCTCCATGGCTGAAACATCTTTTGAATCTTCAACCACCAATATCATGCTCTTATCTCGACTAGGGTCGGTACAAATGGAACATGGATCCTCATCTGTTAAATTTCCGCACACTGAGCAATAAGTGAGTTCTCTTTTGGCTGCCAATAAATTTTTGGCAAAGTCATTAACATCTTCATCACTCATACCGATTGTATAGAAGGCTAATCGAGTTGCCGTTTTAATGCCAATTCCTGGTAATTTTGAATAAGAATCAATAAGTTTTGCTATTGGTGTTGGATATAACACGCTTCTCTCCTTT
Source organism: Streptococcus uberis (assembly GCF_900475595.1). NCBI lineage: Bacteria > Bacillati > Bacillota > Bacilli > Lactobacillales > Streptococcaceae > Streptococcus > Streptococcus uberis. The sequence continues at coordinate 1,302,726 of NZ_LS483397.1, forward strand.
ATGTTTTTGCCTTATTTGCCATATATAAATTAATGATATCCCGAGCCATTTGTTGATGCGATTTGGCTAAAGCATCACTGGCATGAGGATACATAATGGCAACAGCTACTTCAGGATCTTGACTTGGACCATAGGCCACAACATTCAAGTTAAAAGTAGCAACTGTATTTCCTTCTTTATCTTTGGCATAAGTTTCAGCCGTTCCGGTTTTAGCACTGATTGGCACAGATCCACCCACCAAGCCTTTACCCGTTGCATATGGACTTGAACTGTTGACAACCTGATAAAATCCTTCTTGCAGAATGGCTAACTGTTCTGAACTAATGGTGACTTTATTGAGGACAGTTGGCTCCAGTATCTTTTCTAATTTACCTAAGCCCTTTGTGCCATCATTAGCGTAGATACTATCAACAACATGAGGTGCAATTCTTTGTCCCCCATTGGCAATTGTTGATACATATTGGGCTAATTGAAGGGTTGTATAATTATCAAACTGGCCAAAAGCTTCCGTTAAAACATTTGAAGCCGTATAATCTTTGGTCACATAACCTTGTGATTCTCCAGGCAAATCAATACCTGTTGATACTCCTAAACCAAATTCAGAAAAGGTCGATCGTAATGCCTCCATAGCTTTTTTCATTCCGTCAGTCATCAAAGACATACCAACATGATACTCTTGCCCCATCATTTTAAGAGCTATTTGAACCATATATGTATTTGATGAGTATTCCAAAGCTTGAGTTGCAGTTATATTTTGTTGACCTGCCGTAAACCATGAATTAATAGGTTTTGAATTTCCAAACTGGATTGGCTGATCTGTTAAGACTTGATTTCCTGAAATAACACCATTTTGCCAACCTGCCGTTAGGGTGGCTCCCTTAACAACCGAACCCGGCGTGAAAACATTGGTGATGGTCCCAAGAGCATTTTTTTGAATCTGCCCCGAATCCAAATCACGAGACAAGCCCGACATAGCCAGAACAGCGCCTGTTTTTGGATTCATTGCAACAGCATAGACCCCTTCAGAATAGGTTGCTTTACCTTGAGATATTTCTGAATCAAAATAATTTCTGACAATTTGATCCACACCATTTTGAAAATCAGTATCAATGGTTAGTTTAAGATTTTTACCTTTAGCGCCTTTTGAGGTAACCTTATCCGATAGAATTTTCCCTTTTTTATTGGTCTTTATTTCTCTAACGTCATGTTTACCTTGTAACACTTTTTCGTAAGCTTTTTCTAGGTAAGAAGTACCGACACGGTCGTTTAAGGAATATCCCTCTTTGAGGTATCTCTCTGCATCTTCCCGAGGAAGACCTGCCTCTTTACTGGAGACTTTACCAATAATTGAGTTGAGACTGGCATCCTCAACCTTGCGGTTCCAATCTGTCGAAATGGCAATGCCCGGCAACTTCGCTTTATTGGCAACGATATAAGCTATCTCTTGATCCGTTAAATCAGCTGTTCTTAGATAAACGGTATTGAATGTGGCTGCCGCATTCATTTGATTGAATATTGAGATTTGTTTAACTTCCTCTGGAGAATAGGTTAATTCTTTTTCTGTCAGCGAAGCCACAGCATTATTATAGATAACAGATTCTGCAAGACGATTACCATACTGATCCATTTTTTTGGCCTTTGGCAATTTTTCAACAACCTTGGCATAGACTTTAGGATCAGCTAAATAATAGTCTTTTTTTGCTCTTAATGTGACTTTACTATCGGTGTAAGTAACATACTGAGATAATTTCTTAGCCAATTTTTTTAAATCAGCTGCACTCGTTTTTGGACTACGGGTATAGGAAACCACATCCTTTAATTCATTCGAAACAAGTACTTTTCCTTTATAGTCAAAAATCATACCTCTTGGATTGGAATTTTTGACTTTATAAACTGTTGATGCTTTTAATTTAGCATCATAAAAAGCTTTGTTCTGAATTTGCATGTGTGACAGTCGCAAGACAAGTGCTATGAACAAAAGAACGATGATCAAAAATAAGAGGTGTATGCGATGAGGTATACTTGCCTTTTTTTTAACGATAAATGATGGTTTTTCTTTTTTAATGACAATAACCTCCTTACAAACTACCTTTCCTATTTTATCATAAATCGTAAAAAGAAAACTGAGAATTCATTCTCAGTTTTAGATTTTTTTGTTTTTAATCATGATTGTCATGTGCATGGTAGAAAGCAATATAATAAAAAAGACTCACAAAAATAGCACCACCAATAATATTTCCAGCAAAAACAAGTGAAAAGTTTTCCAAAAATTCTAACCAAGTTGCACCATTCTCAAAGATTGCAGCTGGAATGACAAAGGCATTGGCGACACTATGCTGAAAGCCTAGGGCAACAAATGTCATCACTGGAAACCAAATGCCTAACAATTTTCCACTGGCTTCTTTGGCTCCATAATTTAACCATAAAGCTAATCCCACAAACCAATTACATCCAATTCCTGAAACAAAGGCTTGTAATGGATTGGCAGCTATTTTAGCATGAGCAACTTCAATAACTTCTTCCTTAAAAATACCGCTTGCTGTTAAGCCAAGGAAATGACCAAAAACATAAGCGACGAAAAAGGCACCAATAAGATTAAAAATGGTAATCACTAACCAATTTTTAAGCAGGTCATTGAGTGAAATTTTTTTGGCAAAGAAACTAGCAGATACTGCCATCATATTACCCGTAATAAGCTCCCCACCTGCCATCAAAATGATAATTAAGCCGATCGGAAAGGCACAAGCACCAAGTATACTCGAAAAAGCACCAAATGTTTCCAAACCACTAGCAGCAATTCTAACATAGAGTAAATACCCTAAACTAATCATTGCTCCACCAATAAACCCTAAAATAGCCTTTGCGCGAAATGGTTTCGCAACTTTATACTGTCCTATCGCAATAGTGCTTTCAATAATTTCTTCTGGTGATTTCATCCCAATACTCCTAGTTATCATTTTCACAAAGTCAACTCCTAGTATAACAATTTTTCAAAAAAATGCAAGCCCTTCCATAGAAGAGCTTGTTTTTTTATTGTTTTGCAATCTTTAAATTGAGTTTATGAACCATGATATCCCACAACCAGAAGGAAAGGTAAAAATCGACAATTCCGTGTATCAATGTGCCAAGTCCTACCAAGCCTAGGATTGTCCAAATATAAGATGAGTCAGTGCTTGCAGTTTTTGTTAACAATAAGACAACAGCAAACTCTGCTGCAGCATGAATCACATTAATGCCAAAAGCAAAAGGGAAAGCTTTAATAGGATTTTCTAAAAGACTTGACTGTTTTCTTAAAAGGGTTGCTGCTATTATCGCAAAGAGGATATGGGATAAAGCTCTAAATACAATAACAATAGGAAAACCTGCCATAAAGAATCCCAAGGCAGTTCCTAAACTAACAAAGATTGCAACTGGTAAAGAAATAAAGGTTGCTAAAAAGATTGGAACATGGCTTGCTAGAGTAAAAGAAGCCGGTCCAATGATAACTTTAATTGGCATCATCATTGGTATAATAATGCCAAAAGCTACTAAAATAGAAGCGTAAGCAATTGTTTGCGTTTGTTTATGATTTGTCATTTCATCTCCTTTTGCATTATTATAAACAAAAAACATTACAGGTGTCAAGACACCTGTAATGTTTTTTAACTGTGATATAATAAACCAACTTTTTTCAATGCAGCTTTAATCTTTTGGAAATCTTCCTGACTTTGGCAAGAAATCAAATGACTATGGAGACCATCTGTTAATGAAGAAAGGAGTTCAGCTTGAGATTGTCTTACCTTAGACATAAAATCAGTAATATCATCTTGACTTTTAATATTTAAAGGTGCTGTCAACATTCCATAAATGGGATGCTCTACTTCAACTGTTGAGATAATCCCACCATGCTTTATAATGATTTCAAGTTCTATTTGGGTTTCCTCCATTGAGTGTTGACAGACAATCCTTGCCGTATAGGCACTCGTTTGGAGAGATGATTTCATGATGTAACCCTTCGGTGTCGACACAATATCATGTTGCGAAGCTCTGAGAAGAGCAATATCACCGACGATGACTTGGCGACTAACACCTAAAAGCTTTGCCAATTGCGTTGCAGAAATTGTGTCTGTCTCTTTTTCTAAAAGTTCTAATAAGCTTTCTCTACGTTGCTTAGCTTTCATCCTTATCACCTTTCATATCGATACTACTTCACATTTTATCACATTGTCCAAGATTCCAAAAGAGACAAAAAAAGGTTAAGCATTCACTTAACCTTCACGTCTTATTTGCCTAAATAGTACTCAGCAGTAACGTTTAATTTTTCGTCAAATTCGAAAACGAGTGGTGGGAAGTTAGGAATTTCAACATCCATAATTTCGTCATCATTTAAGCGCTTGATGTGTTTTACAAGAGCGCGGATTGAGTTACCATGTGCACCAATGAAAACATTTTTACCATCAACTAATGCTGGAGCAATTTTATCTTCCCAGAATGGTAGGGCACGCTCAAGTGTCACTTTAAGATTTTCTGCATCTGGAATAACAGAGCTATCTAAGTGAGCATAACGACGATCTGTGTGAGCAGAGTGTTCATCATCTTTTGCCATATCTGGAGGTAAAACATCGTAAGAACGACGCCAAATGTGAACTTGTTCATCACCAAATTGTTCAGCAGCTTCTGCTTTATTTTTACCAGTTAAACCACCATAGTGACGTTCGTTTAAGCGCCAAGATTTTTCAACTGGAACCCAAAGTTGATCAGAGTATTCAAGAGCAAGGTTAGTTGTTTTGATAGCACGTTTAAGAACTGATGTGAAAGCAAGGTCAAATTCGATACCAGCTTCTTTAATCAATTTACCTGCATCAATAGCTTGTTGTGTTCCTTTTTCTGAAAGATCAACATCAGCCCAACCAGTGAAAAGGTTAGCTTTATTCCATTCTGACTCACCATGGCGAGCGAAAACCAATTTTACCATTAGTTAATATCTCCTTTTATTTAAGGTTTAAAACTTTTTTACAGTTACTATTTTACAAAAATTAGACTAAAAAAGCTAGTCCATAACAGATAAAATTGAAAAGAGCATGCAAGGATAATGAAAGCGTTTCAAAGTTCGGAATTTGAATAGGTTTTTCTCATTATTTCTGATTTTTCTTGCCAAGACCTAGTCCAAGTGATAGAATAGAAAAAATTTGTCTAAATTCTGGAGGAAATCATGGTATCTACTGCTACTCAAATTGCTGGTTTTAACTTCGACAACTGCCTAATGAACGCAGCCGGTGTTTATTGTATGAGCAAAGAAGAATTATTGGAGATTGAAACATCTGCTGCAGGTTCCTTCGTTACTAAAACTGGAACCCTGGAAGCCCGTGAAGGGAATCCGGAGCCCCGCTATTCACCAACTCCTCTTGGATCCATTAATTCCATGGGACTACCAAATATGGGTTACGATTACTACTTGGATGTTGTTCTTGACTTAGAAAAAGAGGCAAATTCAAAAAATCACTTCATCTCAGTTGTTGGCCTTTCACCAGAAGATACCCACACAATCCTTAAAACCCTTCACTCTTCCGCTTACCAAGGACTTGTCGAACTTAATTTATCTTGTCCAAATGTTCCCGGAAAACCACAAATTGCCTACGATTTTGAAACAACAGAACAACTTTTAACCGAGATTTTCTCATACTACACAAAACCATTAGGCGTCAAGTTACCCCCTTATTTTGATATTATTCATTTCGATCAGGCCGCTGCAATCTTTAACAAATTCCCTCTTGCATTCGTAAACTCTGTTAACTCAATCGGTAATGGACTCGTTATTGATGACGAGACTGTTATCATCAAACCTAAAAATGGATTTGGCGGTATCGGCGGTGATTACATCAAACCTACAGCACTAGCTAATGTCCACGCTTTCTATCAACGCCTCAACCCTTCCATTCAAATTATTGGAACAGGTGGAGTTAAGTCTGGACGAGATGCCTTTGAACATATCCTTTGTGGAGCAAGCATGGTCCAGATAGGCACAGCTTTACAGGAAGAAGGACCAGAAATATTTACACGAATCACTGAGGAATTAAAACAAATCATGGTCGAAAAAGGCTATCAAAGACTGGATGACTTCCGCGGTAAACTCCACTATTTAGATTAATCCAAATAGCAAATCATGGGTTTGAACAGCTCTTGTTTTGATATTTAAAAATAGGATAAGATAACAAAACGAGACTATTATCTAAAATAGTCTCGTTTATATTTTTGAGCGGGATCAATGGTGCTATCACCTTTTTTAAGGTAATAAGTTTTTGAAGGTTTTTTTGAGGGTTTAGGAGCAACTTTTGGTAAAAATTTCTCTGATAAAAAGACGAATAATCCAATTTTAATAAGAGAAAAGATTAATAACCCAATAATAACTACTTCTATCCCTAATTCAAACATATACTATTACCTCACAATTCTATAGTAATAGTATAACCGCTTTCAGGTACTTTATCAAGTTACTAAACTATTTAAAAGATAGTAAGCGCAAGCCATTTAGAATAACCAAAATGGTTGAACCTTCATGACCAACAACTCCAAGTGGCAGATTAACAACTTGTAAAACATTGGCTAATATGAGTAGTGTAATCACTGAGAGTGCAAAAATAATATTTTGTTTCACAATAGTCTTCATTTTTTTAGACAATTTAATTGAAAATGGGATACGAGTCAAATCATCCATAATCACACTATCAGCACTTTCCATAGCTATATCTGTACCAGAACCAATAGCATAAGAAACATCAGCTTGTGCCAAAGCTGGAGCATCATTAATGCCATCTCCAACCATAGCCACAAAACCATATTTTTCTTTTATTTCAGCAAGGCGTTCTACTTTATCCTGAGGCATACAGTTAGCCACTACATCGTCGATGCCTAATTTTTCAGCAACATAGAGTGCTGTTTTTTCTTGGTCTCCTGTTAACATGACCGTTTTTATGCCTAATTCGTGTAACTGTTTAATAGCTTGTAAGGATTCCTTTTTGATATCATCCAATAAGGCATAATAGGCTACTAAGTCTGATCCTCTGCTTACAAAAATCAGTGTTTTACCTTGACCTTCGAGTCTAGCAATTTCTTCTTCTAAGTGGTCAACATGATCAACAACTTCTAAAATAAAGGATTTCTTTCCAATACGCCATTCTTGACCTAGGTAGTGTAAAACAAAACCTTTTCCTGAAATTTCTTCAGCTTGATCAATAAGAAGACGATCAATAGAGCCTGTATGGTCAAGTAAGGCTTTTGAGATTGGATGGGTTGAAGCTTCCTCGGCAGTTTTAACAATAGCATCAACTAATTCTTTTTCAGCAATGTAGTGAGTATCGACAACTGATGGTTTTCCTTGCGTTAATGTACCTGTTTTATCCATGACTACCGCTTTTATATCACCCATATTGTCAATGATGTCACCACCTTTGATGACTAAGCCCTTTCTGGCAGCTCGGCTAATCGCAGATAAGCTAGCTGGTGTAGATGAAGCAATCAAAGCACACGGCGATGCTACTGTCAGTAGAATCATTCCCCGGTAAAAAGCAGACAACCAAGTCCAACCCAGAACAAAATGACAGAAAATAATGAAGGCTGGTACTAATAGTAAGACAAACTTGACATAGTTATCTTCCAAATTTTCGATAAAAGTAGCCGTCTTGCTTTTTTGTGTTTGTGCAGATTCTACTAAGTTAACGATTTTGGCAAATAAGGTATCTTCATTTTCAACGGTAACAAGCATTTCAATGGTTTGACCTTCATTGATTGTTCCTCCAATTAGGGCATCTTTTTTAACTTTGTCAACGGTTATTGGTTCACCTGTAACCATGGATTCGTCAAATTGACCAAAATCACTTAATAATTCACCATCAATTGGAACTGCTTCACCTTTTCTGACGTGCAGTTTGTCACCAATTTTAAGCTCCTTAGTTTCCACTTCAACAATATTACCGTCTTCTTGAATCTTACGAGCTGTGTCAGGCGTTAAATTCATCAGCGCAGCAATGGCATTTTTACTTTTTTCCATTGCCATTTCTTCTAGTGTGTTAGAAAGTGAAAAAATAAAAATAAGTAAGGCACCTTCTAACCAATAACCTATTATACCTGCTCCTACAGCAGCAAGAATCATGAGAACATCAACTGAAAGATGTTTATTAATAAACAGATCTTCCAGACCTGCTTTAGCTGATTCATAACCTCCAATAAGAAAGGCTAATATGAAACAGACAGATGCTAAACTAGCATGTGATGATAATAATGGTAACCCAATTAAAATTAAAAGTAAACATGTTAACGTCTCTAAGATGTGAAGATGTTCTTTTATCCAAGTCACTGAAATATCCCCCCAGTTAGAATTTTTTCTAACAATTTAATTCATCTTAATTATAACTATTCTAAATAAAAAAGTCAAGTAATTTAGAATAATTCTAAATAAACTTAACCAGATAAGGAATATCTCTTTTTGTCATCTAAAAATGGAAGGCAAAAAAAACCTACTAGTCAAGCTCAAATGCCCGACTAGTAGGTTCTTTATACATTATTTAACGGCGTCTTTAAGTGCTTTACCAGCTTTGAATGCTGGAACTTTTGATGCAGCGATTTTAATTTCTGCACCTGTTTGAGGGTTACGACCTTTACGAGCTGCGCGTTCGCGAACTTCGAAGTTACCAAAACCGATTAATTGAACTTTTTCACCTTTTGAAAGGAATCCTTCAATTGCAGAGAATACTGCATCAACAGCTGCTGCTGAATCTTTTTTAGTAAGTTCAGTTGCTTCTGCAACTTTTGCGATTAAATCTTGTTTGTTAGCCATTTAACAAATCCTCCAAATTATTTATAAGCAATATGCTTTAACAGTTACAATAATAACTAAAAAAAGCTTATAGGTCAAGTATTTAACGTTATTTGTAGCTATTTCTTAAAAATTTCAAAACTTATTTTATCATTGACAAGATCAATCTTTTTTGCTTTTAAAAAAATGCCCGCTTCATTATCTATTCGATCTAATCTAATAAGCAGTGATGATTCCTTCGAATTAATTGAGACAAATGATGGCAGCTTGTAACTTGACTTAATATAGCGCAGAACCTCAGCTTCAGGTAAAGGTAAAGTCCCTGCAGAGATTGAGGTCACGCGCAATTGGATATTTCCATTTGCAAGAGCAATTGGCTGAAAATAAACGTATAAAGGCACTTCATATCCTAATAAATAATAGTTTCCCTCAAAAATGATAGACGTTCTTGATGCATAAATTTGATAGCTTAAGTTTTGTTTCTCTTCCTTCTTTAAGTATCGAGCAACACTGTCATTTAAGGATTTTCGACTTGTCGTAAAGTGTCCCACTAAGACACTATGCTGATTTTTGCTTAATAATTTTTGAGACTCCGGTTCCCTAACTTGAATGACTCGACTTGCAATAACACAAACAAAAGCTAGGTTTAATGCTAATAAAATGAGGAAAGACCATTTCCACCAGTTAATTGTTCGTTTTTTTCTCATATTTTTTTAGTGTCTCCAATACAGTGTCTGACATAATTTGATAGCCGATATGATTTGGATGAAAATGATCACCAGAAAACAAGGCATCATTTAAGACCTTTTTCTGATTACCATCTGATTGAACGACACCATCTTTTCCATCAATTCCTTTATATAAACGATCATTGATTGGAACAAAATGGACGTTTGAATAATCAGAGATCACAGCTTTTGTCATCTCATTCCAATCATCAATAATAGATTGCATCTCTTTGATCTGTGGAAAATTCAGAAAGAATGGATTATATAAACCCAATATATAGATTTTAACCCTCTTATTTCCTTTTTTGGCTAAAGAAATCATCTCTCTTAAATGATTTTGATAGTCTTTTGAGGCCTCTAGGAAACTTGACTCATCTAATGTCGATAAATTTTGTCTGACTACAGCCATGATATCATTTCCACCTACAGTGACTGTGATTAAATCTGCACTTTTTAAGGCCTTTTTCAGGTTAGGGTCATCCTTCATGCGATCAAGAATTTGTTGACTCGTATTACCAGCTACCCCAAAATTAGACGCTGTGACTTGTATATTAAAATGACTTTCAATATCTTGAGCCAATAAGGGAACAAACCCACCTTGATTGCTTTCATCGCCAATGCCTTCAGTTAAAGAATCTCCTATTGCTAGATAGTTCAAAGAGCTTTGACTTTGTTTAAAAAAATCACTATCCTTTAACTGAGAGTCTTTTTTAGGAATGACAAGATTGAATAGACCGAAAAAAAGAAGAAAGAAAAGAAGAAAAAGCCCAATCTGACCTATAATGCCTTTCTTATTCATAACGAATCATAACCGCAAATGCGCCTTCACCAGTATGCGTTTGAATGATTGACCCAGTTTCAAGGATAGTTATTTCTCCATTATAATAGGATCTGATTTTTTCTGCCAATTGATTTGCCAAATCCTTTTCACCAGAGTAAGAAATGGCAAGCTCAGCAATTTTTTGATGACTAGTCTCTTTAAAATAAGCATCAAGCCATTTAAAGAATGTCTTATTTCCTCTTCCTTTAGCTATCGGTTTTAACTCATCCTCTGTGAGCTCCATCAATAATCGAATGTTTAATAAACTTGTGATAGCACCAGCAACTCGACCAATTCGTCCCCCTTTGACAAGATTTTCAAGGGTTGAAACTCCTATAAATAACTTTGTTTTAGATTTGACGTCATTGATTTTTTCGAGTATCTCATCACACGACGCACCTTCTTGAGCCATTTTTGCTGCCTGGACAACTTGAAATTTAAGGGCTTGATCTGTAAAAGTAGAATCGACGACATGGACAGAAACTCCAGCGATTTCCGCACCCTGTCTTGATGCTTCAATTGTCCCTGATAAAATGGGTGTTAAGTGGATTGCAATAATATCAGTGACACCTTTTTTCACCAATTCCTCATAATAATCTGCAAATAGGCCAACTGGAGGTTGACTGGTTTTAGGCAAATCTTTCGTCGCCTTCATTAACTTTAAAAATTGGCCTTCTTCTTTTAAATCATTATCTGAATAGAGTTTACCGTCAACCATCACAGAAAGCGGTACTACAGTGATATCATATTTTTCAATGTATTCTTTTTCAATTGTAATTGAGGAATCAGTAACAATTTGTATTTTTCCCATAACATGTTCCATTCTATGACTTCTTTATCACTTTATTTTAACATTGATTGAATCAGAAAGCAAAATATGCAAAGAAAAAAAGATAAATGAATTACCTTTTAATCTTTTCTTAACAAGTCACGTGCTTGTGTCCGTGCAGTATCCGTAACATCATTTCCAGCAATCATTTTTGCTATTTCTTCAACCCGTTCCTCATCCGTTAATAAGCGAACGGTTGAGATTGTTGTTTCTTCCTTACTTTCTTTCGATATAAAGTACTGATAATCGGCAATGGCGATGACCTGTGGGAGGTGAGATATGGCCAAGACTTGACTATTGTGACCAATTTTGTAAATTTTTTGAGCAATGGCTTGAGCAACCCTACCAGAAACACCTGTATCTACTTCGTCAAAAACAATACTTGTCTTATCTTCTTTTCTCGAAATAGCTGACTTGATGGCTAACATTAGACGTGACAATTCTCCACCTGATGCGACTTTAACAAGAGGTTTAAAACCTTCCCCAGGATTGGTTGAAATGTAAAATTCAATAGTCTCATTGCCACTTTGACTAAACTTAGCCTTGGAAAACACCACTCTAAAAGCAGCTTTTTCCATATATAGTTCTTTCAATTCCTGTTGGATGATTGTCTCTAGAGCACTTGCCAACTGATGTCTTTCAAGACTTAGTTCTTCAGAAACTGTGATTAACTCTTTCTCCAGCTTCTTCAAATCAATTTCCAAGGTATTTGTAGAGGATTCATTACCTGTTAGTAATTTGTATTCTTTTTCGATATTACTGTAATAATCTAAGACATCATCAACACTACCTCCATATTTGCGCGTCAAACTGTAGATGACGTCTAATCTCTTTTCAATATCAAAGAGTCGACTAGCATCAAAGTCAAGATCTTCAAGAACGACGGATAATTCCTTGTTGACGTCCTCCAAAATGTAATAAGCATCAGTTAATGATGAAGCTAAGGTCTTATAGTTTGGATCAAAATCCTCTATGCTTAATAAGTCATTCATAGCAGAGCGCAGATTTGCAAGGCTTGAAAAATCATCATTATCTAACATAGTAGAAGCATTGGATAAGGTATCCACAATATGTTTGTGGTTCAGTAAGCGATCCCGTTCCTGATTCAATGCTTGATCTTCACCTTTTTGTAAATCAACCGCTTCTATTTCAGCTAATTGAAAAGCTAGCATTTCAATTCGTTCTCTATGTTCTTGCTCATTTTTTTGCTTTTCAATCACACGTTTTCGAATAAGCTTGTAATCGTTAAAAAGTGATTGATAACGCCTTTTTAAAGATTGAAATGCGTCATTTCCAAAGGCATCTAAAATAGATTGATGGTGAGAGGCTCTCATCAACTCTTCCTGGTCATGTTGACCATGAATATCAACGAGATAATGGCCAACTTCTTTCAAGGTACTTAAAGTTACCATTTGACCATTAATGCGACTAACGCTACGCCCATTAGCAAAGATATCACGACGAATAACCAAGTCATCTGAAACGTCAATGCCATTCTTTTCTAAGATGCTTTTGATTTCATTTTTTCGATCAAGTGAAAAGAAACCTTCAATTTCAGCCTTCTCTGTACCATGTCTAATGACATCTGTACTGGCTCTTGCACCTAGCATCATATTCATAGCGTCTATGATGATAGATTTTCCCGCTCCAGTTTCTCCAGTTAGAACAGTCATACCATTCTCGAAATTTAAGGATATTTCTTCAATAATGGCAAAATTCTTTATCGAAATTTCTAATAACATCCCTGTCCCCAATCTATTAGGATTTAGTAGCCATCCATTCAGCCACTGCTTCTCGAATGAGATCTGTATCTGCTTCAGTGTGTGTAATGATGAAGATACTGTCATCATCAGCTATAATACTAAAAATGTTTTCTGAAAAATCATCTAGTAAGTGACGCTTAATAACCATTGCATTTCCAGGAACCACTTTTAAATAGATATGGTTACGCAACTGCTCATGCTTAGGTGAAAGATGTAAAATGGTACTCTTAATGGATAGGGGTCTCTGATTTAACTTTTTGCCACTATCCTGTGATAATCCATAAATATATGGACCTGAACCTGATGGGATCTTAACAATACCTATTTCATTCATATCACGTGAAATAGTTGCTTGTGTTAATTCCAATCCTTGCTCTCTTAAAAGAGCCAATAGTTCGTGCTGCGTTTCAATATCATGAGATAAAACAATTTTTTTAATTAAGTCTAGTCGTTCACTTTTCTTCATGCTTATCAAATTCCTTATGTGCTTTTTCTACGAGTTCTTCTATTTGCCTATCCTCCACTTGTTGACTTGGAGTCTTCTTAACTAGGTACATTAAAAATTCTATATTGCCATGACCACCTTGAATAGGAGAAAAATCTAGGCCTTGAACCTCAAATCCAAAATTATTGGCAAAATGAGTCACTTCTTTAATCACTTTTTGATGAACTTGCTTGTCTTTGACAATCCCATTTTTTCCCACAAAATCTCTTCCTGCTTCAAATTGAGGCTTGATTAAAGCAACAACTTCACCCTGATCCTGAAGAATCTTATGTAATGCTGGTAGAATCAAGTTCAAGGAAATAAAGGAAACATCAATGCTTGCAAACTCAGGCCTACCCTTATCAAAATCTGCTAGTTGGGCATACCTAAAATTATATTGTTCCATGCTTTGAACCCGTTGATCTTGTCTGAGTTTCCAAACCAGTTGATTGGTTCCGACGTCAACCGCATATACGAGCTTAGCCCCTGATTGCAACATGACATCTGTAAAACCACCCGTTGAAGCACCGATGTCAATAGCGACTTTGTCTTCAACAGAAAGATTAAAAACTTTCAATGCCTTCTCGAGTTTGAGGCCACCTCGACTAACATATTTTAATTTTTCACCCTTAACTTTAAGTTCGATAGTATCGTCTATTTTTTCACCTGGCTTGTCAAAACGTTCACCATTTAGGACAGAAATGACCAATCCTGCCATGACACCACGCTTTGCCTGTTCACGTGTTTCAAACAAGCCTTGTCTATGCGCTAATACATCCACTCTTTCCTTAGGCATCTAATCTTAACCTTTCTATCAATGACAGTATCTTTTGTGGGGCAAAGGCAATTTCATCAGAAAGTTTTCGCAAAATAGCCTCAGCTTGATCAAGTGACTCGTCTAATATCTGGTATGATTCATTCAAGCCAAGTAAGTGAGGATAGGTCATTTTTTCAGCCATCACATCCTTTTTGGGTGTTTTTCCAATTTCCTCAAAATTAGCCGTAATATCTAAAATGTCGTCCCTCACTTGGAAAGCAAGGCCAATGATCATGCCAATTTCTAAAAATGTAGCGAGGAGCTTCTCATCCAATTGAGCTACTCGCGCTGCTGCCCAAAAGGGATAGGCTAGCAATTGACCTGTTTTATGACGGTGAATTAACTGCAAATTTTTAAAATTGAGCTTTTTCCCCTCTGCTGCCATATCCAACATTTGCCCACCAACCATACCAAAAGTACCTGAAGCTGATGATAAAGACCTGACAAGATCAACAGTGACATCAGTTGGAAAATCAGTTTCTGCTAGCATTCCAAAAGCATCCAAAAAGAGACTATCTCCAGCAAGAATGGCCGTTGCCTCATCAAACTTTTTATGATTCGTTAATTGCCCTCTTCGATAATCGTCATTATCCATAGCTGGCAAATCATCATGAATAAGACTTCCAGTATGTATCATTTCAAGAGCTGCTGCAGCTTTAAAGTGACTTTCTGTTAGAGGAATTTGCAAAGCCTCAATAACTTCCAAAAACAAGATGGGTCTAATACGTTTTCCACCTGCATTGATAGAATAAAGAACTGCTTCATTCAACTTTTCTGAAATAACAGCTTTCTCACAATAAAAGGCATGAATCGTCTGGTCAATTTTCTTTAACTTATCCATCAGTCTTCAATCTCTATTTCGCTACCATCAGCTTGCATGACTTTTACCAATGTCTTTTCAGCATTTTGTAACGTTTTTTGCAAGTCTTTTGACAAAATCATACCTTTTTGAAATTCAGCAATTGCCTCTTCTAAAGGCACTTCACCACTTTCTAACTTTGAAACGATCGTTTCTAATTCCTGTAAACGTTCTTCAAATGTTTTTTTAGTTGCCATTTTTCACCTCTACTTCTATTTGTCCATCACGCATTTCAATGGCCAACAAATCACCAGTTGAAACGTCTTTGACGGACGAAATTATCTTATCTTCTTGTCTTACAATACTATAACCACGCGCAACTATTCGCTTTGTATCCAATGTTAAAAGTGCATCTTGTGCCTTTTCAAAGCGTGTCCTTAACTGATCAAATTGTTTTTGCATGTCAACATTTAGCCACTGATTTAAGGTCATCAGCCGTTCTTGGTAGCGATTAATTGTTGATAATAAATTCATGGTTTGCAAGCGATGACTGACAGTCATTTCTGCCTGTCTACTATCTGAGAGTTTACTCTTGATACTGTTTAATAAACTATTATGCAATCGGTCTATTTTTTGGAGATAGGCATCATATAAACGCTCAGGTTGCCTAAAAATAACCGATTGACCCAAGACCATGACCTGATCCCGTTTTTGGTGAAGCAACCTCAAAGTCGCCTGGTAAGATCTATTTTGTCGTTCACTAATCCACGAAATAATATCAGCTTTTGTAACTGGAGTTGCCAATTCTGCTGCAGCTGTGGGTGTTGCTGCTCTGCGATCAGCTACAAAATCCGATAAAGTAACATCAGTCTCGTGGCCAACACTTGAAATAATGGGTAATTGTGATGCGAAAATGGCATGAACCACAATTTCCTCATTGAAGGCCCATAAATCTTCAATGGAACCTCCACCACGTCCGACAATTAATAAATCCAAATCTTCTCTTTGATTGGCTTTCGAAATATTGGCTACGATTTCTTCTGCAGCCCCTTCGCCTTGAACTTTTGTTGGAAAGAGTAAAATCTCAACTCCAGGAAAGCGACGAGAAATGGTTGTAATGATATCTCGAATGACAGCACCACTTGGACTAGTTATGACACCGACTTTCTGAACAAACTGTGGCAAATCTTGTTTATGCTTATCGTCAAAGAAACCTTCGTTAGTTAACTTTTTCTTCAATTGTTCGAATTGGATGGCAAGTGCTCCAATACCATCTGGTACTGCTTCCTCAATAATAATAGAATATGACCCTGAGGGTTCATATATCTGAACTCTACCAATGACATTTATTTTCATGCCTTCTTCCAAATCAAAAGCTAATCTTTTATAGGCACTTGCCCACATAGTTGCCTGAATAACAGCATTTTCATCTTTTAAAGAGAAATATTGATGATTGGGACGTTTTCGAAAATTCGAGACTTGACCTGTCAAATAAACGCGTTCTAAGTAAGGATCTCGGTCAAATTTCATTTTAAGATACTTGGTAAGATGCGATACACTTAAATAGTCTGACATTTTTCCTCCTTTCCATTTCAAGTCGTATATACACGATATTTACAAATGCAATTATATCATTTTTCTAGCTAAATAGTCAGTAACAAGACGAAAAAAGGGCCTTTATAGGCCCCTTAGATTACAATCTGCGTTTAATTTTCATTATGAACTGACACTTCTGAGTGCTGATTGATAGGTTTGTTCCAATAACATCGTGATAGTCATTGGTCCTACACCACCTGGTACAGGAGTAATATAACTTGCTTTACGTGATACTTCCTCAAAAGCAACATCACCAATCAGTTTACCATTGTCATCTCGATTCATTCCCACATCAATGACAACAGCCCCATCTTTGACATATTCTTCTGTTACAAAATGACCTTGCCCAATGGCAACTATTAAGACATCAGCTTCGCTGCTTATTTTTGATAAGTTTCGAGTTCTTGAATGTGTTAAAGTAACCGTAGCATTTTTATCCAAGAGTAATTGTGCCATCGGTTTACCAACAATATTCGAACGTCCAATAATAACAGCATGCTTTCCTTCCAAATCAATTTGATACTCACTAAGCATTTCCATAATTCCTGCTGGTGTACAAGGAACCATAATAGGGCGACCAGACCAAAGATGCCCTGTATTCATAGGGTGGAAACCATCAACATCTTTATGGGGATCAATTTCTAAAATAATGCGCTTTTCATTAATATGTGTAGGAAGGGGAAGTTGAACTAAAATCCCATGGATACTCTCATCTTTATTATAACGATGGATGATTTGAATTAATTCTTCCTGACAAATAGATTCTGATAGTCGAATGGTTTCACTTTTAAAGCCTGCGGCAATAGCTGAGCGTTCTTTGTTTCTAACATAAACTTGACTTGCTGGGTTGTCTCCAACCAGTATCACCACAAGACCTGGTACAATACCAAATTCTTGTTTCAAATCCTCAACCTTTTTAGCCAATTGAGATTGCATTTTTTGAGCTAAAGCTTTTCCATCAATAATTTGTGTCATGCAAGGATTCCTTTTCAAATGTAATTGCATATTATTATATCAAAAAAAAGAAGGAAAATAACCTTCTTTTGATTTTAGAGTGATATCAACTGATTATTCTAATTTATAGAACCTTACTCAAAAAATCTTTTGTCCGGCTTTCTTGAGGGTTTTCAAATAAGTTTTTTGGAGAACCTTCTTCAACAATTACCCCTCCATCCATAAAAATGACACGGTCAGCAACTTCTTTTGCAAATCCCATTTCATGCGTAACAATAGCCATTGTCATTCCAGATCTAGCTAAATCTTGCATTACAGTCAAGACCTCACCTACCATCTCAGGATCTAATGCTGATGTTGGTTCATCAAATAGTAAGACATCTGGATCCATTGCTAAACCACGGGCAATAGCAATCCTTTGTTGCTGCCCCCCTGAAAGACTTGCTGGATAAGCATTTGCTTTTTCCAGTAAACCGACTTTTTCCAATAGTTCATAAGCTTTTTGCTCTGCTTCACTTGTCGATAATCCTTTTGTTTTGATTGGGGATAAGGTGATATTTTCTAATACCGTCATATTTGGAAACAGGTTAAACTGTTGAAAGACCATTCCCATTTTTTCTCGCATTTTAAAAATATCATTTTTCTTATCTGTAATGTCTATTCCTTCAAAGGTAATGCGTCCCTTGGTCGGTTCTTCAAGAAGATTCATACTTCTAAGCAGTGTTGATTTTCCTGATCCAGAGGGACCAATAATGACTAATACTTCGCCTTGTTCGATCCTTAAATCAATCCCTTTTAAAACCTCATTTTTCCCAAAGTATTTATGGAGGTTTTCAATATGAATTAGTGTATCACTCATGCTTTTTTAACTCCTTGTCCCATCTTGTTTTCTAAAATCGTTAATAAATAGGATAAAACCGTTGTCACCATCAAATAGTAAAATGCCGCAAATAACAATGGTGTAATTGGTAAATAGGTTGACGTTACTACTGTTTGAGCCCCATTCCACAACTCCATGACACCGATAGTTTGTAAAAGTGCACTATCTTTGATGATTGTAATAAATTCATTTCCTAAAGCAGGTAAAATGTTTTTAAAGGCTTGTGGCAAAATAACATAACGCATTGCATTTTTCGGTCTAATTCCTAACGAATATGCCGCTTCAAGTTGTCCTTTTGGAACAGCTTCAATTCCAGCACGTACAATTTCAGAAATATAGGCTCCACTATTTAATGAAATGATAATAATACCTGGCAATAACCTTGAAAAATCTAAATCCAAAACACCAAAATTGACAGTTGGCATATTATTAAAATGCATCCATGCAAATGCAATCATAATCTGTACAACCATTGGAGTGCCACGAAAAATCCAAACATAAAAATTGGCTAACCACTTCAAGGGAGTAAATGAACTACGCTTGACAAAAGTGATCAAAACCCCAATAATCGTGCCAAAAAAAACGACACAGGCAGAAATCATTATTGTGACTATGACACCATAGTTGAAATAAGCCCAATATTCAGGCAAAAAAGAAAAATTCATTCTATCATCCTACAATCTAATTTTTTAAAATAATAGAAATAATTATAACATCTTATGAATAAAAATACAACGTTTTTTGACATAAAAAAAAGCTTACCCAAGTAAGCTCAATCTTAGTCTATTTTCTTAGTATAATAAATCGTAAATTTCCATTGCAATTAAATCAATACTATCAAATGAATATGATTCACGTGCTTCTACATCGCGCAAGGTAAAGACTGGTCCATTTTCAGGATCATTTGCAAAAGAAACTTCCGCAACGACAACACCCTCACGTTCAAAATTTCTTTTTAAGTTGCCACCATCGTTGACCATCAATTCTAAACGATTGATGATTCTCACTAAATGTGATTCCATTTCCGTTCTCCTATTCGTTTATTATCCCTATTATTTTAACATAAAAATAACTAAACAAACACTAAAATAACTATTTTTCTTGAATTTTATGCCCTTTTTCAATCGAAAATACAATTATCACTCTAAGTCACTAAGTGCTAAAATTCTGAACTTTTTACTTGATTTCCTTTTTGGAGGTGCTATAATATGAGTATAAAGTTTGACCATTTTTGACTAAATGTTTTGACTTTTATTCTGACCTTTGGAGGTATATTATGCTTTGTCAAAATTGTAAATTAAATGAAGCAACTATTCATCTATATACGAATGTGAATGGAAAACAAAGACAGGTAGATCTTTGTCAAAATTGTTATCAAATCATGAAAACAGATACTAATAATCCTATCCTAGGTGGTCAAAATGGGAAACCACAACAAGATTCGATAAATCCATTCTTTGATGACTTTTTTGGTGATCTCAACAATTTCAGGGCATTTGGTCAATTGCCTAACACGCCACCAACTCAATCTGGAGGCGGACAAGGTAATGGGGGACACCGTGGAGGATACAACGGGTCCCAGGCTCAAGCTGCTCAAACGCAAAAACCAAATGGCCTTTTAGAAGAATTCGGTATCAATGTAACTGATATTGCCAGAAGAGGTGATATTGATCCTGTTATCGGACGCGATGATGAGATTGTTCGCGTCATTGAAATTCTAAATCGACGGACTAAAAATAACCCTGTCCTTATTGGGGAACCTGGTGTTGGTAAAACTGCAGTTGTGGAGGGTTTAGCTCAAAAAATTGTAGATGGGGATGTTCCACATAAATTACAACACAAACAAGTCATTCGATTAGATGTAGTCAGTTTAGTTCAAGGAACTGGCATTCGTGGTCAGTTCGAAGAACGCATGCAAAAACTAATGGAAGAAATCCGAAATCGCCAAGATGTCATTTTATTTATTGACGAAATTCATGAGATTGTCGGTGCTGGTAGTGCAGGCGATGGCAATATGGATGCTGGTAACATTTTAAAACCTGCCCTTGCTCGTGGAGAATTACAACTGGTTGGTGCAACGACGTTGAATGAATATCGGATCATTGAAAAAGATGCAGCACTCGAAAGACGTATGCAGCCAGTTAAAGTTGATGAACCTTCAGTTGAGGAAACCATCACTATTTTAAAAGGGATTCAAAGCAAATATGAAGATTACCATCATGTGAAATACAGTCAAGATGCTATCGAAGCTGCTGCTCACCTTTCTAATAGGTATATTCAGGATCGTTTCCTTCCCGATAAAGCCATTGATTTGCTCGACGAAGCCGGTTCTAAAATGAACTTGACATTAAACTTTGTTGATCCCAAAGAGATTGATAAGAGATTAGTCGAAGCTGAAAACTTAAAAGCGCAAGCCACTAGGGATGAAGATTTTGAACGCGCAGCTTACTTCAGAGACCAAATTGCAAAATACAAAGAATTGCAAAAACAAAAGGTAGACGACGAAGACACGCCTATTATCACAGAAAAAACAATTGAAGCCATTGTTGAACAAAAAACCAATATTCCAGTTGGCGATTTAAAGGAAAAAGAACAATCCCAATTGGTCAACTTATCAGATGATCTTAAAGCGCATGTCATCGGTCAAGATGATGCGGTTGAAAAGATTGCAAAAGCTATTCGACGTAATCGTGTCGGACTTGGTAGCCCTAATCGTCCTATTGGTTCTTTCCTTTTCGTTGGACCGACTGGTGTTGGTAAAACAGAGCTTTCTAAGCAATTGGCTATTGAACTTTTTGGATCTGCTGATAATATGATTCGATTTGACATGTCGGAATACATGGAAAAACATGCTGTTGCTAAATTGGTAGGAGCGCCTCCAGGATATGTTGGTTATGAGGAAGCTGGTCAGCTGACAGAAAAAGTTAGACGGAACCCATACTCACTTATACTTCTGGATGAAGTTGAGAAGGCTCATCCTGATGTGATGCATATGTTCTTACAAGTTTTGGATGATGGTCGCTTAACGGATGGACAAGGTCGAACTGTGAGCTTTAAGGACACTATTATCATCATGACTTCAAATGCGGGAACAGGACGCGTTGAAGCTTCAGTTGGTTTTGGTGCAGCGCGTGAAGGACGTACAAACTCTGTTTTAGGCGAATTAAGTAACTACTTTAGTCCAGAATTTATGAACCGTTTTGATGGTATCATTGAATTCCAACCATTAAGTAAAGAAAACTTACTCCACATTGTAGATTTAATGTTGGAAGATGTTAATGCTCGCTTATCTCATAACAATATTCATCTTGAAGTAACAGCTAAGGTTAAAGAAAAATTGGTTGATCTTGGCTATGACCCTAAAATGGGGGCCCGTCCTCTAAGAAGGACCATTCAAGAGCATATCGAAGATGCTATTACAGATTTCTACTTAGAAAATCCAACAGAAAAAAATCTCAAAGCTATGATGTCAAGTAATGGGAATATTCTTATTAAAGCCATTAAAGCGAAATCAAGTGAAGAACTGCTTGATATGCCAGTTAAATAAATGCAAAAAAGAGCACCAAATCAGGTGTTCTTTTTGAAATGAAAGGGTATTTTTAGTGATTTTTTTGAAAAAAAGGAACTTAATTAAGATTTATTAGTGATTTTTTAGTATAATAATTTAAAGGAGGGAGCTTATGACAGTTCCAGTTTTCGGAGATAAAATAGATAATCAATCTTATCAAACACGATATGGTGTCTATGCCATTGTTCCAAATTCAAATCAGGATCAAGTTATCTTAGTCCAGGCACCAAATGGAGCTTGGTTCTTACCTGGTGGTGAAATTGAAAATGGAGAAAACCATCATACAGCTCTCGAACGTGAATTAAAGGAAGAGTTAGGATTTAAAGCAGACTTGGGTAACTACCTGGGACAGGCTGATGATTATTTCTACTCTCGCCATCGAGACACCCACTTTTATAATCCAGCATTTTTTTACCATGTAAAATCCTATCAACGGTTAGGAAATCCTCTCGAAGATTTTAATCATTTGGAATGGTTTCCAGTAAAAGATGCTATTGAACGCTTAAAAAGAGGCAGTCATAAGTGGGCTGTTGAACAATGGTTGAATCAGCATAAAAATCTTACATAAGATGATAGAGTAATATCCTTTTGATTTCAATTTTACTCTTGGAGGAAAATTATGAGACTCATAAATACAACTAGTAGCCACCCTGAGCTTGTTCAGAACCAATTGCGCAACACTGATGCCCAATTGGTTGAAGTTTATTCAGCAGGAAACACAGATGTCGTTTTCACAAAAGCTCCGACACATTATGAATTGCTTATTTCCAATAAATACAGAGCAATTAAAGAAGAAGAATTAGAGGTGATACGCTCCTTCTTCCTAAAACGAAAAATTAATCCAGAAAAAATTGTTGCTGGTAAATCAAAAACCTTACATACCAATAATTTGATTGAAATTTCCTTTCAAATTAAACCTGAAAAAATATAGTTGCTGAGATTTCAAAACACTTCAAAATTGAAGTGTTTTTTTTAATTAAAAAAAGATTGAAGACACTGTCCCAAAATGGGAACCTCTTCAATCTTTTTGTCATTAGTTACTTTCAAATCCTTGAGCAACAGCTTCAGGGAAATTTTCTTCGATAATTTTAGCACTTGCGTCACATACAAAAGCGCCATAAGAACGCATTCTCGTTGTAGGATCAACGCGACGAGAGCGTTCGCAAACTTCTCCTACCGCATGGTCAACAGTAAAGGCGACATTTTCGAATGAGATAGCATTTGTTGGTGCATCAGCAAAATCGGCAATGGTTAATTGCGAAACAATCATTAAGAGTGCAATATCTGAATCGAGGGCAGTTAGTAATGTTTTGACTTCATCACTAGCATAGATTGTCAGATGAGCCTCAAGTGATTTACCAATAACTTTTTCATTTCTGGCTTCTTCTAATGCTTTTTGAGCTTGTGTGCGTAATGTCATGAAAGCATCCCAGGCAGAAAGAATGTCTTCTTCGCCTTCAAAAATTTCTGCGACAGGCATTTCTGTCAATTGAACAAATTCTTCCTCTTCAAATTCTAAATAAGACCAAATTTCTTCAGCAGTGTGAGGTAAAATTGGTGTTAATAATTTAGTAATCTTCACAAGAATATCATAAAATACTGTTTGCATGCGACGACGCGCTAAGCTATTAGCCGCTTCAATATAGACCACGTCTTTCGCAAAATCAAGATAGAAGGCAGACAAATCAATAGTAACAAAATTAACAACTGCTTTATAGATAGCCATAAAGTCATAGTTTTCATAAGAGATGTTAAAGACTTCTACTAACTTGTTAAATTTAATCGTTAAGTATTTATCAACTGGAGCCAACTCTTCATAGGCTACTCTATTTGTATTTGGATTAAAGTCAGATGTATTTGCAATCAAGAACCGTAAGGTATTTCTGATTTTACGGTAGGTTTCAGAAACTTGACCCAAAATGTCCATTGAAACGCGAACATCATTATCTGTATCAACGGATGTTACCCAAAGACGTAAAATTTCAGCACCATATTGTTTCGCAACATCATTTGGTGAAATAATATTGCCTTTTGATTTAGACATTTTTTCACCTTTACCATCGAGGACAAAACCTTGTGATAAAACTGCTTTATAAGGTGCATGACCATTTACGGCAACTGATGTGATGAGGGATGAATTAAACCATCCACGGTATTGGTCAGAACCTTCTAGGTATAAATCTGCTGGATATGATAGTTGTTCACGAGCGTTCATGACTCCATTCCAAGAAGATCCAGAGTCAAACCAAACATCCATGATGTCTGTTTCTTTTGTAAATTCACCATTTGGTGAACCTGGGTGACTAAAGCCTTCTGGGAGCAATTCTTTGGCTTCTTTTTTCCACCAGATAATGGAGCCTTCTTTTTCAAAAAGATTAGCCACATGGTCAGTAACTTCTTTTGTCATAATAGCTGTGCCATCTTCTGCATAGAAAATTGGAAGAGGTACTCCCCAAGCACGCTGACGTGAAATAACCCAGTCGCCACGGTCACGAATCATATTGTATAGACGTGTTTTACCCCATGATGGGTGGAAGGTTGTCTTTTCAATCTCATCCAAGATTTCTTGTCGGAAATCTGATACAGATGCAAACCATTGTGGAACTGCGCGCCAAATTATTGGTTTTTTAGTTCTCCAGTCAAATGGATAGGAGTGGTTAATAACTTCTTTTGCCAGTAAGAGGTCACCAAGTTTTTCAATAACAGTTGGTAAAACTTTATCATAAAATTGACCTTGGAAATCTGGACCAGCATTTTCCATCATCATACCGCGCTCATCTACAGTAACGGCTACTTCCAGTTTGTATTTCGTTCCAACATTATAGTCATCTTCACCAAATCCTGGAGCAGTATGGACAATCCCTGTACCTGAATCTAGAGTAACATGATCACCAAGGATAACTAATTCGTCAACATCACTATCCCATGGATGTTCCGTAACAATATACTCAAGCTCTGAACCTTTATGATGGGATAGAATTTCAAAATCTGTCCAAGCAAATTTAGGGGCTAAACTATCTAATAAGCCTCCTGCAACAAGATATTTCTTGCTAGTTGAGGCTGGTTGGACAAGGACGTAGTCCATGTCTGGACCTACTGTCAACCCACGCGAAGCTGTGACAGTAAATGGTGTTGTTGTCCAAACGACAATATATGAATCTGTATCTAAAATGCCTTTGCCGTCTTTGACTTTATTGGCATAATAAAGAGAAGTTGAATCAATATCATGGTATTCAATCTCTGCTTCTGCTAATGCTGACTCGGAAGACCATGACCAATAAACTGGTTTGGCACCGCGATAAATATAGCCTTTATCTGCCATTGCCCCAAATACACGAACTTGGTCAGCCTCATAAGCAGGGTCTAGGGTTACATAAGGATTGTCCCAGTCTGCTGAAACTCCTAGTCGTTTAAAGTCTTGGCGTTGCTTATCCACTTGGCTAAGGGCATAGTCACGACACATTTCCAAATATTCTGCCAAGTCCATTTCTTTGCGTTTAATGCCTTTTTTAGCTAAAACTTGTTCAATTGGAAGACCATGTGTATCCCATCCTGGTACATATGGCGCATTATATCCTGACATAGACTTGGCTCTAACAATGATATCTTTAGAAATTTTATTCAAAGCATGACCAACGTGGATATTTCCGTTGGCATAGGGAGGACCATCGTGAAGGTGAAATGATGGTTTTCCTTCATTGAGTTTTTGACGTTTTTGGTAGATTTGAGCTTCATCCCAAGCTGCTTGCCATAATGGCTCTTTGTTGGGAAGTCCAGCTCGCATTGGAAAAGCTGTTTTTCCTAGATTTAATGTCTCTTTTAATTTCATGCCAATCTCCTTTTAGTTACATGCGTAAAATAAAAAAGCCCCGTCTCAAAAAGGACGAAAGCTCGTGGTACCACCTTTGTTTAGAATAATAATCACTATTATTCCCTCTTCGTCCGTAAGGTGGACTAACCTTCTAACTTAATGAATCGTTTCAGTTAGAATGCTAGAAAATGATAATATATCATCCCAGGGAATGTAGGCCTCTCATCATCACCTACTTGCTGTATTTATAGAATGACTATTGTGTTTTTCTTATTTTTCAATATTTAATTTAAATGTTTGTGTTTCGTTGAGGTTAATCTCAGGCTGGTCAAAATCAGATGAATCTTTTTCTGCATTAGCAGCGTCTAATTCTTTATTACCTTGATCTACACGGCGTTGCAATTCTTCCATTTCTTCAGGTGTGAATTGTCGTGTAGCATCAAATGAAGCACTATCATCAGCCTCTGGAATATCTTCATTTAAAACTTCCTTAACGACTTCTTTAAATGCAGCATCAGAATTTTGAAGGTAAACAGCTGTTGGTTGCAATAACTCATCCCATTCTGAGGAATTAGCTAAGCTTAATTGTGATTCAATGGCTGAAATAAGACGCTGATGGAAAACACGTGATTGACGTTTCAATTCTTCTGTTTCAATGGCAACTCGTTTAGCTTCATCCGTTGCATCACGAAGCATTTGATTAGCTTTAGCTTTAGATTCGTCTAATAAATGTTGGGCATCATAGTTAGCTTTACTTACTAGATTACTTGCTTCAGCATTAGCAGATGCTTTTACTTTTTCAGCAGTCTCCTGAGCCAAAATAACAGATTGACTAAGTGATTCTTTCATTTCGTCAAAGTAAGATAATTTTTCTTCGAGTGTTTTAATTTTTGACTCTTGCTCACGCGTCTTCTTCACTAAAGCTTCATAGTCTTCAACGACGATATCTAAAAATTCATTAACTTCTTCTTCGCTATAACCGCGCAATTTCGTTTTAAACGTCTTATCTTTAATTTCAAGTGCTGTTAGTGCCATTTTATCTCCTTATTTGTGCAATGTTTTGCTTAGTGTTATTTTGTACTTTCCATTTTTGGTAAAGCCATTATCTTGTAACAATTTGAATCTTCCAAATCCACGAACACTAACCAAGTCGCCAATAGCTATACTATCTGAACTCTTAGTTATGATTCGATAATTCACTTTGACCTTTTCAGATTCAACTAATTTAATAGCTTGACTACGTGAAAGTTTCAAAACACTTGCTATCAGACGATCAATCCTTAAACTTGAAAGAGTTATATCGATAAGAGACTCTTCTTTTTGGACAAGAAGTAAGCTATTAAGATCGATTTCTTTTAAATTGACGCTGACTCTTGCAATTTTTTGAATATTTCCCAAAAAATAATGTAAGAATTGTCGATTCACCATCAGTTGGGCAAAACCATCATGAACCAAAATATCACCAATCATTGACCTTTTTATGCCTAATTCATTAATTAAGGTTCCTAATATTTGCGCATGCGTCAAAGTATTAAATTTTGAATGATATGAAATTTCTACTAATGAAATGTCATAATCAAGTGGATCTAGCTGATAATAATCTGGTGCAAGAATGACACGTCCATACTCAGTATGGTAATGATCACTTGACGAAAAACAAGTGATATTCATACTTGCTGATAAGATTTTAACAATTTCGATCTGTCTGGGATTCAAAAAATCTGTAACATGTAGGAGATAATTATCCTCTACACGTCGAAGTTGATCCATCATTTTTTCAATGAACGGGGCTTCTTCAGGATGAAAGTGTTGGTAAATATTTTTTTGACTTATCATCTTAATAACAACCTAATTAAAAATTCACTTAAAAAATTAAGAGCAATCATGACTACAAATACAGTAAAGTCAATTCCTGCAAATTGTAATGGTAATTTTTTAAAAGGATTTAAAATGGGTTCAACTAATTGACAAATCAGTCTTCCAAGCCAGGTATTGTATGCCCCTGGAAACCAGGATAACAAAGCATAGCCAAGAAGTAAATAGGAATATACTTTGATAAGATTTAACAATAAAACTAAGATTAATAACATTGTTTACCGTCTCTTCATATCAAAATCATAGCCAAAATCTTGATTATGATTTGGGATATTCATATCTTCAATATTAACAGATACATTTGATGGGGTCAACAGATACATTGAAGAACCCACTTTTTGTAAAGTCCCATAAAGTACCTTACTTGCACCATCAATAAAGTCAAGACATCTTCTAGCTTGAGCATCAAGCATGAATTGAAAGTCAATCAGAACACATTCATTTCCAATTAATAAATCAACAATTTCTTGAGCATCTTCATATTTTTTAGGATATTTCAAAGCAATTGTTGTTTTACCTTCTTGAACGGTTGTTTGTGCCTGATAAGTCTCCCGACGAGCAGTTGAAGCAGTTACCGATTCCCTACCACTAGATCGTCTGTCAATTGATTCCTGTCTATTTGGATAAGTTGGCAGTGAATCACTCTCGGTCTGCTGACTTCTTGCAACTGTTGGTCTGTTCATAGCTGGATTTTGACTTTGTCGTGACGTTTGTTGAGACGGAATTGGTCTTTGTTTAGGTTCCTGCACTACTGGTTCTTCCATTTTAGCAGCAGTAACTTCTTCTTCGACTTCATTAACCTCATCTGTATCAAAATAGGATACCATCTTATTAATTGCGTCTTTAAATGCCATCTTTTTCTCCATTTATTTAAAGAAAGAAGTACCAATTCTTACAAAAGTTGCACCTTCTTGAATGGCAATGGGGAAATCATTGCTCATCCCCATACTCAACTCTGTAAAGGGCATATTCTTTCTATTCTCTGCTTGCAATCGTTGTCGTAATTGATTTGTTTCTTTAAAAATCTCAGCAATGGTACTTTGATCTGCTTCAAAAGGGGCCATTGTCATTAAACCAATCAATCTTATCTGATCATAGTCAGCTAATTGATCTAATACATGAGAAACTTCCTCAGGTGCAAAGCCATGTTTACTTTCTTCACCAGAAACATTTACCTGTAAGAAACAATTGATTGGATGTTCAGCTCTTTTTTGAATTTCTTTTGCTAAAGAAACTGAATCTAAAGCATGAAAATAATCAACATAGTTAATAACATCTTTAACTTTCCGTCTTTGAAGACTTCCAATAAGATGCCATGTTAGCTGACAATCTTTTAACGCCTTATATTTATCTAGAAATTTATCAACTCTGTTTTCAGCTATGTGCCTTACTCCAGTATCGACAAGTTGTCTAGCAATATCCGAATCAACATATTTTGTAACAGCTATGATTGATACACTATCCTCGGAACGCCCCGCAGATAGTGTTGCTTCATTCACAGCTTTAAATACTGCTTCTTTGTTTTCTTTTAGACTCATCATTTCTAATGCGAATTAACGATTTTTAAAGAATGGTGGTGTTTCTAATTCATCATCATCTTCTTCATTTACAGATGCTGAAAATGTTGACATATTTAATTGTTTATCCAACTCACTCTCGGTTGGACGAGAAATATTGTCACGTCTCAAATCCCAGTTTCCAAAGGCAGAACCTTGATTTTGGTTTGCTTTTGAATTTCTGACTTGATTTCTTGGCATTTCACGAGTTTCTGCCATATCGAAATCAAAATTTGTCTGACGTTCAAAATTTGGTTGTGAAGATTGTTGAGCATGCTCATTTGCATATTGAGCACCAGCTTGTTGTGCATTTCCTTGAGAGAAGGTACGAGGTTGAGAACGGAAACCTGAAACGTGATCAGCTGTTTCTTGACGAACACCTGTAGCAACAACTGTTACGCGAATTTCATCATTCATTGTATCATCAATTGAAGTACCTAACCAGATGTTTACACCATTTCCAGCAGCTTGTGCAACAATTTCTGACGCTTCTTCAGCTTCTGTTAAAGTCATATCTAATCCACCAGTTACATTGACAATAACATCTTCAGCACCAGCAATTGTTGTTTCCAAAAGTGGTGAGTAAGTTGCTTTACGTGCCGCTTCAACAATTCTTTCTTCACCGGTACCAATACCAATACCCATCAATGCATTCCCTTTATTTGCCATAACTGTTTTGACATCGGCAAAGTCTAGATTGATAAGACCTGGGCTAGTGATCAAATCGGTAATACCTTGTACACCTTGACGAAGAACATTATCAGCTTCACTAAGGGCTTCTAATAATGGTGTTTTCTTATCTACGATTTCAAGTAAGTTGTTGTTCGAAATAATTAATAACGTATCAACTTGTTCACGTAATTCCTGGATACCTTCAATAGCATAGTTGCCACGTTTGTTACCTTCAAATCCAAAAGGACGGGTTACCACAGCTACGGTTAAGGCACCTAAGCTTTTTGCAATGCGTGCAATAACTGGGGCCGCACCAGTACCTGATCCACCACCCATTCCTGCTGTAATGAATACCATATCTGCACCAGTCATAGCTTCAGTCAAAGCTTCTTCGCTTTCTTCAGCTGCTTTACGACCAACCTCAGGTTGACCTCCCGCACCAAGACCACGTGTTAATTTAGGGCCTAACTGAATAACAGTTTCTGCTTTTGATGAGCTAAGGGCTTGAATATCTGTATTTGCAGCGATAAATTCAACGCCTGCAACCCCTTCGTCAATCATACGGTTGATGGCGTTGCCACCACCGCCACCTACACCAATAACTTTAATGATTGCACCTTGTACTGATGCTGTATCAAATGAAAATGCCATTTTATATCCTCACTTTATTACTATACTTTTATTCAACTGTTAATCAAACATGCTTCCAAATATACCACGAACGCGTTCTGTGATTCCTGGTTTCGGTGTAGCAGGTTCTTGTGTCCCATACTCAAGTGGTTTTTGATTAGCAGTACTATAATTTGGAACTTGTGTTTGGTTAGATTCGTTGTAGTTTGGAATGTATGATTCTTGTCCTGAAAAATCAACTGGTTTGCGTCTTAAGAGTTCTTCTCCAGACACCGCACTTTGTGCTAAAACATCAACTTCAGACATTTTTCCAACATATTCAACCAAGCTAATCACATTGGCAAACATTGGATTTCTGATACCAACTTGGTTTGGAACATGCAATTTAACAGTTGTGCCAAAAATTTCTTGAGCTATTTCAACAACCCCAGGAATGATTGCTCCACCACCAATTAAAACAATTCCACCAGGTAAGTCAAGTAATCGTCCACGATCTAAATCTTGTTTAACACGATCTAAAATGTGACGGATACGAGCAGAAATAATTTCTGACAAGTAGCGCTCGGTCACCTCAACTGGCTCTTCACTGCCGACAACGTCCACTTTAACGGTCTCAGTCAAACTTGCTTCATTCACATTGGCTTGGCCAAAGTTGAATTTCAATGCTTCAGCGATTGACATTGATGTTTTAAGAACCTTAGAAATATCTTTAGTGATGTAGTCGCCACCTTCAGTATAGATATTAGTGTATTGTAACTCTTGTGCTCTCATTGAGGCCACAGTCGTTTGACCCCCACCCATATCAATGACAGTCGCACCAAATTCGCGTTCGCCTTCGTTAAGAACTGAACGAGCCATTGCAAGTGGTGTAATGATAATATTTTCTACTTTTATTCCTGCACGCTCAACTGTTTTGCGTAAATTATGCAAAATAGTGGTTGGGCCTGTGTAAATCAAGCCACGCATCTCAAGGCGAATTCCCATCATTCCACGTGGATCACGAATACCTTGGAAACCATCTACAATGAATTCTTCAGGTACCAATGAAATAACTTCACGTTCTGGTGTGATGCTTTTTGTAAGTGCTGACTTCACAACGCTATCAACATCTTCGTCTTTTATCTCTTTTGATTCGCTTGGCACCGGAATCATGCCCTGAGTAGGTTCAATTTGAAGAAGATTAGCTGGTAGACCGACATTGATTTTCTCAATGGTCATTCCTGCTTTTTCTTCTGCTTGTTCTACTGCTGTTTTAATAGCAACCGCAGCTGCTTCAATATCAATAATTATACCGTCTTTTACGCCTGTACTAGGGACATTACTAACGCCAATAACGTTCATTTCGCCTGAAATAAATTCTGCTACTAAAACTTTAATCGAGCTAGTTCCTATATCCAAACCAGTAAAAAAGCCATTTCTAGCCATTCACTTGACCTCACTATCTTTCCAAACTTTTACTATTCTAAATACTGTCAAAAACAGAATTATTCAGTGCATATTATATCACAAAAAAACGTAAAATGATAACATTTTACGCATTTTGTTATATAAACTTAATCTTTTTTGTCAATTTAATGAATTGCTCTAGAAGTCAATTCTACCAACTTTTTTTAATCGATTGAAGCGCTAGATTGTTCTGTTTGATCGGTACTTGTTTCAGAGGTAGGTTGCGTTGATACATCCGTCGGATTTTGTTCCTGTGTGTTTGTACTTGGATCGGTAGCTATAGATGGATTAGTTGTTTCCGTTTCCGCTTGCGCTTCTGAAGAATTGGCTTGATTTTCTTCTGCTTTTGATTTGCTAACTTCTGCTTGTTTTGCTTCTATGTCACTGGTTGTTGAATAAATACCCACTTCCATATCAACGATACTTGTACCTTCTAAATGTTTTTTTATTTTGAGGTAGTAAGGTAATTTTTTTTCAATTTGCGACTGAGGTACTCGAACAGTATTGCCATCATGCATTTCAATAATCAACAAATCAGCCGTTGACTTGGAATTTGCTAGAGAAATAGATTTTATATCTTCAACTAATTTTTTTGGTAGTGTTGTAAGGGATTTGATTAAGTCTTGGATTGCTTTTTCATTTTCCAAATTGATAATTAAATAATCTTTTGGAAGCTGACTTTGATTGACTACAGTGACTCGAACACCATTTTCTAAAATAGGTTGAAATCCTTCTTGAACCTGTGCATAGGCAATAATTGTGTATTCTTTGACATTGAAAGTAAAATGATTTGGAAAGGCATAGTCTAAAGAAACATCTTTAACCCAAGGGTTAGATGTCATAATTGCTTTTTCATATTTTTGAGCAGAAAAGAGGACTTTCAAAAAATAATCACTTGATTTAATGCGACTTTGTTCACTCAATTCCGCTAAGGTGGTATGTTTATTTCCCACCACTGCAAAATCTTTCATTTTGCTATATGGAGATAAGAAAAAGAGAGAACCTAACAAAAAGAATAAACTGATGCTGAGAACAGGCAAAGCCTTCACAAAGGCTTTTTGTCTTTGACTCATTTCTTTTTTTACCTTTAGAGGCTTTTCTTTTTTCTTAGTTGCTTGTTCTTTTTTATCATCTGATGACGTTTTAGAACTGTCTTCAGGTGTTTCCTCTGTCAGGTTATTTTGGAGAAGTTGCGCTTTCTTCTCACTTGCTAATTTTTCTTTTAGTTTCTTTTCTTCTTCTTCCTGAATTTTCTTTTTTTTAAGGAATTCAAGATTTCGTTTTTGCCACTCTGTTAAGACTATTGGCTCTTTTTCAGTTGGTGAGTTTTTCTTTTTGGACATTTATTTTCCTTTTGCCTTCAAGCTTATATCATTTTTTAACAAATCATAAAACACATCGGGTGATTTGATTTCTTGTGATTCTGACATAGCCTTTCTAAACTGATCTTGATGTTCCAGTAAATAATGAACCTCACTTATTAAGGTCTCAGGGTTGAGTAGTTCTTCCGATAGCTGACGCGCATAACCTTGCTTTTCGAAATAGTTAGCATTTTCCAGTTGATCTCCACGACTGGCTTCTTTTCCTAATGGAACAATTAAATGTAGTTTTTGCATCGCTAAAAGTTCAAAAAGGGTATTCGATCCTCCACGCGTAATAACAAGATCTGCTAATTGCATCAAAGGTTGATATAAATCCGTCACATAGTCAACACGGTAGAGATTTTGTGACAGTTCATTTAATTGTGAATCACCTGTTATGTTAATCACATTAAAGGCTTTTGTTAAGTCAGGATTATTTGTGATCAATTGATTAAAAACTTTTGCCCCTGCTGACCCACCAATAAAGAGAAGCGTCTTAAATTGAGGGTTGAATTTATTCTGAATATCTGATAATTCAGGCAAATAGTTTCCACTCTCTTTTGACACTTTGGTAACGGCTCCAATGTGTTTGATTATAGGATTTGTTACTTGAGATTCAAATGTTGTATACATGGTTGAAGCAAATTTTAAGGCGATTTTATTGGCCAAGCCCATTGATAAATCAGACTCATGGACAAAAACGGGCACTCCCATCAGTCTTGAGGCAATAACCGGTGGAACTGATACAAATCCACCTTTTGAAAACAAGGCTTGTGGTTTGACCTTATTTATAATGACAAGAGATTGTAGTAGCCCTGTAGCAACTTTGAAGACATCAATCAAGTTTTGCCATGAAAAATACCGTCTTAACTTGCCAGTCTTGATAGCATGGAAGGTCACAGGATATCCTGACTTCTGAATTTCTTGGTATTCTATGCCTTTTTTATCACCAATATAATGAACTTCCCAACCATCTTTAAGGAATTTTGGGATTAATATCAGATTTAAAGTCACATGACCAACTGTCCCTCCACCTGTAAAAAGTATCCGTTTGGTCATTCCGTGTCTCCTTTTAATTGTTGGAAGGATTCGATAAATTCATCACCACGAACTTCAAAATTTGGATACATATCCCAACTTGCGTTTGCAGGACTTAATAAGATAATATCTCCTGGTTGCGCTTGTTCAAAGGCAATTCTGGTAGCGTCAGCCACATCTTTTGCCTCTAGATAACCCACGCCCGCACTTTCAGCTGCCACTTTCATTTTTTCGGCAGATTCCCCCAAGAGAATCATTTTTTTCAAGCCTTTTATATCGGGAATTAAAGTGTCAAATGCGTTACCTCTGTCTAGTCCTCCAGCAATTAATATCACCTTATTATTATCAAAACCTGATAAGGCTTTTTGACAGGCTAAAATATTGGTTGATTTGCTATCGTTATAAAAAGCGACATCCTTGATGGTTCCAAGTTTTTGTAAACGATGTTTTACACCACCAAAACTTGATAAGGTTTCAGCAATTGCCTGATTCGAAATACCAGAAAGTTTGGCAACAGCGATAGTTGCTAGAGCATTTTCAACATTATGTAAGCCAGGCACACCTAAAGATTGGGCATCCATAATATACTCCCCTTTATAGAAGAGTTTGCCATCTTCCTGATAAGCTCCTTCAACTTTTTCTTTACTTGAAAAGTAGACCAAGCTTGCTTGTGTCTTTTGTGCCAGTTCTTTTGTTTGCTCTTGCTCTGCATTCAAAATGAGCACGTCATCAGCTGTCATATTGTTTTGAATGTTCCATTTAGCTTGGATATAAGCATCAAAACTACCATGGTAATCAAGATGTGTTGGCATCAGATTAGTTATCAGTGCGATGTGAGGGTGAAAGTCTTTGATTCCCATCAATTGAAATGAAGACAGTTCCATAGTGAGGATATCATCTTGACTTGCAGTCATTGCCACTTCAGAAGCAGGAAAGCCGATATTACCTGAAAGTAAGGCTGATTTTCCTCCATGATTTAAAACATCTGCAATCATGGTTGTTGTAGTTGTTTTTCCATTTGAGCCAGTGATAGCAATAATCGGGGCCTCAGAAATAAGATAAGCTAGCTCCACTTCAGTTAATACCGGAATACCTTTAGAAAGAGCTTTTTCTACCATTGGATTTTGATAAGGAATGCCAGGATTCTTAACCATTACTGCAAAGTCTTCATCCAACAACTCCAATGGATGACTACCACAAACCACTTTAATGCCTTCTTCTAAAAGAGATTGAGCTGCTGGATTTTCTTCAAAAGCTTTGCCATCATTGACAGTGACAATAGCACCTAAACGAGACAACAATCTTGCAGCAGCTTCACCAGATTTTGCCAAACCTAGAATTAATACTTTTTTGTTATTAAACGTTTTACATTCTTTCATATAACCACTCTACCTATTCTAATTCCTATCTATTTTACCCTTATTTTCTTGCTTTTTCAAGGTTTAGCAAATGGTAGCAATTGTAAGATGACATCAAAAGAACGACTGAACTCATAAGAGTTCCGTCGTTCTTCTCCTTATTTTTTTGGCAGATTGAGAATATCTTTAATTGAAAAATATGCCAAGGCAATCATGGCAAGAACAATAAAGATTTCCGGTGGTGTTTGCAAAATTTTAAGGACACTCATTCCTGCTAGAACGATAAGTAAAGCCACTAAAGCAACCAAACCTATCATGGTTAATGTATTACGAACACTTTTCGGTGCCATAAAGATGTAATAGGATAGAATTAATATGGCTATAATTAAATAGAACAATCTGGCCTCTCATTCTAAATCAAATCTCAAGATAAGACACAAAAAGACTTTTAAAAAGATAACTTTTTAAAAATCTTATGTTTCTTAATCATTTCTGAATACTAATTACTCAGCTGATTTTTTCTTTTTATTAGCTTTATCACGCGCTGCTTTGTTTAAAATTTGCTTACGCAAACGAATAGATTCAGGTGTTACTTCCATGTATTCATCATCATTTAAAAATTCTAAAGATTCTTCAAGAGTTAAAATACGTGGTGTTTTAATAACAGATGTTTGGTCTTTATTAGCAGAACGCACATTGGTCATTTGTTTCGCAGTTGTCACGTTAACACCAAGGTCATTGTCACGAGAGTGTTCACCAATAATCATTCCTTCGTAAACTTCTGTTCCAGGGTTTACGAAAATGGTTCCACGTTCTTCGACACGCATGATAGAATATGTTGTTGCTTTACCTTGATCAATTGAAACCAAGGCTCCGCGGTGACGACCACCAATCTCACCTGGGACAACAGGTAAATACTGGTCGAATGTATGGTTCATGATTCCGTAACCACGAGTCATTGATAGAAACTCAGTTGAGTAACCAATCAATCCACGAGCTGGAATTAAGAAAATCAAACGTGTTTGGCCATTACCAACCATCTGCATGTCTAACATATCACCTTTACGTTCTGAAAGGGATTGAATGATGGCACCTTGGTATTCTTCTGGAGTGTCAATTTGAACACGTTCAAATGGCTCCATTTTAACACCATCAATTTCTTTGATGATAACTTCTGGACGCGACACTTGTAATTCATAACCTTCACGACGCATGGTTTCAATTAAAATAGCTAAATGAAGCTCTCCACGACCAGAAACCGTCCATTTATCAGGTGAATCTGTTGGCTCAATGCGAAGTGACACGTCTGTTTGTAATTCCGCTAAAAGGCGTTCTTCAATTTTACGAGAAGTTACCCATTTACCTTCACGTCCCGCAAAAGGTGAATTGTTAACCAAGAAAGTCATTTGGAGAGTTGGTTCATCAATACGTAAAATTGGTAATGGCTCAATGGCATCTGTAGGTGTGATTGTTTCGCCGACAAAGATATCTTCCATACCAGATACTGCAATCAAATCACCTGCTTTTGCTTCCTGAATTTCGCGACGTTCCAAACCAAAGAAACCGAATAGTTTTGTCACTCGGAAATTTTTTGTTGTACCATCTAATTTAGATAAGGTAACATTGTCTCCAACTTTAATGGTACCGCGGAAAACACGACCAATACCGATACGACCGACAAAGTCATTATAATCAAGTAATGACACTTGGAATTGTAATGGTTCATCAGAGTTATCTTTCGGTGCTGGAATATGATCAATAATGGTATCAAAGATTGGAGCCATAGTATGCTCTTGGTCAGCTGGATCATCAGATAACGATGATGTTCCATTAATAGCAGATGCATAAACAACTGGGAATTCCAATTGCTCATCATCAGCTCCTAACTCAATAAACAACTCTAAAACTTCATCAACAACTTCAGCTGGACGAGCAGATGGTTTATCAATTTTATTAACAACGACAATAGGAACTAAATCTTGTTCTAATGCTTTTTTCAAAACAAAACGTGTTTGTGGCATTGTTCCTTCGTATGCATCAACAACGAGGACAACCCCATCAACCATTTTCATGATACGTTCTACTTCACCACCGAAGTCCGCGTGACCTGGTGTGTCCATGATGTTGATACGAACATCATTGTATGCAACAGCGGTATTTTTGGCAAGAATTGTGATACCACGTTCTTTCTCAATATCGTTGGAATCCATCGCACGCTCTTGGAGCTCTTTTCGTTCATCAAGGGTGTGAGATTGTTTTAACAACTCATCTACTAATGTTGTTTTTCCGTGGTCAACGTGGGCGATGATGGCAACGTTACGGATATCGTTTCTTAATTCTGTCATGTTTTCCTCTTGTAGCATAATATATTTTTAACTAAACAAGTATATCACAATTTTTTTCAAAAAACAGAGATTGACAAATTGTAAATGTTTTCAGGTCTACAAATGTTTTTTACATGAAAATATTCTAAAAAAAGAAAAGAAACCAGTTCATACTGATTTCTCTTTCCTTATTATTTTGTTTTACCGTCCCAATAATCAATGCCATCTCTCAATAAGTACAAGTTAGTAAATCCTGCTTTTTTTAACTTTTTGAGAGCACTTGGTGCAATTCGACTTGTTGCATTTTCATATACCAAGATTGGTTTGTCCTTGCGTAAGGATTTAATAGAGGCATCGAAAGTTTGTAAAGGGAAGTTTCTAGCACCCAAAATATGTTTATTTCTAAAGGCAGCTGGATCTCTCAAATCAATAATTTGACTCTTATGCATCATTTCCTTAAAGGTATCATTATCAATTTGCTGTGCCATACGTTTAAAGGCAAAATAGTTCCATGCAAAATAAGCTAATGTTGCAAATAATAGTCCCCAAATAATTAGTGTAACTGTTGACATTTTTTCTCCTATTCTTTAATGAACTGACGTGCAAGACTAGCTGCACCAATAATACCAGCGTCATTGCCAAGTTCTGCAATTTTTATTTTGGTTGAAGCTTTTACTTGTGGGAAAGTATAAGTCATAAAATAACGTTCAATTCTGGACCTTAAAAATTCACCTGCTGCAGAGACGCCACCACCAATGACAAGAGAATCTGGATTTAGGATGTTTGAAATATTTGCTGATGCTAGTCCAAGATAAAAAGCCACTTTTTCAACAACAGAATCTGCAAAAGTATCCCCCGCTTCAGCAGCCACAAAAATGTCTTTACTTGTTACCTCTTCACCGTTATCAATTGCGGCTTTAATTGCCGAACTACCTTCATAACTTTCAGCTAAGAGTCGAGCCACTTTCACTACTCCAGTAGCAGAAGCAACTGTTTCTAAACAACCGTAAGAACCACAAGTACAAGCAAAACCATTCATTGGTTCCACAATCATGTGACCAATTTCGCCACCTGCTCCGGCTACACCATGAATGAGATTCCCATCCGCAATGATACCACCGCCGACACCAGTACCTAGCGTCATAAAGACAACATCTGGGTTATTATCACCGGCACCTACCCATCGTTCTCCAAGCGCAGCTACGTTGGCATCATTATCAATGGCAAATGGAATACCAAGTTCGCTTTCAATCACAGAACCAACTTCTTGAGTGTCTTTCCAGTTCAAATTAAAAGCACCTGTGACTGTATTTTTGGTCCGGTCAACAGCACCTGGGGAACCCATGCCGATACCGATAAAATCGTCTTTAGATAACCCATACATCTCTAAACGATGTTTAATTGAGGCAACAATGTCAGGAACAATATGCATTCCGTTTTCCAAAATATTCGTTTGGATGGCCCATTTTTCCTGCACTTCACCTTCAAGTGTCAATATTCCAAATTTAATGGTTGTTCCACCAAGATCAATTCCTAATAATTTATGACTCATTCTTTCGTCCTTCTTTTTCTAATTCTAAGCGATGTTCACGTCGCAAAATTAATTCCGCATTTAAGTAATCATTTTTTTCAATTAAGCCGTTATCAAATAAGCGTTGAAGTTCAATTTTCATCATTTCAATGTCATAGAGACGCTTACCAATATAAATGTAAATGCCAAAATGTTTCAGTAATTGTTGCACATCAAATAGTGTTTTCATATACTTAAAGTTTAGCAAATTCTAATCTCAATTTCAAGATGATAAGGCAATCGCTTTCCTAATTTTTATGAAAATAGTGTTATTTTTTCGAAAGTAAAAGTATGATACCTATTTTATTTTTTTGTTTAGGAGCAAGTCTTGGTTCTTTTATGGGGGTTATTTGGAATAGGTTCCCTGAAAACTCAATTATTTGGCCGCCAAGTCATTGTGACAACTGTAAGCATTCACTAAAAGCACAGCAGTTGATACCTATTTTTTCTGTCTTAATGACAGGCTTTAAATGTGCTTTTTGTAAGCAGCGGGTCTCTCCAGTTTATAGCTTGATTGAGTTAGTCATGGGTCTCATCTTTTGGTGTGCCCAGCAACATCTTTTTTTATCATGGATAGATGTCTATATGATTTCCATTTCCATCCTTTTATCACTCTACGATATGAAGACACAATCTTACCCTTTTATAATCTGGATTTTTTCTTTTATGATACTTCTTCCTTTCTATGAATGGAACTTGCTCGTCTTCTTCTTTCTTTTGATAGCCTTACTATGCACCATTTGGCCAGCAGTTATCGGAAATGGAGATCTCCTCTATTTAGCTAGCATAGCCTTAGTCTACAATCTGAAAATGACACTCTGGATTATCCAAATTGCTAGCATTTTAGGCTTAGCCTTTTGTCTTGTCCAGAAAAAAAGAAAAATTCCTTTTTTACCCTTTTTAAGTCTTGCTTTACTAGTCTTGCTATGTTTGAAGCACTAAAAAACAACTAGAAATTCTAGTTGTTTATGCATTGTCCATCATGCCAGCTTGCAATTGATACATTTTGTAATAAGTCCCTTGTTTTTCAAGCAGTTCCTCATGACGGCCACTTTCTATGATTTTACCTTTATCTAGAACATAGATGCAGTTGGCATCCTGAATGGTTGATAATCGGTGAGCAATAGCAATGGTTGTTCGACCTTGTCGCATTTTAGCTAGTGACCTTTGAACTATCTCTTCTGTTGCTGAATCAATATTAGCTGTTGCCTCATCTAAAATTAATATTTTAGGTTTACTTGCTACTGTTCGTGCAAAAGCTAATAGTTGTCGTTGTCCAGTAGAAAAACTTGACCCACGTTCTGTCACTTTGGCATCATACTGATTTGGTAATTTTTGGATAAATTGATCTGCATCCACAAATTCAGCCGCTGCTTTTACCTCTTGATCGCTAATATCTTGATACATTCTAATATTTGAAGCAATTGTTCCATGATATAGGAATGGATCCTGTAAAACTAAACCAATGGATTGTCGCAATGCTTCTTGACTATAGCGACGAATGTCTATGCCATCTATTAAGACCTGGCCTTCCTGAAATTCATAAAATCTCATAAAAACATTAATGATAGATGATTTCCCCGAACCGGTAGAACCAACAAAAGCGATTGTTTCACCTTTATTAACCTTAAAGGAAATCTGATCCAGTATCTTTTGTTTACCATCGTAAGAAAAAGAGACATTTTTAAACTCAATATCACCTTGTTCTACTTCCATTACCTGTCCGTCTTGTGCGGGCTCATAAATTTCTTCATCAATCAACTTAAAGACGCGGCCAGCAGAAACCATCGAGGTTTGTAAGGTTGAAAAATTTTGTGTCACCTCAATCAGTGGATCAAAAAGACGATTGATGTACTGAATAAAGGCGTACATAATACCTGCCGTCAATCCACCTTGCATCCCTTTAAAGCCAAAATAGGTCATTAAAACGGCATAAGCCAATAATTTTAATAATGACATTGCTGGTCTTAAAAAGAGACTGTCCAAGGCTACAGATTTATTAGCATAGGTCAAATGTTCTTCATTGATTAACTCAAACTCATCTTTTAATCTCTCTTCCTGACCAAAGGCTTGAATTATCCGAATACCTTCAATACTTTCAGCCAATTTAGCATTAATATCACTCAAAAGGCTACGCGTTTTAGCAATAACCTGAACTGATTTTTTGCGATAGGCATTGACTAAAATAAAAATAAAAGGCAGAAAAATCAGGATAATAGCTGTCAGTTTGACATCCAAAGTTAACATGGTATAAAGAGTTACGGTAAAAATAAAGATAGCTGAAATAAAATTAGATAATAAACCAGAAAACATCTCACTGATGGCCTCTGTATCATTTGTAATACGAGAAACAATTGAGCCAGCAGGCGTTTTATCAAAATAAGACATTCCTAAACGTTCCATGTTAGCAAATGCATCTCTTCTAATGTCTCTTACAATGCTATAAGAAACTTTAGCAAAGCATAGATTTCCAAAATACTGAATAAAACTTTGCAATAGATAGAGACCATAATAGGCAATCAGTATCAAAAAAGCAGTCTGATTCATATGATCCAAATAATGATCAATGAAGTAAGAGGCTACTAAAGGGATGTAGCTTTTAACAACTGTTGTCAAAAGTAATAGGCTTAGAGCTGCCGCTGTCAGCCATTTATATGGTTTTAAATAAGACATCAAACGTTTGAACACTTGCCACTGACTAGCCTTGTACATCTCCTTCCACCTCCATTTCCATTTGCTGTGATACATAAGTTTTGGCATACCAACCATTGTTTTGAATTAAGTCTTCATGGCGACCACGTTCAATAATGCGACCATTTTGCATGACTAAAATGATATCAGCGTGTACAACGGCGCTGAGACGGTGTGCCGTAATAATAGTTGTTTTATCTTTGCGGGTATCTTTAAGATTTTCAATAATAGCAAATTCCGTTTTCGCATCAACGGCTGACAAGGAATCATCCAAAATAAGAATTTCCGGATTTAAAACCATTGCGCGACTCATGGCAAGTCGTTGTTTTTGTCCTCCAGATAAGGAAACACCTTTTTCACCGATCAAGGTGTTAAAACCATCTGGCATTGCCAGGATATCCTCATAAACGTGAGAGAGTTTGGTAGCCTTTTGAACAGCTTCCACTGACAAATCCGGATTCCCAAATCGAACATTTTCGAGAATGCTAGTCGCAAATAAAAATTGATC
The DNA here is from genome assembly GCF_900475595.1 of Streptococcus uberis. Taxonomy (NCBI): domain Bacteria; kingdom Bacillati; phylum Bacillota; class Bacilli; order Lactobacillales; family Streptococcaceae; genus Streptococcus; species Streptococcus uberis. Next base: position 1,345,595 of record NZ_LS483397.1, read on the forward strand.
CTGAGGCACATAGCCAATTAATTGTCTTAGGTCTTTTAAACGATAATTCTCAATCGGATGACCATTTAATGAAATAGAACCTTCTGTAACATTATATTCTCTTAACAAGAGTTTAATAAGGGTCGTTTTCCCAGATCCTGTTTGACCAACTAAACCGAGAGTTTGTCCCTTTTCAAGAGCAAAATGAATGTCTCTGAGTGTTTCTTCGTCACTGTACTGAAAAGCCTTAATATCATATTTAAGTTGTCCATTTTGAATGGTTTTAATAGGATTTTCTGGATCTTTGATGTCAGATTCTTGATTTAAGAGCTCTTCAATACGTTCATAGGAAACAGAACCACGTTGAATCATATTGAATAGGAAGCCTACAGCCATTAAGGGCCAAACTAACATGTCTAGATAAGTAATGAAGGTGACAAGATTACCAATGGTAATGGTTTGGGCTTTGATCATGTAAGCTCCTACAAATAAGGTCAATACATAAGAAGCCCCAATAAACAAAAGCACTAGAGGATCAAACATGACATCATAAGTCATGGTTTTAATATTTTTCTGGAATGTTTTTTGATTGATTGATTGAAAAGAGTCCAATTCTTGAACTTGGTAACCAAAGGATTTTGTAACTTTAATACCTGATACACTTTCTTGCACCTTATTATTTAAGTCAGAAAAGGCTGCCTGAGATTCTCCAAATGCTTTGTGAGTTTTTCGTCCCAAACGACTAGTAGCATAAGCCATTAAGGGCAAAGGCAAGACTGCAATGACAGTCATCTGCCATGAAATGCTAAAAAACATGGTGACTAAGGTGACAATTGCTGTAATGGAAGCATCCACTGCTGACATAACCCCTCCCCCGGCCAATCTGGTTAAAGAGTTGATGTCATTAGTGGCGTGAGCCATTAAATCACCTGTTCGATATTTTTGATAGAAAGAGGGAGACATCCTGGTAAAATGATCGAACAATTTAAAACGCATGATTCTTCCTAAACGGTAAGAGGTCCCAAAAATACAAACTCTCCAAATATACCTTAAGACATACATGGCAATTGAAGCTAATAAGAGCCAAAACAACTGTATTAACAAGTCATCTTTGGTTAAATGTCCACTTGTGATACCATCAATCACTGATCCCATGATTTTGGGAGGAATCAAATTCAAAAGGGCTACTAAACTAAGAGAAAGAATACCGATAAGATAGGGCACTTTTTCTTGTTTGAAGAACCACCACAAATTTTTTATAATTGACATGAATTACCTTTCTTTAAAATTTCTATTTTTCTCATTTTATGATGCGCTAAAAAAGTCTCTCCTTTATCAGGAGAGCACTCTTATGTCAAGATTTTAGAAGAACGAGTGAGACGAAAAAGTCCGTAGGCAATGCTTGCCCCCAGAGCATTGGTCCATAAATCATCAATTTCAAAAACCCTATTGGCATTAATAGCTACATCTAAGAGTAACTGTGTTATTTCGATACTAAAGCTAATGGTGAGACCTAAAAGAAAACTCTTAGCATAGCTGTGCCATTTGCTTGTCAAAAAATGACAAAGATAAACTAATGGAAGGAGAAGAAAGACATTCATTAGATTTTGGCAGAATATCCAAACACCTTCAAATAGTGTATTGACCTTGCCCAACCCTAAAATAGAATTGAAGGGAACCAGAAGAAATCGAAGTCTTCCAACATAAATAATATTGGGGGTTTTGATATCTTCAAAGAGTTGTGGCTGAGGCATAAAGCACATGATGCAAATAGCTAGGATGTAAAGAATTGCTAGAGCTTTCATGACGCGAATAACCTTGACTGAAAGTCGCCTAGGATTATCAAAAAATGTTGACATTAATCAGCTACTGCCGCCACTACTTTTTGACGGTCTTTCTTCATGGTGTTTGATCGTAACTGACCACATGCTGCATCGATATCTGTTCCATGTTCCTGACGAACAACACAGTTGACCCCATTTTTCTTCAAGACATCATAGAAGGCTGCCACTCGTTCTTTAGGACTTCTGCTATATTGATCATGTTCTGAAACAGGATTATAGGGAATAAGATTGACATATGACAATTTTCTGATTTTTTTAGTTAAATCAGCCAATTCTTGTGCCTGTTCAACGCCGTCATTAACTTCATTAAGCATAATATATTCAAAAGTTACACGACGATTAGTCGTCTCAATATAATATTCAATAGCTGCAAATAGTTTCTCCAATGGGAAGGAACGGTTAATGCGCATAATGCTCGAACGTAATTCATTATTGGGAGCATGGAGTGATACAGCTAAATTCACTTGAACGCCTTCATTTGCAAATTCGCGAATTTTGTGGGCGAGACCAGATGTTGATACCGTAATATGTCGAGCTCCAATGGCTAAACCATTATCATCGTTAATCGTTCTTAAAAATTTCATGACGTTATCGTAATTGTCAAATGGTTCACCGATTCCCATGACAACGACATGACTAACACGTTCGTCTTGACCACGTTCGTCAAAATATTTTTGAACCAACATAATTTGAGCGGTAATTTCACCATTGTTTAAATCACGTTGTTTTTTTATCAAACCACTTGCACAGAAAGTACATCCAATATTACAACCAACCTGAGTTGTCACACATACGGAATGACCATAATGTTGACGCATCAACACCGTTTCAATTAACATGCCGTCCGGTAGTTCAAAGAGATATTTTACCGTTCCATCAGCTGATTCTTGGACGATTCTTTGTTTTAAGGGATTAACACAAAAATGTTCATTTAAAAGAGCTATGAAGTCTTTAGAAATATTGGTCATTTCTTCAAAAGATTGGACACGTTTTTTATAGAGCCAATCCCAAATTTGAGTTGCACGGAATTTTTTCTGACCGTTTTCAAGTGCCCAAGCAATTAATTCATCTCTGGTTAGGCTGTAAATAGATGGTTTCATGAATTATTATCCTTCTTTCTGATGATAAAATGGTCGTTCTTTGGAGCAGGAGACTGACGTTTTTTGCCTTCTTGTTTGTTATCAGAAACTTTTTGAAAATCTTTTCGACGTCTACTCTTTTTAGGAGGTTCTTGATATTTCTCTTTAGACGTTTTGCTTTTTGACTTAGGATGTATTGTAAACACATCCTCTCCCTTATTCCGTCGTTTCTGAGGTCTTGCTGATTTCTTACGTCTTATAGGCTTATCTTCTTCAAATTTGATTTCAATGGGATTTGGATTTTCTAAAACAAAGTAGGCACAGCCAAAATTACAGAATTCTTTAATATAGTCTTCTAAACGGGAGATGCGATTTGTTTTTTTGATGTCGTTGGAGTCTTTGTAAAATCCCTTAAGACGTAACTGCTCATTGCCCCAATCCCCAACAATATAATCATACTTTAATAAGATTTCAGTGAAACGTTGTTCAAAGGCGGTTGTATCAAACGCCTCTTTTTCATTTTCCAAAAGAGTGAAGGTATAGTCATCACTTTTTACGATATTATCAAAACTAATGAACTTTGGCCCAGGAAATTTATTATAGTTATACATTTCTGGTGAAATTTCCTTTTTCATTGGACTCCTTTCCGATCATCTTCTCATTTTTGAGGTATTTTTCCAAAACTTCCCTTAAAAGATCAGGGAAGAGCAAGGTAGGCAATTCTTGCTTCACACTAGGAAAATAGGAAGCAAAAAAATACTGATCGACTAAAACTAAACTTATCTTATCCGATTTGCCCATAACTGTTTCATTATACACTATTTTTCCATTTTTGTATGCAAAGCCACGGCTACATAGTCCCCCAAACTGTTTGCCGCGGAAGCCCATCCCTCTAATTTCCTGATTTTTTAACAAATCCGCCTGTCCCCAAATCTCAAAGCAGATTTTTTCGAAACTTTCTTTGCTTAATTCGAAACGTGCTAAGCGCATTTGATGCGGTAAGCTTTTTTGAAGTGATTTTAAAGTTATCCTTTGGTCCAGAGGATGCACCAACAAGCCAGTGTTAATCAGACAAGTATCGGCATGAGCATAATCCATCATAGCTTCCATCACTAAATCCAGTGTTTTTTCTTGATTTAATGGTTCTGCAAGCGTCAGAATACTCTGGTCATCTAAAAGCCTCTCTCCCTCATTCAATAAAGCTTGAATCGCTTCTTGATCCGAAGGAAGACTGGGAAAATGGCTGGTTTCATGAGCAATAATTTCTATTTCCTGAAGCCGATGGTTCTCTAATACCATGGAAATGTTACCGACATACTGGCCATATTTCCCAGCAGCAGCTAGATAGGTTCCATTTAAACAAGCACCATCTTCAAAAACATGATGGGTGTGACTTCCGATAATTAAATCGATATTGTCCACTTCTTCAGTGATTCTTTCATCGACAGTGATGCCTAAATGACTCAAGAGAATACGTATATCTGCAGATGCCACTTCCGGCAATTGAAGATCTCTTTTTAAAGCTTCAATAGGGTCTGTGACTTGCCAACCATTAGGTTCATAGGTCCAGTAGTAGGGAAAGGTATAGGCAAGAAAAGCAATGGTCGTTCCCTTTTTTGTCCTGTAAATGGCATAGGGAGAAGCCCATTTAGGGCGCTGATGATTATCTTCAAGATTTCCTAAAATGACTTCAAAATTTGCCTCATCATAGACTTGATTTAAATCTTCCTTACTTAAACCGATACCTTCATTGTTACCAATTGTAGCAAAATCTATTCCAAGTTGATTCATCAGTTGGACATTTGCTTTTCCTTTGGTCGCATCAGATAAAGGATGACTTCGATCAATGTTATCTCCGATGTCCAGTTTGATCACTTCTTCATCTTGATTTTGCGAAGCTTTTTCAAAAAAGCGTTGCAGTTTAGGAAAAGCTTCAAAATGGGAATGTAAATCATTGAGATGAAGTAAACGAATGATTTCCTGCATGGATTGCCTTTCTATTTCTGGATAGGGTTCACTTTTAAAACCAGATAGTAAGGCTATTATATCATTTTTGACATCGAATTCTGTTATTTAAAATAGGAAATCATAAACCTATAACTTCTTTCAAACTGAAAAAACAGAGCATACAGCTCTGTTTTAAAATGGTTACCAATTATATTGATCAACAGTTTCTTTGGTGACTAAATAGATAGGAGAAACGGTTGTTTTTTTCACTTTTTTACCTTGATAGTGGTCAATTGCTGCTTGGATGGCAATTTCTCCCATTTTGGCTGGTTGTTGGGCTATTGTTGCTGTAATATCACCATTCTTGATAGCATCATGTGCATCTGGTTGACCATCAATGCCGACAATCAGAATATCTTTAAGTCCTGCTGATTTAACAGCTTGTGCTGCTCCCAAAGCCATTTCATCATTTTGGGCAAAAATAACTTGAACATCTTTATGGCCTTGAATCATGTTTTGAGCTGTATTGAGAGCTTTGGCACGATCAAAATTGGCAGATTGACTAGAAAGGATATCTAATTTTGTTTTTGCAATCTTATTAAAGCCTTTACCACGGTCAACTGTTGCGGAAGCTCCTGGTACACCTGACAATTCAAATGCTTTTGCTTTTTCACCTAATTCTTTAACCACAAATTCAGCAGCCATTTTACCAGCTTCAACGTTATCAGAAGCGACGGTTGTTAAAACGTCTCCGCCTTCACTACCACGGTCAATTAAGATAACAGGTATATTGGCAGAATTAGCTGCTTTGATGGAAGAAACGACAGCCTTTGAATCAACTGGATTAATCAAAATGGCATCAACATTTTGACTAATAAAGTTTTGAATATCATCCGCTTGACGTGCTGCATCATCTTGCGCGTCAGCAACTTTCAAACTCACTTTTTTCTCACCAGCAAATTTATCCAATCCATCTTTCATGGCAACAAAGTATGGATTGTTAGTTGTTGAAATGGATACTCCCAATTTCAAATCTTTAGCTGCTTTTTTGGTGACTTCCTTTGAGGAAGATGCGGAAGAGTTTCCTAACCCCGTTTTACCACAGGCACCCAGAAGCAATACCATTGATAGGAAGAGAGCTAAAAAGCCTAGTTTTTTGATACATTTCATGTGACAATCTCCTTTTTATATTTTTTTAAAAACACTCATTTATGAAGCTTTTGCTACTTTTAGACGATCCAAAAGAACAGCAATTAAAATAACAACACCTTTGACTACTTGTTGCCAAAAGGCGGAAACCCCGATGATGTTAAGTCCATTGTTTAAGACCCCAATGATTAAAGCACCAATTAAGGTTCCTAGAATTCTACCTTTTCCTCCAGATAAGGATGTTCCGCCAAGTACAACAGCAGCGATTGCATCCATCTCATAACTTGCACCTGCTGTCGGTTGAGCAGAACTTAAACGAGACGTAATGATTAAACCTGAAATGGCTGCCATCATTCCTGATATGGTATAGATCACAATCTTGACTTTATTTAATTTAATCCCGGAAATATAAGCAGCTTTTTCATTTCCGCCTAAGGCATAAACAGATTTACCAAAAGCTGTCTTATGAAGCAAGAGATACAAGATTAAAAATACGAGGAACATGAGAATGACTGGAAAAGGGATTCCAAATATATAACCTTGTCCTATGAATTGGAAGGTAAAACTATCTGAAAGACCTCCCGTAATAGGATTTCCGTTAGAATAGACCAAGGTAGCTCCTCTAAAAATAGTCATCGTTGCCAGTGTCACAATAAATGGAGCAAGTTTGCCGTATGAAATCAAGAGACCATTTAACATGCCAAAGATACCACCTAGGGCTAATGCAAGTAAAATAGCTATTCCAACAGGTGTTCCCTTAGCAATTAAACCTGCTGTCAGAGCACTTGAGAGGGCCAATATAGACCCCACAGATAAATCAATCCCACCGGTCAATATAACAAAGGTCATCCCAAAGGCGATAAATCCATTTGCAGTGACTTGCAGTAACAAATTCAACAAGTTATTGGTGGTTAAGAAATTAGGATTGATTATTGTAATGACAATCATTAATCCAATTAAGGCGACCAGAGTTGTCAACTCTGAGAAATATTTCATGACTTTTTTCAACTTAATGCCCTCCTGTTGCCAATTGCATAACACTTTCTTGACTTGCCTCTTCTCGGCTCAATTCTCCTGCAATGCGACCCTCATGCATAACCATGATACGATCACTGACTCCTAAAATTTCAGGTAAATCAGATGACACTAAAATAATAGGAACACCTCTTTCAGCAAGCTCATCAATCAACTGATAAATTTCACGTTTAGCCCCAACGTCTACACCACGTGTTGGCTCATCTAAAATTAAAACTTTAGGGGCTATGCCAATCCATTTAGCTAAAACGACTTTTTGCTGATTACCACCTGATAGTTGACCAACGGTCATCTTGGGTGTACCTGATTTGATGCGCAAGCGATCAATTAATTGCTGAACGAAAATAGTACTTGTTTTCTCATCAAATAATCCATGTTTGACGAAGTCTTTGGTACTCGGTAAAGTCATATTATCTTTAATGGAAAAATCTAAGATTAAACCTTCTGCTTTGCGATCTTCAGTTAAAAATCCGATGCCTTGAGCGATAGCTTGTGCAGGGTTGGAAATGCTTAATGCTTGTCCATTAAGTTTTATTTTTCCAGACTTTACTTTATCTAGGCCAAAAATAGAACGCATCACTTCAGTCCGGCCAGCTCCCATTAAGCCAGAAAAGCCTAAGATTTCACCTTTTCTAACCTTAAACGAAACATCTTGAAAAGCTGAACCAGTAAGGTTTTCAACTTCAAAAGCAATGTCACCAATGCTTGCCTTTTTTTCGGGGTAAAAATCTTCAAGCTCACGGCCAACCATCTTCTTAACCAGTTCATAAGGGGTCGTTTCACTGGTTTTTTTCGTATCAACCACAATGCCATCTCGCATAACAGTCACTAAATCCGTGATTTTAAAGATTTCTTCCATCCGGTGTGAAATGTAAATAATTCCAACACCTTCTTCTTTCAAGCCTTTAATAACCCTAAACAAATTTTCCGTCTCACGATCAGTTAAGGCGGCTGTCGGCTCATCCATAATGAGCAAAGAAACTTTTGATAGCAAACTCTTGGCAATTTCAATCATCTGTTGTTGACCAACAGACAGGTCACCAATGGGACAGTGTAAGGGAATGGACACTCCTAGACGTTCAAAAGCAGCCTTAGCTTTTTTAGCCATTGCTTTTTGATCAAGAAGCCCGAGTGGTGTTTTCACCTCACGACCAAGAAATAGATTCTCCAGAACAGTCATTTCCGGCCAGGTATTCATTTCTTGATGAATAAAACTGATTCCAAATTCTTCAGCTTCTTGTGGATTAGAAAAGGTCATCTCTTTTCCATCAATGATAATATCCCCATGACTAGCAGGAAATAGACCTGTCAGTATATTCATTAAGGTAGACTTCCCCGCACCATTTTCTCCCATTAGGGCATGAACTTGACCAGATGCTATACTTAAGTCAATTTTTTCTAAAACCTTATTGCTCCCAAATGATTTGGAAATTCCTCTCATGTCAATTTTCATGAAGCCCAACCTTCCTAAATGGTTACACCCGATTGTAAAATGATATTTGAATATGGAGTATTTTCACCCGTGCGAATCACTGCCTTCACGTCTTGATTTAATGCCTTGAGTTGCTCATGACTGACATATTCAACAGTGACGCCATCATCCAATTTTCTTAAAATTTGAGACAGTTGCTCTGGATTCTGCTCCTTAATTTCCTCAGCTAGGATGATTTTTTCCACAAGCACATGCTCTAAATAGACATCCAGTAGGTCTTGAAAACTTGGAAAACCAGCCTTTAGAGACAGATCAATCTTTCGCACACCACTAGGAATCGGCAAGCCCAAATCACCAATACAAACCCGATCCGTATGTCCCAAGTCATCAACAATTTTTGCTAAGTCACTATTTAAAATCCCATGTTTTTTCATAAGCCTGATGTTTCCTCATTTCTTCTAAAGTTGGCATGCCACCCTGAGCACCAAATTTCTGAACCGATAAATGTGAAGCCAAAGTAGCAAATTGAAGTGCCTGTTCAATCGGTAACTGTTTCGTTAAAGCAAAGCCAAAGGCACCGTTAAAGGTATCGCCAGCCCCCGTAGTATCAACCACATCTGCTTTAATAGCAGGAATTGTCTTCAAACTGCTACCATCAAAAAAAATTGAACCTTGGCTGCCTAAAGTGACAATCAGTTTGTTTGGGTAGGCCATCACATTTTCTTCAAGAGTCCTCTCCGGAAAAAGTTCCTGACATTCATGCTGATTTGGAGTGACATAATCCACCAAATCTATCATCTCTTTATCAGTCGAACGCGATGGTGCTGGATTATACAGTACTTTTATACCATGTTCCTTACAATAGGATGCTATTCTTTTATTAGCTTGATGAGGAATCTCATTTTGCAAAATCACCAAATCGGCTTGCTCAATCACTTCCCATTCTGATGACCATCGGTCTGGGCTGACAAAGTCGTTTGCACCAGGACAGACAATAATGCGATTATCCTGTTGGAAAAGTGTAATTTGTGCAATTCCAGAAGATGATGGTACCGTTCCCACATAGCTTGTATTTAAATTGTTATCAACTAGGTTTTGTTTCAAAAGGGGACCAAATGAATCCTGACCTAAGCATCCAATAATAGTACAATCATCCTGATCAGAACTCAAACGTCCTAGGGCAACAGCTTGGTTAGCTCCTTTTCCTCCTGGAACCATTGAAAAGTGATTTCCAAAGACTGTTTCCCCCTCTTGAGGGATACGACTCGTCTCCATGACCAAATCCATTGAAATACTACCAATAACTACAATACGACTCATTTTTTCCTCCTTAATGTTTCACGTTCGACAAAATGAACCGGCAATTTAATCCGTTTTTCGTCAACTGGGATATTATTTGCAATCTTATAAATTAATTCCGCTGCTTGGTGTCCCATCTGATAAGATGACTGGTGAATGGTGGAAAGGGAAGGATAAATAAATTGACTCATTATAATATCATCGTAACCAATCACTTGCACATCATCGGGAATCTTTTTGCCACGTGCATGCAATTCATGAATATAGGCAATAGCATGAATATCTGATGGGGCAATAATACTATCACAATTAACAAAATAATCTAAATGACGTTTAGCCTCATTTTGAATAGTTTCAAAATCAAAACTCCCACTATCACAAATCCTGACATCAACACCCTTTTCTTTCAAATAATGTAAACTCGCTTTAAAACGCTCATTTAAGTTAGTTGCCATATCTAAGGGGCCCCTTATTAAAAGCACTTGCTTAGTCCCAGCCTCATAAACCATTTCAGCTGCCAAGCGTCCCCCCTCATGACTATCTGAAAAAACACCATACTCACTGTGTTTATCAACGCGGTCAACCACTACGACAGGGATGTCAATTTCTGGATGATTTTGCGTAAAATCATGAGTGGTAATAATACCGGCTGCATTGTTTTGAAGTAGCATATCGATGTACTCTTCTTCTAAGGTCTGACTGTGACCAATATTGCCCAGCATGACCCGATAGCCTTTTTCTTTTAAAAATACTTCAGCCCCTCTGGCCAAGCGTGGAAAGAATGGGTTTGATATATCAGGCAAGAGCAAACCGACAAGTTGATTTTTTTTTGTTTTTAAGGATTGGGCAATCAGATTTGGACTATAATGCAACTTTTCAATGGCCTTTTTAATCTTTTCCCTAGCCTCATCTGACACATATCCATTTTGAGAAATATAACGAGACACTGTAGATTTAGACACTCCTGCCTCTTCAGCCACTTCTTTTATTGTCGCCATAATATCCAATGCCTCCTTTCTCACTTTATATGGAACCGGTCTCACAAAACATATTGTAACCGTTTTCTTCATTTCTGTCAATAACTTTTAAAAAAATTTCGTTGCTAAAAAGGATATAAGCATCATATTTACTTCTTATTCAACTATTTTGACTACTTTTATTAATCCAAAAAACTTCCAGAATAATCTAGAAGTTTTATCATGGTTTATAAAAGCTGTAAGCTTAGTTAGTCTTTTTCAAATAATCTATGGCCTCTTTAGCTGTTGTTACGGGAACAATTTTCATTTTCGTTTTAATTTGTTTGGCTGCTTCTTTGGCCTCGTCATAATTGGTTTTTAAATCAGGATAACGTTTTTTGAGCTTTTTATCCACTGGGTTATTAGGCACAAAAAAGATTTCCGCCCCCTCGTTAGCAGCAGCAATAACTTTTAAGCCTGCCCCACCAATATCACCAACCCTGCCATCTTGATCAATTGTACCTGTCCCTGCAATTTTACGACCTTTTCGCAGGTCTTCTTTATTAATTTGGTCCAGGATATCAAGTGTGAACATCAAGCCTGCACTAGGACCACCGACACCATCTGTTGAAAAAACAATGTCTTGGTCGGTATGGACCTTGGTATGATCTGTTAAGCCAATACCAATACCATTTTTGCCATTTTTGAGTTTGATGATTTTACCATTTTTAGATTTATCTTTACCATCTGAAGTGAATTGGACACTGACCTTATCACCCAGTTTTAAACCTGACACATAATCAATTAATTCTTTAGAACTCTTAAAGGATTTATGATTGACTGCTGTCACAGTATCAGCGATGTTTAGTTTTCCTTTGAATGTGGAATCTTTGCTTACATCTAAGACATAAACCCCTAAATAATCCAAGGAAACATCTTTATCAGCCAGTTTTAAGGCCTGATAAATAGCACTATTTTGAGAGGTTTCCATGTAAAACTGATTAATGCGTAAGTAGTCAGCATCACTATATCCTCCAGTTGTATCTTCAGCTGATGAAATCTCAGTGAATGGTGTCATCCAAGCATAAAGCATTTGAGCAAATGTGGCATGACTGACTGTTACAGCTACGAAGTTATAGGAGCCTTTTTCATTATCTTTTTTGCCATTGACCTTCAAGACAGATCTAATATCATAAGCCCCCCCTGGCATTTCAATGTAGTAAGGCAGTGGGAAAAATAAGGCAAAGAGAATTAAGACCATTGACAAGATGGAGAGCACCCACCATTTATAAGTTTTGATTACTTTCATTCATTGACTCCAATTGCTTGATAACGGATTGGGGAACAAGTCCCTCAATAGAAGAGTTAAAGTGAATCAGTTCTTTTACACGACTAGAACTGATAGGCTGCATCAGATTGTGAGCAATAAAATATACCGTATCAATACTAGGATCCAAACGATTATTGAAAAACTCTAAATTTGACTCATACTCAAAATCAGTTGGGTTCCTAAGGCCTCTAACCATGTGCGTGACCCCTAATGATTTGGCCAAATCCACTGCCAAACTATCTGCCGCAGAAACAACAGAAATATTAGGATAGTCCACTAAGGCTTCTTTTAATACATTGATCCGCGTTTCTAGATCAAAAAAACCTTTTTTCTCAGGGTTGAAGAATACTCCAATATAGAGATGATCAAAGAGTTGGCTCGCACGCGCAATGATATCCATGTGACCATTGGTCACAGGATCAAATGATCCAGAATATAGCCCAATTTTATCTGACATAAACCGTTACCTTACTAATTCCATAAATTTTTTCTTTCCAAATGCCTAAAGATGCAACCTCTTCAGGTAATTGCACAGCTTTATCCGTTTCACAAACAACCATGACATCCTCAGAAAAGAGCCCTCTCTCATCTAAAGTTTCAATAGTGGCTACAATTTCCTCTTTAGCATAAGGTGGGTCTAAAAAAATCAAGTCAAATGGCTGATGTAACTGTGACAAGGCCTTCTTTGCATCCATTTTTAAGAGTTTGAACTGCTTCTCAGCCTTTGTCATCTTAATATTTTCTTGGATAATGGCTTGCGCTCCGCGATCGCGTTCAACCAAAACAGCTTCCGACATTCCCCGCGAAATAGCTTCAATAGACAGAGCTCCAGAACCAGCAAATAAATCTAAGACTCGACCCCCGTCAAAATAAGGACCAATCATATTAAACATAGCACCCCGAACCTTATCAGAGGTTGGTCTCGTTGTTTTTCCTTGCAGGGTCTTTAAAGGACGCCCACCGAATTCACCTGATACAATTCTCATAAAACTTATTATAACAAAATTATGGATTGAACCAAACCTAAAAGGACAAATTTCTATTGAAAAAAGGAATTGGATGCATTCCAATTCCTTAACGGCTAATAGCTTTGTACATTTCTGGACGACGATCACGGAAGAGACCCCAATCCAGACGTTCACGAGTGCCTTTGTCTAAATCATAGGTATGCATTAAGACACACTCTTCTTCTTTAGAAGCCAGCTCAATCATTGCACCTGTCTCGTCTGTCATAAAGGAAGAACCGTAAAAGACAAGTTCAGAAGCTTGCTGACCATTCTCAATACTTGGTGTCACCACTTCGCGACCAATTCTGTTAGCTGCAATCACAGGAATGATATTTGCCGCAGCATGCCCCTGCATTGTCCGTTGCCAATGGCCACTACTATCAGTCTCTAAAATTGGTTCAGACCCGATAGCTGTTGGATATAAGAGAAGTTCTGCTCCAGCTAGGGCAAGGCAACGGGCGGTTTCAGGAAACCATTGATCCCAACAAATACCAATACCAATGTTTCCATAACGGGTTTCCCATACCTTGAAACCAGTATTTCCAGGTGTAAAATAAAATTTTTCTTGATAGTAATGATCATCTGGAATATGTGTTTTTCGGTAAACACCAAGAATAGACCCATCAGCATCTATAACAGCGATGGAATTAAAGAGAACATTACCGTCTTTTTCGTAAAAACTAATGGGAATGACGATGCTGAGTTCTTTGGCAATGGCCTTAAAATGCTTGATTGCCAAATTATCTTCCGTAGCAGTCGCAAATTGATAGTAATCATATTGACGTTCCTGACAAAAATAAGGACGTTCAAATAATTCTGGCAAAAGGATAATCTGAGCACCTTTGGCTGCAGCTTCTCTAACTAGACGCTCTGCCTTTTCAATATTTTTTTCCGGCTCTAAGTGACACTGCATTTGAATAGCAGCAACTGTAGCTTGTCTCATAAAGCTCCTTTCTCAAATAGGGGAATTTGTTGCGTGATACAGTGAATATTACCACCACCCACAAGGATATCTCGAGCTGGGATGCCCTGAATTTTCCTATCAGGGAAAAGCTCCGCTAACAACTCAAGCGCAAGATGGTCATGGACATCATCAAATTGAGGAACCAGAACAGCCTGATTGCAAATATAAAAATTCACATAAGAAGCCGCTAGGCGCTCACCTTCTTGACGTTCCTCTTCACCTTCCTCATAATCATAGCCAGGTAAATCACTTTCTTCAATCCTTTGTATTTTTTTAGGAATCAAGAGTTTATGAACCTTGAAGGGACGACCCTTAGCATCTGTTTGCGATGCCAAAAAATCCAAATCCGCTTTCGACATAGCATACTGTGGATCCTCTTGATCATCTGTCCAGGCTAACACTAATTCTGCAGGACCAACAAATGCACAGACATTATCAACATGTTCATTGGTTTCATCTTGATAAATCCCATAAGGTAACCAGATGATTTTTTCAGCACCCAGATAATTGACTAAGGATGCTTCAATCTCATCTTTGCTTAAGTTAGGATTACGGCCACCACTTAATAAACAGCTTTCGGTAACCAGAATTGTTCCCTCACCGTCACTGTGGATGGCTCCGCCTTCCAATACAAAAGGATGAGCATCAAAATGGGGAATTCCCAAGGCTTTTGAAAAGCGGCTAGCCACCAAATCATCAGCCTCATAGTCTTGATAAAGGCCATCAAAACTGCCTCCCCAAGCATTAAAGGCCCAGTCAACGGCTAAGGCTTCTTTTTGAGCATTGCGTAAAATGGTCGGACCCGTGTCACGCGCCCAAGCATCATTTGTGGGAATGTCCAGATAAATGGGCTTATCTCCTAGAAAAGTTTTAGCTTCTTGTAGATAAGCCTTTTCCACTAGAAGGTAGACTTGCTCGCTTTCAGAAATCACCTGAATAATGCGACTAAAAGCCTCTTTTGCAGCCTTAGCTTCAAAAGGCCATGAACCAGGTCTTGTTGGCCAAATCATCAAGGTTCCATGATGCTTTTCATATTCTGCTGGCATGTGAAAACCCATTGTTTTTGGACTTTTCATGGTCTACTCTCCTTTTTAAGATAATCTGCTTTTAAAATCCTCATAAGTAAAGGATTTAATGAGGTGGCAATCTCCACTTTGATCCATCAGATACAAACTAGGCAAACCAATGCCATTAAAAGTATTATTTTTGACAAATGAATAAATAGCCATATCTTGGAAATAAAGTCTTTGGCCAATCTCAACAGCTTTTTCAAAAGAATAGTCTCCAATGATATCCCCTGTCAAACAGGTATTGGATGATAATCTGTAAGTAAAAGCTTTTTCCTGAGCATCAAAGGCGTCTTTCAATGGCGGACGATAAGGCATCTCAATAACATCTGGCATGTGACAGGTTGCCGAGGCATCCAGGATTAAAGTTGATATACCATTTTCTACAATATCTAAGACTTCTGTGGCTAAATAGCCTGCATTGAGGGCAATGGCTTCCCCAGGTTCTAAATAGATGTCAATGTTATAGGTTGCTTTGAGTCGTTTGATTTCTTGAACAAGGGTTGGCAGGTCATAATCCGCTCGAGTGATATGATGGCCTCCACCGAGATTCAACCATTTCAACTGATGAAGATAAGACCCAAATTTTGCTTCAAAAACCTTGAGGGTGGTTACTAAATCATCCACGTTTTGCTCACACAAGGTATGAAAATGAAAACCATCAATCAACTCCAAAACCTCAGGATGGAAGTGACTCTCGGTCACGCCAAAACGTGAGCCATAGGCACAAGGATCGTATTGGTCATGATCATTTTGGGTTGATATTTCTGGATTAAGACGTAAACCGATACTGACACCCGAATGGTGACAAGCCTCAGCATGTTTACGTAATTGTCTTTCAGAGTTAAAGACAATATGGTCTGCAATCTCAAGGAGCTCTTTCATGTCATCATCTTTAAAGGCGGGTGCAAAAACATGCACTTCACCACCCATCTCCTCATGGCCTAACTTTGCTTCATATAGGCCACTTGCTGTGGTACCCGCCAAGTATTGCCCGATGAGAGGATAGGTTGCAAAGAGTGAATAGGCTTTTTGAGCCAATAAGATCTTACAGCCTGCTTCATCTTGAACACTTTTTAAAATCTCTAAATTCTTGATTAATTGCCCTTCATCAATGACATATGAAGGGGTTGGCACCTGTTCTAATTTCATTAATCCACCACTTGTGGGTTTTCAACAACTACCCATGGTAAGCCATATTGATTTAAAGCTTCCATAAACGGATCTGGATCCAATTGTTCTAGGTTGAAGACACCTGCTTCTTGCCATGTGCCATTCATCACTAATTTTGTCCCGATCATCGCTGGCACACCTGTAGTGTATGAGATGGCTTGGGAACCCACTTCACGATAGCATTCCTGATGGTCGCAAACGTTGTAGATATAGATTGTTTTTTCCTGACCATCTTTTACCCCAGTAAAGATACAACCGATATTCGTTTTTCCAACTGTGCGAGGGCCTAAGCTTGCAGGATCCGGTAGTAGGGCTTTTAAGAACTGAATAGGAACAATTTCTTGACCATTAAAAGAAATAGGATCTGTACGAAGCAAACCAACATTTTCAAGACACTTCATATGTGTTAAGTAGGATTGACCAAATGTCATGAAGAAGCGAATGCGTTTAACGCCAGGAATATGTTTTGCTAGTGACTCAATTTCTTCATGGTGTAGAAGATACATGTCTTTTTGCCCCACTTCTGGGAAGTCATATTCACGTTTGATAGACATTGCTTCAACCTCTACCCATTTCCCGTTTTCCCAATATGATCCTGGTGCTGAGACTTCACGAAGGTTAATTTCTGGGTTAAAATTGGTAGCAAATGGGTAACCGTGATCACCACCATTACAGTCTAGAATGTCAATGGTATGAATTTCGTCAAAATAATGTTTCAAGGCATAAGCTGTGAAGACACTGGTAACTCCTGGGTCGAATCCTGATCCAAGGAGGGCTGTTAAACCAGCTTCCTTAAACTTTTCTTGATAAGCCCACTGCCAAGAATAATCAAAGTAGGCTGTAAATCCTAATTCTTGGCAACGTTTTTCATAAACTGCGCGCCATTCTGGATCTTCGGTATCTTCTGATTCATAGTTAGCGGTATCGATATAGTGAACACCTGTTGCTAGACAAGCATCCATGATGCTTAAATCTTGGTAAGGAAGGGCCACATTTAAAACAGCTTTAGGTTGATAGGCTTGAATCAAGGCAATGATATCATCTACCTTATCGGCATCCAAGGCTGCTGTTTCAATTTTAACAGATGTTTTACTTTCTAATCTTGCTTTTAAGTCATCACATTTTGATTTGGTGCGACTAGCAATCATGATCTCTGTGAACGTTTCTGGGTCTTGACAAATTTTACTGATGGCAACTTGGGCAACGCCACCACACCCAATCACTAATAAACGGCTCATTATTTTTCTTCCTCTTCTTCTAAAATATCTTCAACATATCTTGGTAGGCTAAAGGCACCTAAATGCAAGTTTGCTGAATAGTAGTCTGTTTTTAATTGACGTGCTTTCCAGTCTTCCTTCTTAAAATCTTCAATAGGGTGGTATTTTTTAGAAGCAAAGCCAAAACACCAGTATCCTGAAGGTGCTGTTGGGATGTGCGCTTGGAAAACACGACTGATTGGGAAACTTTGAGAGGCTTTGCGGTGCATACTTCTAAAAGCAGATTCGTCTTCATCAAAGAAAGGACTGCCATGTTGATAAATCATGATACCATCTTCTTTGAGAGCACGGTAACTATTCCCATAGAATTCCTTGGTAAACAAACCTTCAGTATGGCCAAAGGGATCTGTTGCATCATTGATAATAATGTCATAATCACTGTCGCAGTTTCTTAAAAAGCGCAAGCCATCTTGATGATAAATGGTCACACGGTCATCGTCTAAACCTGAAGCAAACTCTGGAAAATATTGGCGACAAACATCCACCAACATTTCATCAGGTTCAACAATATCAATCTGTTTGATATCAGGATAGAGTTCAAGAACTTGGGCAACTCCTCCATCACCTCCACCAATAATCAAGACTTTTTCGGGATTAGGATGCACAGCCATTGGGACATGGACAACCATTTCGTTATAAACAAAATTATCCGCATCAGAGAAAAGAACATGACCGTTTAAGATCAACATTTTGCCAAAAGATGGGGTATTGATGACAGAAATATCTTGCCACTCACTTTTTCCTACAAACAATTGTTCTTCTGTTCTGACAGATAATTTCACATCAGGTGTGTGACTTTCTGAAAACCATAAATCCATTTCTTAGGCCTCCTTGATAATGTTGATGTATTTCACATCAGGGTCTTCTGTTCCTTGAATAGAACAGCCTCTTTCTTTTGAAAAGATGATGTAGTCAATCAATTCTTTAGTGATACGCTCACCAGGGGCAAGAATTGGAATTCCTGGAGGATAAGCCATCACTAGCTCACCACAGACATGTCCGATTGCCTCTTTAAGTGGAACACTATCACGTTCTGCATAGAAGGCTTCTTGTGGCGTCAAAACCAACTCAGGTTGAATGTATTCACCAGACATCAAATCTTTCCCATCACGCGCGTGTAGACGCTTGATATCAGCAAGAGCCCCAACCAATCGCTCAATATCTTGTAATCTATCACCAATAGAGATATAAGCTAAGATATTACCGATATCACCAAATTCAATTTGAATATCGTATTCATCACGAAGCAAGTCATAAACTTCAATACCTGTTAGCCCAATTCCTTGTGTATAGATTGACAATTTTGTAACATCAAAATCATAGACCGAAACCCCATCAACCAACTCTTTAGAAAAGGCGTAATAACCCCCAATAGCATTAATTTCGCGACGAGCATATTCAGCCATTTCAATCACTTTTTCAAAAGATTCTTTTCCACGTGATGCCAAATTACGACGGGAAATATCCAAACTAGACAAGAGCAAATAGGAAGCACTAGTTGATTGCGTCAAGTTGATGATTTGACGGACATATTCCTGATTCATACCAGGTCCTAACAGTAAAATTGAACTTTGGGTTAAAGAACCACCTGATTTATGCATAGAGACAGCAGACATATCAGCTCCAGCCTCCATTGCGGACAAAGGTAATTTATCCGTAAATGGTAAGTGTGCACCGTGGGCCTCATCAACCAAGACTTTCATCCCAGCAGCATGAGCCAAGTCAGTTAATCCTTTAAGATCAGAACAGATACCGTAGTAAGTAGGGTTATTGATTAAAACAGCCTTAGCGTCTGGATGTTCTTTAATGGCTTGGGCGAATCGATCGTTTTCCAAACCAAGCGCAATGCCGATTTTATGATTGACGCTCAATTCAATATAAATGGGAATGGCTCCGCATAAAACCAGTGCATTAATAGCACTCTTATGCACATTCCTTGGAAGAATAATCTTATCCCCAGCTTTTACAGTAGCCAAAATCATAGCCTGAACAGCAGACGTGGTACCTCCAACCATCAAAAAAGCATGCGCAGCCCCGAAGGCATCTGCCGCTAATTCTTCAGCTTCTCGAATGATTGAAACGGGATGTCCTAAATTATCAAGCGGTTTCATGGAGTTAACATCAATGCCAACACATTTTTCCCCTAACAACTCAACTAATTCTGGATTTCCACGTCCTCTTTTATGACCTGGCACATCAAATGGAACAATTCTTTTCTTTCTCAAGTCAACCAATCCTTGATAGATTGGTGCTTTTGTTTGATCTTTCTGATTCAATTTTTCTCCTTTTGCAAAAAATGGTTAGGGCAATACCTAATCGAGACTTAAAAAAGTAGCAAGTGCTAACTTTCTTTAACATTTTAAGCACATCATACAAAAAAGAGCAGGTTTTCACCTGCTCTACAATCGAATTTAGCCGTTTTTTAGTTTGTTCTATCTGAGTGTCTGGGGCTTATGTTTCCTACTCTCAAGTGCAAATATTACGTACTTTATTGACCGTTTCACAAGATGATGTGTTTGACAACACTGATTATTAAGTAATCAACTTATAAAATTTGAGCGTTAACTCAATCAATAATGTGGCTTTTAAACCACGCTTCGGCATTCGACCCGCCTGTCCGTAGGCATTATAAAGGTCTATATTTGCTAGAAAACACTTCTTGAAGATTCCTAGACTTGTTTATATTAACAAAAATTAAATTATGTGTCAATTGCAAGACGAACGAAAAATAAAGAAAGATAGTCAAACTATCTTTCTATTATAGTGCTTATAAGATATTGTCAAAACTTTCTCTAACCGATTGTGGCCAAACAGATGTTTGCACTTCGCCAATGTGTTTTTTACGCAATAAAAACATAGCCATACGTGATTGTCCGATTCCACCACCAATGGTCAATGGGAACAAGCCATTTAAAAGGGATTTATGCCAATCAAATTCTAAACGTTCAAAGTCTCCCGTTATAGCTACTTGTCGTTTCAAGGCATCTTCATCCACGCGAATGCCCATTGAAGACAACTCAAAGGCTGATTGTAGTTGCTCGTTCCAAACTAAAATATCACCATTTAAACCATGGTAACCATCTTCCGTTTCACTTGTCCAGTCATCATAATCTGGAGCACGCCCATCATGTGGTTTGCCATCTGATAATTCACCCCCAATACCAATTAAAAAGACAGCACCAAATTCTTTGGTAATGGCATTTTCTCTTTCTTTGGGACTTAAATCCGGGTATCGTTTCACCAAGTCTTCTGTATGAATAAAGGTAATTTTTTTAGGTAGAATAGCCTCAATGTCATAACGTGCTTCTACCGCTAATTCCGTTAAACGAATAACCTTATAAATGGTTTCAACAGTTTCTTTCAAATAAGCTAGATTACGTTTACCATCAGGAATGACCTTTTCCCAATCCCACTGATCGACATAGACGGAATGGGTCTGGTCTAATGAATCCTCGTCAGGGCGGAGGGCTTTCATATTAACAACAAGGCCTTCTCCTTCATTAAATCCAAATCGTGCTAAGGTATGACGTTTCCATTTGGCTAAAGAATGGACGACTTCAAATTGAGCTTCAGGAATTTTTAAGACATTAACAGATACAGGATTTTCAATACCAGACAAATTATCTTGCATACCATCCCCGACCCGACTTAAAATAGGTCCTTGCACTTCAACAACGTCAAGTTTAGCAATTAAATACTGTGTAAAAGTATTTTTAACAAAGGAAATCTCCTCTTGTTGATGAATAAAACTTTTCTTCATAGCTCCTCCTTAAATATTTTTTTATTTTTGCCCTGACTAATTGTGAAATCAAAACGAAAATAATAGGAATATTATACACCTATTTTTAGCAAAATAAAATAGTTTTTTCATTTTTCAGTATATTCCCATAATTTTGACAAAAGAAAAGACTTTGGGACTAATAATAGAACCCAAAGCCTTTGTCATTAACCTTTAACGATAGTTGTTCCAGCACCTTCTGAAAGAACTTTGTCAATGTTTTCAAGAGATGTAATGATTGCTTTTGCTTCTGGTTTGTTTTCAACAAATGCAATAGCTGCTTCTACTTTTGGTAACATTGAACCTGGTGCAAATTGATTTTGACCAATGTATTCTTTCATTTGTGAAACAGTAACTTCTTCCAATTTTTGTTGATCTGGTTTGTTAAAGTTAACAAAGACATTATCAACACCAGTAAGGACGATGAAGAGGTCAGCATCAACTAATTCTGAAAGTGTTTGTGACGCAAAATCTTTATCGATAACAGCTTCTACACCAGTGAGGAATTTAGTTGTTGGGTCTTCAATAACTGGGACACCGCCTCCACCAGCGCTGACAACAACAACACCTGAATCAACTAAGTTACGAATAACATTAGCTTCTTTGATGCCAACTGGTTTTGGAGATGGCACCACTTTACGCCATCCACGACCTGAATCTTCTTTAAAGCTTGCTCCAGTTTCTTCCATTTGTTTTTTAGCTTCTTCTTCAGATAAGAATGGGCCAATTGGTTTTGTTGGATTTGTGAATGCTTGGTCGTTTTTATCAACAATAACTTGTGTCACAACTGCAGCCACTTCTTTTTCAATGCCTTGTTCTTTAAGTTCGTTATCAAGAGCATTAACGAGCCAGAAACCGATAGAGCCTTCAGTCATTGCCACACAAGTATCTAATGGCATTGCAGGATTTTTTTCAGAATCTGCTGCTGCTTGTTGTAATAATAAGTTACCAACTTGTGGTCCGTTACCATGAGTAACAATAACTTCATTGCCATCTTTAATCAATTTAACCAATGATTTTGATGTTGAAATCAAAGCTTCTTGTTGTGCTTTAGCTGATGCATCTGTTGAAAGTATTGCATTTCCACCTAATGCAACAACAATTTTTTGTTTAGTCATTTAAATAGTCTCCTTTTTAACGTGTTAGGCGATAAATAGCTTCTGCGTAGATATCCATAGCTTTATAAGCATCTTCTAACACAATGTTTTCATTTTCTTGATGTTCTGTTTGAATAGAATCTGGGAATAAGGCCCCAAAAGCAACACAGTTTGGCATTGTCCGCGCAAAGGTTGCACCGCCGGATGATAATGCAGGGCTTTGATCACCGGTTTTTTCTTGATAAACATCCATTAATGTTGTTACTAACTCACTGTCAATAGGAACATATAATGGTGCTAAATAATCAAATTCTTCATAAGTTAGGCCATAGGCTTTAGCTTTTTCTAATAATTGTTTAACCAATTCGTCTTTATCAGCTAAAACTGGAATACGAATATCAAGTCGAACTTCTGTCAAGGCTTTGGAAAGCGTCAAACCTGCAGCGTTGAAAGAGAGATAACCTGATGGTTCGTCTTCAATAGGACCAAAAATGTTTAACCCTTTACCATCTTCGTCCACACAATTAGCTAAAAAGTCAATGGTTTTATTTTCAGTATAAGGTAGTAAAGCTTTAGCAAGTCGAACAAGAGCATTGATGCCATGTGGGGCATCTTTAGCATGTTGAGCCAAACCATAGACTGTCAATGTATCTTCTTTGATAACATATTCAAAACCTAATTTATCTAACTCAGCTTTTATAGACTCAAGTAATTCCCCTTTATAAGCTGCTCTGGCAGGCACAACGTTATAAGCATTTCCAATTTCAAGACTGAGTTCATCAGTTCCCGGTCCAGTGAGTTTTGCTTGTAACAAGCCTTTTTCTGCATAAATCAGTGGAAAACTTGAATCTGGAGCAAAGCCATATGTTGCTTGTTCTTCGAGTTCGTTATAGCGATTCATACAACGCCATAAGGTTTCCTCGTCAGTTCCAAAGATGAATCGAATCCTTTTGTTAAAGGTAACCCCAGCATCCATCAAAGCTTTGACTGCATAGAGTGCCATCATGGAAGGTCCTTTGTCATCTTGTGTTCCACGACCATATAAACGACCTTCTTTTTCGACACAGTCAAATGGATCTGTCTTCCATAGGCTTCGATCACCTTCGGGTACAACGTCCAAGTGGCAAAGAATGGCTAGCATTTCTTTTTGAGTGCCGTACTCAGCATAACCATAATAACCTTCAGGATCAATATAGGTATCAAATCCTAAAGAACGACAGTGTTCTAATGTAAATTCTAAGACGTCTTGTATCGCTTGGCCAAATGGCGTTCCATTTTCACCTTCTTTACAAACTGAAGGGTAGGAAACGATTTTTTTGATCGCTTCGACACAAGCTAATTGTTGACTTTCCGTAATATAGGATTTCATATTTTTTCCTCCCAATTACAAGTAACAAGCTTTTAAATAAAGAATGTTGCAAGTAAAAGAATTGCGACACTAGCTACAACAACTAGTACCATGAATTTACCAACAAATTTCCACCATGTTGGTAAGTCAATTTTACCAATTGCAAGAGCACCCATAACGATTGCTGAAGTTGGTGAAATCATGTTAAGGACACCTGAAGCTGATTGGAAAGCAGTAATGACAAGGTGAGCAGGTACATGTGAGAATTGACCTAGAGGAGCCATAATACCCATAGTTGCACCAGCAAGACCTGAAGTTGAAGGAATGAGGAATGACATTGGTAAGTAGAATAAATAAGCTAACAATACAAAGACTTGTGATGAAAGTCCAGAAAGTCCTTTTTCACCCCAAGAAAGAATGGTTGAAGTGATCATACCATCGTTCATGATAACTTGGATACCACGGGCAACCGCACAGATAATCGCAACACTTAATAAATCAGCTGCTCCAGCAATAAATGAAGAAATGAAATCTTCTTCAGACATTTTGTAAACCATAGCAACAAGGATCCCCATCATAATGAAGAGCATTGTGATTTCAGGGAAGTACCATGTACCAAGAGCTGCAGAGCTCTTACCAAAGGCAGTTCCTAGAACTGGAAGACCTGTTAACCATGAGTTAATAGCTGTAAAGAGTTTAATATTAAAGTTTTCCCAAGGGATTAAACTTAAAATCATGATAAGGAAAGTAATGATGAAAATCCAAAGCACATGTTTTTGTTTTTTAGTCATGTCCATATCAGAATTTTCAAGTTTGAAGATTTCCTTATGTTCTGCCATTTTGTCAGCAATTAATGATTTGCTTGGGTCTTTTTCAATCTTACTTGCATAATTATAGACAAACCAGATTGAAAGTCCTACTAAAACAACCCACTGAATTAGACGCCAGATCATACCATCAGCGATACTTACACCAGCAGCATCTGCAGCGACACCAGTTGCAAATGGGTTAATAGTTGATGCCAAACATCCAATTTGAGAACCAATCAGAATAATAGCTACTGCTACTAAGGTATCAAAACCTACTGCAATCATTACTGGGATAAGCAATGGGTAGAATGCCATCGTTTCTTCACCCATACCGTAAGTTGATCCACCTAAGGCAAAGATTGGAATCAAAATGGCAATCAACATTTTTTCTTTGCCTTTGTTGTTTTTAACAACTGATGCGATACCTTGGTCAAGGGCACCAGTTTTATTAACAACACCAAGGAAGCCACCTACCATCAAAATGAAGAAGGATACTTGAATGGCGCCATCAGTTTTATCAGTTCCAAGCATACCACGAACAGGTGCCATAAAGACATCATACAAACCTTGAGGGTTTGATTTCACAGCATGATAAGTACCTGAGATAACACTACCATCTTTTGCAGTGTCATAAGCTCCCGCTGGGATAAACCAAGTCAAAACTGCCATTATAGCAATGATGATAAAGAGAACGGTGTAAGAAGATGGAATTTTAAAACCCCGTTTTTTTTCTTCTGTCATGATAGTTACCTCTTCTTTTCAATAAAATAAGTCATTCTGGTTCTGGTTAAGGAGGCCAGAACCAGAACGACTTTTCTAGTAGTTAAATTTTTTGCTCTGTTAAATAAATATAAGGAGTTTTATAATGTTTAGATATTACACTAATGATGTTTAATTTGTAAGGAGTACCAGTTTCGTATGTCGGCTTCAGATTATACTTTTGGAATGAACAAGTTTCCAAGAGTTGCTGCCATAACAGCTTTGATTGTGTGCATACGGTTTTCAGCTTGGTCAAAGTGACGAGCATATTTGCTACGGAAGACTTCATCAGTAACTTCCATTTCAGATACGCCGTATTTATCAGCTACATCTTTACCGTAAACAGTGTTTGTGTCATGGAATGCTGGTAAGCAGTGTAAGAAAATAAGGTTTTCGTTGTTAGCTTTTTTAACAAGATCCATATTAACTTGGTATGGTTGAAGCAATTCAACGCGTTCTTTGAATTTGTCTTCTTCACCCATTGATACCCAAACGTCTGTGTAGAATACATCAGCGCCTTTAACAGCTTCGTCAGCATTGTCAGTAACTAAAATGTGTGCTCCAGATTCTTTTGCAAATCCTTCAGCTAATTTAACAATTTCTTCATCTGGGAATAATTCTTTTGGTGAGAAGATGTGTACGTTAACACCCATCAAAGTACCAGCAACCAATAGTGAGTTTGCAACGTTGTTACGACCATCACCACAGTATACTAAAGTAATACCTTCAAGTTTGCCGAAGTTTTCTTTAACTGTTAAGTAGTCAGCAAGCATTTGAGTTGGATGCCATTCGTCAGTAAGACCATTCCATACTGGAACACCAGCGAATTCACCTAATTCTTCAACCATGCGTTGGCTGAAACCACGGAATTCAATACCGTCAAACATGCGACCAAGAACTTTAGCGGTGTCTTCAGTTGATTCTTTTTTACCAAGTTGGATGTCGTTTGCACCAAGGTATTCAGGATGTGCTCCTAAGTCAATTGCTGCAGTTGTGAAAGCTGCACGAGTACGAGTAGATGTTTTTTCAAACAAAAGTGCAATGTTTTTACCTTCTAAATAACGGTGAGGAACACCACGTTTTTTAAGGTCTTTTAAGTGTGCAGCGAAGTCAATTAAATATTCAAATTCTTCGCGTGTGAAGTCTTTTTCTGCTAGGAAATTACGTCCTTGAAATACTTGAGTCATCTTCTTTCTCCTTGAGAATCTATATTATTTTTTCCAATTTTTATAAAGGTATACTACGATAAAAGCACCTAAAATAGTTGAAACTATTTCAAATGTATTCATTTCAATACCAACAATTCTAAATCTTATAAATAGATTAGTGATTTTGGTTTCTGTCTTTTCAATACCAAATATATCATGACTGACAGTCTACTTATTTTCCAGATGTCATTGGATATGATAATCACTTTAGTCATTTTTTAGTGTAACATGGGCTTTAAAGTTACTTTGGGAAGGAAGCGCCCTGATAAAGTCACTTTTAAGCCCTCGTACACCACCTTATTGACAATTCTTTAGAGTTACAGGATTTTGCTTCTGACCTTCCAACTTAATACCTCTCTCATTTGTAATGAGGTAGAAGGGTTTAAACTTCAGCTAGTCCTTAATCTTCATTAAGTGATTAGATATCTTCACGTTCAAATGGCATTGACATACAACGAGGTCCACCACGACCGCGAACTAATTCACTTCCTTCAATCTTAACAAGTCTTAAACCTTTTGATTCAAGAATTGCATTTGTGATTGTGTTGCGGTTATATACAACAACAACACCTGGTGCGATTGTAAGAGTGTTAGATCCGTCATTCCATTGTTCGCGACCAGCAGCAACGATGTTGTCACCACCACAACGAATCAATTCAACTTTTTCAACGCCTAAGTTTGCTGCAAGAAGTTCAGCTAAATCGCCTTTTTCTTCAACAATCTTAAGTTTATCATTTTCATAGGTTACAGAATAAACTCTTAAGTCACCTTCAATTTCAGGGTGGATAGTGAATTTATCATAGTCAACCATTGTGAATACAGTATCTAAGTGCATGAATTTACGGTTGTTAGCAAATTCGAATGCCAATACTTTTTTGAATCCAAGATTTTGTTTAAAGATGTTAACCAAAAGTTTTTCGATTGATGCAGCATCTGTACGTTGTGAAATACCAACAGCTAATACATCTTTTGAAAGAACAAGTTCATCTCCACCTTCGATACGAGTGTTTTCGCTACGGTCATAAACCATTGGAACTTTTCCACCGTATTCTGGGTGATGTGTGAAGATGTATTTACCGTAAAGTGTTTCACGGTTACGTGTTTCTGAGAACATGTGGTTAAGAGAAACACCTGCACCAATTGTTGCAAATGGATCGCGTGTGAAGTAAAGGTTTGGCATTGGATCAATTGCAAATGGATAATCTGATTCTACAAGGTCAGTTAAACCTTTTTCTTCATCTGAAATTTCAGGAAGTTCTGATTTTTGGATACCTGCCATTGTTTTGTCAATCAATTCTTGATTATCTTCAATTGACATTAACATGTTACGGATTGCTTCTTTTGTTGCACGTCCTCTAATGTTAGCTTCAGCAATGTATTCATCGATGAAAGCTGTACGAACTTCTTCATTGATAAGAGATTCTGCAGCTAATTTTTCAAGGTAAAGAACTTCAATGCCTTCGTTTCTTAAAGCTTCTGCAAAAGCATCATGTTCTTTTTGAGCATTTTCCAAGAAAGGAATATCATCAAATAATAATCTTTCAAGATAGTCTGGCATCAAGTTTTCAATTTCTTTACCAGGTCTGTGAAGCATTACTTTTTTAAGTTTGCCAATTTCTGAATAAACATGAATCGGTGAGTTAGCAGTCATAACTATAACCTCTTTCTAAATGATATGATTTTTTGTGAATTCACATTCAAGATTTATCAAATCTTGTTTACACTCATAGTTTACCTTTTCACGAAATAAAAATTGCGGTATTTTTCACCTTACAATTGTGGAATCGCTTACACTTTCTATCGCGAAAATGCATCTTTATAAAAATGTATACGTTTACTTGTAAGTTTTTTACATTTTAACGAAAAAATTTATAGTTATAAATTTAAAAAAAGTTAAAAAAAAACAAAAAACTTTAAAAAAGTTCTTTTGTCTTCTATTTCGTATGTTTTAAAAAATAATCTTTATTCAAAAACCTTAAATATTTGTTATGGGAAGATAAATAACCATCTTTTTTGAGTTTACTTAAGACATGACTAACAGTCTCCCTAGTTGTTCCACTCATGTTAGCAATATCGGTTGCCGTCAATTGAATAGGAAGTGTGTCTGTTTCATCCCCCATTTCTACCAATAACAAGGCTAAGGATTGAGTCACTCGGTCACTTGCACTAGATGTGATCAGGTTGCGTACCCTTAACTCATGTAATTCCAGCAGTTTTGATAGTTTACTATAAAGGTGTTTCATTTGTTTTGGATTTTGCAAAGAAAATTGTTCAAACTGATCAACTGGTAAATAATAATAGTTCACATCTGTCATGGCAACCACAGAGAAATGATAGGTTTCATCTGTAAATAAGCCACCATAGGGAAAAATTGTTCCGTGATGAATAAAATCCGTATAAATAAAGGTGCCTGAATGATCAGTCTGTTCAATTTTAAAATAACCAGAAGTGACTAGAAAGAGTTTGTCACGTTTATCCCCTTCAAAAAAGAGGATATGGCCTTTTTGCACTTTTCGGTATTCCATTTGACCTACAATTTTATCAAATGCTTCAATCGATAAATGCTTGAAATCATCTAATTTTCTAAGGTATTGGTAATCTTCTCTTTTAATCAAATGAAACCTCCACGATTTTGTTCTCTCTTTCTATTTTATCATATTCCGAACCTTATTGTAAGCGTTTCTGAAAAAACTTTACAGTGACTAACCTTTTTGTTATACTCGGGATAATCGTACTAAAATTAAAGGAATATGATAAGAAATGAATAAAAAAGAAATCCGGCATCAACTGATACGATCCCTCATTTCTGAGACAAAAATTCACACACAACAAGAGCTTCAAAAACGGTTGCAAAAAAATGGGATTTCCATCACGCAAGCCACCTTGTCTCGTGACATGAAGGAATTAAACCTTGTCAAAGTTTCTGATGGCAACAAAACCCACTATGAAACCTTATCCATTTCCCAAAGTCGTTGGGAACACCGCTTACGCTTCTACATGGAAGATGCACTTGTCATGTTACGCGTTGTGCAACATCAAATCGTCTTAAAAACCTTACCTGGACTAGCACAATCGTTTGGCTCCATTTTAGACGCCATGCAAATTCCAGAGATTGTTGCCACGGTTTGTGGGGACGATACCTGTTTAATCATTTGTGAAGATCACGAGGCAGCTCAGGCTTGTTTTGAGACACTCAGTCTTTACACCCCACCATTTTTCTTTAGTAATAAATAAAACCCGAACAGATGTTCGGGTTTTATGCTTTTAATGTTAGGCAAGAATTCTCTTTGCTTAAAATGTATTGACTTGTTTCAGCCTGCAATTGCAGTTTGCAATGGCCTTCGATAAAATCAAGAGCTTCTTCTAACTGGTCCTGCTTGTTTGGGTCTAATACTTCCGTGATTAAAAAAGCATTTCGGGTATGAGCAGTAATCATGGTCCGTTCACCATCTCTCCAGTTTAAACAACGGCATACCGCGCCAGCTTCATCCTTATAACAAAGCTCATTTGCTAAAGTTGGATTGTTGGTGTCATCTCCAATGAGATAAAAGGAATCATCCCCATCTGTAATGGTCAGTTTTAAATCACCTACAAAGGTATCCATATCTTCTGCGCCTACGGGTAGTGCATACCTCAAGCTTGCTGCATTATAGATATCTACTAAGGGATTGATTGAAGGAATTTCTTGTCCATTTGAAACACGTTTAAGGAGAGCTTCAATACTTGAGCGAGCTCCTTTTTTGCTTTTAAATTTTTGAAAAGCTTTGCGGTAGATTTGAATGACCTCGTTATCAGAGAAATTTTCCTCAGTCACATGTGACAAAGCTACCTGATGACTGTCTTTCAACAGGCTTTTGATTTCAGGAGAAGATTCTCCGGATACTTGAAAATCTTTGAGAAGAACGACTCCTAGTTTAGCATCAGGAAATAAGTCCCAAAAGCTCTGATCAGCGATAAATTGTTGCATCTTTTTCCTCCTTTATTAAAAAGACAGATTACTCTTTGTCATTAAAATACTCTTTTTCCTTCAAAAAAGCAATTAATTGCTGACTCATCCGTCTTGGTCCCCTAACAGCATTAACCTGATACTCTTTTAAAAGGTCAGCCGTCAATAAATGGTCTGGAAACTGTTTTAAGCATTTTAAAGACATCAAGGTTTTAATGGAAGACAGGTCCCGATAGCCCTGATTCGCTATATTTGCTTCCAAAACCTGACAAGCATAGCGAATGGCCCGTGTCGGTGCAGTGATATAAATAAAAACAAAATCACCAGCTTTGATGGAGGCCTTCTGTGTCCAAAGAATGGTATCAGAAGCTGCAAATTCACTATCAATATCGTAATACTTTAGAT
The DNA here is from genome assembly GCF_900475595.1 of Streptococcus uberis. Taxonomy (NCBI): domain Bacteria; kingdom Bacillati; phylum Bacillota; class Bacilli; order Lactobacillales; family Streptococcaceae; genus Streptococcus; species Streptococcus uberis. The sequence goes on from NZ_LS483397.1 coordinate 1,376,483, forward strand.
TTGCTGGTATAAGCCAATAATCAGGTCCAGAACCCGCACTTAGTTTGGATGGTGCAGCCAATTGACGACTTTTTGCAATCAACTCCCACAACTCCTGATCTGAAAGGGAATCATTCAGAAGAACAGTTGCCCAAGACTTTTTAGCCATATGATAGGCTTCAAAAATTCCTTCACGCTCTAATAAACCGGACAGATACTTAGGCTCCACTTTGAGATTGATCACTTCAGCTGTTTCAGCCTTCAAATCCTCTGATATCCCCTTTAACTTGGAGAGCTCAAGGGGATAAATGAGGCCATACCATTTCCCATCCACCCGATAGGACTGGTAATCTTCTTGCTTTTCAAAAGGACAATCCAAAAGATCTCCGAACCTTTCCTCAATCCTTTGAGCCATCCGATTCATTTGATCCGACTGAAATGGCAAAGTTAGACAACAAGCCTCAGCCACGCGCCCCAGTAAGTCCAGATAGGCCTGCCGAACTTCCCCAACAAAAGCGCCATCTTGCCTCTCCTGTCTTAAAGGGAGGTACTCCTCACCCAGATCACAGTCGATAACCTTACCACTAATTTCCCCTTTTTCAGTTACTAAAAGCTGCGCCTCTAACTGACCTTCCATCAGTTTTTCAGAGTAGGAATAGCCCCTATCTGTTTTGACAAAGCCAAAGGCTTGTAAAGAATCCATTTGGACCTTCTTAGCCCTAAAAAATCTTCTTTCGATTGACATAAAGGCCCTTTCTTGACACCTTACATGGAATGGTCATGTTCTTTTTTCACATAACGTATCATGACAAAAATAGCTACGATGGCCACTAGTGAAGTCACCAGAAGGATAATGGCCCAGACAGGATCATGCTTGGCAAAAGGCAACTTGACATTCATCCCATAAAAACTGGTAACAGTTGCCAAAATAGAAATCCCTATGGAAATAATGGTCAAGGTCGTCACGTTCTCATTTAAATTATTACTGAGGACATTATTATAAGACGAAGCCAATTGTTCCAAAATCCGCGCATGCAGAGAAATCATATTGGATAACTGGCGCGCTTCAATTTGCGTGTCGCGCAACTGCTCTTTAACCTGATCATCACTGGCTTCAAAGCTTGGCAATTTCTCAAAATCAGAAATCATATCACTGTTTTGTTTTGACCCCATCATGACATAAACAGAACCACTTTGTAAATTGGCTAAGCCCTTTAAATTACGTTTTGTTGGGCGTTTTCGCAAGTCCTGAATGAGATGATCACGCTCTTTGGTTAAATCTTCCATCAAATGGAAATAGCCTTTAGTGAATAAGGTTAAATATTGGAAGAGAATATGTTTCGGAGCTTGTGTCATGTCAACAGAATCAGTTACAGCATCTAAGAGCCCTTTGGTCTGTTGATTATATAAAATCACTAGCTTCTGATCCGCAACCACGAAAGTCATCGGGCGAATCCTTGGAATATCCCCTTTGGTGATAGAAACCTCTTGGTAATCTAAAAGCTGATAAACAACGGTTAATCTGCCATTTGTCTCCTCAACAAATGAAGTCTCATTTTCATCACTCGCATAAGCTAGGACTTCATCATCTAAAAAATCATAGGCTGATAATGCCTGCCTTGATTCCTCTAATTGATCACTATTGATAAACAGGACATGCGATTCACTGCTTTCTTGTCGACTCATAAGGACACCTCCCAAAAACTAGACTTTTTAATATTATCAAATAATTTAAGCAATTTAACAAGTTAAAAGCTGCATAGGCCAAAAATAAACCCATCAAAAAGCGACTTCTCCCAAACAAAGAAATCGCAAATAAGCCTCAAATCACAAACCCAATCTATTGGAGGTATGTTAAAAGTGTTTTATATTCCTTACTATAACACTAGCTAAATTCCAATCCCTGAACATTTTTTATATGCAATATTATAGATATTACCTTTTCTTGTTTCAATAGTCTTCCTCACTAAAATATCTTATTCCAAGTTGACATTACAATTTTTAACTCACTGGCAAGAGTTATTTGATCAATTGTTTTCATTTATAAATTAAAGGACCTGAGTTTTTCTCAAGGTCCTTTTTTATTTTCAAATGTTGGTTGTTATCTACTTCTCCCCCACTACATAGGTCAATTGTGCTGCTTCTACTGCACTGAAGGTGCGATAGGAGATGATACCTAGCCCTAAGACATTCGACTCGGAGATCAGGATAGATCCGTCTTCCTTGACGTCTTCGACGATGGCCACGTGGCCGTAAGTTCTGTCAGCGCCAGCTTGTCCAGGGCTAAATGAGATGGCGTAACCTGGTTTTGCCTCATGTGTGGTTTGATAGCCCGGCTTATGTTTCCAATCGCCACCATTACCCATGAATGGTCCAAACTGGTATCCAAGTTCTTTGGCGCGGTTAAAGACGTACCAGGTGCATTGGCCCCAAGGGTAGGTACCTGCCACATAGTTGCCCGCTTGGTTAGCTTTTGAAACAGAATAACCCGTTGGAACTGCCATCATAGCGACGGACGACGTGTTGAGCAGTTCCTTAGGAATCTCAGGCGTCCCACCATGGCTGTCGATCCACTTGTCAATGCTCTCCATAATGGCCGCACGACGTTTACCCGAACCGCTAGCATCAGTGAAATAAACCCCACCTAGAGCCGCTACATTCAAGTTGCCAGTTGACAAGAGTTGCGCTTTTTGGTCTTGAATGGCAAAGCTGGTGTTTTGGTTTTGGATGATGGTTTCTTGCGTCATTTTAATGACAGCTTTGTCATCACTAAAGTTTTGAGCATTAGTTGGATTGTTGTCAAATGCCCCAAAACCAAACATATTGGCACCTGGTGCTGTGGCTACGCCTTGGGTACCAAGCGAACTTTCTGCGATAGCAATGGCAATGATTGCACGCGCATCCAGACCTGATGATTTCTCCCAGTCTAAGATTTTTTGACCGTTGATACGATTGCTATCGTATTTAATGCCGGTAGACTGTAAGAATCCATCAAGCTGTGCGGCAGTAATGCCGTATCGATGTGATAAGAGATTGTGTGTATAGGCATCATTGCCTGTCCAGTGTTTGACATAAGCTGCGCTAGCCATTGCCGTAGGCATAGAGACATCTGACAAGTCAATACCACTCGTAATTGCTGGCGTCACAGTTTCCGCTTTTTGAGGTGCGACTGGTGCTTGAGGTTGGCTTGCTTTAGACTCAGCTTGAGGCTGGTTAGGCACCACTGGTGTCACCGGCTGACTAGAAGCTGGAGTTCCAGGTTTGCTTGAATCTGTTTGCGTACCAGCTTGTGTTTCACCTTCAGATCCACTTGAAGGAGCAGTTTTGTCAGTACTAGACGCCGGATTCTTTTCTGTTGATCCCTCAGTTACAGTCTCAGTAGGAGAGTTTGTGTTTTCCGCTTGCATGGCAGGGACGTCAGCTGAAGGCAAACTTGACTCAGGTATAACTGTAGTGGAGTCTATTGAAACTGACTCAGGCGCTTTTGTCGCCTCAGTTGTAGAAGCTTCCTCAGCTTTATCACTTGTTTGATCAGTTACAGTCGTTGCTTGTGTCAAAACACTTTGCGTATCCTTGGCAAAAACAGTAACAGCCGATAAGTTCGACAGGGCAATGACACATAACAATGTCAATGCAATATTTTTTTCTTTTTTCAAAACGTTTTTCCTTATTCAGTCTTTGGTAATTCATATAATAGAAATTTCCATCTACTTATCGAAAATACTCTTGTTATTTCATGATATATTTTGATGGAATAATATCGCCTATTTACTATTTTAAGATAAATTATGAAAATTTACAAACGTTTAATTTTTCTATTGTATCGCAGTCTTTTCATTAGGTATATTTTTACTTTCTTTTTGTTTCCATTCTTCAATAAGTTTGGAGACTCGTTCTTCTGGTATGGTAGGGTCATCAGCTGAAGGATGACTTGCCTCAGATGCTACTGTCGTCGCTTCTGTTGAAACTGACTCAGGCGCTTTTGTCGCCTCAGTTGTAGAAGCTTCCTCAGCTTTATCACTTGTTTGATCAGTTACAGTCGTTGCTTGTGTCAAAACAGTTTGCGCATCCTGAGCAAAAACCGTAAGAGCCGATAAGTTCGACAGGGCAATGACACATAACAATGTCAATGCAATATTTTTTTCTTTTTTCAAAATGTAAATCTCTTTCTTATAGTTCGAGCATGTTATTTTTAATAAAATTACACCTTTTTCAATGAATAAATTATCTTTTAAATGCGAGTAGAAACTACCAACCAAAGATAATACAATTGACTTATTATAATATTAGTAACAATTCAATTTTTAGAATAGCTACATTCATAATCATTGGTTTTTAAGAATTTTAGATTACTATCAACAAAATTAGCTTATTTATTTGATAACTCCTTAGAAGCATCATAATTCATCTAAGGAACTGACTTCTTCAATTGTAAAATGCGGATATTCAATTTTAGCAACTTGATTTTTAAAAACCTCTTGAGCTTTTAATTCATTCTCATCAATATAACCTGTAAACCACACCTTTTCAATATCATCTGTATTAAAAAAATAAGTCTGATTATCAGTCACACCACTAGGAAATACACAACCAGAATAGTCAAAATAACCAATTCTGTTCTTATAATTATATAAAGGATAACGTGCAGTAATCATAACTTTTAAAGAACCATTTTTCAATGTAACTACTGTTCCAATTGGTAAAATATTTTCCATAATTATTCCTCTCATTTTAAAGTAAGTTATCTAAAAATAAGAATATAGACTTTCATATTTATATTTTTATTGTAAATCTTAGTACATCATTTTTTTTAATATTTTTAAAGCTTTTTTTCTATTAAAATATTCCAAGTCTTTTAAGAATATTCTTATGAGTATTACTGCTAATATCGCCCCAGGAAAACAAATTAATATAGAAAATTTAAAAAATAATACAGTCAAAATTATCGTTGAACAAATGCTTATTACAATAATCAATGAAAACCTTTTAAGTAAATCATCTGCAGAATTAACCAATAAAGCTAGCTCGTCAGCCGATAATGAAACTTGTTCACTATCAATACTTGAAATGAAAGTTGACCTTAAATTCATTTTTTCTTTTATTTTAATATATATAATTGTTGCAATTATTAAAAACATTACTGCAACAATCAAATTTAATAATAAACTGGCTATTGACGAATAAATTCTATTAGTGATTATCATAATTATAGAAATTATCAAAGAATATGTCGCATATTTCTTTATATTCAAAATACTCTCTATTTCAAATTTTTTATTATCAAATCTTTTGATTTCTATTTGTTTAGTATTAATATTAAAATAATAAACGACGCTACCATCATGAAATAACTCTACAATTTCTTTATTTATTTTTTTCAAAATGCTGTACCTATATTTAATCCCGAAATAGTATCTCCAATTTTGCTCATTACATCTTTTCCTTATTGTTTAACAATTGTACCTCGATTTAATATTACAAGTTTTTGTTTACCTTCAATCAGATACACGACACTTCCAACCTGTAATAACATAATTATTTCTCATCAATAACATAATTTTTACCATTCAATGATGGCTGAAATTCAATAAATTTTATAAAAAACAGACTATTTGCACATATAAATCCAAAAAGTATTAAATTGGAGAAGTTCGATCCCCATAAAGCCATACACCAAAGCACCACATATCCAACAAGAATTGATAAAAAAACTTTGAATGGATTATTTTTTTTATAATTCATATATATTAGTTTACTTTTTTTGTATCTAGAAAGGTCTAATTTTGTATTTTTTAATTTTAAGAGGATCAAAATAGCAATGATAGTTAATAAACTTAAAAAATAAAATAAAATAATATTGTTTAATATAAAAGTTGATTTTGTTAAAAATGCTAAATTTAGTTTTTGGGGGAAAATCATAATATTTATAAGATACAAAATAAAAAATACTGTAAAAGTTTTAATAGAAAAAAATTTAAATTTTCCATTACTTAGAAATTTTTTGTAATCTTTTGAAACATCATAAATATCATAACTTCGTATTCTTTCTGGAAAAAAACCTATAAAATAATCTTTAAAATTATTTATATCAGCATAGTCAATAATATAATACTTACCATTAATACTAACCAAATAATATCTAATACTTATTTTATTAACTAGCTCTACACGTTTTAAGTCCCTTACTTCCATTCTAATACCCCCAATTAAATGATTTTGAAAAAAAGATTTCCCTATATTATTAAAACTATCACCAATACTATCTACAGCATAATTAAAAGGTTTAAGAATATTATATAGTGCTTTTACACCTATAGAAGCTTCCTCAGCTTTATCACTTGTTTGATCTGTTACAGTTGTTGCTTGTGTCAGAACAGTTTGCGCATCCTGAGCAAAAACCGTAACAGCCGATAAGTTTGACGTGGCAATCGAACATAACATTGTCATAGCAATATATTTTTTTTTCAAAACGTAAATCTCTTTCTTATAGTTCGAGCATGTTATTTTTTATTAAAATTACACCTTTTTCAATGAATAAATTATCTTTTAAATGCGATTAGAAACTACCAACCAAAGATAATACAATTGACTTATTATAATATTAGTAACAATAATTATTTATTGTTAATCGACAATATCTTGTTTTAGTTTTCTTATTAGTTTTTCACGATAAATTGGCCTATAATCTATGATTAACATTAGAAATCCTACAAATGTTATTCCAAAAATTATTAAAATTTGAAAATCGTTGACATTAATTAGCAAATCAATTAAAAATAAATCAAGCAAAAGAAGGAATATCGATATAAAAAATATAAATCTATTATGTATTTGAGCCTTGCTTAAAAAATCCTTCATTTGATCAGGATAGAATTCGATTAGTTTGAAATGAGCTTTTTTCTTCATCAAAAAAACAGAATACCATGCACTTAATGATGAAATCATAATAAAAATTACTATTAATATTAATTGCTCAATAAAATTAATACTAAATACTAAGTCTATTTTATTCAATATTTCTCCTAAGATTGTCGTTACAATCGGAGACAAAAACAATATTCCTGTACTATTTTTTTTTATATTTGTTATATAAAATTTATCTTCACTGATATTATAATAGACAGCCTTATCATCATACCAACCCATATTTAACGTGCTCTTAAATTGTGCAAATAGCCTCACTTTTTTCTCCCTATTTATATGCTGGATTCAAATCACTTAGTCAATCATTTACTGAAGTTCCTAAATTATTTGCAAAATTATTTACAGAATCAAAAATATTATCTTTATAATTATCATATTCAAAATCAAATACCATACTAACACCAACCCCAATAATAAAACCAGTAGGTCCACCAACGGCAACACTAGCTAGACCAATCGCAGAGTGAACTCCTGTCTTAACCGCTGATTCACCAACATCTTCACCATATTTAAGTTGTAGTCCAAAGTCAACTGCAGCACCAATAACAGGTGCCCCATATTTCACAAATTTGCTTGATTCTCTTATGAAATTAGCATAGCTAGGATTGACATCAATTGCTGTTGCTAATTCCACTCCATTTACAGTTGTTAAAACACCAGATAACTGCATTGTTTGGAAATTCTTAGACAAAGCTTCCCATGACTCTTTAGTGAAGGTTTCCACGACTTTATCAGTTATCTTTGCTTTAGCTAATTCCTTCAGAAAAGCAGCAGAACTATTTACTAATCCACTTTTTTGATTGATAAGTTTGTTTATCAATTTTACCAGCATTATAAGCTTTTTATTTTCAGTTTTCCTTAGTTTTTAACTCACTGGCAAGAGTTATTTGATCAATTGTTTTCATTAATAAGTTAAAGGACCTCTGAGTTTTTCTCAAGGTCCTTTTTTATTTTCAAATGTTAGTTGTTATCTACTTCTCCCCCACTACATAGGTCAATTGTGCTGCTTCTGCTGCATTGAAGGTGCGATAGGAGATGATACCTAGCCCTAAGACATTCGACTCGGAGATCAGGATGGAGCCGTCTTCCTTGACGTCTTCGACGATGCCCACGTGGCCGTAAGTTCTGTCAGCGCCAGCTTGTCCGGGGCTAAATGAGATGGCGTAACCTGGTTTTGCCTCATGTGTGGTTTGATAGCCCGGCTTATGTTTCCAATCGCCACCATTACCCATGAATGGTCCAAACTGGTAGCCAAGTTCTTTGGCGCGGTTAAAGACGTACCAAGTGCATTGGCCCCAAGGGTAGGTGCCTGCCACATAGTTGCCCGCTTGGTTAGCTTTTGAAACAGAATAACCCGTTGGGACTGCCATCATAGCGACGGACGACGTGTTGAGCAGTTCCTTAGGAATCTCAGGCGTCCCACCATGGCTGTCGATCCACTTGTCAATGCTCTCCATAATGGCCGCACGACGTTTACCCGAACCGCTAGCATCAGTGAAATAAACCCCACCTAGAGCCGCTACATTCAAGTTGCCAGTTGACAAGAGTTGCGCTTTTTGGTCTTGAATGGCAAAGCTGGTGTTTTGGTTTTGGATGATGGTTTCCTGCGTCATTTTAATGACAGCTTTGTCATCACTAAAGTTTTGAGCATTAGTTGGATTGTTGTCAAATGCCCCAAAACCAAACATATTGGCACCTGGTGCTGTGGCTACGCCTTGTGTACCAAGCGAACTTTCTGCGATAGCAATGGCAATAATTGCACGCGCATCCAGACCAGATAATTTCTCCCAGTCTAAGATTTTTTGACCGTTGATACGATTGCTATCGTATTTAATGCCGGTAGACTGTAAGAATCCATCAAGCTGTGCGGCTGTAATACCGTATCGGTGAGACAAGAGATTGTGTGTATAGGCATCATTGCCTGTCCAGTGTTTGACATAAGCTGCGCTAGCCATTGCCGTAGGCATAGAGACATTTGACAAGTCAATACCACTCGTAATTGCAGGCTTCACAGTTTCCGCTTTTTGAGGTGCGACTGGTGCTTGAGGTTGGCTTGCTTTAGACTCAGCTTGAGGCTGGTTAGGCACCACTGGTGTCACCGGCTGACTAGGAGTTGGTGTTTCAGGTTTGCTTGTTTCTGTTTGCGTACCAGGTTGCGTTTCTGCTTTAGAATCACCGGTTGAGGGAACTGTTTGATCTGTACTAGTCGTCGGATTAGTTTCTGTTGATCCCTCAGTTACAGTCTCAGTAGGAGCTGTTGTGCTTTCCACTGGTATGGCAGGGTCATCAGCTGAAGGCAGACTTGCCTCAGGTACCACTGTCGTCGCTTCTGATGAAACTGAGTCCGATGCTTTTGTCGTCTCAGCACTAGCAGCTTCTTCAGCTTTATCACTTGTTTGATTTGTTACAGTCGTTGCTTGCGTCAAAACAGTTTGCGCATCCTGAGCAAAAACCGTAACAGCCGATAAGTTTGACGTGGCAATCGCACACAACAAACTCAATGCAATATATTTTTCTTTTTTCAAAATGTTTTTCCTTTTATGTGTGAATCTATTGAATGTATGGAAAGTCTATAGTCATGAAGCAATGTTGTCCTCAATTTTGTGAAATAATGTGTGCTAAATCTATAAAATTTACTTTGCACTTATTTACCATATTTGAGTTTTCCTTTTGAAATATCATGGTAATCTTGAGTACCACTTTTTACGAATTCCGTTTACTCAACTTTTCCATTAACTTTTCTAATCATAGTATTAATGTTGCCAGGAAAATTATATTAGAATATTTACTCTGTTTCTCCTTTTGATATATTTTTTCCTTCTTTTTGTTTCCATTTTTCAATAAGTTTTGATACTCTTTCTTCTTCCTCATCGTGATATCCCTCAAAGATGACCTCATCAATATCTTCCTCATTAAAATAATACACTTGCTCCATATTTAAACCTTCTGGGAAAATCCCGCCCAGATAATCAAAATAAACATCTTGTCCATTTTGCTCCACAATTGAAGCACGATTCAAAATCACTAATTTTTGGTTTCCACCAACCAAATAGACAATACTTCCTACTGGTAACATTATTCTTTCTCCTTTGTTATGTAATATATTCTGCCATTCATTGACGGCTGAAATTCTATAAATTTAATAAATATCATAATATTTACAAAAATTATTCCAAACATAAAAATATTGGCATAATTACTACCAAAGAATGCCATCATCCAAAAAATACCATATCCAATTACCATTATGAAAAGACCTTTGAGTATATTTTTTTTCCTAGGCTTATTATTTATTAATGTATATTTTTCAATCCCATCAAAATTTATTTGATTTGTTTTAAATATTAGTAAAGCTATTAATACTAATGTTGTTAGAAAACTTATCCCTATAAATAATAAGGGATGAGAAAAAATAAATAAATCCTTTGTAATAATTCCAATATTGAACTTATCAGGAAATAACATGACATGAGGCAAATAAAAAAGAAGAAGAATTGTATAGATTTTATCAATCTTAAATGACCTTTGTTTTTTCACCCTGTAATTATCTTTTATTTCCGTCACATCATAGACATCCCAACTTGATAATTCTTCAGGAAATAATGCTAAAAAATAGTTTTTAAAATTTTTCGGATCAGAATAATCAATAACATAATATTTCCTATCAACTCTTATAAGATAATATCTAATGTTTATGCGACATATTTTTTCAACTGAATATAACTTTTCTTTTGGCATGATTTCTCCTAATTCCATGAAAAATTCTTTTTAAATGAACGTCCAATTTCATTTAAAGAGTCACCTACATTATTTACTGCATCATGAAATGGTTTCATTTTTTTATAAGCTGCTTTGACTCCAACTGTAGCAACTGCTCCAACTGCTACTGCAACTATTACAGGGGCTGCAAAAGTTGCTGCAAAACCAGTTGCGGTTGCGCCTAAGCCAATTGCTATAGCTGTTCCTGCGGTTGCACCAACAGTACCTGCAACCACACCTGTTGTTGTAGTTACAGCGCTATAGGACATTGCTCTACCAACATTATGATACTCATCATAATGTTCTTTTGCATCTGCATAATAATTGTATGCTATGAGTGCTCTACCTCCCACTCTTGCACACTTACCAATCGTTTTACTTTGAGCATTTGTAATACCTTTAAGTTTACTTGTTGCACTTTTACGCAAAGGATTAGTATCCTTTACGAACCGTCCGTTAGCATCTCTTGGCTGTAATTTTGCACCATAAACTTTACCTATATTTTTGCCATCTTTAATAATAATTTTCCCAAATTTATCAAATTGTTGACCTGCAGCCTCAGTACCATAATTCATATAATCTGTAGTTTCTGTTTGAAAATCTGTAAGAGCATCTTTTCCATCATAGGTTTCATTTGACTTTTTCCTCTTCAGTTCCTTAGCTTTTGCTTCTTTTCTTACTTCCATCCCTGTCTTGATTGTTTTTGTCCATTCAAGTCCTTTTCCTGAGGTATCAAATGTGCCATTGAAGTTGTTAAAACCTGTTGAAACAAAGCTTAGTCCTGTAGAAACAGAATCTTGGAACTCGGCTAGGGCCTCAAATACAGAACTAGATTCTGCATTGAATTCCATAAGATTTTTGAGTTTCTTCTTATTTTTTCTCAGTCTCGCTTTAACTGTTGCTTCAAGTCCATCCAATGCATGTGATAAAAAGGAGGCATGTTTCTCTAGATGTGCTTGTAAATCTTGGATTTTGATCAATAGCTCTTGATCTTTTTCGATTTTATCAGTTAAGACTTCTGAGTCCAAACTTTCGCTACCACACTTTTCCGCATACAAAGTCTGTAATTTTGTGACACCTTTTTCTGTTTCCTCAGATAAGAGGATCATACCATCAATTAATGGTCCTAAAACACTTGTCGCATATGCTTTGGCATTTTGATAGGCAGCTCCCTTCAGTTGGTCCTGACTGGCAAAGCTGCTTAGGCTTTGTTTAGCATCGGTTAATGCTGATACTCTCTGAGAAACAATGGCAGAAACTGATGATGCTTGGGCACTCATTGTTCCGACATTAACTTTTACCATTTAGATCTCCTTTCCTAAGTTGTTCTTCTTTTTCAAGATACAATAATTGTCTTTTTTGGAGAATATGATCGAGTTCATCCCTTAGTTTAAGCTCTTCTTCCTTTAATTTACGTTTCTCATCAGAATAATAATCTTCAACTAGACGACTTTGTCTTGAAAAAACACTTAGGATTTCTTCATTTTCTTGAATTTCTTCTTGTGTTAGTTCCAACGAATAATTTCGGATGGATTGGTGGATATCACTTTGTAAATTAACGGCTTTCTCATAAGATTTTTCCAATTGGAATGCTCTCTCTTCTATTCTTTCAACCTGCCTCTGCACACTTGCTATTTGATTATCTAATGCGTTTAATTCTATCCCTTCCATTCCTTTTCCTCCCCTTATTTAAAATAAGGCTTTGGAGTGATAGAAGGACTTGTATAAAGGGTTGGTGAATAGTAATTTGGGGCAGAGATGGATTGACTAATAGCTAAGTCCATGGCCTCAAATTCACTTGCTGTAGAGTGAATGAGACCAATAAACTCTGTTAATTTATCTGCTATTTCACCACTTTTACTAGCTTCATTTTCAATGTAAAGATTTGCACTAGTCTGTCCAGAATATTGACTAGAATCATCCTTACTTGCCTTACCTATGGCTGTGATGCCACTGGCTCCTGTTTGTATGGCAGTTGCACAGGTGGATGCCACCGATGCATCACTTTGTATTTTTGCCATTCGCTCTCCTTTCCTAGTCTATGGTTAATTTCAGTTTTTGATAGGTCTTTCTATCGTGGATGTATGCCTCATCTTTTTCAAGGCGTTGTTCTTTACTATTATATACTTTTTCAAGGAATGTTTGGTCCATGAGGCGCATACCAGCAAGAACGTATTGAACCGTTGTGCGAACGTACTTAGGCACAGCATCAATCTTAGTCCCAACATAATTATAGCTTGACCCAATCATCAGATGGAGGCCATAACGTGGTCCATTATCCAATAAAGCCTGAATCTGCTCAAGTTTCATGTTACTCTTAGCCACAAAACTTTCAAAATCAGGAATCATAATAAACCATTCGGTATTTTCTGCCTGACTTTCACGTTGCTGCAACTCATAGATCAACTGATCCGCCATATCTGAAATCATATCAGACCCCACATAAGTACGGACCTGACCTTGATAGCCTTCATATTCGCCAAGGGAATCGATGATCATCGTATGGTATTTAGGGACTTTAAGTAAGACTTTCATGATATGAGTACCTAATGCTTGGAGCGACTCGTCAGAATCAGACATGTAAAGCAAATGCTTAAATTTATTGAGAGCTAAGCTATAACTTTCAACATTGATCATGTCAAGCCCCAGTGGCAAACGGTTATTGCTTAAATCTGTTTGAACTGTTTCCTTAGACATAAACTCATCATAAGTGAGTTCTTCTGGCACAATTGGGATATTCTTAGGTCTTGGTCCTGTCCATTTGGCATTCATGACATCAGATTCCGCCTGGATGTTGTTGATGATGTCAAAGGTTTCGGTGCCTTCTGTTGGTAGGGCTACTTGGATGACTTCAATCTCATCACGTTTAATGAGACCACGACCTGGAATATCTTCCATGACATGTTGGTGACGACCAACAAGTGTACGGGATTCTGAATCATCTGTTAACTTAAGGGCTAATCGTTCTTTTAGATTGGCCATTAAAGATGATCTTAAGGCTGCCATACGTCCTGCAGAGATGACTAAGGAAATCCCTAATGATGAGCCATCACGCGAAATGTTCTGGAAGCAAGCTTCAAGATTTGTTAGATGCTGTGCTTCTCTTAAACCTTCATAACTGTCAATAACAATCAGAATTTGAGGCATGGTTTCGCCAGAAACTTGACGGTACAGTTTTGCTGTGGCTACATTATATCGGCTAAGAGCTTTCTTACGAGTTGCCATCTCTGCTTTGATGCGTGTGATAAATTTTGTGATTTTTTCTTCGTCATCAATGGTAAAGAAATCTGCCACATGTGGTAAACGTCTTAGTGGTAGAAGACCATTTGTTCCAAAGTCAAAGAGGTATAGGTGTAAGAATTCTGGTGAATTGTGACGGACCAAGTCCATTGTCACTGTTTGTAGGGTTGTTGATTTCCCCATACTCGGTCCAGCAAAGACAGCAAAGTGCCCATCTTCTTCAAAGTCGTGGTAAGCCACTTCTTGTGCTTGTTGGCTAGGAATATCCATGAAACCAAGGACAGCATTATATGATGGCGCTTGGGCCCAGAGATTTGCTGATTCTCCCTGGCGTAATTGGGTCACTGCTATTTGAGTGTTTAATGGCGGTAGCCATGGTTGTGGCAAGTCTGCGATTCCTAGTTCTTTGGTTAATTTTTGGATATTTTCTACGATGGCATCCAATTCCGTAGGAACTTCTTTGATGTTTTCGGCTTGATCCAAACCTGATAGGTCTTCATTGAGGATTTCATACTGTCCTAGGTCGTTGATGGCATAGATGGTATGGTCTTCGATGCCTTGCTCATCTTTTTCTGGCTGGTAATCTGCTCCAGACCAGGCTGATTGGAAGAGTTCATAGACTTCGTTATTACCAACTTGAAGGTAAGCACGGCCAGCTTGTGTAATTTCGGCAGCATCTGGGGTATGAAGCATTTCCATTGAGTCACCACGGTCTGCCACTTTTAAGGCTAATTTAAAGCGAGAGTTTGACCAGATTTGGTCATCCACGACACCTGATGGTTTTTGGGTGGCAAGGATTAAGTGAATTCCGAGGGAACGTCCAATCCGTGCTGTTGAAACTAGTTCTTTCATAAACTCAGGTTGGTTGGATTTCAATTCCGCAAACTCATCTGAGATTAGGAAGAGGTGAGGCATTGGTTCTGACACTTCTCCAAGTTTATATTTCTTTTGGTATTGATTGATATGATTGACGTCATTTTCAGAAAAGAGTCGTTGGCGTCGTTTCAATTCAGCATTGATTGAAACAAGAGCACGCATTGACTGGGCACCATCCAAGTTGGTAATGGTTCCAAGTAAGTGGGGCAGATCCTTGAAAAGGTTTGCCATCCCACCACCTTTATAGTCAATTAAGAGAAAGGCGACATCATGTGGATGGAAATTAACTGCTAGGGACAGAATGTAGGACTGAATAATTTCTGATTTACCTGAGCCTGTTGTTCCTGCGACTAATCCATGTGGGCCATGGGCTTTTTCATGTAAGTTTAGGTAGACGATATCATCTTGTCCCCTTAAGCCTAATGGAACCGAAAGGGATTTATAAGGGGCGTGACTTGCCCAACGCTCTTCTACTTGTAGGTCACTGAACTCTTCAGCTCCATACATTTCCATGAAGGTAACAGATTCAGGGATTGAGGATTTCAAGTTTTGTAAATGGTTTAATGGTGCTAGGCGACGGGATAAGTTTTCTTTATCATAATCATCTGGGAAATGATCCAATTCAAAGTCTATTTCTTTCAGCTCGCCTTCTTCCATAACAAGTTGTCCGACATTGCGGTCCTTAATATTAATGATGGTTTTAATATTTTCGGATAAGCTAGACATGACATCTTGTACAAAAATCAATGAGCACCCTAGGTCTGTAGGATCTTCGGTAAAGAACTCCATGATGACATGGTCTAATATCAGTTTCTCGTCAGTTACAATCACCACGTAATGAGGGTTAAAGAAGGTACCTTCTTTAGCTGACTTATCCTCACGCTGAGTTCGGCGAAGTTTTAGGATTTGGTTGAGACTATTTAGAACCTGATCGCGGCTTCTTTGGTTATAGACAAAGCCACGCACATTCATTCCTTGTAAGGTTGCATGGGGTAACCATCGCATCCATTGCCACTTGTCCACTTCCTCTTCGGGAACAATTGTAATAAACTGAACATCATGATAGGAATGGAAGAAAGAAATCTGGTTGACCATCAGTTGGAGTTGCTCAAGCACCAATCCACGAGGACCAATATAACCTACTGGGCCATGGGAAAGATTAGCCACTATTGGCATATCATCAATGGTTTTATTGTCTTCATAAAGGCGGTAGCCCTCATGTTCTAGCGGATCTTTCTTACCAGAACGTTCCGGTTGCGTGTAACGAATATCATAGGCTGTTGGAACTTGACCTAAGCCTAGACGATAATATAGAAAATCAAAATGTAAGGGCGTTTTTTCATAAATTCTATGGTTGTAAGTCGCAGCCATTTTAGACAGTGTTTCAACAGTTGGATAATGGTAAAATTGCCCTTGTTTTTGTTCTCTAGCGAGTTCATTTAATTCTATGGATTTATCAGCTAAATACTCATGATAGGTATCAATACGCTCTTGTAAATCTAACTTAAATTGTTTCCGGTTCTTGAAAAAACCAGTCACTGAAAAAATAACTGTCACTAAAGACATAGACATGGTCGCAAGAATGTATATTCCCCTAGGACGGAAAATCGAAATCACAACGGATACTGTCAACATCACTAAAGGTGGAACAATTAATTTAATCAGTTCATCTTTAGGTTTGTTTGGTTCATTTGGTGGCGCTTCGACTGTTTTTTTCTCTTCACTTGGACGGTAAATAATACGAGGTGACCGATGAAAATCGGGATAGTCTGGGTAATATTGAAAATCCGAACTGTTTTTTTCAGTTAATTTACTTTGGTAATCTTGATTTCCCCAGACAAAGATTTCATAATCAAATACTTTTATAGTGACCTCTTTGAAACTTAATTCGTCTCCCAAGCCAAGTTCTAAGCTATTGGCCTCTGTCAGGATGTGATTATTGAGGTACAGACTGCCCTTCAAAAGGGTTAAAGCCCAAACACTTCCGATTCGTTTCAACAGAAATTGAGGAACCTGACCCGTAAAGGTGATATCATACCCTTTTAAAGAACCAATTAAAACTTCTGTTTGATCAAGCGGTGTATAGACCTTCGTGTCTTCATCTGCAATGTAAAAAACAATGCCTTCAATCTCAGTTCCTTGTTCAAGGATTGCCTTTTGCCCCTTTACTTGATAAAAAAGCTGGTCATCTTCATTTGAAATCACAATATCATCCTGTAGCTCTGTAATCGGTAGCACCGATTTTGACCGTGATGAAATAAGCGCTTCTTTTCCGCGCTCAAGAGAAAAGTCATAACGAAAACGATTATAGTATGAAACAATTAACATAAATTACCTACTTACTACTTGAGCTTGTGCTACTAGTTGCCGTATCCGAAGAAGAGGAGCTCGTCGTTGAGTCGCTTGTTGTTGTCTGCTCTTCCTCTTTTTTAGTCAAATCTGTTTTCCGGTCTTTCCAATACTTGTCATATTGACTTTGTAACTCCGATAGTTGACTTTCACGATCCTCACCTGATAATTT
Organism: Streptococcus uberis; assembly: GCF_900475595.1. Taxonomy (NCBI): domain Bacteria; kingdom Bacillati; phylum Bacillota; class Bacilli; order Lactobacillales; family Streptococcaceae; genus Streptococcus; species Streptococcus uberis. The sequence goes on from NZ_LS483397.1 coordinate 1,393,782, forward strand.
ATCATCATTACGGACTTGGTCCATTTTTTGAACAAGAGCATAGATACTTAAGTCAGAATCATCCAAGCGTTTTGCCACATCAATCGCATCATCATTTAGACCGCGACCAATATTGATCCAATAATCTAAATAGAGTTCATCTGTTTTTAAGGTCACATTATTCAAGATAACAGCTCTTTGTTCATCAGAAAATTCCATGCCCTTAATATAAGACTTGGCCAATTCATATTTTTGCGTGTATGGAATTTTGTTAACTTTAACATTCTCTAATTTATCAATCACTTGGCTATAGTCTACTTTCAGATAAGAAGTATCAGCATCAAGCATTTTTTGTTTAAAAGGATTATGGATGAAAACGAGATAAACTAGCGGAATTAACAAGATTGTTGACAGAGCAGCTAGCCAAATGCTTGCATACTTATAGAGCTTATATTTACTTTGTGATACTTTGGCTAAAGTATGGTCTTCTTCTTCCTTTTTGGAATGATAATCATCCGATAAGGCTTGACGAACCTCATCAATCGTTTCTAATTGGTAAATATTCTTAAGAAAATCGGGTACTTCTACAACTGCAATTGAACCATTATAAAGATCCATAAAGTCATGTTCTGTAAAAAGAGAATATAAGAAACACTTAAATTGAAGCAAAAACTCAGCATTGTCAAACTGTCTTGGTACCATAATTTCTGGTAAACTCCGATAGGCAAGTCTAGCTGTAGCATTCTTCGTAAAGAATAAATTTTCAGGATGCAAGATTGTATTAATAGGTAATGTCAAGATTTTATCTAAATCGAGCACATTTAAAGCAAGTCTCAATTTTTCAGCCATTGTTTCAGACTTAATCGCATCAAATGTTAAACCATTAGCTTCGGTTGTGAATTGAAATTGAATGGTATCTGCATCAATGGCTGTTGTCATTGGCATTAATAAGGGATGATTAATTTCCAATAATTGCAACTGAGCTAAATTTTGTGTCCCAACTTCCGATCGTTTTAAGGATAACTGCCACTGATCTCTTTCTTTTTCGAAATTAAAAACTTGATTATCAAATTCAAATGTAGCTTCAGCCATTACATACTCTCCTTAATCATAATACAATCCCCATTTGTGATAGGATATCTTGCTAATACATCATTTTCAGCCAACAAAATGCCCTTATTCACCACTTTTAATTGGTATTTATTACGGCCCAAAGGACGGCCAAAAATGCCGTCCAATTCAGTTATTAATTGTTTGACCGTAATCTTTACTGGTATCCGTAAATCACGCGCTTCTTCTCCCATTATCAGGGTAATATTAATGTGTGTGTTCTTCATCTTTTTCCCTTAATTTCATCGTTAATATGGTGGCTATTCCAAGGATTAGAATAATTAACCCCAAATAAATAAAACTATTCGTCAAACTTGTATTTGTTTGAGAAGGTTCTGCAAGAATGTATTTCGAAACCGTTTCCTCTTGATTTAGAAATAAATCCTTTCGGACTGTCTCTTGACTACTAATTCTTTCTTTGGTAAAAAGACTTCCGTTTTGCTTATCCTCTTGTTTACGTTTTTCTTTTTTACTTTTTTCAATAAGATCATTAGTTTCTTTATCAAAGAGGCCACTCACAAGATCCGATTGTTGACCAGTATTTTGATTTTGATCTGACTCGATGCGATTCGTATCAAAATGAATACTGTTATCTTTAACAGTGTCTGCTGAAACGGGACTAACTCCAAAAAAGCAAAGTAGCAATAAAATCATCAGTTTTTTCATAAGCAACTCTCAATGTATGTCTTGATCCTGTTTACCACCGGTTAATGTTATAAAGATATTGGCAATCATTAGTAAAACCACAACAATCCCAGTAGCTCCAAGGAAGAAGAATCCTGCAGACATGTTGTCAAAATAAGAGGATAGTTTCATTTCCAATAAAGAAAGTGGATTAACCGCCTTGAGATATTTAGGGAAGCCTTTGAGTGTCGCAACCGTGCCAATCGCATTTGACAAGTATACATAGCTAATAATCATAAAGAGTGATAAGCCCATACCGATAGCTTTGAAATTCTTCAATAAGAAATACTGTGCATGAACGAGTAAGAAGCTAAAGAGGACAACTAGCAATGTCCACGAAGGTACAAATTCAGAAGCAATATTTAGACTGCGACTTGAAACAATTCCTAACACTAATCCGATAATCAACGCGAGGCCTGAAATAATAGCAACCGTTAAGAAGTCTGTTTCCAAGAATTTATTAACTTTATACCTATTTGTGAGTTTATTAATGAGATTTTGTGTTGCAAAAACATATGCAGTGAAAAGGGTCACCACTTCAAGTAACAGAATCCAAGTGAAAGGACGATAAACATTTACTGTTGCTTTAACAGAGGAAGCATTCTCAGCAACAGGTTTCGATAAGAAATCAAGCAAGACATTATTTGGAACACCGTTTTTATATGCAGTGTCAAAAACTTTTTTGAAGGATTCAACAAAATCATTATGATCAGCTAATTCTTTTTCAAATTGATTCATCAAATCATTAGCATCCGTAGACAGTTTCTTACCAGAGTCGGCAGCAGTGACCACTTCTTTATTAAAGTTGCTAAAAATACTGTTAACTTGCTGAGCTTGCTCGGTATTCCGTTGAGCTGTATCTTTAACACCAGAAGTTGATGACATCAAAGATTCCAACTGGCTGTTCAATGCCTGGATGCCTGAAGTTGTCGCTTCTTCATTAGTAGCAACAGATGAGCTACCAGAAGTAACCTTATCTTTTTGACTTAACAATTCTCCAAGTTTAGTAATACCATCTGAAATTTCAGTGGTTAAAGTCATATTGCTTTCGCTAATGCCCTTCATTTCATTAATAAGCTGGTCTTTATTTGATTCTAGCTCAGATAGCTGCGCATCTAGCTTATCTTGACTAGCAATCGTGTCTGAATCGTTAATGTAATCTAGAATAGCTGTCGTTAAAAGATTACTAAGGTATGATTTGAGACTTTGATTAAAGAATTCACTTGTCAAATCAAAGCGTTCGCCGCTAGAGGGATCAAGTGGATAGAAAGTATCTATCAACTGTTGAGCGTTCAAGTAGGCGTCTTTAACCTCTTGCAATTTGACTTGGTAGGCAATCTCTTTTTGACGATACTTATCTAAAACCTTGACATCACTCGACATGACGTCAACACCGCCAATACTTATTGTGAATGATCCCGTTTCAGTTTGTGGTTGACTTGGATTTGTCGGGGTGGTTGTACTTGCTGTAGATGGTGCGAAACTATAATCAACTGTAATGTCATTAGCTTTTGTAGGATCAATTTCGGTTGGATCTTGAATTCCATTAACTGTCCAATGGTTAATAATCAAATGGCTACTTGGGTCTGCTTTGATGGTCAATGATTGCATCCCAGGTGTCGAACTTGTTGCAGGTGTTGTTAAAGAAGTGGCTGCTTTTTTAGCAGCAAGATAGTCTTTATAGACTCTATTTAAATCAGAAGCTAATCCTTTTTTATCCTGAGCTGTGGAAATTTTCAGAGACTGATTCACATCATAATGAAGATCTTGAGCATCACTTTCAGGCATCCCAATAGATGTAAGTGTCGTCGGGTCATTACTTGGTAAATCAGCTATGGTAGATTTTAGCAAACCATAAATTGTAGCCATAAAATCTTTTGTGGATTTCCCAAGGTCACTGTTTTTTTGATGTGTTAAAACGTCAACTAAACTAATATCATCACTGATGTCGTTTTTATCAAAGTATACCCTGAGTTCCTCATTAACAAAGTCATTGATTTTTGCCTTTTTATCTTCATTAGCCAGTTTTTGATCATTTAAGCTTTCTTTTAAATCAGCAATCTGTTGATCAATTTTTTGCACCAGTGCATCGTTTTCTGGATCATCAGCAAGATTTTCCTGGTAGACTTTTAACAGATTTTCAGACAAGGTATCTTGAGTGGTTTTTATCGTATCAATACTCGTTTGTAACTGAGCACTAATATCTCCCAAATCCATTATCCCTTGTGCAAATTCACCATAGGTAATCTTATCCTCAGCACGTTTTTTAATCAGTTCTTGAAGACTTGTACCAACACTGTTTTGCGTATCGGTTAAGTTGCTAAATAAGCTTGTGTAGCCTTCTAAGGATTGCTTCAAGGCTTCATTTGCAGTTAAAGAACTATCTGATGCTGATACTAAAGCAGGAAAAACATTTGGAAAACCATTAGCAGATTGAAGAAGGTTCTTCTGATAGTTGGACACATTGCCATTATGTACTTCTGAAAGGTTTGAAACATTCTCTTGAGCAGTATAAAGATTGCTTAAAATACTAGCCATATACATGTCAACCAATTGACTGTTTAAATCAGCAACAATATCTTTCCCTTTTTTGGTCGCTTCTTTTTCCAGTTCAAGATTTCCTGCTGTATTAATTTTATAGGTCACAACCGTTTGGCTCGCCCCACTAGAATTAGCTTCAAGAACTTTTTGTGAAAAATCACTAGGTATGACAACCATTAATTGGTACTGGCCTTTTTTTAAACCTTGCTCAGCTGTTCCACGACTAACGACTGACCAATTTTGAGAATCATCTCTCTGAATAGAATTGACATAGTTAGAACCCAAATTATAAGCTTTATTTCCATCAACAATATTCTGGTCCTCATTAACCAAAGCAATGTTCAATTTGGATTGTCTCTCTTTTTGAGCTGTCTTATCCTTAACATTATTGGATTGAATAGCTAAATTTAAACCCGCTACTCCTGCTAATAAAAGGAGCACAGCTAGGATATACCAGAGAACTCTTAAATGTTTTTTAAATTTCATCATTTTTCCTAAACTATCTTATTTTGTGAACTATCTTAATATGAAAAATAGGAAGGCTTCTGCCTTCCTAAGTGTTACTTACAGTAGTTGGTCTAGCCTTATTGATTAATTTGAGAAGCAATATCAGCATCAGTTTGTTCAACAACATCTGCAACTTTTAGAAGTTGTTGATTGATATCTTCTAATAATTGTGCAAATTGTGTGATTTTTGGTGACAATTCATTAAATTGTGCTTCAAAGCTGTCAAATGCATTTCCGTCCCAGTTTTCGTCAATAACAGCTTGTTCTTGTGTTAGGGATGTTAGTACATCTGTGATGGCTTGTGAACCAGACGTGTATTTTTGAGCTGATGTGCGTAGTTCTTCCGGGGTAAGTTTAATTTGTGACATTTTGCGACCTCCTAATATTTTTCTTAATTATTATAATATTTTTCTTTAGAAATTACCAGTTAAAAATGTCGTAAATTGATACTTTATTCATAGTTTATTTATTTTAAACAAACAAATAATATTTTATATTGCATTATTGTAATAAAATCCGAACATTATATTTTTCAAAAATACCCCGTACCATATTTTTATTTAAAAGGGTTAAGATTAATGAATCATAAATGATAGGTGGTGGGGTATTTTATTAGAATCGACATCTTAATAAGCATAGCCTACAAAAATGGTAACCGTCTGAGGCTGAATACTTGAAAAAAGATGATAAAAAGGCGTTCTTATTTCTTGCTCATTTTCCAAAAGAGTTGCCACGAGCAAAGCGTAGGCTCCTTCTGTCAATTCCTCATAGGAATGATTAATTTGGGTTTGCAGACAATTATGAATTTCAAAATAACTTGAAAAAACAAATTGATCAGAAAGAGCTTCTTCTTCGATGACTGGTAGAAAGAATTCTATATCAACCATTTTATCCATTGGCGTATTATTAAGACTATAGAAGAAATCTCCATTTTGCGAGTACCCCTCATCTTCAACTGCTGTAAAAAAACGGTCTATTTCATTACCCAAGTCATCAATAGGACAGGTAAATCGTTTTCTCAAGACATTTTCTAGTCGAAAAACATTTAAGGTGTCAACACCCTGAGCTAACTTATAAGTCATTTAGCACCTCACAATAAACATCTACCATTAAGTCCTCGTTTTTCATAAAAAGAATATGATAAACTTTAACTTTAGAGAGTTGATTCTGATCTAATTTGGACTTAAGTGTCTCATAGTAAGTTTCCAAGTCACTAGCTGTCAATCGCTGATAGTCTTGACTTTTTACCACTAAGGATTCTTGAAATACTATTTCAGATAAATTGGGAGCCTTGACGTGAACCCTATTTCCGATAGTCGTAAATAGGGTCATCTCTTTTTCCTCAGAAAAAGGCCTTGTCACAAAACAAGAGGGACCGTCTGAATAGTAACCTAAATCCATAAGATCGTATGTAAACTGTTGACATGAGGCTAATACTTGCTGACACAGTTCTAGACCAGTCATTTCAAAAGGTATATCTGTCTTGTAACCCACCGAATGTGTCATGTATAAATGTCGAGTCATTGATACCTTCCCTTCACGCATTCATTCTATTAGGACTTAAGCTACTTATTGCTGCTACGATTCTTTACAAAGCGCATGCCATAGATAGCATCAATGATCAAAGCTGAAAAAAGAAAAGTACACAAGATAGCCAAAGCAAGCCCGAAAAAGGTGGCCACTTTCCCCTTAATAAAAGAACCAGCTAATAAAATGACTGCAAAAACAATCACACTATCCTTTGCCATTTGCTCTTTTCGTGATCTTTCCTTTTTTGGAGAAACTGTTTCACTTCTATTCTGATTTTTACGGTAAAGGCCTGCAAAATAGATTAGTGAGCCTAAAAACAGTAGACCAATGATAGCAATAAAAATGCTAAGAGGGAGATTGGTGGCTAAGTTTAGATTTTTTTCACTCCCAAAACCCGACAAAAACATCAGCAAGGCCATAAAATCAATCAAAAAGATGAGAATGATGATTTGGATGAAAACCAAAGCCATTGAGATGACCTCAAATTGTTGGGTCATTCTTTTCATGAAACTAAAGGCAATACAAGCTATCGAAAAAATCGCAATGATTAAGAAAAGACTTGTCATGGTCGGGGTTTGAAAGAAGGATGCTGTTATCCAATAAAACAATAAGCTAAAAACTAAATTGAGCCAGCCCATTGTTAAATAATTACTGTTGGTTGGTCCCGCTAAGAAGGGGACAAAATATCTTGGTTGCGTTTTTATCATCTTATGCAAATAATCCTTTCAAACCACTAAAACCACTTTTAATGCCATCTTTCATCACATCAGTCACACTGGATTTCTCATCACTGGTCCAGTCTTTGTTAATCACCCATGAAACTCCCAATCCAACACCAGCTCCGACTACAGTTCCTAATGGGGGAGCAAAGAAGGAACCGACTCCAGCACCAATTGCGGCTGCACCTGCACTGGTACCAAGATCAACTCCTGTATCAACTGCAAAATTACCCCAATTAGAAGCATTGCTGATACCACCTTTTGATTCATCAAAGTTGCTAGCTGCATTCCCTAAAATCGTAAATCCTGTACCAACAATACCTAAACCTTTTCCTACTTTAGATAGTTTGGAAGCATCCTTCCAGCCTTTAAAGTCATTGAGAGGATTGATAGATTCTTTAAATTGTTTGCCAGCCATTTTTGATGCTTCTTTGAAGTCTAAAGCACCATCTGCCGTTCTTGCAAAGGAGGTTTTAGACATGTCAATTTCAGTTGCTGATTTGAAGTCTTTTGTGAGGCGATACATATGGCCAGAATCTTTTTTATAGAGGAATTGGGAACCTAACTTTACCCTTCCTTTTTCATCAACAGTTATGGGTCTTCCATCAAAAAACTTCACCCCTCTATGATATTTTAGAGCTGTTGAAATAATTTTATGGGCCTGTTTTGAGAGTTTGGCAGGCTCTTTTCCGAATAAAACATAATTAATGACTTCATCTACCGTTAGGCCAGTTTGATCTGCTAATTCATGAACTTTCTTATCAAAATCAACGGTACAAACTTGAGAATTGAGTTCTTGCTGCCGTTGTTGCCAAGCTATTCCAATTGTTTGGCTCCACTGCATCTGACTTGCTGGAGGGATTGTAAAACTTCCTTGAAATTGGCTAAAATCCCTAGAGGCTTGCGCCAGACCTTGCTCAACAGCTGACTTTAAACCATCAATACTGTCAAAGAGTGATGGTGATTTCCCATCAAAGGCAAGTAATTTCCGAAGTTTTTCTTTGAGTTCATCAATCTTCTTTTGATTCTCACTCATTGCCGTCTCAGCTTGGCTGATAGCAGCTAAATCAAGCTCTTCTTCTGCCATCAGACTATCATATAAACTTTTAGCCGCATCATAAAGACTTTGATAATGTTGGATTTGTTGCTCTAACACATCCGAATCTAAACTTTCTGGCTCAACTTGGCTGGAATATTCTTTAGGAAGATTTCCAACCGATTTATCAACACCTTCCGATAAGAGAATCCCCCCCTGAAAGATGGGTACCATGACAGAAGTGGCATATTGTTTGGCACTTTCATAAGCCTTCCCTTTTAATTCACCAGCACCACTTAATTTTGTCATGCTAGCAATTAAATCATCATAAGCCGTTGTCCGATCAAGGGCCATAGTACTCGTTGATGAAGCTTGTGCCTCTGATGTGCTTAAATCCATTTTAACCATAGAGTTTTTTCTCCCTTTGATTTTTAGATTGTGATGCCATTAAAAGGTTTTGGCGTTCAAAATACAATTCATCTTGTTTTTGGAGCAATTTAGCTTCTTTCACTTGCAGTTTTTCTTTTTTTTCAGCGATATGATTGCCAATCAATCTAAAACTGCGTTGATAGTTTAAAGCTAATTCTTCCAAATCTTGTTGATCTTTCGCCGATAACTTAGAAAAGGTCAAATCAGCACAGAGTTTTGATTTATAATCTAAGAAATCATGGCATTCTGACTCCAAAAAATCAAGCTTTCGTCTTTTATCACTCAGTTTTTCAATGCTAGCTTGAAGTAATTTACTTTCTCGCAAATTGTCTTCAATTTTCTGATTAATCATCTTAGCCACCACCTCCTACAACACATTGGCCGATAGCAGGACTGGAATGGTTACTACCAGATTGATGATTGGCTAACATCTGTCCAAGTCGTTGATCCGTAGACTCAAAAGCACTAGATGTTGACTGAATCAGATTAACAAATTGGTTTACTGTCTGAGCTACACTATCAGCTACTGCAGCATCTGCATCAATAGCTTGGTGCGCATTACTGTTACCACTTAAGGTTGTGGTCATATCAGTTGATGCTTTTGTTATAGATAAAAGTGTGGCTCCAGAGCTACTAATAGTTGTTGCACAATCTTGGGCAACTGCTGGATTACTTTCTATGGTCATTGCACTTCTCCTAGTTTTACTGGACTTACTTTAATTGTGTCCAAGACAAAAGATTGGTGATCATTTCTTTAGAAAAATAGGAAGGCAAATGCCTTCCTAGACCATTACTTTTCAGTAATGCCCTCTCATTATTGATTGATTTGAGATGCAATATCAGCATCTGTTTGTTCAATAACGTCAGCTACTTTAAGCAATTGTTGGTTGATATCTTCTAATAATTGTGCAAATTGAGTAATTTTTGGTGATAATTCATTAAATTGAGCTTCAAAACTGTCAAAGGCACTACCATCCCAGTTTTCATCAATCACAGCTTGCTCTTGAGTCAATGACGTTAATACATCAGTAATAGATTGTGATCCAGCTGTGTATTTTTGAGCTGAAGTGCGAAGTTCTTCTGGTGTAAGTTTAATTTGTGACATAAGAATTCTCCTCATTATTTTTTAATTACTACATTTTTTATTATACAAGAACCCTTAATCAAATGCCATAAATAACATTACATTTTACAAAACTTTTACATTTCCTTTACTTAAACTATAAATTAAACTAAAAAATCCCAAGAATTATGTCCCTGGGATTAAAAGTCTATTAGTCTCCAAAGCACTCATCTAGCATTTTTGAGACATTTGAAAGTGTTAAGAGTGTTCCATCTAATTTATCTGACAATGCCTCCACTGCTAGACCTGAATGGTAGGATAGTGTGCTTTGGAATTCTTTAAACCTTTGGTGCATGGCTTTTAAAACAGACGAGACAGCAAGTTGTGATTTGACAATTTCATCTAAGCCTGAGACACCATAAAATGCCTCTTCCATGCCGAGTCTGAAAGGTTGTTTAAAATTTCCTAGATATGAGTAAACCGTGTTGATAGTGGTTGCTGCCTGCGTCAGTTTAGTATCCACTTGCCCAATTCCAGTTCCCGCTCCGTTACCAGCAAGCTTTGAGATTGTTGATGAAACGGTTATGTGATCACCAATTTTACCATAATCCATCAGAGGTGTTTGGTCATTATCCTCAGAAAAGAAATGAAACTCTTCTTTTTTATACTGCAATTGTTTTGGCATGTCATGCGACAATTGTGAGAAGTTTTCTGCAAGTTTTCCCAAATAACGATTAACTGACTCAATCTGATGTTCTACCGTTGAAAGGTATTCCCCATAAGCCTTTGACATCTTGTCTGCTAAGTCTTCTGATTTTTGATCCACTTGATCATCAAAAGCAACTAAAACAGTTTTATCATCAAAAACCTTAGATTCCTCTAGGAAAGTTTGGTAATCATCAGAGATGGTAACCCTTACTTCTGGTACCCGTGATAAATCCAAATTTTTGATATCAGTAGCTAAGCTATCATCAGAATCGCTAAGACCACGATGAATCAACTCTGTTACACTAATCAAATACTGAGTACACCCTTTTAAGGTTGTCAGGTTATCAAGAACAACTTGTAATATTTCTTTGGTCGCTTGCGGAATGCCATCATCAAAATGGCTACGATTGTCCAGTCCAGAGGTACTTTCTTCAATCATTTTCTCAAAGGAATTAATGAGTTCAACACCTTCACCAGCAACATCTGTTTTGGCAGGGTAAGCACAAAAATTCGTATTGTAACGATACCCATAACCAGGAGAGCAGGTCAATTGATTGTCTGAAATGAGGTTTTTTAAACAACTTGCCTCCCAACTTGAATCACTTAATAATCTACTGATTGGTCCATAGTCCCACTTACTGCCATCTTGATACCACTCATAGTTGCCACTATCACCAAGCCAATCAAATTTTCTAGTGAAAGAATATGAGTCGTAATTGGCTACCGTTGAAATATCATTTTCAAGATTACCCAATTCATTAAAAGCATCATCAATCTGACGGACAGCTTCAATAAGACTGACTGCTTCTAATTCACGCATGATCGCATCTTTTAAGCTTTGCCTACGACTTGAAAGTCGTGATAAGACATCGTCATTTGACCGTTTCGCCTGACTGGTTAGATCAATTAGGCTTTCAATTTGAGACTTAACATTCCTTAGATTGTTACTCAAAACAGTCATGGCCTTTTTATCTAACTTAATTTCTTTAGCTGACTGAGCAGTCATAGGAAGCAAGGATTGTGTGGTTAAGTAATCTTGAGTTAAGAAAAATTCTTGGTTGCCATCCTGGTTGAAATCGACTCCCAAAATGTTTTCGCTAATAATTTGCTTGGTATAAGCCATAACACTTTGATCAACGCGATAGTTGTACATGCTATGTTCTGTGTTAACGTCAATAGCAATAACGTGGCCAACATATTTTGTGTCAGGAAAAGTTCCAACCATCCCACCTAATAATGATACTCCAAATCTGAGTGACCCGTTTGTCCTGCTACCTACAAAATTAATTTCCTTATCATTTGCTTTCCATAAACCGTTCGTTAAGAAATCACCTGTTGTTGAAAAAGTAACAGCATAGCCCTTATAATTCTCCATAAGTTTTGAAACCCTATCCGATTCAACTCTTGCGGAGTCAACAGCATCAAGTAGTTCCTTTGTCGGGATTCCTCGATTACTATAAATTTGATTAACAATAATTTCCTGTGCTGTTAGTTTACTAACCGATTGAGGCGCCCCTTGAAAACCAAATTTGTAAGGTACTTGTCTTTCAATGGCCACTCTTGTTGCCAAAAAATCCCCGTAGGAGTGACCAGAAACCACTGTTATCTTTGTTCCATCTGTAGCTTGAATTTGGTCATAGAATGCCGTTGCCTGATTCCCCAGTTTTTTTAAATGAAGTGGATCATTTAAGCCGATAGAAAGATCAGAATCAACATCCTTTAAACCATCAGCATCAAGATTTGTTCCTGCATAGGAAATATAGGTTTCTCCTGTCTGAGAATCTTTAACAGCAATGGCTGCAACACCTGTATCTGGATCATAAGTCGCTTCTACCAGTGTTAAATTGTCCTTTGTCAAGTTTGTTTTTAAGTCTTGGACGGCGTTCTGCTTTGCGACTTCGTTTGAATCGCCTGCTTTTAAAAAGTTGGCGTGTTTTTTTTCATAATCATAGACATAATCATCTAGGTTTGCAGATACCTCAACACGCCGCTCGAGAACTTCTTTTGACATGCTCTTTACCCTTTCATTTTGCCTTCATTTCTATGAGTAAATCCATATAATAAACCTTTTCATTTGTACGCAATGAGACTTGAACTTTATAGTTCCCTTTGCCATTTTCAGATAAAGAAAGGTGACTTTTTTTAATGTCTTTGATGTCATATTGCTCAATCAAGGCATCAACCAAATCTGACTCTGGGGCTTTATCATATAAAATGGTCTTTAATTCTGTTTCGGGGTGATCTTTTGAAGATGTTACTATTCCTAACTTTTTAATGGCTTCAGTCTCTATGGAACGATTCAAGATAAAATCTAAGTCTTCTGCCTTTGTCTTTTTCAAGTTCAGTTTATTTTGCGAAGCTTCAAAAGCAATCTCTTCCTTGCTTTCGTTGTCTTGGATTATATGACTGAAAGTTCCCTTAGGTGCTTTCAAATCCAGAGGATTAAAGACAATGCTTTTTTCTTCTTTTTGATTGTTTTGCTTATCTTCATAGGTAATACTTGCTACATAAGTGTTAACTGCCGAAAAATCTTTCTCTTTCTGATTTAAAAACGCAAAAAGAGGTTGAAAGGCTTTTTCAACTTGCACTTCTTCTTCTGAACGATTTTTTGGTCTCGCTGTTGAATGGTCGCTACAAGCTGCTAAATTGGTCATTAATAGTATCCCTCCTAATATAAGAACAATAGATGTGATTTTTTTGATCATGTATTGGCTCCAACTTATTTTTTTCATTGCATGAGATGTCTTAACCTTTAAGTCCTAAGTCCGTTTAAAGCGTCACTTTTATTTCCCCCACGATTTGTAGAGTTCTTCGATGATTTTAATGGTTAAGAGGGTAATCTCCGGTTTCATGATTGGACTGGTTGTCATTCCTTTTTGAATCATATCACTGACATGGAAGGCTTCCGAAGCAAAGTCACTGTCCATTGGTGCTTCTAGCAGTCTCCGACTGCCATCCTCGTGAATGAGCGTTGCAACAGTCGTCTTCCAAAAGCTAGGAATTTCAATCGTCCCTTTGGTCCCTCTGATGGTCATTTTATGTTTAAGGGATAAACTCGTTGTTAAGAAAATATCCACAATGAGCCCATTTTCCATTTGCAGTAGTATCTTAGATTGACTGTCACTTTGACCTTCAGGAAAATTGGCGACGCCTCCGGCTTTCTCAATAGGCGAATCAAAAAGGTATTGCAGATAGGAAAAGGCATAGGGGGCCATGAAATGGACCGTTCCCCCTCCTGCATCTAGATCTCTAAACCAGTCGATATGATCAATATTGGGATAGGAAGTTGTCGACGATACGGATAAAACCTCCCCTATCTCACCGGATTGAATGGTTTCCTTGATCACATCCGTCATCGGTATGAAGACGGACTTTTGCGCTTCCATGAGAAAAAGATCCTGACGGTAGGCGATATTAAAAAGCTCGCGCGCCTCAGCATAAGTAATGGTAAAAGGTTTTTCAACCAAAACATGTTTGCCCGCTAGCAAAGCTTTTTTGGCACAATTGTAATGATCTTTATTGATGGTCGGAACATAAATCACATCGATCTCCTGGTCCACCAACATTTCTCTCAAACCACCATAGGCACGCGGAATCCGATATTGCTTGGCAAAAGCTTTGGCTTTCTCTAACGAACGACTGGAAACAGCAACCACCTCACCGTTCCCAGCAAGACGAACACCTTCTATAAAACGAGGTGCCACCTGCGCAGTGGACACCACACCGTATCTTACCTTTTTCATAAAGAACCCCACTCTATCTATTCCACACTTGAAAACGTTATTATAAAAATATTATAACATGAAGAGATAAAAATGACAGAAATGAAGGGTAAGATTGCCTAAATTTCAGCTTTCACAAAGATAAACAAACCCTAAAAACCCCACCAAATGATAGGTGGGGGGAGGAAAACAAAAAGCATCGTAATAACGATGCTTTGAGGTAAGAGAGTGAGTTACATGGTAATACGATCGCTTTTTGATACTTTCATAAAAATGAGCAAGGATACTACGGTAAAGCTTGTTAACAGTGTTGAAAGTGCTGCTGCAATCCCATAATTACCTCTTAATACTTCAGTATAAATGGCCACAGTCATTGTTTTCGTATTAATATTATAGAGAAGGATTGATGTCGATAGCTCTGAAATCATAGTAATCCAAGATAGAATTGCCCCAGAAATAATACCAGATAACATCATAGGAATGGTAATCTTTATAAAGGTATTGATTTTTGAACTACCGAGACTGGCAGCAGCCTCTTCAATGCTAGGTGAAATTTGTTGGAGTGCAGCTACTGAAGACCTTATAGTATATGGTAAGCGTCTTATGGCCAAAGAAATAATCATTACCAATGATGTTCCTATAATAGCTAAAAATCCCGATCCAGCTATTCCTGTATTAAAAGCTGTGATGAAAGCAATCCCTAATACAGTACCAGGTACAATATAAGGAACCATACTCATGCTATCAATAAGAGATGTAAAGGGGTTGCGTTTGCGGACACTTAGATATGAAATGAATGTAGCAAAGACTAGTACTAAAATTAAGGCCATTAGCGGTATCCTCAGTGTATTTAAAATACTAACCCCCATTCTATCAAATGCTTGACGATAGCTGTTTAGTGAATACCCCTTTACAAAAATCATACCCGAAGTTTTTAAGAAAGAGGTATAAATGAGATAGACTTGAGGCAAAACAGATAAGCCAATAAGGCCATACACACCAGTATAAACCATTAATTTTTTCAGACCACTGATATTTTTAGGTTCAATAGGATGTAGACTATTCATACTAAAACTGTTTTTTTGAGCTAAGTATTTCTGGATTAAAAAGATAATAAGTGCAATTGTAATGGCAATAATAGCTAAGGCTGAGGCAAAGGCTGAATTACCTCCTACTTCACTAATAAATTGAGAATAAACCAATACTGGGAATGTCCTGTATCCCTCACCAATTAACATTGGTGTTCCAAAATCAGAAAAAGCTCGCATAAAGACCAGTAGAGCTGCAGCTAAAAGAGTGGGAACTAAAAGTGGTAAAACAATTTTAGTCAATTTTTTAGTTCCGGTCACTCCCATGCTCTCAGCCGCTTCCAGCAGTGAGTTATCCATACTTTTCAAAGCCCCACTCACATATAGAAAAACCAAGGGAAAAAGCTGCAAGGTAAAAACTAAGACAATACCTAGAAAACCATAAATATCAATTTTGGGAAAACCAAAAGTTGTTGCTAACCATTTTGTAATGACACCATTACGTCCTAAAAGAAGAATCCATGAGTAAGCACCAACAAATGGGGCAGACATTGAGGCGATGATAATTAATATCTGTAGGTATTTTTTCCCTTTAAAGCGATACATCGCAAAAGCATAGGCTAAAACAGTACCAACAATGAGTGAAAGAAGAGTAGCTACTACTGAGACTTTAAAGCTATTAAATAGTGTCTCAACATAGTAATCTTTTGAAAAAAAAGTCACAAAATTTCCTAAGGAAAGTTGGCCATTGACAAAAATTGCTTGTTTTAAAATGGTCACAATAGGATAAATTAAAAATAGGAGATAAGAAATAAAGATAATAATTGAAGAAACCAACCATACATTCATTTTGGAATGGACATTTTTCATTTAATCCACCTCCAACAAATTCACCTTACCATCCGCAGAAAAGACATTTATCTTTTGACGATTGATATCTAGATAAATACAATCACCTGGACCAAAGTCTTCGTCTAATGTAGATTCTTCAGTTACCTGAATCCGATTCGCAAATGGTGTTTCAACAATATACTCTGTATTTAAACCCAAATAAGTGCTATCTTTAATGACCGCTTTAATAGCGCCATCCTTTCGACGAACAAATTCTTCAGGACGAATGCTGACTCGGACTTCTTGATCTTCGATATGATTCAATGATGGAAAGGAGATTGAATAGCCATCATTAAATTGGAGATAAGCCTCACCATTATCGTGACCTAAAGTGGCTGAAATCATATTCGTTCGCCCTATAAAGGTAGCAACAAATTCATTACTTGGTCGGTGATACAACTCTTTGGGTTTACCTATTTGTTGAATTTCACCTAAATACATAACAGCAATTTGATCAGAAATAGCCATAGCTTCTTCTTGATCATGGGTGACATAAACTGTTGTTATACCAACTTCTTTCTGAATTTCTTTAATAGCTTGACGCATATCAATTCTGAGCTTAGCATCTAAATTACTTAAAGGTTCATCCATCAATAAAACATCTGGACTAATGGCCAGTGCACGCGCAAGGGCAACACGTTGTTGCTGACCTCCGCTTAAATTTTCAGGTTTTCTGTCTCTAAATTGATCAATTTGCATTAAAGCTAAATACTTTTCAACACGCTGGTCTATTTCTTTATGTGATAATTTTCGTTGTTTTAACCCAAAAGCAACATTATCCTTCACCGTTAAATGTGGAAAAATAGCATAATTCTGAAAAACCATACCAATATTTCGACGACTAGGATCCATTTGATTAATCCGTTCCTCAGCAAAGTAAAAATCTCCGCCCTCAATCGAATTAAATCCAGCAATCATTCTTAATAAAGTTGTTTTTCCACAGCCTGACGGACCCAATAATGTAAAAAGCGTTCCATCTGGTATCGTAATGCTTAAATCTTCAATCACGGGAACATCATTATAGATTTTCTTTGCGTTCTTTATGGTTATTTGACTCATCTATAACCCCCTACTTTGATTGAATATCAACAAAGATGTCATTATAGCGTTTTACAATATCTTCTTTATGCTTAATAACATAATCATAGTCTTCCGTAATGGTGTGAATATCACTTAAGGTTTTCATGTTCTTACTTACTTTAGCATCTTTACGCACTGGTCTATTTGTTGTTTCTGTGCCTAAAGCATCCTGTGCTTCTTTTGATACAATAAAATCAATGAATTTTTGAGCATTTTCCTTATTTGGTGCCTTTTTAATAATAGCAGCACTCGCTGGTAAGAAGACTGAGCCTTCTTCTGGATAAATGACCTTGATATTAGCCCCATCATTTAACAATTTCACAGTCGGATCCTCATAGGAAAGACCTACCGCCATCTCACCATCAGCCACCGATTTATAGACATTTGATGAACTTGAATTAATTTTACCATCAACTAAAGTGAATAAGTCTTTAACATAATCCCATGATGCATCTTTGTCATAACCGCCAGTGGCTTTTAACATATTGGTTAACTGAGCGAAAGCGCTGGAAGAATTAGCTGGGTCTGCTGTAGCAATCTTACCTTTTAGTTCAGGATTAAGAAGGTCTTTATAACCTTTAATTTTCATCCCTTTTGTTAAGTCAGGATTAACAATCAATACTGATCCGTCTAAAGTGTAAGGCGTTGAATAACCCGTGGTATTTTGATAGTCTTTGATCACTTTGTCATTATCTTTTGCAGTATATTTTTCAAACAATTCTGGATGTTGGGCATACTGGGTATAAGAACCCCCAAAAACAATATCTGCTACAGGCTTGCTGGATTCACTTTCAACTTTTTTAAAGAGTTCACCAGTACCAGCTTGGATGAGTTCCACCTTGATGCCATATTTTTCCTCGAAAGCTGGAATCGTTGCATTGATCAAGCCTTCCGAATTTGGTGAATAAACCACTAATTTGTCACTCGATTGACTAGCACTTTTAGCCCTTTCTTTCGAACCACAAGCTGTCAAACAAAGCAGTGCTGTTGAAGCAACCATGAGAGTTAACATTTTCTTACGCATAAGCATGCTCCTTTTTTTGATTTGATTACCCTCATTCTAATAAAGAAAGCGCTTTATTTATAGGACGATACTATCCTTTATGAGTAAAATTCTCTTTAAATGTAGTATAGGTTAATCCCGTATAACGACGAAATACTTTACCAAAATAATTGTAGTCTGAAAAACCGACTGCTTCTGCTACTTCATAAACTCTCAAATCAGGTTGACTGGTCATTAACTGAATAGCTCTCTTAATACGGTATCGATTCAAATAATCTTTCAAAGTAATCCCTAAATCTTCTTTGATTTTTTTATAGAGATAAGATTCACTGTAACCAAAATGTCTGGCAATTTCTTCTGTTGATATGGAGTGATTGTAGTGTTGATGAAGATATGCTACTAAATGGGCAGACCAAAAATCTTCCTGAACTGATGGCAAGCTGATCATAGGAAGTTCTTGATAATAGTGACTGTTCTTAGAATCACTCACTTGATTTTTCTGATCTAGAACAATCTGCCATAAGGTATCTCTTAACTCTTCTATATCTAATGGTTTTTCCAAAAAGTGTTTAACCCCATAAGTCATAGCTTTCTTAGCGTGTTGAAAATCACTATAAGATGATAAAATCATCTTTTCATACGGGATATCCTGACTGTTGTCAAACATTTCAAAACCTGTCTTCCTTGGCATCATCAAATCCGTTAACACAATGTCCGGATGGCATTGCCGAATACATTCTAACCCTTCCTCACCATCTCTAGCTGTTGCCACCAAATCAATGCCTAATTGTTGATAATCCAAAGCACGACTCAACCATTCTCTTATCAAATCCTCGTCTTCGACAATAATCATTCGTAACATGCTTGTTTCCTTTCAAATTGTAATTGTATACCCTTTTTAGATTCTGCTAGGCTTAGCCCTATTTTTGTACTTGGGTAGAACATAACTAGTCTACTGTAAGAATTCACCAAACCATGCTCAGTAGCTCCGCTTTTCACATAAGCGTCAAGTGTTTCTTGAAAATGCCTACTAAAATCAGGACCATTATCAGATACTGTGAAACAAATAAGCTTTTCCTGACAAGTCACTTCGACTGCAACTGAAAGATCATGACGAGCAGTCATCCCATACTTCAAAGCATTTTCTACCAGTGGCAACAGAAATAATTTAGGAATACGGAGCTGTGCTAGAGACTGATCATAGTGAAGACTAACCTTTAATTGGTGAAAACGTATCTGATTCACAAGAAGATAATCCTTCAAAATCGCCATATCTTGTTCCAAGGTAACAGCATCACTTTCAGTACTGATACTATAACGTAGCACGCGGTTTAGAGCTAATATCATTTTTTCTGCTTTTTGGGGATCTATGTACATTAATATTTTGATGGATTCCAAAGAATTATATAGAAAATGGGGATTAAACTGTGCTTCTAGTAACTTCCTCTGAATCAATACTTTTTCTTGCTCAGAAGTCAAGGTTTGCTGAAAAAGCCTTTGAAGAGCATCTAAAACAGCATTTATCTTTTTAGCAAGGAAACCAAATTCATCATCAGTTGTAATGGATAATGTTGATTGATAACCATTTACAATGGCGTCTAAATCCTTTACCAGTAGTTCTATACTGTCACTACTATGCAAGCTGATTTTTTGAGATAGATGTTTAGCTAATAAATAATGAAGCATAAAAATAAACGTAGCGAAGAGTCCTGTGAAAAAAAGCAGATAACTTAATGGAAAAGCAACGATCTTTGTATAAAGCATCAATTGAGGTGTTAATTCTTTTTGATGATTAAGGTAAACTTTGCCATCCTGATATGACAAGATTGCATCAGAATGGTTTATAACTACTTTATGATGATTCTGATTTGCAAAACTTAAGCTATTTGTCGAAAAAAGATTTTGAAACTTATCCGTTAGTATATACTGGGTAGACTCTGACGATAGATTGGATTTAAAATCATTTCCATCGATATAGAGTACAAAATAACCAATAAGTTGCTGTTTTTGAATAATGGGTTTTAGTTTCAATAAATAGCGATTGCCTTGATAATCTTTCATAATCCGATATTCCGAATCCTTTTTTAGATTCTTTAATGCGATTTTGACATAGCTATCGTCTTGCAAACCATCTCGGTTTGGTAATTTTGTTGATAAAGCTAAACTCCCATCTGCCCTGTACAAAGATAAGGCTGTCCTAAAAGGCAATTGGCCTGTTTCTTCATAAATGTGACGAAACATTTCCCTTTCCGAACGTTCACCTTTTAAAAATCTGGGTACTTCTCTGGTGTCAAGTTTTTTAAAAATAAGATCACTTTGCCAGTCAACCTGATTAAAATAAGTCAATATAGTCCTTCTTCCCTCTAGCAATTGACCAAACTGAACTAAAAAAATAAAGAAGACCAAAAATAGAATATAAAAGCAAGCAATAAAAAAAGTTGCCTTACGAAAACTTAAAAAAATCTCACGTCGCAACTTTTCCTTAAATGGCACCAACTTCATATTTTCCATAACAACCACCCTTAACATCCCAACTAAAAAAGCATGTTACCATGCTTTTAATTATGAAATGATTATAACAAGATGAGTACTAAATGTAAACGGTGTCAAAAATAAAGCTATTTTTTGTTTGAAACCCATCCAATAGCGTCTTTAGGTGGATTTTCAATATCAATCCACGTAAACTCAATACCAATTACTTTTGAATTCCTATATTTAATCAATCTAATTGCATTGATATGTAAATCAATTAATTTTTGATAAGTCAATGCTTCTCGTCTTTTTAATTGAAAAACTTGATTAACAATCCATTCCCCTAAAATAGCTTGGTTTTTAGTTGATTGAATTGCCTTACCATTTTCCTGATTAATATATGCCTCAATCTCATCACCAGAAGGTAAAAATCTTAAAGTAAATGTGCGATCTCTTTTATCAAGTGCAAGTTTTCCACGAGACCCCTCTTTAAATGTTCCTATTGAGTCACCGAAAAAGTTAGGATAGGCTTTATGGAAGTTGATTGAATCAGGAATTGGAATATAAACTTCATTAGCATCACGATAAATTAGCTTTTCAATAGCAAGTAACAGTTCAGGGCTAGCAAAACTCTCGATATTTGACATAAATTCCTGTCTATCTTCTCTCATTTTTCTTGTTTCTTCGTTTGTTCTATATTTTGGAATTAATAATTGATACAAACTTTCATTTAGATAATTTAATTGATCCTTTGTTAAATATGAATAAAATTGATCTAATAAATCAGCAATCCTTTTTTCACGGTACCCGTTTTTTCGTGATAATTTTGATCCTCCATTAAATCCATTAAAACCTGAACTAGCCTCTACTTCTAAATTCTTATTTGGAATCATCCACGATACTGTCATTTCAATATTATCATCAGCTTCTTTTGTAACCAAAGTATGTAAATTTTCAAATAAATAAAACGGGTCTTCTATATAGTCAACATCCCAAGATTCAACAATTATTTCTTTGTTGTTGAATGCCATCAATAGCTGACTATCAGCAAATGTATATTTATATACATGTCTACCATCAGTGAACTTGAAATTCATTGGTTTATCGAGACTTGTGGCACCAAGAATTTCTAATTGATCAATATCAATCGGTAGATAAGAAGTTTCACCAACATGTATCTGTGGATGATGGTCTTTTGCAGTCGGCATTAAAACATGATAAACAGATTCTACATTTATATCATCCGACTTAAAACCGCGAATTTGCGCTTTCGAAGATTCAATTCTTTGATTTCTAAGCTTTGCAATATCCTCTGCAATCCGATAATAAATAGGAGCATTAATTTTATCGGCACTCGATTTATCTTTTGATATAGAAGCATTAAATTTTATTTCACCAAAATTTTCAGCCCAACCCGCAGATTGGCCTTTAAATTGTGCAATTTTTTGATCTCCCGATTGAAACCCAAAAGACTTTATACCGACTAAATATTTGTGAGTATCATCTACGATTACAGAAGCATCAAATGAAGTATTTGCGATATCTTCACCTACTGCACTAAAAGCTTTTTGAAAAACAGTTTCCTGAAATTTAGAATTAATAATCGGAGTCACAATGGGTTTATTATCTCCATCACTCTCTGATTTTTGCGAAAATGCCTCACTTAGACTGGCAAAGTTAGTAATATAAGTTTTATACTTCTCTTTATCAACTTTTTTTAAATAGTTCCACATAATTGTTACCTTCGACTTATTTACTTTAGTATATCAAAAGAAGACTAGTTTATCACTAGCCCCTCATCTAATTATTCGTCATTGAATACTATAAAACTCTAATTTTCCCCGTTTTTTGACTAAACGAAGGTAATCATCATCTGAAAGAATTCCTAAGCCATCATCATATGACGCAATTGTTAAAAGTGCTGCTTCATAATCCTTAACAAAATCCTTGACATATGACTCTCCTTCAAAAGGGCCGTTCATTTTTGTATAAATAATGGAAACATTATCTTTACGAGTATCTTTTTTAGCAAATTTTGATTGATTCATTGCCTTAGCAATATTTTCTGCAATGCGATTAATAACCGGTACCACAACACTGTTTCCCGCTTGTTTATATAGATGACTATTCGCTAATCCTTCAGGTAACTTAAAGTCTTTTGGATAACCTTGTGCGTTAAATGTTTCTTTAGGTGTTAGTTTTCTAATTCTGCCATTATCCGTTAGAATTAACGGTACATTATGACCACCCGTACCCATATTTGCTGTTAAAGTTGGTACAACGCCACTTTTATTTTCACGAACATATTGTCGACGCCATTGATAAACTGTATCTTGACGATCCATAGCATGTTTTAAATCTGGATAAAAGCGTTGCTTGCCTTCCTCATAATAGAATGCTGAATCCATTTCAGAATTAAAATCAATAATGTCCGATAAGCCTTTCGTTAGAGGAACTTCTTCGGGAAATTCAAAGTTATCAAAAGCTTCTTTATTATCAAAACCTACGATATAAATCCTCTCTCTATTTTGAGGTACATTCCCATAATCTTTTCCATTAAGTACTTTCCACTTAATAAAATAATTATTTTCAGTCAAAGCTTCTCTGATTACTTTAAATGTGTTCCCGTGGTCGTGACCAACCATATTTTTAACATTCTCTACAAAAATAGCCTTTGGTTTTTTAGCTTCAATCATGCGAAGCAATTCAAAAAACAAATCGCCACGTTCGTCTTCAAAGCCCTTTCGATAACCCGCAATACTAAAAGCCTGACAAGGAAAACCACCAACAATAATATCAACTGTTTCTGCTGGAATTTCTGCTGGATCGACAGCATGAATATCACGACTGTCCAAAAATGTATTCGGAAAATTTAAGGCATAGGTCTTCCTAGCATTTTTATCAAATTCATTGGCATACACCACTCTGAACTCGTCGGTTTGCTCAAAACCTAACTCAATTCCACCAACACCGGAAAAGAAAGCCGCTAAATTATACTTCTTCCCTTGGGCAGAACTTACAGAATTTGTCATTTAAACTCCTTTGACTTTATATTTTTTTTCAATTCTTCAATTTTATCACTCTTTTTTGAAAATAAACAACGTAAATCTTCTGAGTCACTTTCAGGAAAACCACTATTAATAATATCACCATTCTCCGAATTATAACTTCCACACTCATTTGACTTATAAAATATTGAAAATATTATGTCCTTTTTTTCCTGATTAGCTTTAATATACGCCAATTCGTAGTCTTGATTTAATACAACTCGATTAACTAATCTGTCTGGATGAACAGTATTCCACAGGTTTATTATATTTTCATAATTCCTTTTTATCCATTCTTCTATTTTGTGTTTATCCTTCGCATTTATTTTGATATCATGTTCTTCTAAAAATGGAATTTGATAAGCACCAACTTTTTCTCCATTAGTTAAAATATGAAAGTGAGGTGGATGATTAGCTTCATTTTTGTATATCACTGCGTCAAATTTCTCATTAATTGGTATCTTATTCCCAATTAAAGGAATACTTTTTAAGTCAGATAGAGATAACCAATTTTCAACCGTCACACGACATTTATTTTTTTTTATATTTATTTCTGTAATCTTATCAAATTCACTTGGAGTAAATGAGAATACAATCTTATCTCGTTCATAAGCTTCATAAATACAATCTGTTTCTAAATTATACTCCTCACAACCATATTCGCAATTTTTGTCTTTTCGAGAATAGCTATCCCAAAAGTTTCCATTCTTAAGTAATATTATTAAAACTTGTCGTGCTGTCATACCTTTTCCAACTTTACCAAAAATAAAATCTTCAAATGTATCCGTTTTTGTTATTACTCTCGAGTATAGGGTTGATTGGGAAAATAATAAAGAATCTTTTAAAGAACAATAAAAAGGTATAAAAGTTTCTTCCAAATATTTTTTAAATTCATAAACGTCACAATATTGTCCTTTCAACGAGTCTTCATTTAATATTATCTCCATTATCTAGAACCCCAGCATTTTCAATAAATCATTATCAAACTGATCAAATAAATTTTCTTGAGGATTTTCTATATCACCTTTACCTGAAATAGAAATTGTGTTATTTTTGGATTCAGAATTTTCATTCAGTTGAACAAAATTAATACCAAATAAATCTTTTGATTTCTTCTGATTTTCAGAATCATCTTTTGCAATTGCAACTCTAATCGCATTAAATACATGATCACTATGTGTTTCAATACATAATTGTCTACCTGTTTTTGAAATGTGAATTAAAAAATCAGTTAAATATGACTGCGCTTTTGGATGAAGGTGTAATTCTGGATTTTCAATTATTAAAATATCGCCTTTTTCACTAGCTAAACAAAGAATTAGAATCGTAATAAGGTAACTAGTTCCACTTCCTAAATTTTTTGGTCTATTAGATATTTTATTTTTTTTAACATCGTAAGTTATTTGGACTAAATCTGTTTGGTCAATATTAGTTATTTGAAGTTCTGTATCTAATATTTTTCTTAACCATGCGTTTAGTTCAACCAATAAAGTATTCGAACCATCATCATTGGTAACAATGTCATCATCAAGTACTTTCTTTTTATTATTTTGTAGATATGAAATCAAAAAACTTCCATTTGGTTCAAAATATTGAGAGTCTGAAAAGGTTTCAGGATATACATCAAGAGCTCCAATTCTATTCGCTCCAAGATATTTGATTTTTTTACATAAATTATTACCACTAACAATTACTTCTTCATCTGAAATTTCAACTGATTCCAATAATTTATCATCAAAAACTTTAATTTGAATATTTGACTTTGTGTTTTTGCTCTGTACTTCTGCGAAATGCCCCAAATTTATTAGTGGTCCATTCAAAACGTTATGTGGTTTTAGAACCTCTAATGATTTTAATTTTTGTGACTGTGCTAAAATTAGTAAAGCTTGTAAAATTGTTGATTTTCCAGAGGAATTTGTCCCCAGAAAAAGATTAAAACTTTTCAATGAAAGTCTCATACTAGAAATACTTTTTAGCGAATTTATTTCAATAGATCTAATCATTAATTTTCCCCAAAAGGTTTCTTATAATTTCAAACCTTTTTTCTATTTTATTTTTCCCGTCACGATAACTTCCTATACTATCAAGATATTTTTCATTTACAAACAAGTTTCTCATATCTTCAAAAACCAAGCTTTTATATTTATCATCCTTAGGAATCCTTGAAAAATAATACATTTGAGTTTCAAATATATTCATATTAATTGGAGAACTGTTTTTATTTGATTGATTTATAAAAGCATACTCACCCAAGTAATATTTTGCATTTTCAAGTCCTTTTATAATTCTTTGTTTATATGATTCTAAATCATTTTGAGATATTTTATTAAAATAAGTCATTGAATTGCCTAGCAAAGAATCAATATCAGAAAATTCGTATCCATTTTTTTGGGCTTCAAAATAAAACTCAAAAGCTAGAAAGCGTAAAATAATATACCTATCATTCATTCTATTATCTTTAACAAATTTTTCTGAGGTTGCTTCCTTAAATAAATTTGAATCTGCTATTTCTTTTAATAGTTCAGTTATTTTTCCATTATATAGTGCGTTTCGTATCTCTTGTTTATTTAGTTGTGTCCCCGCTCTATTTACTCTATCAAAAATATGAAATTTTACAGCTTCGTCTGTTGGTGGTATTATCACATAAGCCTGAATTTGATAATCCTCAATTCTCGACTGAAGTAAATTATCCAGTTGACTAAATGTAAAATTATTATATTTATGCAAAATTTTAAGTCCAGTTAGCGGAAACTCATCATTTAGGAATTTAATAAAAGATGTCAATCTTTGTCTTCCATCAACTACTAAAAGTTCTCCATTCGGATCTTCATTAAAATAAAAAACTGGTATAGGTAATCCCATTAATACACTCTCAATTAGTTCAGATCTCTGTTTATTGTTCCAAACATCAAGTCGTTGAAAATCACTTGCTAAATCAATCGATTTTTTTTTATATTTCCTATTCATTTCAAATACTGAATACTGATTATTATCTATTCTAATACTATTTTGAGATTGATATTCAATTTTTTCTTGACTGGTATTATCATTATTTATAGCTAAATCATCTGCTATATCAATAAAATAGTCATTATCTCCAACATCATGCCTATTCTGCAGAGATAACCTAGGTATTTCAAAAATTTTCTCAAAATTCTCGTTACCAACTATCTCAATAATACGATCTTTACAGTCATCAAAAATATTATTAATCGCACCGAAAATTGAAATACATGCTTCTTTAGAAACTTTACCTATCGCTTGATTTGGTGTTCCATTTAGTGAAGGACCAATATTTGGAGCGTTTTTTACATCTGGATAGCTATAAAAATCATTAGGTGTCATTTCTGCGGGTAATTTCCACTGTATTTCGACATCAATTTCATAATTTTTTGAACTAGCAGTTAAATAATCTATGTAAGACACTTTCCCAACCGCTACTAATCCGTTCTTCCACGGTTTTCTGTCCCCACCTAAAACTAAAAAAATAATGTCATTAACTTTTATTTCATTTTTGTACCAATTTAGATTTGTAATTCTAACCGAATTTATAAGTGTATCATTTTCATATTCTAAAATAGCTTGAGCAGTCGAATCTTTTTTTGTTTTTATGCTGTAAATTCCATATTCAAACTCACCATTACGTATCATGTTATCAATCATTCTTTAACTTCTTTCTATAGATCAATTATTAATTATTATATCAAAAAAAAATAAATTTCCTGCTTTTATTTCTTAGATACTATTAGTTTACTTATTTTCTATCACTTTAATTTATTTACTTTTAAATTAGAGATTCGATAATTATTCATAAGTTAATACGAAACTTTAGGCGAAACCGAAAGTTTCGTAAATAAACTATTTAATTTTGAATATTCTCTTTTATAATCTGATTATATATTTAAAAAAAACTGATTTTTTATTTTTCTAAAAAAGTGAATCTTCCGCTACTTCAATAATTAAAGAATTTAAGCAAAATCGAAATTTGATACGTCTATATCTGTAAATGCCAATTTATAAATTCTATCAAAAACAAGTGTTAGAAAACAGTGCCCTAATTGAGTGAGCATAACAACATTTAAACCATAAAACAATTTATGGTTTAAATGAGTTTATCTACTCAAAAGAAATGTCTTATTAATTATTAGAGATCTAGAAAAAATTAATCGAAAGTAAAGTAGCGTAATCTTTATTCATAATTTTTTCTAGTGACTACACCATAAACAGCAAATCACGACTAAAAAAGATCTAAATTTAACTGAAATTGTTTTTTATATCAAAATTTGATGTTAAAAATATTTCAATGATCTGACACATATTTTCTTTTTAATATATTAAAAAGATGGAAATTAACTGGAATTACACTAGAAAAAAGTAACTAATAATTACCTCAATATTTAATAATTATATTATCCTATGAATAAAGATCTTCTGCAAGGGGAAATTCTCTAAAGTTTTTTGAATAACACCATTCATTCTTAAATATTATAAAAAATAAGATATTTGTTGAAAACGCTTTACTTTTTAGGGAAAAGTGCTATGATTTAATTAAACCGGTTTACTATTTTTAAAAGGAGTTTTTTATGAAGAAAAATCATCGTCTCTATGGTTATCTTTTGTTTTCTAGTCTGATCTTGGGATCGACTCTTTTGACACCTACTATTTCTGTTCAAGCTGACGAAATAAGTAATTCTTCCGATACTTTCATCTCCACATTAAACACTTCTATTAGCGAAGATACAAGTCATGGTATAGCTTCTCAGGAAAGAGAGGATATCGGTGTTACTATGCCTACAGCTGAAGGAATGGCATCAATGCAAGTAAACAACTTGGTAAACTCATCTCAACAGGAACAAAATCACCCTGAGGTAGAAAACGATTCAACACCCCCTCTCCTTAATACTAAATTCAATAGTAGTATGGCTCCTTTGGAATCTAACCAAATAGTTGCTGAGACTAACAGTGACCAAACCAATAAGGTATCAAATGGTGATTTTAGCCAAGTCAAACCCACATCTTCTACTACTAGTAAGTGGACTAATAAAGAAGAAGCCACTAGTTGGTCTGTTTATATTGATGATAAGCAGACAAAAGAGATCGCTCCTATCATCCAAGTGAACGCTAATAAACAGCTCGTTATAAGTAGCAATTCCGATTTTCGTGGAGCTGTGACGCAAAAAGTCAAAATCGATCCTAGCAAACAATACAGAATCGACTTTGATATTGAAACTAGTCATCGAACTGGGCAGACATTTCTACGTATTCTTGAAAAGAGTCCTGATTCAAAACAACCTAATCGTATTTGGTTGTCAGCAATGACCAATGAAACGACTCCTTACCATCACTTAACAAAAGTCTACAATCCTTATTATGATGTTTCAGAAGTGACTTTAGAACTGTACTGTGAAAAAGGAAGTGGTAAAGCTATTTTCGATAACATATCTATGATTGAAGTTGGCCCAAAAGATGACGGTAAGACAAGTGCAGTCGCTACTGTTTTGCCGGAAAAACTCTCTCTTCCTCTTAACAAAAAAATCGTTTTGACAGATTCAACCTATAGTTATCGCATTCATAATACAGATCTCGCTGAGGTGGTAAATGGTATTATTATTCCTAAAGCCACCGGCCAGACACTTGTGACTGTATCCTTAGATAGTCAAATAGTTAAAGAAATTCCTTTAACTGTGCAACTTTCGCAAATAGATAAATATGATATCCTTACACAAAAATGGAATGATATCACTTTTGGAAGTAAGGAATATAATGCTGATGATTCTCATATGTTAGCTTTGTTTACAGAGCTAGAAGGGAAGGTATCCTCTCATTTGTCTACTTATCACTCAGAATTAAATAGGCATGTTCTTTGGGATGATCTTAACAACTATAGGGACTCCGCTCAATTGACGGCTACTTATAGACGTTTTGAAGATATGGCTAAGCAATTTATAACTCCAGGCTCAGCTTATTATCAAAAGCCAGAAGTGATAAGAATCATTAAAGATGGCTTATCTTGGTTAAATCAAAACTTTTATAATGCTAATAAGGATATTGAAGGCGGTGCCAATTGGTGGGATTATGAAATAGGTGTCCCTAGAGCTATTATAACTGTTTTGTCATTGACGAGTGACTATTTTTCTAAGGAAGAAATTATGCAATACACAGCTCCAATAGAGCATTTTGTTCCTAACGAAAATTATTTCCGCATGACGCTAACCAATCCTTTTCCTGCATTAGGGGGGAATTTGGTTGATATGGGACGCGTTAAACTCATGTCAGGCATCTTGAGAAAAGACGAGACTTTAATTTCAAAGGCTAGTTTATCTCTAAACAATTTATTTAAAACGGTAACTTCAGGAAACGGTTTCTATGCAGATGGTTCTTATATTGACCATACAAATGTTGCCTATACTGGAGCTTATGGTAATGTTCTGATTGATGGTATCTCACAGTTACTTCCTGTTATTCAAAAGACTGATCATAAAATTCCTGATGATAATATTAAATTAATCTATCAATGGATTGATAATTCTTTCCTTCCGTTAATCGTCCATGGTGAATTGATGGATATGAGTCGTGGTAGATCTATCAGTCGGGAAAGTGGGTCCTCACATGCCGCAACCATTGAACTTCTGAGAGGATTTTTACGCCTTGCTAACATGTCAGATAATACTCAAAATCATGTCCTAAAATCAAAAGTTAAAGGTATTCTTCAATCTGATAAGGTATTTGACCCCTATAAAAACTTACTTTCCTACTCAGACATTTCAGCCTTCAAGCAACTTCTAGCTGATGGTTCCATTCCTCCCTATCGTTTTGAAACAAGGCTGAACACCTATAATAGTATGGACAAACTAGCCTATTACAATGCTGATAAAGATTTTGGCTTCGCTTTGTCTCTTCATTCCGATAGAACTCAAAACTTTGAGGCAATGAATAATGAAAATACCAGGGGTTGGTATACAGGCGACGGTATGTTTTATTACTATAACGACGACCAAGCTCATTATAGTGACAATTATTGGCCTACTGTAAACCCATACTATATGCCAGGAACAACTGAAAGTGATACGCCTCGAGACGATGTCACCGTTAAACTGACTGATTCCTACAATAAACAAAAATTGGATTCTAAAGTGTTAACTGGACAGGTAACAAATGCTTCACCTTTTGTCGGGTCCGTCAAATTAACTGAAGAATACGGCTTAGCGGCAATGCAATTTAGTAACTGGAACCGCACCATATCTGCCAATAAAGGTTGGGTTATCTTGAATGATAAAATTGTCTTTTTAGGCTCTCATATCACTAATAAAGACAATAGTAGTAATGTTTTTACAACTATTGATCAAAGAAAAGTGACCCCTGATTCTCCTTATAGAATATATGTCAATGGTATTCTAACTGATTTAACAGATTCTCTAGAACATTCATTTGCTAACGTTCATTCTATTCTTCTAGAAAATGATAATCCCGATTTAAATATTGGATACCTCTTTATGAAACCAACCGAACTCTTACTTAAAGATTCATTTCAAACTGGTAGTTGGTATGCCATTAATCAAAATAAAACCACAAGTACAGAGATTAAAAGCAACCGCTTTATCACTATCAAACAATTCCATAATTCTGCAAGCAACTCCTATGCTTATATGATGCTTCCAAAAGCTAATTTAGATATTATCAATGATCTCATCCATAATAGTCAAGTTAGCGTCATCGAAAACACAGATAAGCTCCAAGTAGTTTATGAAAAAAATACAAAGACTTGGGCAATTATTAAGTATTCCAATGATCCCTATACTCTAAATGGCCAATTAGAGCTTTCTGAATCTGGACTTTATATGATTCAAAACAATGGAATTCATTATCAGATTGTAAGCTATAATCCCTTAACTCAAGAAAAAGAAACACAAACTTTGAAAGTTAAACCAAATGATTTCAAAGCTATTTCCATTAAGCCAATACAAGAGATAGACGATCTACTTTTAATTGACTCCCATAAACAAAACCAGTTACAAAACGAAATTATACATGAAAATCATGATATTAGAGCTTTCATTGACAAACCACTTACACTTGATACTGACTTGAGTATGTCAAAACACAAAATACCGATAATCCGTTATCAGTTTAAATGGGGCCAAGAAGTTTATAAGGAACTCCCTTATTTACTCCCAAATCACTATCAAAAAGAAGAAAAAAATGAATGATGTCATCTCCTCATTCATCAAAAAAGAACATTGATTTTTGCAATGTTCTTTTTCTATAAGGTTGATTCTTTCCATTCAATGTCACAATCAAAGGTTTTTTGCTTTTCATCGTGAGTAGCTCCCTCAATTTCATTAATTAAAATTTCTGCTGCTTCTCTTCCTTCTTCATAGGCTGGTTGGACAATTGTTGTTACAGTCGGAGACGAAAAATTTGTCCATTCCAAATTATCAAAACCTACTAGACCTATCTGTGGCATCTCAAAAGCCAACTTTTTCATGACACTAAAAACCATATGAAGCGCCCAGCAATTGGGTACAAAAACAAGAGTCTTACGACTTCTGTTCACTGCACTTTCTAAGAAAGACTCAATTTTTTCATGATCAGAATCCTTTTGGTCAATGATTAATTTTTGATAGTCTAGCTGATTATCTGATAAAGCATCAATAAAGCCAGATGCTCTTTCAATCCTTGTACTCAAAAGACTTGGATCAGCAGTAATCATTACAAAATCAGAATAACCTCTATCAATTGCCCCTTGAATCATATCATAAACAGCATCATAATTGTTAGTTTTCACCCAATTTGTTCTGTGCTCATATAATTGGCTATCAAAAAACACCATATGTTTTTCTTTTTCTTTAATAATACGTGAATACTTTCTAAAATTTGAAGTTGGTTGAATAATAAAGCCATCCACACCCAAGTTCAACATATTTTCAATGTAATGGTCTTCATTTTGCGACTCATAGTTACTGTTACCAATGATGACTTGATAACCTTTTTCTTTGGTTACTGTTTCAATGCCTTTGACAATCTGGTTAGCAAAGGTATTGGTTATATCTCCAATTAAGACACCAATTAAATTTGTTTTTTTTGAGTTCATACTACGTGCCAATGTACTGGGTTTATAACCCGTTTCATCGATGACAGCTGCAATTCGATTACGAGTTTCTTCAGACATTTTTTCATATTTATGGTTTAAATAGAAAGAAACTGTCGTTTTGGAAGTCTGAGATAGTTGAGCGATATCAGATATCGTAACTTTTTTTGACAAAATTTTCCCTCCCTTGTTGCATTTTTAGTTAATCGGTTTATCTAAATAAAGTATACCATAGAATGCTTAAAATGTTCGCAAATAGAAACGATTCTCATTAATTTTTTAAACGATGATACCTCTTTTTCTTATAGTCATAAACAACGACTCTTCCTTTAAATTTAATACCATTGCAATCATAAAGTTTATTTCCATGGATAAGTTGCTTCCCTAAAATGGTAACTAGGTAATGATTACCGTTCCCAGATATTTCATATCCAAACGATTCTTCAATTTTCAAACCTGAACCGGATTGAATAACATCATGTTCAATGACTTGACAGCTACTATTTATGAATAATGTACTATCCGAAATCGAATCCTTAAATGCTATTCTCTTAACTAACTTTGTCGATTCCTCAATGGCATTATATCTTTTAGAAATAGTAGTGCTTTCGGATAGTAATTTTTGACGGCTTATAACCTTTAATTGGTTTAATTTACCTTCTTTAAGTGTGACCTTATCATCTAAGATAAATTGAATCTGTAGTGTATTTTCTCCTTGACACATCATAAAATCAAATAATAGGGTATTGCCATCTGGAAGTAGTAAAATTTGACGCGTATGTTGGCTATTTGTATCAAAAACCTGACCTTCCAATAAAAGAAACTCCTCTGATTGGCAAACTGGAAACATGTGTGCTTCCGGATAATCAACATATGACCAGGAATCTTTTATATGCTTTTCTTTGACATCACTAATAAAACAAGTAGAATGACTTCTTTGACTCTTTAAGAAATAACGTATTTTATTTTCGGTGTAAGTATATCGTCCTGGATCAATAATGATTGGTTGACCTTTATCATAAAGTACGAAACTATTTTGATCGCTGTGACTATGGGAACTTCCAAAAGGTCCACATTTAAAGAATAGGTATCTATTTTTATCTTCATGACAAACGTGTCCACTATTACAATACATATTCGTAAATGCTTTAGTGTTAACAGGTATTATCTGTGTAAACTTTTCAATCCCTCTTTTTCCAAAAAGTAAAATTGAGTCAATATCGACTTTAGAAAAAGCTTTGTTTTTAAATTTTTTTGAATCAAAGAATATGGCTGATGTTGTTAAAATATCCCTTGTTTCTGTAAAATCACTATCCCCTAGTGCAATTTGATAACCATCTGATCCAGTTACGGAGTAAATATAATCAGCCATTTTTAACAGTTTCTCATTCAAAAGAAGGTTGTAACTAGGAACAAATAGACATAACTCTAAGAGATTTTTATAAACTTCAACATGGTACATAACAGATTGTTCATATTGTGTTCCGTCTTCAAGAATTTGTAACTCCACTTGATTAATTATTTCTTTTCTAGCAAAAGTAACTAATTGATCACTGACTGTCTTGCATCCATAAGTATGATGCCATAGCAAAATAGCTACAGTCTGAGGGATGCCCCAATTACTTAAACTATATTTCTCAATATAGTTATCATATAAATAGTCAAGTTGATTCTTGACAGCAATTAATATCTCTGTTTTATCATCTTCTTTTAAATATCCCAATTGATCTAGATGATTGATAATCCTATACCAAGTGATACACCTGATACCTGTATCTAAGGAACGAGAATTTATGCTATCACTTATCATTGGCATATTTTTTGAAATCCAGTCTTTTATAAAAAATATGATTTTATCAAAATATTTTGAATCCTGCTCCATGAAACCTGCCAAAAATAAATGATTTAAGAATGAGTGTCTATTAAGCATAAATACCCATTCTTGATCATCAAAAGGAATATAGTCCCAAATCATTTCCTCTAAATGAACTGGTGTATAACAAGGTTCCATATCCCAGTTATCTTTGAAGACGAAAGTATTATTTAACACATCATCTGCAATTTGCTTTCTTTTTTGATACTCACAATTTTGATGTTTAATAATATAATTTCTGCAATAGTTATAATCAAATTCTTGAAAGACATCATTAAATGGTTTTTTAAGATTAAAGTTTTTCATGCTACTTCCTTATCAATTCAAAAAAGGATTAGAAGTCTCTCTAATCCTTTGAGGCTTTTAAGCAAGAATTCCTAACCAACTACCGATAATTCCGATAATGACTGTAAGGATTACAAGTTTGTATGTTGTCCATTTTTTATGTTTTATTAAATAATACATTAGGAATGTGTAAAGTACTGGTAACATAGCTGGTGCAATTTTATCCAGCATACCTTGGACGGTAACAATTTTTTGACTAGCACTTGTAACTTTATCAGGAGCAAAAGTATATGGAATTGTCAATTTCACTTGAGTTGCAGCCAAACTAGAAATAACCGTTACCCCTACAATATTTGCAGCCCGTGAAATGACTTCCATTTGT
This sequence comes from Streptococcus uberis, assembly GCF_900475595.1. Classification (NCBI taxonomy): domain Bacteria; kingdom Bacillati; phylum Bacillota; class Bacilli; order Lactobacillales; family Streptococcaceae; genus Streptococcus; species Streptococcus uberis. The sequence continues at coordinate 1,428,959 of NZ_LS483397.1, forward strand.
TCACTGAGTTTTTCAATAAATCCTGTACCAAGTTTGTATCCATAATGTCCTGTAATGAGTTTAATAGTTGTTAAAATGACATTCATACAGACAAAGAATAAGATTGGTCCTAATACTAAACCATCAGTTGCTAATGAAGCAGCAATGGTTGAGAATAAAGGTGCTAAACAGAATTGTGATAAGGAATCACCAATACCAGCTAATGGCCCCATTAGTGCCATCTTAATCCCACGTACTTCTTCTTCAGGACGATCATTATCAATCATAGCTAGATGGAGACTCGTAACAAAAGGTAGAAAATGTGGATTTGTATTGTAGAATTCAATATTTTCTTCAACTGCCTCAGCTAAAGCTTTTTTATCATCTCCATAATGCTTTTTAAGTGCTGGGAAAATAACATTAGCATATCCTAAACCTTGATAATTGCTGTAGTTAAAACCATTTTGTAGAAAAAAGGCACGTAATGCAGTTTTAGTATAATCGCTTTTAACAAGTTTATTAGATCCAGTCATCGTGTTCGTCTCCTTCGGCTTTTGTTTCTGCAACTGCTGTTGCTGGTCTTCTGAAGATATCAATCAAAGCAAATATTGTTGCAATTAATGCTACCCCAATTGTCGGAACACCAACAACGCTATTTGCAGCAACTGATGTCAATAAGCCATCGCCATTTGCTGTAGGGGTTAACATTGGTAAACCAAAGTATACTGCTAAGACATATCCGAGAATGACGTAAGGAATAAGTTCCTTTTTAGCCATTACAGATAGAATCATTGCAAACCCGATTGCAGGAAGCATTTTACCAGCTAATGTCAAACCATTAAGTAATACAGGCGGAATTAGTGCAAACAAATTAGTTAAAGTCTGCATTGAAAGTGCTCCAATTAAACCTAGTGCAAAACCTACTGCTGCAAAGGCCCATATTGTCCCATTTGCTGCAACTTTGAACTTTTTAAAATTACCTTCACGTAAAGCTTTTTTAGCTGTTTCGGGTGCACCCGCAAATGCTGTATAAATAGCTGTTTGTAAAAATTGAATACCAACAGCAATTGGAGTTGACAATGCAAGTGCTGCTTCTGGAGTAATTTTATCTTTCGTAGCAACTGTTGTAATAGCCATCAAAGTTCCAAAAATACCAGGTCCGATTGGATTAGGTGGAACTGTTCCTCCGGCTCCTACACCAAATCCCATATAGGCTAATTCTGAAATAGCTCCTACTGCAAGCGCTGTCTGAATATCTCCCAAAATAATTCCAACACCTAGTGACAAAACAATACAACGATTGGTGTATAGACCTAGTAGCATACCACTGAAACAGAATGCTGTCCACAATCCAATTAAGATAGCTTGGATGATAGTAATATCCATAATAATCTCCTTTGACTTTAATTAATTTTTAAATGTAATCTAAAATATTGACTTCGACAGCACCGTCATTCCCTGTTGGGGTTGTCTTAGTATTGAAAGAAACGCTATATTTCTCATGCATCTGACGAATATGGTCTCTATCCTTTTCATCAAGAAAAATGGATCGAGTAACCTGTTTTTTGCCTTCCGCATTATGAATATTCCCAATATTAATGTCTTTAATTGGAACCCCACCTGCAATCAAACGATGAGCATCTTCTAAGTTTTTCACAATAATAAAAATCGTTTGTGCTGGATTAGCTTTATGAATGACATCAATGACTTTTTGAATTGGGAAAAAACGTAAAGCAATTGAGCTAGGAACTACTGTTTTCATTAAGGTTTGTTGTATGTTATCCTCTGCTACAGCATCATTGGCAACGATAACAGTATTACAGCTTAAAAACTTGACCCACAGTTGACCTTGTCCATGAATAAGACGTTCATCCACACGAGTCATCACAATATTTGGTCCAGTTGTCATTTCTGACCTCCTCATTTTTTATGTATTAACTAAATTTGACAGTTTTAAATCACCAATACAATTCCCAGTCTTTGTAAAAACGTATCAATGCTTCAAGATAATAGTAATCACCCCAAATGTTGCCTTCATCGACACCTTTGCCAGAATGCCAAGAATATACCCCATGTAATAAAAGTGGGCGACCTTCCTGATAGTCTTCATTGGCATAGTTATCAATTAAACTTCGCAACATAGTATGCATGGCATACTTATATGTTACCTTATCCGAATCTACCTCTGGTAAATACTTAAGCATCTCGTGAATACCACAAACAGCTACTGCTGTAGCAGATGAGTCACGCGACTGTCCTGAACCATCATTAAAGATTAAATCCCAATAAGAGACATTATCTTCAGGTAAACGATTTAAGAAATAATTAGTCATTCCTTTGAACAAATCAATTTGGTCATTATCTTTCATCTTGCGATAGCTGAGCGGGATACCATAAATCCCCCAGGCTTGACCACGTGCCCAAGCTGAATCATCACTATAACCTTGACGCGTTATCCCTTTTAGGGGCTGACCAGTTTCAGGATCAAAATAATAGGTATGATATGCTGAAGCATCTTTACGAATAACCGTGTTTGCTGAAGCATAAAAATGATTCTCTGCAATCTCTTTATATTTCTTGTTTCCAGTTTGTTCAAAAGCAAAAAATAATAATTGAATATTTAAAAGGCAATCAATAATAAGTCGGTAATGGTCTTTATGGCCAAGTTCTCCCCAAGCTTGTATAAAACCACCTTTTTCCTGATAACGTTCAATCAATTTGTCAGCTGCCTTCAATGCAGCCTCAAGAGCATCTTTGTCTCCATTGATACGATATTCAGCCATACACGAAGGAGTATATAAGAAACCTAAATCATGATGATCTAATTCAATTTTATGATTGATACGGTCTAAAAAAGATAAAACATTCTGATGCGCTAATTCTTTTAGAGATGGATCACCATTGTATTCATATGCTAACCAAAGACAACCTGTCCAAAAGGCATTTGTCCACTCAGTATTATCCATCACATTATACTGATTATTAAAGGTTGCTGGTGTTGGATACTTTTCACCAAAATAATCCATATTGATATATATCTGTTTTAAGGCCTTATCAATTGCAGACTTAACTTCATCTTTTGTTAATAACGGTCTTTCTTGGAAACGATTTGGATTCTCAATCGTCTCAAGAGCTACTTTTCTAATTTTTCCTACCATTAAATTCCTCCTTCAAAAAGATTCTCATCTTCAGAACATTCGATACATGAAGAGAAATCTACAATTCCTTTTTGTGCTGAAGTGATAACTTTTTCAGTTAAGTCTTCCAGATTATCTACAATCTCCCTTGAAAAAACAGCTTCCATCAACATAGCTAAGTTTAGTCCAGATAAAACGTTAATCTTTTTATCATCATGATTGACTGAAACTGTAGATGCGATGTTAAAAGGTGTTCCGCCAAGTAAATCAGTTAAAATTAAAGCTTGTTCCACTCCTTGTAAAGAAGCTTCTAAGGAACTTCTGACATTATCTGCTGACATTCCTGCAAGAAAATCTATAACAGCGATATTTTCTTGTTTACCCGCAATCAATTCTAATGAACTTAAAATGCCGTTTGGAAAATGACCGTGAGCTACAATGATAATTTTTATCATAAAACCTCCTGTTTAAGTTTACCGGTTTACTTTATAAACTGATTATAGCGTTTTCATTTCCCCCTGTCAACATGATTTTTAGATATTTCTTTCTCAGTTTTGAAAAAAATTTTTTGCTATTTTTCCACGCTATTATAGTAGGAAAAGGCTGTTTAATGACTTTTTATATAGTAGCATGAATTTTCTTTTTGCTTTCTTGAACCGTTGACAAAACCGGTTTACTATGTTATTGTTTTTGTAAACAGGTTTACTACCTAAAAAATAATTAAGGAGGACATTATGATGACTCAACAATTTTTACAAGATAACTTTTCTCTTGAAGGTAAGATCGCGCTTATCACTGGAGCTTCATATGGCATAGGATTCTCAATTGCTACTGCTTTAGCCAAAGCTGGCGCTAAGATTGTGTTCAATGACATCAATCAAGACCTAGTTGATAAAGGTTTGGAAGCATACAAAGAGCTTGGAATAAATGCTCACGGGTACATCTGTGATGTTACTGACGAGGATGGCATTCAAGCTATGATTAAACAAATCTCTGATGAAGTTGGTGTTATTGATATCCTTGTTAACAATGCAGGAATTATTAAACGCCAACCAATGCTTGAAATGAGTGCTAAAGATTTTCGACAGGTTATCGATATTGACCTTAACGGACCATTTATTGTTTCAAAAGCTGTACTTCCAGGCATGATTGAAAAAGGCCATGGTAAAATCATCAATATTTGTTCTATGATGAGTGAACTTGGTCGTGAAACCGTTTCTGCTTATGCTGCTGCTAAAGGTGGTCTTAAAATGCTAACTAAAAATATCGCCTCAGAATACGGTTCAGCTAATATTCAATGTAATGGTATTGGTCCTGGTTACATAGCCACCCCACAAACAGCCCCACTTCGAGAAAAACAGGCAGATGGCTCCCGTCATCCGTTCGACCAATTCATTATTTCTAAAACACCAGCTGCTCGTTGGGGAGAAGCTGAAGATTTAGGAGCACCAGCAGTTTTTCTTGCCAGTGACGCTTCGAACTTTATAAACGGACATATCCTTTATGTAGATGGCGGCATTCTTGCCTATATCGGAAAACAACCCCAATAAATCAAATAAGGAGTTATATCAAAAATGAAAATTGCTTTAATTAACGAGAATAGCCAAGCCACTAAAAATAATATAATCTTTAATGAGTTAAAAGCTGTTACAGATAAAAAAGGCTTTGAAGCCTTTAATTACGGTATGTATGGTAATGAAGGGGAAAGCCAATTAACTTACGTTCAAAATGGTCTCCTTACTGCTATTTTATTAAATAGTGGTGCAGCTGACTTTGTCATTACAGGTTGTGGTACAGGAATGGGAGCAATGCTTGCATGTAATAGTTTCCCAGGAGTCACCTGTGGTTTTGCCGCTGATCCAGTGGATGCTTATCTCTTCTCTCAAGTTAATGGTGGTAACGCCCTCTCACTACCATTCGCTAAAGGATTTGGATGGGGTGCTGAACTTAATCTCCGTTATATGTTCGAACGTCTTTTCGAAGATGAAGTTGGGGGAGGTTATCCCAAAGAAAGAGCAATACCTGAACAACGCAATGCTCGTATCTTAAACGAGGTCAAAGCCATTACCTACAAAAACTTGCTAACTATTCTAAAAGAAATCGATCAAGAATTTTTAAAAGAAACCATTTCAGGAGAACATTTCCAGGAACTCTTCTTTGCTAACTGTCAGAATAAAGAAATTGCAGATTATCTTAAAACTCTCTTAAATGTTTAATAAAATTATAGAAAGGATTAGCTTCTCATGTCGAAAATCCTATTTTTTGGCGAGCCTTTGATTCGTATAAGTCCTCAAAATATTGAAAACTTTTCAAATGGTGTGCAATCGCACTTATTTTATGGAGGTTCAGAAGTAAATATCGCTCGTGCCTTATCTGGCTTTGGTCAGAAAACGAAGCTAATTTCTGCTATTCCTGAAAATCCAATTGGCGATAGCTTTTTAAGATTCTTGCAGTCTCAAGATATTGATACTAATTGCATCCAAAGAACTGGTAACCGTATGGGGCTCTATTTCCTTGAAAATAGTTTCGGATGTCGACAAGGTCAGGTTATTTATGACAGAAAAGAAAGTAGTTTGCATGACTATCAAATAGAAGCTGATCAAATTGATCACATATTTTCTGATGTAGACCACTTTCACTTCAGTGGTATTACACTATCTCTAGCTAAAACTATCTGCGATACGACTAAGGTGCTACTTGATGAAGCTAAAAAAAGAGGTCTATCAATCTCCTTTGACCTCAATTTTAGAAGCTTTTTAATTGCTCCAGAAGAAGCTAAGACACTTTTTTCGGAGTTTGCACCTTACGCAGATTATTGTTTTGGTATCGAACCTTTAATGATTAATGACCATGATATTGAATTTTTCAATCGCAATGAGGCGACAAATGAAGAGATTAAAAAAAGGATGAATGATTTGATGGATAGATATGATTTCAAAGCTATTTTTCATACTAATCGTTGTTCAGATCATTTTGGTCAAAATGTATATCAAGCCTATTTACTTAATAAAGACAAGCAGTTCTACATGTCAAAAGAGTTAAAAACACCTGTTCTTCAACGTGTCGGAAGCGGTGATGCTTTTGTTGCTGGTGCATTATATCAAATCTTCAATAATGCTAACTACCAAAACATTGTAGATTTTGCTGTAGCCAGCGGCACATATAAATGTGTCGTTGAAGGTGACAATATGTTTGAGTCAGTAGGGACCATAACATCTGTCTTAAATCAATTTGAAGATATTAAGCGTTAGATTGGAGTAATCAATGACAAAATCAGAAATAATCAGTCAACTCCTCACTCAAAAACTGGTTGTAGTTATTCGAGGGAATACTGAAGAGGAAGCTTACAAAGCATCAAAAGCCTGTATTGCCGGTGGGATCACTGCAATCGAAATCGCCTATTCCAATAACAAAGCAAGTCAGGTCATTGAACACCTTACTAATGACTACATAAATTCAAAAAATGTCATTGTAGGGGCCGGTACAGTCTTAGATGCTGTGACAGCTCGAATGGCAATTTTAGCCGGGGCAAAATTTATCGTTTCACCTGCTTTCAGTGCCGAAACTGCAAAAATTTGCAACCTCTATGCAATCCCCTATCTGCCTGGTTGTATGACACTAACAGAAATAACAACTGCTCTTGAATACGGTTGTGAGTTAGTAAAACTGTTCCCAGGAGGAACTATTGGACAGGACTTTATCTCATCAATAAAGGCACCACTCCCACAAGTTCAAGTTATGGTTACTGGTGGTGTTAATAGCGAAAATGCAAAAGAATGGTTCCAAGCAGGTGCATCAGCAATTGGCATAGGTGGAGAATTTAATAAACTGGCAAGTAAAGGAGAATTTGAAAAAATAAGTACTTTAGCAAATGAATACTACACTAAATTAGATTAAATATCTATACCTTCCTATTAATACATAGGAAGGTATTTTTCTATTTCATAAATTTTTATTTTTCCCAATTTACAATAAAATGATTCTCTGCATTGTTATCAATAAATATATTTTTGAGAATTTCTATTATTTCTTCTTCAGATTTACCATTCGGGTCACTAGAGAAGTTTTCAAAATCGAATGCTGAATGTGAATTAACATTAAATAATTTTTCAGCTTCTAAATTGTTTTTGTAAAACTCTTCACTTGATAAATTATTAAAATTAATAAAATTTTCTAATATGCGTCTGATAGGATTTAACATATAGTCTGGCTTATGACGACTATACAACCACTTTAATTCTTTCCATAATAAACTATAAGATGTATGTAAGTCGTCCTCCGAAGAACTAATAAATTTATACTGTGTTTTTTGTCCAGCTTTATACAGGTGAATGGTACTTTTAGAATAATTTGCTCTTTTACTTCCGTTCCACCATTTGTATCTACAGTTTAAATAAAAATGAATATTATGAGTCAAAATAAATATTTGATCTTCGCTACCTAGATTCTTCAATAAATGTTGCAATTTCATTATAATAAGATATTGTGTATTATCATCATTAGAGTTCATAGGGTCATCAAATACTATAATTCGATTTTTTCCTGAATTTTTTTTGGTGTTGGCTAAATCTGTAATGAACCATAAAAAGCCAACAATATTTTTTTCACCTGTACTTAATGTTGACACAGAACGTCTATTACCATTCAAATCATTTATTGCGTATTGTCCCTTTTGATTACTTTTTACTAAATTTAAACTAAAACTTTGATTTCCTATACTTTTTAAGCATTTATTTATACTTTCAGCTGCTATAGTTTCATCAACACTTAGATTTATTAGTTTTGTTCGTTCAAAATACATTTTTTTAAGTATATTATTTTTTTCTTCAAATTCTTTTAAAACTTCATTGTACTTTTCTTTTAATTTTGAACCTTCTTTAATTATCTCTTCATATGATTCATTTTCTAGTACTTCAGCAACATAATGGTATTTTAACTTCAACCTCGCTAAATCTTTCTCTTTTATAAGATTACTAGATATTTTATTATTTAAATCACAAATAGTTTTATATTCATCAATAAATTTGTCCATGTTAATAGAGGGATTAACATAAATTCTCTCTTTTACATTAAAAATATCAATTTTTCTTTCATAAAGCTTTTCAGATAGAAAATCTAAAATTTGATTGGTTGAATTTATATATTCTAATAAAGTAATATTTAATGCTTTTATTTTCTCTTTTATCTGAGGATAGAACAACTGTTCATCAATCTCCTTAAAAGAATTAACTTTGTTTTTATATTCTCCAATAATATCTAAAGCAATTACAATACGTTTTTCAAACTTTTTAATATTTTCATCAAAAAATTCTTCTAAGTGATTAAGTCTTTCCTCTGATAATATATTCCCGCAAAATGCACATTTTTGTTCATTTTTATGAAAATGAATACCTTCTCTTACCCAATTTTGAACATCCAAAGACATAAACTCTATTAAAGTAACCTTCGCTATTTCATATTCTAAAATGGAATTAGTTGCTTCAATAAATTTGTTGATATTCTCAAATCTGTAATCAACCATCGAAGTACTTGGTAATTTTTTTTGATAGAAAGTCGTAAGTAAATTTTGAATAGAACTTTCTTCAAGTCTCATTCTTTGAGGAATATCTAATTGTAATTTTCTTGAATCATAATTTGGTCCAAACAGATATGTATATTCGTTCTTAAGTTTAGAAGCACCTCTAGTACATAATTTTCTATATATGTCTTTGCTTTTATTGTATTTATTTTTAATATCTATAAATGAACTATATAGATTTGGAAAATCTCTCTCTCTAATTTCATTTTCCAACATTTTTATTTGTGTAGTAATCTCTTCAATCTCAGGTTGTAAATCAGCATTTTTAGTACCTAAAGAAATAGCATCTAATTCGGAATTAACTGCAATTGAATCTAAACCCTGAAATATACGAATATCATATGATTTTGAATATTGCTCTTCAATTAGTTTTGTTATTGTTGACTTTCCTGTGCCATTCTTACCAAAAATGAAATTTTTTTGTTTTAGATTGACTAATTTTGTATTTTCAAACCTGTCGTTTGGTAAATCAATTTCAGTGATCATATAATAATTCCTCTTATTATAAATTATAAAAATGAAAGCGTTTATTTAAATTTTATTATTACTAATAAAAAATTGCAATACAATAAAGGTATATTTGTAAAGTATTTCTATAATAAATAATTTGAATTAAACACTAAATGCCCTGTCACTAGACTAAATAACTAGTAACAGGACTCCTTTTTTTATTATCACATCGATAAATAGATTTCAAAACGATAACCGTTCTATCATTCCATCCGCAGTTGAGACTAGCAATAGCTCTGCAGACAGTAGTGAAGGTACAGCAAGTATGGCTGATGATTAACAATAGGTTTTTACGTTAAATCAGTTAAAATCTTTTCAGTACGACAAAGAACCCCGTCACTTAGACTTATGGTCTAGCGGCGGGGCTCTGAGGAAGTAGTGAATGATTTTAACTATTTTACAAGTTTCTTCATCTCTCCGATACGCTCTTGAGTCGCATCATATTTGGCTTGATAATCAGCTTGTTTGTCGCGTTCTTTTTGGACAACTTCTGGTTTGGCGTTGGCGATGAAGCGTTCGTTGCCAAGTTTTTTGCCGACCATGTCTAGTTCTTTTTGCCATTTAGCAAGCTCTTTGTCTAGACGCGCTAATTCTTCTTCCACGTTGAGAAGATCTGCTAGTGGAAGGTAGATTTCGGCACCCGTGATGATGCTTGTCATGGCTAATTCTGGAGCTTCCAAGTCAGCTGAAATCTCTAATTTTTCTGGATTTGTGAAGCGGTTGATATAGTTAACATTGTCTTTGAAGAAGGCTTCAAGTGCATTATCGGAAGTTTTAACCAAGATGGTAATGGCCTTGCTTGGTGCGACGTTCACTTCAGCACGCGCATTACGAACCGCACGAATCAAGTCTTTCAAGCTCTCAACACCTTTATGCGCAGCTGCATTTTCAAAAGCAGGGTTAACTGTTGGGTAGGCTGCAACCACGATTGAGCCATCCGCATATTGTGCAAAGATTTCTTCTGTCACAAATGGCATGATTGGGTGGAGAAGACGCAAGATTTTATCCAAAGTGTAAAGAAGAACGGAGCGAGTCATGACTTTTTCGTCTTCATTGTCGGAATAAAGCACTTCTTTAGTTAGCTCGACATACCAGTTAGCGAACTCTTCCCAAATGAAGTTGTATAAGATGTGGCCGGCAACACCAAACTCGAACTTGTCAAAGTTCTCCGTAACTTTGACGATAGTCTCATTAAGGTTGTGAAGAATCCATCTATCGGTCACATTTCCAGCTTCTGAGGCAGCCACTTTAGCCACATTGCTTTCTGCTTCTGCTAGTGTCAAGCCTTCATTGTTCATGAGGATGTAGCGGGAAATGTTCCAAATCTTGTTAATGAAGTTCCAAGCAGCATCCATTTTTTCGTAAGAGAAACGAACGTCTTGTCCTGGGGCAGAGCCGTTTGAAAGGAACCAACGAAGGGCATCAGCCCCGTATTTTTCAACCACGTCCATTGGATCAATCCCATTGCCCAATGATTTAGACATTTTACGGCCTTCTTCGTCACGGATAAGCCCGTGGATAAGGACATTTTGGAATGGGCGTTCATTGGTAAATTCCAATGATTGGAAGATCATACGAGATACCCAGAAGAAAATGATGTCATATCCTGTAACCAATGTTGATGTTGGGAAATAACGTTTGAAGTCTTCGGCATTTTCATCTGGCCAACCCATGGTTGAAAATGGCCATAGAGCAGATGAGAACCAGGTGTCAAGGACATCTTCGTCCTGTTTCCAGCCGTCACCTTCTGGCGCTTCTTCACCAACATAGATATCGCCTTCCGCATTATACCAAGCAGGGATTTGGTGACCCCACCATAATTGACGCGAGATAACCCAGTCATGAACATTTTCCATCCAAGACATGAAGGTATCATTGAAACGTGGTGGGTAGAATTCGACCTTATTATCTGTATCTTGATTAGCCATGGCATTTTTAGCCAATTGGTCCATTTTAACAAACCATTGTGTTGATAAACGTGGCTCAACAACAGCACCCGAACGTTCCGAATGACCAACAGAGTGAACGCGTTCTTCGATGCTTACGAGTGCACCTAGCTCTTTTAACTTTTCAACAGTTGCTTTACGGGCTTCAAAACGATCCATACCGGCAAACTCACCAGCCAATTCATTCATGGTACCGTCGTCATTCATGACATTGACTTGTGGCAAGTTATGACGTTGTCCAACTAAAAAGTCGTTAGGGTCATGAGCAGGTGTGATTTTAACGACCCCAGTTCCAAACTCAGGATCTGCATGCTCATCGGCCACGATTGGAATAAGCTTATTCACGATGGGTAAAACAACATGTTTACCGATTAAGTCCTTGTAACGAGGATCTTCTGGGTTGACGGCAACTGCCACATCACCAAACATGGTTTCAGGACGAGTTGTGGCAACTTCTAAAGCGCGTGAGCCGTCTTCCAACATATAATTCATATGATAGAAGGCACCTTGCACGTCTTTATGGATAACTTCAATGTCGGACAATGCTGTGCGGGCAGCCGGATCCCAGTTGATAATGAACTCACCGCGGTAAATCCAGCCTTTTTTGTAAAGCTCTACGAAGACTTTTTTGACTGCTTGAGAAAGGCCCTCGTCAAGGGTGAATCGTTCCCGCGAATAATCAACTGAGATACCCATTTTGCCCCATTGCTCTTTAATAGTAGCGGCATATTCGTCTTTCCATTCCCAGACTTTTTCTAGAAATTTTTCACGCCCTAAATCGTACCGAGAGATCCCTTGGCCACGAAGACGCTCCTCAACTTTAGCTTGTGTGGCAATACCGGCGTGGTCCATTCCAGGTAACCAAAGCGTATCAAAGCCTTGCATGCGTTTTTGGCGGATAATGATATCTTGGAGGGTAGTATCCCAAGCATGACCAAGGTGGAGTTTACCAGTTACGTTTGGTGGTGGAATAACGATAGAGTATGGTTTGGCTTTTTTGTCACCTGAAGGTTTGAAAACGTCTTGGTCTAACCATTTTTGGTAGCGACCCGCTTCAACTTCGGTTGGGTTGTATTTTGGTGATAGTTCTTTAGACATAATTGTCCTTTCTTAATGCTTAATATCATTTTTTTGATTCTAACTAGGATAAATCATTTATAAAATAGAAAATCACTTCTCTTTTTCTATTTTCTCCATAATTCCCACAATGTCGTTGGCCACCTCTTGGGCACTTTTATGACTATTATTGATTTTATAGTAATGGGTAAGATTTTCTGGTGCAACTTCACTGTTAAAAGTGGCAAAATCCATCGTGGTGAGAATGTCTTTTTCTGACCAGTCAATGTCTCTTTTGAAAGGCTTGTGCTTGAGGCGATTTTCAGTTTGATTTCGGGCAAGGCGTTCTTCTAAGGATGTTTCTAATTCGACAAAGAGAACGTCTTGCTTATGAGCTGCAAAAATGCTTTGAAGGGTGGCAAGTAAGGCCAAATCTTTGGAATCTCCAAAATCAATAACCACTGTAAAAATCATAGCTTGTCCCGTTTTAGCAAAGGTCTCAAAAAAGTCAAAACGAATCTTTGTAATCAAGTCCATAGCATCTTTGGACCAGGGCATAAATTTGAGGACAAAATCAATGCTTTCATGATTGTGAAAAAGCGTCATTTCTGTCATTTTTTCCACTTCCTGACCAATAGTCATTTTGCCCGAAGCTTGCGCACCAATGATAACAAGGTTCATTCAAGTACCTCGTCCGGTGCCTGTCCATCGTGAGATGGCCATTGGCATTCTAACACTTGAAGGTCTGTGAAGCGAGCGGTGAAGGATGAATCCTCAGGGCTACAAGCATAAATGCCACATTGAATTGGGCCTGTGGCTTTAGCCATATGGCAAATCCGCATTTGTTTGAAAGTCTGACCATCTTGAGAACATTCCAGGCGAAAATCATTGCCACGACGGCTGAGTCGGTACCACATCTCCTTAATAGAAGCATCTATTTCAGTGGTTGCCCAATCTGAGTACCCTTGGTTTGTGACAACTGATCCTAAATGTTGGAAGTCCTCATTTTCATATTCAATAGAAGCTTTTAACCAGTTTTCAGAGTCTAAGTACATGACCAGTCCACATTGGTCAAAGCGGTGCTTACTATTGAAAGTGGTTTTGACCACGAAAGAAAAATAATCGTCATCAATGGTCATTTGCAAAAGAGGCGCATTATCATTTTGAAAATGGTAATAAGTCCGCTGCCACAAATCGGTGTGGGGTTGTGTTTCAATGACAATTTCCTGATTTGAAATACTAAATGACTTTGGCTCTCTAGTCCAAACCATTTCTTTACTATCATAAACTTTCATAGAGCTACCTTCTAACTTTCTGGATCAACTTTTTTAAGGACTTTTGCTGGAACGCCACCAACCACGGTATAAGCAGGAACGTCTTTAGTGACGACGGCTCCTGCTGCAACTACTGCCCAGTCACCGATGGTGACACCTGACAAAATAGTGGCATTTGAACCTATCCAGACATGTTTGCCAATGACAATGGAATCATATGAATTCTTGCGGTCCTGACTTGGTTCTAGAGCATGATTGACGGTTGCCAGTACCACATTGTGGCCAATTAGACTACCTTGGCCAATATGAATGCCTCCTTGATCTTGGAAATGACAGCCCGAGTTGAGAAAGACATTTTCTTCAAAGGTCGTGTTCTTGCCAAAATCAGTATAGAAAGGGGGAAAGACACGCAGACTATCCGGCACTTTCTGTCCAGTAATTTTGGACATCAAATCTCTGATTTCTTCAGGTTTATGATAATGGCTGTTCATTTCCATAGTTAAAGCGATAGCTTCCTCAAATAATGCAGCATCTTTAAAACTGGTATAACGACGTTCAATCATAGTTTTCCTCCAAAATAAAAATCCCTATCTAGCCATAGCTAGACAGGGACGAATATGCTTATCCGCGGTACCACCCAAATTCACATATCCATTGATATGTGCATCTTTTTCAATTCAATTGTAAACCTCAGCAACACCTTTTGACATCTGTGCGGGTTTCTCAGTACTGCCGCTTCCTGTAACAGACAAACTCATTAGGACTCTGATTACTGTTATTCTAACAGATTAGCGCCTTTTAGGCAATCTTCCTTCGCTTATTTTTTAAATGTAACGCCGTTTTCAACTAATTTATCAATGGTTCCTTGACCAATACCGTTGATATCAAGAACTTCTTGTTCTGTCCATTGTTTGAAGTCAGCTTTTGATTTGATGCCTTCATGGTAGAGCATTTCAACCAAGTCAGAACGGATTTCTTTCACTTCTTTAAGGTTTGAAAAGTCTTCAAGGCTCAACTTGCCATCGATACCAACATTTTCGCTTAAGGTTTCAACTGTTGCTGGACCTACACCTTTGACTTCAAGCAAGTCATCTTCTGACATGTCTTTTAACTCGTCAGTAGATGTGACACCCTTGTTATAAATGTTTTCGACAGCGTCTGAGCGAACACCTTCTAATTCTGGTGTGTCAGCAAATTCTGCTAAACTTGGTTTCTCAGTAATGGTTACTGTTTCAGCATCAGTAGGGATTGCTGTAATATCGGTATTAGCATCAAGAGAAATTACTTTTGGATGTTCTTGACCAATAATCCCTTGACGTTTTAACTCTTGCTTCAGTTCTTTTTTACGATTTTTGACTTTAGCCATAATTCTTTCCTACTTTCTATTTTAATAGTTTCGTTTTCCAAATAAATCATCCGGCATGTCGTGGAAGGATTTACCATTGTGATAATTGTCAAATTTGCCTAAAAGAAATTGATAGGCGTCTAATTTACTTTCATAACGAATGAAAGCATCTTTAGCACGCTCGTCTCCATCTTCCTGAGCAATTTGTTGACTTGTCGTCATTGCAACTTGATTAACTTGAATCTGAGTTTGCACCCATTCTTCAAAGTCTTTTATAAATTCTTTTTCGAAAGACATAAAACCTTCCTTCCTCAATTGATAGACAAATTATACCATAAGTAGTCAGAGAGTGCTATTATCAGTCATTAGAAAGGCTTACATGGATGCTTGCTTCTTTTTCAGTATCTATAAGAAACCCACTCGTATCAATATATGTGTGGTCACTTTGTAAAAATAAAATTTTTTCACATTTTTAGAGATTTCCATCGAAAAAGATAGGAAGCTATGTTATAATAAAACTATCATTTAGATAGGAAGCTATGCAATTATCATGTTTAAAGATCATATTGGAATTTTAATCAAAAAAACCAGTCAAGCTTTTGATAAGACTGCTAGTCAGGTCTTAGCTCCAAAAGGCTTGACACCTAGTCAATTTAAAATTTTAAAATATGTAACTTTAAGACCTGAAGCCAGTGTGCGTCAGATTGATATCGAAAACTACTTTTGCATGTCAAACCCAACTGTCACTGGCATTCTTCAAAATCTTGAAAAAAATCAATGGATTTATCGACAAAGTCACTCTGAGGATAAACGGTCAAAAGTGATTATGTTAACCGACAAGGCTAAAAATGCTAGTCTTTTTATTTTGGAAACAAGTGATCAGATTGAAGAAAGCTTCACTGCTGTTCTAACAGATTCAGAAAAAGAGACTTTGCGCCACTTATTAAACAAATTACAGGAAAATCATCAGGAATAGAATAGCGAGGTATCCATGCAAGCAAACGATTTTCAACTAAAACCCATTCCCCAACTCCTTTTTAAAATGGCTATGCCGGCTATCACAGCCAATTTAGTCAACTCCCTCTATAATATTGTCGACCAAATTTTTATTGGGCACAGCGTTGGCTATTTAGGTAATGCGGCAACCAGTGTTGCTTTTCCCTTAACCATTCTCTGCCTAGCCTTTGGCTTAACCTTTGGTCTTGGTGGAGCTGCTAACTTCAACCTCTCTTTAGGTCGCGGACAAATGGACAAAGCTAGTAAAGTAGTCGGCAATGCCGTATCTCTTTCTATCCTCTCGGGTGTTATTATTGTTGCTTTGATTATCATCTTTTTGAAACCACTGTTGATTATTTTTGGGGCCACAGATGCGACCATGGCTTATGCCCAAGACTATACTTCCATTACAGCCTTTGGTATCCCTTTCTTGCTTTTCACCTTTAGTGTCAATCCACTGATTCGTGCTGACGGCAGTCCCAACCATTCTATGATGGCCATCATCTTTGGGGCTGTCCTCAATACCATTTTAGTGCCTATATTTATCTTTGTTTTTGGCTGGGGAATTAAAGGTGCAGCCTTTGCAACCTTAATCAGTCAGATCCTCTCAGCTCTTTATATGGCCCTCTATTTCCGTCATTTTAAATCAGTTAAATTGGTCGCCAATGACTTTAAAATTAGGGCTGATATCTTCAAGGCTATTGTTTCTGTTGGTTCTTCTTCATTTATCTTCCAGTCTTCTATGTTACTGATTCAAATTGTCAGCAATAACATGTTGCGTCGCTTTGGCGCCGAGTCCATTTATGGTAGCGATATCGCAATCGCTGTGGCTGGTATTGTCATGAAGATTAATAGCTTATTTATTGCCATCATTATCGGACTGGTCCAAGGGGCTCAGCCGATTATCGGATACAACTACGGGGCTAAAAATCTTGAACGCGTCAAAGAAACAACTGTCTTGCTCCTCAAAACAGCAACCATTATTTCTGTGATTGCCTTCTTCAGTTTTGAAGTCTTCACTCGACCATTCTTAGAACTCTTTGGAACAGGATCTAAACTCTATTATCAGTTTGGCATCATGTATTTACGTGTATTCCTCTTCTTTGTTTTTGTCAATGGTATCCAAATTGCATCAACGACCTTCTTCCAAGCCATTGGTAAAGCCAGAATTGGTGCCTTTCTATCCTTGATGAAACAGGTCATCGTTCTTCTACCATTACTATTCATTCTGCCACATTTTATGGGAGTTGAGGGAGTCATGTATGCTGCTCCAATTTCTGACTTTTTTGCCTTTGTTTCAGCCTTTTATTTCTTAAGACGGGAATTCAAGCGCATGCCTCATGACTTAAGAGCTGATGAAATCTAACCGTAAAACCAAATCAACGAACAAAAAATCCAAGCTCTTTAAAAAGAGCTTGGATTTTTTAGTGAATGTCTTTTTAAGATTTAAAAGTTTTACTTTTTAACTAAGTCTAAGCCTTCACCAACATTCAAGGCATGAACACGATCTGGGTTAAGAACATCTTGGCGCAATTGTTCTGGATTTCCATTGAAGGTATTCCAGTCTGGAGCGTCAATAGATCCCCAATGGATACAAAGTAAATCTGCCTTTGGATAGGCTTCTGCTTCTTTTAAGGCTCCCTCATAAGTGATATGCCAGTTATTATCACTAAAATCAAAGAGAATCATATCTGCTTGTGGCATTTCTAAGTGTTCTGGCATCAATTTTGTATCAGATGGTAGCCAAATGGTCCCATCTGCTGTTTCAATCCAGAAGCCCACATATTCTTCTTCTTTCCACTCACGATAATTGTACTTGGACATGCTATTTTGCCAGTTGTGTCGTGTTGGCGTTGTGGTAATCTTGATATCATTCACCATGAAACTTGCGCCGACTGCATGTTCTTCTGCCGCGAAGCCTTTTTCGCTCATGACGTCTGCCACGTATGTTGGGGCATGGTAACTTTTTATGACCGCTTTGCAATTTTCCAAAGTTTCAAAACTTAAATGATCGTTATCAATATGAGAAATTAAGAGGCCATCAACTGTGGGAATGGTTTTAGAGTCAATAGGCATATCAATTAATAAGGGCATGTCAAAACTATCAAGAATGGGGTCAATGAGCAAAATGGTTCCACGGCTATTAATCATGATTGAGGCATTGCCTAACCAATAAACTTTTGTACCCTCTATTTTGTCGAAGGCTGAAATGGGGAGCTTAATCGTTTTTTCAGGCATTGCTTGTCCTGCTGGACTAAATGTTACTGACATAGAATTCTCCTTTTAGGCTTTGCCTTTTTTGTTAGCATAGATAACAGCTAAGCTACCGATGGCAATTAGGGCTAAGAATAGAAATAAACTTGGATAATAAGATTTTGTGAAATCATAGATGAAGCCAATGGCTGAGAAGGCAATAGCCGCACCTAAGTTTGAAGCGAAGCCAATCAATGGGTAAGCTTTCCCATAATCATTCACACCATAGATATGACGCGTCAGTAATGGGGTTGCTACAGCTAAAATACCGAAACTTGCTCCTAATAGGAAGGCTCCTGGCATTAAGAGACTTGGTGTTTTCCCAATAATAAGGAGCAAAATACCGAGTGTGAGTGCAAAAATAAGGACAAAGTTAGCCTTAATTGCGCCAATTTTATCCGAAAGGAAGCCGACCACCAATTTTGAAAGAATATTTCCAAGCATAGCCATTGACAATAAACTTGCTCCGACAGTGACATCTAAGTTAAGGGTTTCTGCAAAGCCTGGGAAATGTTGAGCCATACTGGTAATGAAACTCAAGCTAACACCAAAAACAATCATGGCAATTAAGGTACTATTGACTTTAAAGTGGCTAGTTGGCTCTAAGTCAGTTAACGCATCTTGAACTTCTTCTTTTTCCTTAAATCCATAGGCAGTTAAGCCCTCTTGTCTTGGATCTAGTTTGAAGGGAAATAGTAGAGCTGGCAGGCAGAAAGCCAAGAAAATGAGTCCTTGAACCAAGAAGGCAAATTGCCAACCTTGACTTTGAATCACTTTGGCAAGAACAGGTGAAATCAGTGCACCGATGATGCCACTAAAGCTCAAGGTAATACTAGTAGCCAGACCATTTTTTTCATTAAACCAATAATTAATGATATAGGTCAAGGTCATGATAGAAAACATTCCCGTACTGAATCCACGTAAAAGACTGAGCAGATAAAATTGCCATAAATGACTTGCCATGCCCATTAAGGCCGTTGAAGCAAAGCCAACTGCTATTGAAACCCACATGAGTAATTTGAAAGGTACTTTTTCCAATAACTTGATAACAAAGAGTCCTGCAATGGCTGTAACAATAGAAAATATGGTCATATGAAAGGCAAAAGAGCCACGATAAATTCCTAGTGCTTCAGAAACAACGCCATAAAAGACGCCAGATGTGTTAATAGAAACGCCAATTGTTGCGGCTGATAAACCACATAATGTTATTAAGACTTTCCAGGCTTTATGTCCAGATGTCATATATTTTCCTCCTGATTGACCAACATCTATTAGAATAGGATGGCTTTTTCTTTTACTTTACCATAATTAAAATACCTAAACAATTTGATTTTCCTTGATTTGTAATCAAATTTCACAAATTAATGATTTTCCTCAAAAGTGTGAAATGAAATTTCAAAAAAAATCATTTTTGTGGAGAACTTTTTGAAGAAATAGTCTTGCACCAAAGGTCAAATTATAGTAATATAGATAGAGTAGCCGCTATAGTTAAATGGTATAATAAAGCAATGGTAATGCTTCGTTCCGAGTTCGATTCTCGGTGGTGGCAAATAAATCAAATAGAAATCCTTGTTAGACGAGGATTTCTATTTTTATTTTTAGTCAAGAATTTAAGGTTTAATTATGATTCCTACACAATTTATCATAAAGCATGAATTTCTCTATCTTTTAGCTAACAAGCATACTTGAAACCACTCTCTAATCAGTTCTCTAAATATTTTTGGGGGATGAGACGAGCATGTGTTTTTTGTTCAAAACTATAAGAAAGGTCCGCTAAGAATTGCTCTTGATTGTTTAAGGTCACAAAGCTTGCACCGATTGGCTCTCCTTTTTTAGATTTACCTATCGGAACTGTCATTTCAGGATAACCTGCAACTGCTGGCAAGAGAACGCCGGAATTATCATAAAAAACGATAGCGTCTAGTTCTTTATTGATAAATTGGTTTTTTAATCGTCTTTGCGCAATAGCCACCATCTTTTTGACTTTTTGTTTTTCTTGTTTTCTTTCTTCATTGGCTTCTTCAAGAAGAGCTTGACCATATTTTGCTCTTCTCCCTAAATCTTTTTGATTGAAAGCGATTAAGTCTGATAAACTTTTTACGGGAGCATCATATTTCTGAAGATAGTTAGATAATTGGCCTTTAAATTCTTGATTAATCATAAAGTCATTATCGATATCTTTTTCAGAGATAGAAATATTTACAGGAATTGCTCCGTTTTTGACTAATAGGGTCTTAAGTTTGTTTTCTTTATCTCCCACAATTCCAATTCTTTTCCCCTTAATAAAGTCTTTAGAATTGTTCAATGTTATGGTCTTGCTTTTATCAGTGATACTTGCATTATATAACGAAATAGCATCTGCAACATTTTTAGCCATCGTTCCAACCGTATCCAATGTAGGCGATAAGGGAATAACACCTTCAGTAGAAATGGCCTCTCTTTGAGGCTTAAATCCGACAATAGAGTGGATGGTTGAAGGAGCAATAATAGAGCCTGTTGTCTCTGTTCCAATAGCTACTGTGCTGAAATTTGCTGCTACCGCTACTCCACTTCCGGAGCTTGAACCTAGTGGGGATAGTTTCATAGGATTAAAAGGATTGTGTGTTTGTCCAGCTTTAGAGCTATATCCACTTGGCATCTTAAAATCCATAAAATTGGCTAGTTCTGATAGATTTGACTTTCCTAATATGATAGCATCGCTTTTAATCAGTTCGTTAACCACAGTTGCATTATCTTTTGGTCTAAAATCCTTGAGAGCAAAAGTACCCCCACTGGTCGGCATATCTTTAGTATTGATATTATCTTTTATTAATACTGGAATACCAGTTAGGCCACGCCCTTTTTCTGAATGGTGATCGCAAGCACGTGCCTTTGCCATGACATTGGGATTGATTTCCACAGTAGCATTTAGGCCATTGGGTCCCAAATCAATAGTTCGAATGCGATCTAGATAAAAGGCAGTCAATTCTTCATAACTTAATTTTCCAGTCCTTATCGCCATTTGTAAGTCATCTATTGATTTCTCCATAATTAATGCACTTTTGGCCCTGACACTGGTTAGGTCAATGCCTAGCAACTGCTTGTCAATTTGCTGAATTCTTTTTTCTTTGTCATAGGCAATTCTTTCTTCCTTTTCCGGTAAAAAGTTGTGACAGATCCAAAATACTCCTATTCCAATAATCATTAACATCACTAGTAGAATAATCATCAGTTTCTTTAACATTTCTATCTTCCTTCTTATTTAGCCTTTTATCATTTTGTTTTTATAAGAACCTTATTTATAACTAATCACTTTATAAGTATAACATTTGATTATAGAAATTTCTATTGTATTATTAAAACGAAACAGTTTTTCTATTCTAAAAGTTAGATTTAGTAGTAAGATTTGAATGATTTTTCAGCTTAACCATTTCTTTATAAATCGTAAAAAAAGAGCTTATTCATTTTTGATTAAGCTCTTTTGCTATTTAATGGATACAAGTTCTTCCAAGTATCTTCTAAGCTCAGATATATCCATAGAATGGTAGTAGGTTGATTGTAAGAGATTTCCTAAGCAGATAGCTTTTTGAGCATTCTCTAACATGGTTATGTCGTTATGGTCATTTCCAAATGCTATATAAGATTCTTCTCCAATTAAGGCTTTAACGGCATTGTACTTATCAATGCCCTTTGCAGTAATCACAAGTTCTTCTACCAAATCATGATACAAAACAGTAGCTTCTGTCAATTCTTGGAAGAGCTTAGCCAAATCAGGGTTAACTCCAAAAAGAATGATTTTAGTCACCTGTTTTTGTGATAGTGGTACCTGACTTGCTATGGAATCAGGGTCAAGTTTTTCAAGAATATGATTGTCTTTATCTCTGATTCTAGCAGAGTAGTCCCAATCATAATCAACAATATAATCTAAATCATAAGTGTCAATCAGTTGAAGGATTTTCTCACTTGTCTTTTGTGTTAAGTAATCCTTTAAGTGAATAAGTTGATTCTGACGGTACATGCTTCCATTAGCCCCTATGAGGTCCGACTTTTCAAAGTCGCCAAGAAGGGGCATCATGTCTCTAATAGGACGAGCGGAAGCAAAAATTAGATGATACTTTTCTTGTAATTGTCTTAATAGTTCTAATAAACTAGCTTCTATAGCTTTGCCATCAAAAACAATAGTGCCATCTAAATCAAAAACCAAATGTTTGATTGTTTCTTTTGTCATTTTATAAAGTCACCTCATGGATAACATAGCCAAGGGATTCAATAAAAGTTAAAATGTCTTGAGTCTTGATAAAGACAGTCTTTGTGTTGTCGTTTGGGTGAAAGGTTTGAATAGGCTCTTTTAAGATGTCTTTGTCAAAGTAAACTTGGATATCCTTGCCTTCATTGTTTAAGAGGCCAAATGGAGAAACCATACCTGGACTGACCTTCATTTTTTCTTCTAAACTTTGAGCGGAAGCCATTCGGATACGGTTAGCATTAACGAGTTCTTTGAAGAGTTCCATGTCCAGAGGTTTTTGGTCATCCATGATGAGTAAATAATAAGCCGTTTTTTTCTTATTTGTTAAGAACATTGTTTTAGTTCGCACGCCTTCATAGCCCTCGATATAACGATCAGCTTCTTCAGTGGTAAAGGCTGGTGGGTGTTCAACAATATCATAACCAATGTCAAGGTTTTTTAAGTGCTTATCAATTCTTGAATCTACTGTCATTTGGCTATTCTCCTGTATATGCTTTACCTTATTATAAATCATTAAAGAATTTTTATCAAAATTCTCTCTTTTTCTCATTTTTATTTGACAAAAGTCCTTCATATTTTTTATACTAATTTTGTAAAGCAACCTTTACAAATAGAAAGAGGAGACATTTGCCATGTTACATGTTAATCAGCTGCAAAAGAGTTATGGATCTAAAGAAGTCCTCAAAGGCCTTACCTTTTCGATTCCATCTGGAAGTATTTGTGGTTTTGTAGGGAAAAATGGTGCAGGTAAAACCACTTTTTTTCATTCCTTATTGCACTTTGTTTCATACAAGGGAGATATTTCTTTGGATGATGAAGCTATTACTACTAAAACATACCCTCGAATAGGTTATCTTCCAGAAGAAAGAAGCCTCATCCCTAAGTTAACTGTTTTTGATCAAGTTCGCTATTTGGCCAGTTTAAAAGGGATGTCTCCTAAAGAAGTCAGCCGTGAACTTCCTATTTGGATGGAAAAGTTAGACGTAAAAGGTAAGATTACGGATAAGATTAAAAGCCTTTCAAAAGGAAATCAACAAAAAATTCAATTGATTATTACCTTAATTCATCGACCTGATTTAATCATTTTAGATGAACCTTTTTCTGGCCTAGATCCAGTCAATACTGCTATTCTTAAAAAAGTTATCCTGGAAGAAAAAGATCGAGGAGCTACCATTATTTTCTCAGATCATGTCATGACAAATGTCGAAGAATTATGTGATCAGTTAATTATGATTCAAGATGGAAAAATTGAATTGAATGGTAGTATTCAAGATATTCGCCAATCATTTGGAAAAACAAGACTTTATTTATCCCCTGAAATTGACAGGTCACTACTTGATGAAATCCCAGGCATTCATTCTATTGAGAAATCCAATCAAGGCCTATGGCGATTGATTCTGGAAAATGAAGAGGTTGGGCAAACTGTTTTTAATACCATTGTTAATGGTCGCTATATTTCAACCTTTGATCAACAGGCACCTACCATAGATGAAATCTTTAAAATGAAGTCAGGAGTTGTATCATGAAAGAAATCCTCATTGTATGTAAAGAAACCTTTTTAAGACAGGTCAAGTCATGGTCATTTGTTTTGATGGTATTATCACCCTTTCTCTTTTTAGCCTTTTCTGCAGGGATTGGCTACGTTAGTGGTTCTTCTGCTGAAAAATCAAATAAGATTGCCATTATTCTTCCCCAAGACAATATGAAAGCTGCCTTTAAACAGCTGGATCATGTTACCTTTGATTATAAGGATGTCCAAAAAGCTAAAAAAGATTTGAAATCAGATAAAATCCTTGCTTATATCACTCTTTCTGAAAATAACCAGGTGATCACAGCTAAGTATTTTAGCAAGGAGGAACCATCTCAAAGTCAGAAAGCCTTATTAACCCAATCATTAAATGGTCTGCAACAAACCTTAAATGTGGCTAAAGCTCAAATCAGTCCGCAACAATTAGAAACGCTATCAACTCAAGCAAAGCTTGATGTGCAAACGACCAGTCATACCAACTATGATAAAATTAGTAAATACATTTCCTTTTATGGTGTGACCTTTATCATGTATATGATTCTAATCATCTATACATCTCAAACGGCTCAAGAAATTGCTAGTGAAAAAGGGACAAAAATTATGGAAGTAATCTTTTCAAGTGTCCCAGCGAATCATTACTTTTATGGTCGTATTTTAGGTATTTTTGCCGTCATTTTAACCCACATGACCATTTATGTGGCGGGTGGCTATCTCTGTTTCAAACTAGCAAATAAACTTGAAATGACTAAGGAATGGATTCAAAATATGAAACCATTATTGGATAGTCTTATCAAACATTTGGATTGGAGCATTCTATTCTTTGCTATCTTTGGCATTTTACTATATGTGGTCCTAGCTGCACTTTGTGGTTCACTTGTGGTTAGACCAGAACAAGCCAATCAAGCAGCTCAACTTCCTATTTTCTTAGTCATTGCGGCATTTATGGGAGCCTTTGTTTTAGGTCAAGGCAATTCTGATCCCCTCCTTCTTAAGATTGGATCCTACCTTCCATTCTTTTCAACCTTCTTCATGCCGATTCGTCTGATTAATGGCTTCGCCCATTTGAATCAGAGTCTGATATCGTTGTTAATTCTAGCTCTTACAACCCTTTTCATCACCATGTATATTGGTAAATCTTATTCAGGTCTTATCCTACAAACTGATGATATCGGTTGGTTCAAGAGTCTGAAACGCGGTTTAAATCATAAATAAGAGAGAGGAACTTATCCTCTCTCTTATTTTTTCAACTGACGCTTGACTGCAACAAAAATAATAGGTAATACTGATACAAAAATGATTGCTAACATAATCAGTTCAAAATGTTTTTGAACAAATGGTATACTTCCAAAGAAATAGCCAGCTAGTAAACCGATGATGACCCAAGAGAGTCCGCCAATACAGTTATAAAGCAAAAATTTCTTCTTGTCCATGCGACCAATACCTGAAATAAAAGGAATAAAGGTGCGAACAATTGGGACAAAACGTCCAAGGGAAATAGCAATGTTCCCATATTTGGCAAAAAAGTGTTCTGTTTCGGCAATATGGTCATCCTTGATAAACTTTCCAAAAAAGGGAACACGCCTTAACGCTAATCCATAGTTTTTACCCAAGGTATAGTTTACATAATCCCCTAAAATCGCAGCAATAGCTAAAATGATGATAAAAATAATGGGATTATAACCACTCTTAGCAATGGATGCACCTGTCATAAACAAAAGAGAATCCCCAGGTAAGAATGGGAAGAAAACTAAGCCCGTTTCCACAAAAATAATGACAAAAATAATGGCAAAAGCGTATAGACCATAATTGGTCAAAATCATATTAATAAAATCTGTAAACATAGTGTTCCTTTAATTTTTCATTTTTCCTATGTAATAGCATAGCAAAAACAAGAGGCAATTACCAGAAATCTTTTTCCGAAAACTGGTCACTTAAGCTTTCCTTAAGCTTTGCTGACCAATTAGTTTTTTTGGTAAAACTCTTGCCTAAATCTTTCAGAATTAAGCTTGAAGGATAATAAATAACGTTATGAGGACAATACTCGAGATAATGGTCAAAGAATTAATGGTGGCAGGCGTTGCACTTTCGCTTCCTAATTCACGCGCAAATATTGGCGAAACAACTGCAATTGGGGCTAACAAACATATGGTCAACATGTCTTTAGCAATGCTCGTCAAAGGAAGGAGCATAACAAGAGCAATCATTATCCCTGAACCCAATAAACGAAGTCCCAAGAGTCTAACAATTTCAGCAACTTGTGTCCTGTTCATCCGAAGATCAACCATAATGCCTAGCACTAACATAGCCATAAAGGGATTGGCATCTGCAGCAATTTTAGCTATGGAAAGGACGGCATCAGGTAGTTGCAAGCGAAAAAAAGCTAAACAAAAACAGAAAAGATAAGTACAAAATGGGATAGAATGAAAAAGTTTAGAGATAAATTTCTTCAAGGTCATGCGACCATCTAGTCTTGCCAAACCACTCGCCATTGACACATTTCCACCAAAAACCATGATAGCATTTCCAATATCAAAGAGTATAACAGTAATCAAGTATGAAGCAGGGAAAAAACTTTGAACAAAGGGAAAAGCAAAATTACCAACATTAAAACCAGCTAGTTGGATTATTTCTTGAGACTGCTCAAGAGGGGTCTTGCCACGCCCCTTTAGATAACCAATCATAATCATCAAAAAGTTACCTAGGAGGGCAATCATCATAGGAATAATGAGCTGGCTAGAAATCGTAATGGTTTTAGCTGAAATGAGCAATGCCGATGGCAGTGTCACATTCATGACAACTTTAGCCATGGCTCTGCCTTCCTTATCCGAGATCATGCCTCCTACCTTAAATAAATAGCCCAGTAGGACGACCAATACAAAAGCGCTAGCTTTGATGAGAATATCTAACATTTTAACTCCTTTATACTCTTTCTAGTATATCACATTCTCTGCTCAGCCATTTTCCCAAGCAAAAAGCCCAAATGATAAGACACTTGAGCTTATGCTAAATGAAAACTTCCTAAATGCTACTTGCTAAGCTTTCTGCTGCAAGTTTGCCAGAAGTTAAGGCCCAGGCATTATTAGCACCTGAAGGGGAATCTGTTCCCATAACACCACCGACAACTTCTCCTGCCGCATACAGGCCTTTAATAACCTGACCTTTTGTATTTTCAACTTCTAAATGGTCGTTAACAACTAAACCACCCATTGTCGTTGCAAAACGAGGTCTTTGTTCAATCATGTAGTAAGGGCCTTGACCAACTTTTTCTTGTAAGAATCGCAATTCACGGTGGAAATCTTGGTCGTTACCCATTTCAACAAAACTGTTGTAACGTGACACTGTATCACTTAATGCCGAAGGATCCATACCGGCTAATGCTGCTAGTTCTTCTAAGCTATCCGCATGGAAAAGATATGGTGTTTTTTGCCCATTTGCCGCTAACCAGCTTTCAACTTCAGCTTCTGAAATACCACCCTCAGCAATTTCTTTTCGGAAAATGTCAAAGTGTTTTTGGTCCAATAAGAGGTAAAGTAATTTAGATTTTTGTTCCATTAACACTTCCAAAATATCGTGGTTACTTGCTCGTTCATTGACCACGCGCTGCCCGTCTGTATTGACTAAGAGACCATTTTCTTTGAGAACGGCTAGGTTACCACCAATTGTTGATTTGGCATAACCTGGCGCTACTTCAACACCATTTGGATAAATTTTCCCAAATTCCATGAGACGGCTAGCAGCATCAATTTCTGGTACTTGCGCCATTAGGAGTCCTTCTCCCATTGAAGAACTTGTTCCGTAAAAGAGAACATCTTTTAGTTCATCCGTTAAGAGGGCTTTATTATTACCGTAACCACCAGTTGTTAAAATAACACCTTTAGTTTGGATACGATGGGTTTTACCTGTTTCTTCTACCGCTACGATACCTGTTACATTTCCTTGGCCGTCATGCAAGAGCTTCTCTGCTTTCGTTTGGAGAAGAAGGTTAACGCCTGATGCTGCCATTTTAGAACGAACGGTGTCAGCGAAGCCATGTCCCCCATGGGCATAAGCCAATTCACGATCTTTACGATACTCAGCAAGGACATGCAAGCCTTTGTCGTATTGAACTCCAATATAGTCATGTACCCAATCAGTTGCCTGACCAACATTTTCTGTTAACAAACTTAGTAATTCCGGAACGTTTTTATGATTTCCATTTGCCATAAAGTCTTCATACATGAGTTCAGGACTATCATCCTTCACGCCTTCTTCCATTTGTAAGCGTGAACCCATGACGACCTGATTCCCACCTGAAACGGAAATAGCACCACCGATAAAGCTTAGTTTTTCTAGCAAGGTAACTTTCAAGCCTAACTCGTCAGCACGAAGAGCTGCTGCAATTCCCGCTGCACCACCACCAACAACCACGAGGTCTGCTGATTCTTCTACAACTTCTGTAGAACGAACAACAGTTGGTTTTGGACGAGCTTTTAAGACATCGACAGCATCCTGGCCACTAGCTTGGAGGACAGCATCTGAAACCCCATCAATAACCCCTTGACTGGTAGAGGATGCCCCAGAAACAGCATCAACATTTAGGGTTTGGAAATCAATGATTTGTTTTGGCATTTTTTCAAAGACCAAGTCTGATAAACCAGCTGATTCCCCGGCACTATCGATTTCAATGGCAGTAATTGCACTTTCACTAAAGGTGACCTTCATAGGTAATTCACTGTTGTGACCATGTGCCATCACTCGGTACTCACCTGCTGTGTATTCCAAAGGTTTGGTCATTAATGCTTTCAAGCGCTCTGCTTTTTTGCTTTCTGCAACAGTATCTTTAACAAGGAAGAAGGTATCATCCATAAACTTCCACAAAGGAGTTGGGATGACTAATTTTTCACGGTCATTAATATCTGCAAATGTTGGAACTTCTTTACCCTCCATAATGGATTGCGCCCAATCATTTTGAACAAGAAATCCTTTGGCAACTGCAAGCATATCATAACCTGCTTCTAATGCCTGTTCAGCATCAGCTTTTTGCAATACACCACCAACTCCAATGACTGGAATTGTAGCTAAGGCTTCAGAACGTAGTTTATGATATTTAGCAATAGTTGGTTCTAAATCGTTGCTATCCACAATAGATGTTCTCAGGTAATCTCCCATTGAGAAATGAACATAATCTAAGCCTTCTTCAGCAAGTGTATTTAGAAGATACATACTGTCTTCAAAACGGATACCCGGTTCTTCCAACTCTTCAGGCGAAAAACGATAACCGATAACAAAATCTTGGGCACCTTCTTCCGCAACAACATGATGAGCTGCCTTTAAGACTTCGAGAGGAAATTTTGCCCGTTTCTCACGACTTCCCCCCCAAGCATCTTGACGTCTGTTTGAATGTGGAGAGAAAAATTGTTGTAAGAGGTAAGTATTTGCACCGTGTAGTTCAACACCATCAAAACCTGCTTTAATAGCACGACGAACAGCTTCTTTAAAAGCGTCAATCATTTCCAAAATGGCTTGGTGTGTCATTTCTGTTGGCACTGGTGCATTTGGACGAAGGGCTGCAACTGCTGAAGCTGAGATAGGTGTTGCACCACCATTCATCACTGGCCAGGCCATACGGCCTGCGTGATAAATTTGAATGTAGGCTTTTGATCCTTTATTTTTTATGGCCTTAGCCAAACGACTCAAGCCTTCAATTTTATCGTCATGATCAATTCCAAGTGCTCCAAAAAATCCTCGACCTTTATCCTCCACAAAAGCACTCTCAACAATAATGGCTGCCGCATTTCCAGAACGTTCTGCATAATAAGCCATTAATTCTTCTGTCATACTACCATCAAAATATGCAGATTGTGTGGTCATTGGCGCCATGAGGATCCGATTTTTCAGAGCTTGTCCAGATGGCAGAGTAATTGGCGTTAATAATGTTTTAGTCATTTGCTTTCCTTTTCTTATTCTAATGAAAATGTCTTCAATATCTCTTTTAATAGGGTAACAGGGACTTGTCCTGGAGCTGATGCCTCCTGAGCAGCTCCAAAAGTCGCTGCCGATCCAAAGGCTTCACCAGAGACGCGTGTTACCATTCCCAATGATCCCATAGACATGGTAATTAAAGGATTCTGTAATTTTTGTCTTGCTTCAACAGTAGCTGTCATTAGGGTAATCACATCCTGATTACTTTGTGGCATGACAGCTATCTTACAAATATCAGCACCCTTTTCTTCCATCATGGTTAATCTTTCCACAATAGTATCCTTACTTGGTGTCTTATCAAAGTCATGATTACACATAATGATTTTGATCTGGTGATCATGTGCTTTTGCCAATAAATCACTGACTTGTTTTTCTGGCATAAAGAGTTCGACATCTAGTAAATCAAGACTCCCCTTTTCAATCAAATGATTGTAGAGCTCAAAATACTTGTCATCTGATAAAGGATAAACGCCACCTTCTTTATGTGTTCTGAAAGTTACTAACAAAGGCTTGCCTAATGCACTTCTAACCTGGTGGGAAAGGTCACTTACTGCTTCAAAGTCTTCAACCTCTCCAAAATGATCAATGCGCCATTCCACAAAGTCACATGCTATTTGACTTATTTCTTCTGCTGCTTTTAATATATCTTCTTTGGTTTTTCCAACAATTGGGACAATGATTTTTGGTTGTCCTTGACCAATTGCTACCTGACCAACTTCTACTGTTTTTGTCATAGGAGAACACACCTTTCTTAAGCGTTTTCATTTTATTCAAAAGAATAAACACATCATGTTTTGACTAAGCTATCAGCCATAATGTGATACTTTTCACTAATAGTATAGCATGACAAAATTGCAAAATCTAATGCATCTTTTTTTGACAATTGATAGATAAAATCTATTAATTGTCCTATAGAAATAACAGGCGATCAAAAAAAGATAGGCTAAGCCTACCTTTCTATCTTCTTTATTTGTCTTGGTCATTAAAGAGCAAGTCTTTTATGTAATCTACGGGCATATCTTCGCCAGTAAATAATTTGAAAGCTTCAGCTCCTTGATATAACATCATTCCAAGACCATTAATGGCTTTTTTAGCCCCATGCTCTTTAGCAAATTTCAATAGTTTTGTTTCTGCTGGGCTGTAGACAACATCAAAGACCACTAGGTCCGGACGAATCACTTCAGGATCAGTAATTAAGCTCATATCTTCTAGTGGTTTCATTCCAACACCAGTTGCGTCAATATAAATACTTGATTCCGCGATAGATTTCTTGAATGCTTCTTGATCAGCTAAATCTGTAAGGCTTGCTTTAGTTTGAGTTCTACTATTAATTTTTTCAACCGTTTTTTCTGCATTAGCAAAAGCAGCATCCTTTTGGTTAAAAATACGGACTTCTTTGGCACCATCTAAACCTAATTGAACAGCTATGGCTGTTCCAGCACCACCAGCACCCGATAAGGTAATGATTTGATCTTTAATGTCAACACCTTCTTCAGCTAAGGCACGAACAGCTCCTGTTCCATCTGTCACATGTCCAACTAAATGCCCTTTTCCATCTTTATTCACAACAGTATTAACAGCGCCGACCAACTCAGCTGCAGGTGAAATTTCATCAAGGTAAGGGATAATGGCTTGCTTATTTGGCATTGACACATTTGAACCACGAATACCTAAGGCACGAATTCCTTGTACAGCATCAGCCAATTCTTCATTTCCAACTTCAAAAGCCAGATAGGCATAATCTAAACCAAGTTTTGCAAAGGCTTCGTTATGCATTTTTGGAGATAAACTGTGACGAATTGGTGTTGCAATGAGAGAGATGAGTAATGTATGACCTGATAAACGTTCTGACATAATGAATTCCTTTCATTTAACGAATACTAATGATAGTAGTTTCTGATAAAAATACTTTTTTGTAGCGATAAGCCACAATACTTAAGACTAGAGTTCCTAACATGGCAAGACTTGTGATTAAATAGAAGACCCACTCAATGTTATTTTCTGCTAAAATACCAGTAATATAAGGAGATCCCATAACCGAAACGGATGTCGCCAATGAATAATAACTGGTCACCAAACCTCTTCTTTGTGGGAAAAAGTCTAATAAGGTTGCCAAGCCAAGTTGCCAAATACCACCTGCAGCAAAAAATCCAATACAGAAAGTTGCAAGAACAAGGGTATAAAGATTTGGAAACATTAAGAGGATGAAAATGGCAAGTGCCGAAATACTGGTACAAAAAATCATAAAGGAAACAACATTTACCCCTTTTTTTACAATTACAGAGGTGATAAAAACTGAGATAAATGAGAAAACACTGTATAAACTCACAAACATGAGACTATCCGTTCGAGCTATACCAACCACTTCCTCAGCAAAAGTCGGAATCCAAATAATAAAAATATTGAATAAAGATACCGATACGAGTGAAAAAATGAGGAGACAGACTCCCTCAATGGCGAAGTTTGATTGGTTCCATAGAGGTTTTGATTCTGCCAAAAGCTCTGCTTCAGTGGGAGTTTCAACTGGTCGATCTTTCTTTATTGTTGGAAATGGTAACTTCAATAAGAAGAAAACATTAAGCACTAAAAAGAAAGCCGAAGCAATGAAAGTCCAACCAAAATAGAAGTGATTTGCTAGTAAAAAGCTAGTGATAATAGGAAGAAGAAATTGTCCAACTGAGATAAAGGCTTTATTGAGAACACTTAATGCACTATTGCTGTTATGTTCTTCAAAGGCTTCTACCACGACAGGATAAGTTGCCGTATCTAAAAAGGAATTCCCGATACCTGCAAATATAGCAAAAGCAAAAGCTACCATATAATTGGTTGAAAGGATCAATCCTATATAGAAAATAACATAAGAGATAACTCCCAAAATAACAGCCTTGCGTCTTCCTAAAGCATCTGAAATGAGTCCAGCTATGTTAACACTCAAAACCCTTCCAAAACCAATAGCACTGATAACAAGTGTTATCTGACTTAAAGAGGCGTGCCACCGCCCCTCCAGAACAGACATGTTTTGCGAGATAATGATGGCAGCTATTCCCTGAAAAATATAGTTGATATAGAGTGCACCTATGGTCGGTACATACTTATTTTTCATTAGATGATTCTCCTTGTAGCTCAATTATTTCTTGCACCCATAAGTCATCAAAGAAACTGCTATCGACGACTTTAGAAAATTAGCCTTTTTTTGAGTTGGAGAAGACTGAAACACCAAAGATGTGTCCATAACGTTTGCCTGCAAACATCATCAGTGCTGCTGAAGCAAAGCCACAGATTGAAACAAATAACATGATCATATCTGCACGGTTGGCAGCAATTAATTTAGATGCTAGCATTGGAACGATATAAGAACCAAGTGCCATAACAAAGTAATAAATACTTGTATTGCGTCCTTTATTTTTGTCAAAGAATTGATTAAGTACGGCATTACCCATTTGCAACAAACCACCGGCAGCAAAGAATCCAATGATAATACCTGCAAAAGTTAGAGTTGCTGCTGTTGGTACAAAGTAAACCAACAAACCAGCTAAACCAGCAAAAATAGGACTAATAACCAGTAAGGCAATATCACGGATACCACGCGCCATCAAGACTGAGAAAACAATTGTTGCAACTAAACCACCTAATTGGTAGTAAGAAGTTACCGCAGCTGCACCTGTTTCAGACATATGAATCACATTTTGAGCATATAGTTTTGAAGCTTGTTGGAACAAGTAGAAGGTTGAATAAATGGTAAAGGCAAAAGCAGATAAGACAACGCCATCAACGGCAAAGTTAGCTGCGTTTTGATGTTTAGTTGTATCAGAACTTACAGAAGTTACTTGATTTGTACTTTGTTTTGCTTCTAAAATTTTAATCGCTTCTCTTGCAGAAACTTTTTGTTCTTTACGAATGTCATTATCTGGGAATCGTGCCACTAAAACACCAGCTAAAACTAAAATACTAAGTACAAAAGGAAGGATAATCCCAATTTCTGCAGACATTTTATGACTCACTAAGAAAGCCACAAATAATGGGTAAAGCATTGATGACACAGAAATAAATGCCTTACTGAAAATAGAAGCTGTTGATTTATTTTCAGGATACATTTCAAAGAGTGCTGGGTTAATGGCACCATCATATAGAGAGGTCATCGCACCACCAATGAAAGCAAGAATATTAGCCATCATAATATTGGTTGCTACTAAGAATGATCCAAACATGATCACATAACCCATTAAACCTAAAACAATCAGTGGTTTACGTCCTACTTTATCCGATAAGGCACCAGAGAAGGTCAAGAAGGAAATCTTACCTAAACCAGTCCATGCAATGACCGCAAAAACAGCAGCTGCTTCTACACCCCATTTATTAGCAAAGAAGTCAGCATTTTGAGAAATAATAATAGCTTGAATACCATGACAGAAGTATGTCATCCAAAGTAAAATAGCCGTGAAATTGTATTTGTTATTCTTAAACATAAGATCCCCTTTTCCAAATGACAAGTTTTTTGTCAGTGGCTTTTCTTATTTATTTCCTTTAATTCTTTCAAGATAAGCTTGATGTTCTTTTTCAGCATAGTTACGGCGACCACCTGGTTTTGGCGTTTGATCCCCCATCATGATACCAAAACCACCTTCAACACGTAGTTCGTGTCCGTTAGTATAATCAGAACGGTCACTAGCTAAGTAAAGGACAGCATTGGCAATATCCATTGTGTTACCGATGCGTTTATTGGCAGTTAGCGCTTTACGTCCATTTTCAACTTCAGGGTCTGCATAGAACGGTTCTGAAAGTGGTGTCTTCACAAAACATGGTTGAATACAGTTGCTACGTAAACCAAATTGCCCCCATTCAGCTGCCATTTGACGAGACATCATATTGACACCAGCTTTTGTTGAACTATAGGCTGCAGAGTAAGTTTCTGGGAAGACAGATGCAATTGTTGAAATATGCACCATATTACCATGACCTTGTTTAATCATTTGACGACCAAATCGTTGAGAAACAAGGAAATATCCTGTTAAATTAATATCTACGGTTTGTCGCCATTCATCCAAGGGTAAATCTTCTAAAGGACAGGCACGAAGCATCGCTGCAGTATTGACCAAAATGTCAACCTGACCAAATGTTTCTACAGATTTGGCAACTGCATTGTCAACTGCTTCTTCTGAAGTGGAGTTGGTAACAATTGCTAAGGTTTCAACACCATAAGTATCTGAAATTTCCTTAGCATAAGCCTTAAGCTCATCTTCCTTAATATCAAGTAGAACGATTTTAACGCCTTGCTTTGCAAATTCTTGAACGATTGTTTTCCCCATACCACCGACAGCTCCAGTGACTGCAGCAACTTTACCTTCTAAACCTAACCATTGTTCCGTCATGTTATTACCTATCTTTCTATTATAACGTATTTTGATGAATTTCCGATATTTTGTTACAAAATGTACAAACTTTTATTCTGGCAATTGATCTGGCCATGCCTCTTCAAGCACTTTTACCGTATGCTTAAAGGTATGTTCACTCGCATAATCAAGGCCTTGAGCTAAAATAGCATCTGAAATAACCTCTACACCAATAACCTTAGGAGAAATGCCCGCATCTTTGATCATCTTCACAAAACCAGCAGTATCCTTAGCCCCTGTTCCTGGAGCCAGACGGTCGTGCATGGATTCGTCTCGAAGAATAGCTGACGCGTAAGGACGTTCATAAGCATCATTGATTTGAATAGAGATTACTTTAGCGGCTTGCTGAGCTGTTAGCTTTCTATAAGGTTGATCCGCCCGAACCCAGTGCCATGTGTCAAGAATTAACATAGCATTCTCACAGCCAGAGGCTTCCACAACAGCGTAAGCTTTATCAAAATCAGGTAAACCACTGTATGGCATTGGTTCAACACCAATGATAAGATCACCAGCACGACCACAAAGTTCTTTCAATTTTTGTGCAGTATACTCAATGGAGTAATTCTCCATTAAACCACAATTAATATGACCGACATTGAAAAGACGACACATATGGAAACACATTTGTTCCTTATATTTCTGCTCATAAGAACGCTTCTCTTCAGCCCACTGAACAATATACTCTACTTCGGTAACAGCTATGTCATATTTAGCTAAAATATCCAAAATATCTTGGTCTGTTAAGCCCTCATTCAAGGCATCTACATAGGTTTCAGCTCGTAGTCCAATGCCCTCATAACCGGCCGCTTTTGCAGCTTTTACCCGATCTTCAAATAAACACGTTTCTCCGAGAGTCCAGGAACTTATCGTAATTGGTGATTGTTTTGACATCTTCAGTCCTCCTGAAAGTTTGTTAATTATTTAACATTCATTTTACACCTTCATTATAAGTTAAACATTTCACAAAATCCAATTGATTTTTGTAAGGCTTTCCATAGATAAAATTTATGGTTTATGATATGATTAAATAACTAAGCTATGGAGATAGATGATGAATTTACAACATTTAAGGTATTTTATTACACTTGCCAATTTAGAGCATTACACAAAAGCAGCTGAGCAATTACACATTACCCAACCTACTCTAAGCCATGCAATCTCTATGATTGAAGCTGAACTAGGTATGCCTCTTTTTGAAAAAAAAGGTCGAAATATTAGTCTGACAAGCAATGGTCGACAGTTTGCAAAGGACATTCAAAAAGCTATAAAAATAATTGATAACAGCGTGTCTTCTTTGCAAGCTATCAATCAAAATTCCTACGACATCAACATTGCTTTGCTTCGAATTTTAAGTCATCGCATCATTCCAAATCTGACTAGACAATTTTTAACTGAAAATCCACAATCACCTGCAAATTTCGTCTTTTATAATGATAGTGGTATGTCGGAAGACCTTTTAAAAGGGATGATCGACGGAAAGTATGATCTGGCTTTTTGTTCCAAATTGGAAAACTTTCCACAAGTTACCTACATTCCTATAGCTGTTCAAGATATGGTGCTTGTTGTTCCCAAAGGACACCCTTTGAAAGCTTTAAAAGAGGTCACCTTGGAAGATACTCTTCCCTATTCTCAAATTTGGTTCTCTAAAAAGAGTGGTGTACGCCCTATCATAGAAAGCTTTTATGAAAACTTTAAAGATCAAGTTAATGTGACCTTTGAAGTGGAAGAAGACGAAACCATTGCTGGATTAGTATCGCAAAACTTCGGTATTGCTATCCTCCCTAAAATGGATTTTTTAAAAACCATTGATGTTGATATCATTGACATTGATCAATTAAAAAATGCGCGCTACTATTATATGGCCTATCTTAATACCATTACACAACCACCTGCTATAAAGGCATTTATTGATTATGTCACCAAACATTATCATATTGAACAAATGAGCCAATCCTAAGGATTGGCTCATTTTTAATGCTGTCAAGCGACAAAAGCTGTCAGAAAATGGAATGATGACACCAACTGTTCATCGTAAAGCTTGATAAATGGTTTTGGCTAAAATCTGATAACCCAATTGTCCGAAATGAAGGCCATCATCTTTAATTCCTTTTAAAATATCCTCCAAGGAATGTTCTGGTGTCACGGCATCTCGAAAAGCTTGATTGAGATTTAGTGAACGACACCCCTTTTCCTCACATACTCTTTTGATGATACTACCATACTGGTCGATTCGTTCATTTGTCCGTTTTACTTGTTTTGCTTCATCAACTGGTGGCGGTAAGAGAAAATGTATCCTTTGATGAGAATAACGTGTTTCAAAAATATCAATTAAGGTTTTTAAATTCTTTTCAAATTCCTTTGGACTAATATCTCGGTCACTAGCTAAATCATTAGTCCCAACAAGTACAAAAAGGTAATCCGAATCTTTATCTAAAATAATATCTTTATAGCGAACTAATAAATCTCTAGTGGTATTACCAGAAATAGCCGAATTTTGCACGCGAAGAAGAGGATCCTTCTGATGTAAAATGAGATTAACCATTGGTTGTTTGGCCGTCTCATGTCTGGCCATTAAACTATCACCTGTGACATGTATTTTCATCTGATTCCTCCTTTTGATGCAAATCTAAGATGTCATGAATGGATTTTGGTAGTGTCACTTGTCTTGTGTGTTCCCCAATCATTTTTTCCATCCATATCATATCAAACCAATGTTGGAACTTATATCCTGAATGATGAAATGTTCCTACCTTCTTAAAACCTAATTTTTCATGAAAGTGTTGACTGGCTTGGGTAAGATAGGGCGTTTCAATGCTGGAACTTGCAAGACAAGCATTAAGATTTAAAAATCCCATTTGTCTGAGATATGATTCTAGGCTTTGGTAAAGCTGTTGACCTATTCCTCGCCCTCTGCAAGATTCTTCTAAATAAATACTGACTTCGCAGGACCATGCATAGGCAGTTCTTGGATGAAAAGGTGCCACATAGGCATAGCCCAAAATCACACCCGATTCTTCGGCCACCAGAAAAGGATAGCGGGATTGGATGTCTTTCATTCGATTTTTGAAGTTCTCAAAACTGGGAATGTCATAATCGAAAGTAATTGCCGTTTTTTCGACATAGGGTTTATAGATGTTTAGCACTGCATTTGCATCACTTTCCTTTGCTATTCGAATCGTAACTACCATATTTATCCTCTCTTGTCATTTTAGTATAAAAGAAAAAAAAGTCCATGTCAAAAATTCACAAATATCTTATTTACGTCAAAAAGAAGCTAGTATTGAAAATACTAACTTCTTGTCATCTTGTTACTTTTTAAACTACTAGTCTTCCTCACGGCGTTTAAGCGCAGCAAATAATCCCCCACTTGCAACCAATAATCCAGTTACCCAGAAGAGTTTGCTGTCATCTTTGTGACTGCCATCAGCTAATGCTGGCAAGCTATTTTGACTAGCTGTCCCATCAACTTCCTTATTAGCCACTTGTTGATAAACTGCCACTGTTTGACCATTATGGTTAAACCTTACAACTTGTGTTTCAGAGTCAGTTGGAATAGTACATTGACCTTCAATGAAGCTGGTTAAGTTTGTTCCAAAAATAGCATTACTTACCCAACGGTAGAAATTAATGGTATGAGTCTTATTCACTGGATTTCCAGCGAAGATAAACATTGGTTGTCCTTGATAAAGACCACTAATAGCAACAGTTTTATTAGCTAGCCCTTCATGATTTGGCCACCATCCAGAAACATAGAAATCACTTGCAGAAATATTGGCTAGTGTCATAAATCCTGTTGGGACTCCTTCAATCCAAGAACCTGAGTTAGAATAGTATAAAGAATTTGCTGCATAGCCACTTGTGTAAGGACTATTGGCATCTAGAGAGATTTTCATAAGTCCTTCATAGCTTGATCCATCGCTTTCGCTAGTCATGGCAGCATCAAAACCTGTCAAGATACCCAAACTTTCTAACTTAGCCATTGCAGAGCCACCTAAAATGATAACAGGTTTTTTACCTAAAATACTTGCGTCAAATTGATCATTGTCTAACACGATAACATCAGCCTGATCTACTGAAGAAACCACATCAAATCCCATTTGATTTAGTGCAAGACTGACTTCTGATGGTGAATTAAATCCTAAATAGAGGTTTGGGTTTCCAGGTGCATATACTTTGATAGCTTTCAAAGTGTCACCAACTGGTTTCATACAGGTTGCTTGAGCAAATAATGGGTATGTACCAATGACACTTTCATAAGTGGCTTTATCCATAACATATCCATCATTGGTCAAATAAACATTTTTTCCTGCACGGATAGCAGCATTGACAGCTTGGACTGCTGCAAGTGAATTATTTGAAACAATATAGTATTCTTTATCACTAGGCGCGGTTCTTGGGGCACTTGTTAAAGTAACTGCTCCAAGATTTCCAGCAAATAAACTATCAGCGTAAATGGCATCTGCTTTAAAGCCACGCATTGCAGGGAAATTCATCACTAATTCTGCATACATAGCTGGCCATTCAGATTCATTTGCTCCTTTGTACAGAACATGGTTAGCAAATCCTCTTTTAGCTTGTGCCATGTCAATGACTAAATCACCTTTATGATAACCAGCAACATCCGCTGTTAATTCATTTAAAATGACACCATTTCTTCTGAAATAATCAATCATCTTGAAAGCTTGGTCAGTATCACTTTCAGTTGATAATGTCATTGGAATCACATAATAATCTGGGAAGAAGGTATCGTGACCATCTTTAATTCTTCCTTTCACGGAGCCGTCTACTGTAAGCAATGCTTCTTCAGCGGCAGCCACTTCTGCTTTGTGGATACCACGAGAAAAGAAGGTTAACTTATTTTTCATTAGCTGGTCACTATTTGCCAAGTCATAATTAATACCTGCTAAGACTGCGAAGTAGCCCGCATTATAGGATTCTTGGTTGGTTTCTGGAATTTCAATGGTATGTCCTAAGATACCTTGATACAATCCATAAACAGCTGTGTATCCTGAGAAGGAGTCATCCCATCCTGAACCATAATCAAATTTTGGTATGATGTAGCTGTCGTAAACAGAGTTTGTGATGCCGGCATTTCCCATTTCTCGTGCACCTTCAACGAGACTTGCATCAAATAAATCATACTCAAAGTTAGGATCATGTGGTGGTGTACATGGTTCAATCAAGAATTCTTTAACAAAGCCATGCACGTCAAAAATTGAAATAGGATTCCACTTATTAATTTGTTCAACAATGGCACGGGTTTCTGGATTGGTTTGATAGCCAGTATCTCGGTTTGGATCTAATCCATTATTAAGAGCGCGTGTATTGGCAATGTCCCCATCAGGATTTTCTGTGAAGTTGAAAAGTAGGATGACTTTGTCTAAGAGAGCTTTGATATCAATTTGTACTGTTGTTGGATTATTAGAGGCATCAACAGTTTGATAATTAATGACTGACTCTGTTGCAAAGGTTTTGAAAAGACCGCGAACAACATCAATTCCAGGTTGTTCATCAGCATGGGTATTATTGATTAAGATAGGGAGTTTATAATCAAATTTTCCTTGTGCCAAGAGATTCAATGCTTGGTCAGGATCCATCAACATCATTGGGGTTGTTTGATTTAAATAGGTATCTAAGCTAGCTTGATCTTTAGCTACAATTCCCATTTTAATAGCATTTCCTAAAGCACTTTGACCGATTGTTTCTATTGTTACCAAACGGTCTGTTGCATGATTAGCTTCAATAGCATTTAATTCATTTAGCAGTTCCTCATGTGTCATGTAATCAGCATAAGGTCGTAGAATCAATTCTTTGGTGACAATGGTAAGACCATCTTCACTGATCCCTTTAAGTGTATAGGAACCCATATAATCACGGTAAGTACGTCTGATATTGTTTGGCCAACGTAGACTTAAATCTGTTCCAAAAAGTGGCGGAATTTCAATTTGAACACTACTATTATTTGGACTAGTTGATGTAACTGTATAACTTGGAGATCCAGTAAAATCACCGGTTTGCATATTATAGGTTTGATCAGGATAATTTTCAATCGTCCAGGTCATTGGAGTTGCTGGATTTACTGTTGTATTTATGGTCACTTGATTGACCTTATCCATGTAAATTTCTTGGCTTGCTAGGGTTTCCGTTTGACTTGTTGGGCTAGCAATTGCTGCTTTATTTAAGGTTACGGGAATAGGTTCTGTAGTCGTGTCAGATGAAGTTGTTGAAGTGTTGGTATCTGTTGGACTAGTTGTATTAGATGGATTGCTTGTATCTGTAATTGGAGCTGAATTGAGATTACTATCTGTAGTCGTTACCGGGCTTGCAATGGAATCTGCAGCAACCGCAGTAGCAGAAACATCCGTATTTGTCAGCGGTGAAACTGTTGTGACGTTTGGTGCAGTTAAAGACGTGTTTGTAGCAGTTACCACTTCTTCTGCACTAACCTGTTGTGCAAAAACGAATGCGGCTAATATGAAGCATGAAGCTGATAGTCCTTTAATCACTTTATCAGCATAGGTAGAATGACTAGAACGATTTTTAGTCATGTTTTCTCCTCCTTTTTATGAGAGTTTACCACTCTCTCTTTGATGGTTACATTTTCATTCTAGCATAGTCATTTT
Organism: Streptococcus uberis; assembly: GCF_900475595.1. NCBI lineage: Bacteria > Bacillati > Bacillota > Bacilli > Lactobacillales > Streptococcaceae > Streptococcus > Streptococcus uberis. The sequence goes on from NZ_LS483397.1 coordinate 1,470,760, forward strand.
AGTGTTGCAAGCGCTTTCAGTTTGTTGATTCGTTGTTTTTTTCGAAAATCTTTAATGATTAGTTCGTTTTATGCTCATTTTTTTCTCTAAATATGGCTTTTCTTTTTAAAAATTTGTAAATATGCTATCTTTTTTGTATCTTTATTCCAAAATAAAAAATAGCACAAAAGTGCTATTTTACAATAAAATGATAAATTCATCTCATAGAGCCTTCATTTTTTATTAAAGAAGACTGATCATGTCACTAAGCGTTTTTAACATCTGATGTGCGACCTCAATCGATTATTTGCGGTGGAGTTTCACTACTGCCTCTGTTCGTGCCGTATGCGGGAGTGTCATTGTCCTGTGGACAATGACAGCAGGAGCTCTGCTTTTTTTTAAGAGCGACCTCAATCGATTATTTGCGGCGGAGTTTCACTACTGCCTCTGTTCGTGCCGTATGCGGGAGTGTCATTGTCCTGTGGACAATGACAGCAGGAGCTCTGCTTTTTTAAGAGCGACCTCAATCGATTATTTGCGGCGGAGTTTCACTACTGCCTCTGTTCGTGCCGTATGCGGAAACATATCTACCGATTGAATATAGTCAACTGTATATACTTTAGAGAGTTCTACAAGATCTCTAGCCAAAGTAGAGGTATTGCAGGACACATAAACCACTTTTTCCGGTTGATAGGTCATTATCGTCTCAATCAGTTTTTTATCTAATCCCGTACGCGGTGGGTCAACAATGATAGCATCTGCTCTGTAGCCATCTTGATACCATTTGGGAATAATGTCTTCGGCTTTTCCACATTCGTAGTAAGTGTTCTCAAATCCCATATCCTGAGCATTCTTTTTGGCATCTTCAATGGCTTCAGGAATAATGTCCATTCCTCTTATGCTTTTTACTTTTTTAGCAAAGGCAAAACCAATTGTTCCCACACCACAATAGGCATCAATGATATGATCTGATTCCGATACTTCCAGCGCTTCAACAACTTGAGCATACAAAACTGACGTTTGCTTTGGGTTTAATTGGTAAAAAGCCCTCGGCGATAAGGCAAAATGATAATCTAAGACTTCTTCTTCTATCGTATCCTGTCCCCAGATGATTTCTGTTTTGTCTCCATAAAGCTCACTGCTTTTTGACCTGTTGATATTTAAGGCGACTGTTTTTATTTCTGGATAGGTTTTTGTCATGTCTAAGATGATAGGTGCCAGATGGACTTCTTTACTCGTGATAAAAATGATTTGAAGGGTTTGACTTGCAATGGCTTTACGTATCATGATTGTTCGTAAGCCTTCTATTTTTCGTTCATTATAAATTGGAATTTTATACTGATCTAAGAGTTGCGTAATATGGTTAACGATTTCTTGTGTTGATTGATCTTGAACTAAACAATTATCAATCGGTATGAGACGATGACTCCCTTCAGCATATAAACCTGCAACAACTTTTCCGGAAAACGATCTTGTCTGAAATTGTAATTTTGCACGATAATGCCAAGGGTTATCCATTCCTATGGTGTTTCTTATTTGATACTGTTCGTATCCTTTGGGTTTAAATTTTTTCAAAGCTTGTCTGATGACATCCTCTTTAAAGATAAGTTGTTGAGGATAAGCGAGGTGCATAATTTGACAGCCACCACAACTGTCAAAAATGGGGCATTGTGGGACAACCCTATTTTTTGAGGCCTTGTTAATTTTTAATAGCTTTGCCTCAGCAAAATTGCGTTTTACAGACGTAATTTGACAAAAAATTTCCTCGCCTTTTAGTGCTCCAGGAACAAAAATTAAGGTTTTCTGATAAAAACCAATTCCCTCACCGTTAATCCCCATCCGTTTTATTTTTAAAGGAATCTTTTGTTTTTCTTTTAAAATAACCATGTTTTTCCTATTCTATTCATTCTTTTTATGATGGCTTATAACTTCTATTCTATCATTTATTTGATATAATGATTACTATGAAAATACAAAAAATTGAAAAGAAAAAAAGACTCTATTTACTTGAATGTGACAATGGTGACTCACTTTATGTGACTGAAGACACTATTGTACACTTTATGTTAAGTAAGGGAATGGAAATTAGTCCGGAACAGCTGGAATCCATCAAACAATTTGCGCAATTTTCATACGGAAAAAACCTAGCCCTCTATTACATCTCTTTTCAAGTAAGAACCCAAAAACAGGTTTATGATTATTTGAAAAAACATGACCTTGAAAATACAATTATTCAGAAAATTATAGAAGAACTGATAAAAGAAAACTGGATTAACGATCAGAAATATGTGGAAAGCTTTTTACGCCAGAACATGACTAATGGTGACAAGGGACCTCAACTGATCAAACAAAAATTGATGCAAAAAGGCATCTCTGATAAAATCATTGAAAAGGCCATTTCTGAAGTTGACTTCTATCCAATTGCTGAAAAAGTAGCTTTAAAAATGATTAGTCGTTATCAAGATAAGCTTCCTCGGAAAGCTCTGCAAGATAAGTTAACTCAGTTACTTATCAACAAAGGTCTCTCCTATGATCTGGTTAAGGCTGTTAACGGTATCCTCAGCATCGAGACGGATCAGGAAAACACTCTTTCCTTGTTAGAAAAAGAAGCGGATAAGCAGCTCCGCAAATTATCCAAAAGATATGAAGGCTATGCCTTAAGGCAAAAACTATTTCAGGCACTCTATCGAAAGGGTTATGACAGCGATGACATACAATCTCTCCTTTCAGAAATCTTATAAGTCACTCTTAAGGAGTGATTTTATTTTACATTTATGTTAAAATATTCATGATAAGTTTAATTGTAGAAAGTTGGTAGGTCATGAAATTACCTAAAGAAGGCGACTTTATTACAATTCAAAGTTATAAGCATGATGGTAGTTTACACCGTACTTGGCGTGATACTATGGTACTAAAAACAACTGAAAATGCACTGATTGGCGTTAATGATCATACACTTGTAACTGAAAATGATGGTAGACGTTGGGTCACTCGAGAACCTGCAATTGTCTATTTTCATAAAAAATATTGGTTCAATATCATTGCAATGATAAGAGACAATGGCGTTTCCTACTATTGCAACTTAGCTAGTCCATACGTCCTTGATGGGGAAGCTTTAAAATATATCGATTACGATTTAGATGTTAAAGTTTTTTCTGATGGAGAAAAAAGACTACTTGATGTTGATGAATATGAGGTTCATAAAGTGAAAATGGCCTATCCATCAGACATTGATTACATTTTAAAAGAAAATGTAAAAGTTTTAGTTGATTGGATCAAACATAAAAAAGGCCCTTTTTCAGAAGCCTATATTAAAATCTGGTACAAACGTTATCTTGAACTGAAGAATCGTTAATAGAGTCTGGCACTCCTTTGGGAGTGTTTTACTTATTATTGGAAAGGATGAGATCCTTATGGCATTTCAAAATACAAAGGGACGATATGCAAGTTTCGGAGTAGCAACAAGTATTTCTCCAGAAATTATTGATAGCTTCTGGAGAATTATTGATGATTACTTAAAAGGTGTTTTCCCATTAGATAATGTATTAATTTTTAGAATTCTAAAAAATAAGGAAAATAAAGTTTCCATTGAATATTCAAACCGACAAAAATCATTACGAATTGTATTTGACTTTTTATTTCAATATGATCCATTCCTACCTAAAACAGTCTATATTTTGGATAATAAAGGGATTGAGACAATACTTTTGAGTCATGAAATTTCATTATAAGAAAAGCAAGAAAATCAGCATTGATTTTCTTGCTTTTTGAATAAAAAAAGTTCTTCACTTAAAATGAAGAACAAAACATATAGTCCGTACGGGATTCGAACCCGTGTTACCGCCGTGAAAAGGCGGTGTCTTAACCCCTTGACCAACGGACCATAATATTAGTTTTAATGGGCACGAGTGGACTCGAACCACCGACCTCACGCTTATCAGGCGTGCGCTCTAACCACCTGAGCTACGCGCCCAAGCATATTCGCTTGGAATGAAAGATTATGCTTAATAATTTAAAAAGCAATGCCGGCTACATGACTTGAACACGCGACCCTCTGATTACAAATCAGATGCTCTACCAACTGAGCTAAGCCGGCTGATTTTTTATGCGGGTTAAGGGACTTGAACCCCCACGCCGTTAAGCGCCAGATCCTAAATCTGGTGCGTCTGCCAATTCCGCCAAACCCGCCTCTATGACCCGTACTGGGCTCGAACCAGTGACCCATTGATTAAAAGTCAATTGCTCTACCAACTGAGCTAACGAGTCTTGTCATTTTACGTGAGATATAAGCTTTCCTTACATCCGCTATTTTTTTAAAAGTCCACTGAACTTTCAAAACGGTCCCGACGGGAATCGAACCCGCGATCTTCGCCGTGACAGGGCGACGTGATAACCGCTACACTACGGGACCTGTATCTTTTTAATACTATGGGAGTTAACGGGATCGAACCGCTGACCCTCTGCTTGTAAGGCAGATGCTCTCCCAGCTGAGCTAAACTCCCATTGAGTGTTCCTAAGCTAAGCAACTTCCGTATCTAACAGGGGGCAACCCCCAACTACTTCAGGCGTTCTAGGGCTTAACTACTGTGTTCGGCATGGGTACAGGTGTATCTCCTAGGCTATCGTCACTTAACTTTTCGGTTGGTCTCTAATTGTATTCGAACTAAAATCTTAGTGAAAAAGATAAACTTCCTTGTGTCTTGCGACACAGCGTCTGTTTCCTATTTTCTTACAGATTTCTTTACGTTCTCATTACTTAAGCTAACCCACTCAAAATTGAATATCTATATCTTATCAAGAAGTTGACCTCATTGTCAATAAACTTTTTATCTTTTTCGGATAAGTCCTCGAGCTATTAGTATTAGTCCGCTACATGTATCACTACACTTCCACTTCTAACCTATCTACCTGATCATCTCTCAGGGCTCTTACTGATATAAAATCATGGGAAATCTCATCTTGAGGGGGGCTTCGCACTTAGATGCTTTCAGCGCTTATCCCTTCCCTACATAGCTACCCAGCGATGCCTTTGGCAAGACAACTGGTACACCAGCGGTAAGTCCACTCTGGTCCTCTCGTACTAGGAGCAGATCCTCTCAAATTTCCTACGCCCGCGACGGATAGGGACCGAACTGTCTCACGACGTTCTGAACCCAGCTCGCGTGCCGCTTTAATGGGCGAACAGCCCAACCCTTGGGACCGACTACAGCCCCAGGATGCGACGAGCCGACATCGAGGTGCCAAACCTCCCCGTCGATGTGAACTCTTGGGGGAGATAAGCCTGTTATCCCCAGGGTAGCTTTTATCCGTTGAGCGATGGCCCTTCCATGCGGAACCACCGGATCACTAAGCCCGACTTTCGTCCCTGCTCGAGTTGTTGCTCTCGCAGTCAAGCTCCCTTATACCTTTACACTCTGCGAATGATTTCCAACCATTCTGAGGGAACCTTTGGGCGCCTCCGTTACCTTTTAGGAGGCGACCGCCCCAGTCAAACTGCCCGTCAGACACTGTCTCCGATAGGGATTACCTATCTGGGTTAGAGTAGCCATAACACAAGGGTAGTATCCCAACAACGCCTCAAACGAAACTGGCGTCCCGTTCTCGATGGCTCCTACCTATCCTGTACATGTGGTACAGATACTCAATATCAAACTGCAGTAAAGCTCCATGGGGTCTTTCCGTCCTGTCGCGGGTAACCTGCATCTTCACAGGTACTAAAATTTCACCGAGTCTCTCGTTGAGACAGTGCCCAAATCATTACGCCTTTCGTGCGGGTCGGAACTTACCCGACAAGGAATTTCGCTACCTTAGGACCGTTATAGTTACGGCCGCCGTTTACTGGGGCTTCAATTCATACCTTCGCTTACGCTAAGCACTCCTCTTAACCTTCCAGCACCGGGCAGGCGTCACCCCCTATACATCATCTTACGATTTAGCAGAGAGCTGTGTTTTTGATAAACAGTTGCTTGGGCCTATTCACTGCGGCTGTCATCGCTGACAGCACCCCTTCTCCCGAAGTTACGGGGTCATTTTGCCGAGTTCCTTAACGAGAGTTCTCTCGATCACCTGAGGCTACTCGCCTCGACTACCTGTGTCGGTTTGCGGTACGGGTAGTATGTATTTAAACGCTAGAAGCTTTTCTTGGCAGTGTGACATCACTAACTTCGCTACTTATTTTCGCTCCCCATCACAGCTCAATGTTATAGAGATAAGCATTTTACTCATCTCACACCTCACTGCTTAGACGTGCACTTCCAGTCGCACGCTTTAGTTAGCCTTCTGCGTCCCTCCATCACTATACATACTAGTACAGGAATATCAACCTGTTGGCCATCGGATACACCCTTCGGTCTCTCCTTAGGTCCCGACTAACCCAGGGCGGACGAGCCTTCCCCTGGAAACCTTAGTCTTACGGTGGACAGGATTCTCACCTGTCTTGCGCTACTCATACCGGCATTCTCACTTCTATGCGTTCCAGCACTCCTCACGGTATACCTTCTTCACACATAGAACGCTCTCCTACCATCCCCTAAGGGATCCACAGCTTCGGTAAATTGTTTTAGCCCCGGTACATTTTCGGCGCAGGGTCACTCGACTAGTGAGCTATTACGCACTCTTTGAATGAATAGCTGCTTCTAAGCTAACATCCTAGTTGTCTGTGCAACCCCACATCCTTTTCCACTTAACAATTATTTTGGGACCTTAGCTGGTGGTCTGGGCTGTTTCCCTTTCGACTACGGATCTTAGCACTCGCAGTCTGACTGCCGATTATATCTACTTGGCATTCGGAGTTTATCTGAGATTGGTAATCCGGGATGGACCCCTCACCCAAACAGTGCTCTACCTCCAAGAGACTTAACATCGACGCTAGCCCTAAAGCTATTTCGGAGAGAACCAGCTATCTCCAAGTTCGTTTGGAATTTCTCCGCTACCCACAAGTCATCCAAGCACTTTTCAACGTGCCCTGGTTCGGTCCTCCAGTGCGTTTTACCACACCTTCAACCTGCTCATGGGTAGGTCACATGGTTTCGGGTCTACAACATGATACTATGACGCCCTATTAAGACTCGGTTTCCCTACGGCTCCGTCTCTTCAACTTAACCTCGCATCATATCGTAACTCGCCGGTTCATTCTACAAAAGGCACGCTCTCACCCATTAACGGGCTCGAACTTGTTGTAGGCACACGGTTTCAGGTTCTATTTCACTCCCCTCCCGGGGTGCTTTTCACCTTTCCCTCACGGTACTGGTTCACTATCGGTCACTAGAGAGTATTTAGGGTTGGGAGATGGTCCTCCCAGATTCCGACGAGATTTCGCGTGTCTCGCCGTACTCAGGATACTGCTAGGGCTAAAGTCAATTTTAAATACGAGGCTGTTACTCTCTTTGGCTTACCTTCCCAGGTAATTCTTCTATTAACTTTATGTCCCACTTCGCAGTCCTACAACCCCGAGGAGTAAACTCCTCGGTTTGCCCTCCTGCCGTTTCGCTCGCCGCTACTAAGGCAATCGCGTTTGCTTTCTCTTCCTGCAGCTACTTAGATGTTTCAGTTCACTGCGTCTTCCTTCTCATGACCTTAACAGTCATGGATGACATGCATTACATGCCGGGTTCCCCCATTCGGACATCTCTGGATCAGCGCTTACTTACAGCTCCCCAAAGCATTTCGTCGTTAGTCACGTCCTTCTTCGGCTTCTAGTGCCAAGGCATCCACCGTGCGCCCTTATTAACTTAACCTTATTTCCAGTCCTTAGACCTTCTTGATTTTTTTTAATATGTTCGCGTTTATCTTTTTTTCGGTTTATTTCTTGTTACTTTTCTACAATCATTTTCATGATCGTGGAATTTGATATAGATATTCAATTTTCAATGGACTATACTAAGATACAATGAAACTTCACTTCTATTAAGGTCAGTTGAACTGTATCCTATGGAGCCTAGCGGGATCGAACCGCTGACCTCCTGCGTGCAAAGCAGGCGCTCTCCCAGCTGAGCTAAGGCCCCACAGTTTGTCTCTGCGTCTTGCAAGACCTCTCAAAACTAAATAAGACTTAACCAACGTGTTCCTTATCCTTAGAAAGGAGGTGATCCAGCCGCACCTTCCGATACGGCTACCTTGTTACGACTTCACCCCAATCATCTATCCCACCTTAGGCGGCTGGCTCCTAAAAGGTTACCTCACCGACTTCGGGTGTTACAAACTCTCGTGGTGTGACGGGCGGTGTGTACAAGGCCCGGGAACGTATTCACCGCGGCGTGCTGATCCGCGATTACTAGCGATTCCGACTTCATGTAGGCGAGTTGCAGCCTACAATCCGAACTGAGATTGGCTTTAAGAGATTAGCTTGCCGTCACCGGCTTGCGACTCGTTGTACCAACCATTGTAGCACGTGTGTAGCCCAGGTCATAAGGGGCATGATGATTTGACGTCATCCCCACCTTCCTCCGGTTTATTACCGGCAGTCTCGCTAGAGTGCCCAACTTAATGATGGCAACTAACAATAGGGGTTGCGCTCGTTGCGGGACTTAACCCAACATCTCACGACACGAGCTGACGACAACCATGCACCACCTGTCACCGATGTACCGAAGTAAAGCTCTATCTCTAGAGCGGGCATCGGGATGTCAAGACCTGGTAAGGTTCTTCGCGTTGCTTCGAATTAAACCACATGCTCCACCGCTTGTGCGGGCCCCCGTCAATTCCTTTGAGTTTCAACCTTGCGGTCGTACTCCCCAGGCGGAGTGCTTAATGCGTTAGCTCCGGCACTAAGCCCCGGAAAGGGCCTAACACCTAGCACTCATCGTTTACGGCGTGGACTACCAGGGTATCTAATCCTGTTTGCTCCCCACGCTTTCGAGCCTCAGCGTCAGTTACAGACCAGAGAGCCGCTTTCGCCACCGGTGTTCCTCCATATATCTACGCATTTCACCGCTACACATGGAATTCCACTCTCCCCTTCTGCACTCAAGTTTGACAGTTTCCAAAGCGAACTATGGTTAAGCCACAGCCTTTAACTTCAGACTTATCAAACCGCCTGCGCTCGCTTTACGCCCAATAAATCCGGACAACGCTCGGGACCTACGTATTACCGCGGCTGCTGGCACGTAGTTAGCCGTCCCTTTCTGGTTAGTTACCGTCACGTAATGGATTTTCCACTCCCATTACCGTTCTTCTCTAACAACAGAGCTTTACGATCCGAAAACCTTCTTCACTCACGCGGCGTTGCTCGGTCAGGGTTCCCCCCATTGCCGAAGATTCCCTACTGCTGCCTCCCGTAGGAGTCTGGGCCGTGTCTCAGTCCCAGTGTGGCCGATCACCCTCTCAGGTCGGCTATGTATCGTCGCCTTGGTAAGCCGTTACCTTACCAACTAGCTAATACAACGCAGGTCCATCTCATAGTGAAGCATTTGCCCCTTTTAAATAGGGTACATGTGTACCCTATTGTCATGCGGTATTAGCTATCGTTTCCAATAGTTATCCCCCGCTATGAGGTAGGTTACCTACGCGTTACTCACCCGTTCGCAACTCCTTAGACCAGTGCAAGCACCAGTCCTCAGCGTTCTACTTGCATGTATTAGGCACGCCGCCAGCGTTCGTCCTGAGCCAGGATCAAACTCTCATTTTAGTTTGAACTTACTCGTTCGTTTCTGTCGCTGACAGATTTATTGTGTTTCTTAATTGACAGGTAATATGCGCTAACATATCACCCTCACGTTTGGTTTCTTTGTCTTATTCAGTTCTCAAAGGTCTTTGGTCTCTTGCGAGACAACTATTATATTCTATCAGGTCAAATAGTTCTTGTCAACAACTTTTTAAATTTTCTTTTCTTTTTCAGAAAAGCTATTAATTGACAACTTCACTAGTATATATTAAAGAGAAAATACTGTCAATAATCTTTTACTATTTTTTCAAAAAAAATCCCCTATATAACCATACATGTTATATAGGGGCTATTCAATTAGTTATTTTATTTTGCTTCAATAAGACCTAAATCTCCATCTTCACGACGGTATAACACATTTGTCTCGCCATCTTCTGAATCAGTATAGATAAAGAAATCGTGTCCTAGAAGTTCCATTTGAAGTCGTGCTTCTTCAACATCCATCGGTTTAAGAGTGACATTTTTTGTACGAACAACTTTAACTTCTGATCCTTCTTCGACTTCTTCTGTTTCAAATTCACTTCTGAAAACTTGACCCGTCGGAACTTTTTCACGATGTTTTTTGGCTATTTTTGTCTTATTTTTACGTATTTGTCTTTCAATTTTATCAACAACTAAATCAATAGAACCATACATATCTTGAGAAACATCTTCTGCTCTTAATATCATTGAACCAAGAATAATAGTAACTTCTACTTTCGCAGTTTTCTCACGATAAACTTTTAAATTGACACGAGTATCTATTTCATTATCTTCAACAAAATATTTTTCAATTTTTGCTAATTTTGCTTCCACATAATCGCGAATAGCTTCGGTTACTTCGATATTTTCTCCACGAATACTGAATTTAATCATAAGATACCTCTTTTCTTGCGCTTGAAGCGCTTTCCTTACTATTATTATACCGTTTTCATGAAAATTTGCAAGTTTTTATCGTGCAATACTGATGCTTTTTATCTTTTGACAACCAGCTTTTTCTAGTAAGGAATAAATATGATAAATCGTACTACCTGTAGTATAGATATCGTCAACAATTAAAATGTTTTCTGGAATGGTTTTCTCAATTTTATTTAAGTAGAAGGGATTTTCGCTTTGTTCTCTTTCACGTTTATTGAGGTGTGAGTGTCTTTTCCCTTCTCTTTTTAATACAAGATCGGTGTAAGTAAGTTTTTCAGACTTTAAGATTTCCTCTACCTGATTATACCCTCTTTCATAGTATCTCTTTTGACTAATTGGAACTGGAACAAGTACATAACCTTTATAGTCATTCTTGATTATTTTAGCTATTTTTTTGGAAAAGACTGACTTCAAGATATAATCACCTTGAAACTTGTATTTTGCGAAATAGTCTTTCATTTTGTCATTATAAACATACAAAGCTCTATGGTTGACTTGGTAACCTTTTTCAGACCATTTTAGACAATCATGACAAATTGATTCTTCACCAACTTTATAGCATCTTGGACAAAATTGTGATTTGATTGGTTGTAGTGCCCATTCACAATCCTTACAAAGTAAGAATTCCTTTTGTTGAAAACATAAGATTTCCAAAAGACTTAGTTCTTGTTCTATCCATTGGTTACAAATAAGACAGCTATTGTCCATATGCCTCCCTATTCATCCTGATAATTTCTTTTTTGGCTTTTAACATATCTATGCTAATTCCTTGATGTAAGAAAAATAGCTGCCCCGTTGGGCGATCAAGAGATCTTCCAACGCGTCCCGAAATTTGTATAAGGCTAGACGCATTAAATAATTTGTGATGAGACAAAAGCACAAACACATCTACACCTGGAAAGGTTACGCCTCTTTCTAGGATTGTTGTCGTGATTAAAATAGATATTTCTGATTTCCTAAATTGTTCAATTATCTGCTTTCTATGATCGGATTGACTTGAAACATAGGCAATCTTTTCATTCCTCAGTTTAGTTGCTAATAAACGAAAAAACTCCTCACCCTTATCTATAATGGGATGAAAAATTAATAGTGGGTAATTTGTTTTTCTTTGCCTTCGAATCATGTTCAATAACGGAATAGGGAGACGCTTTTTTTGTAATGATTCTTCCAAATTAAGGATAAGTTTAAATTTAGGGACAATCAAGGGTTGATTATGGAATCGTCTAGGTAATGTTAGTTTCTCAATATCACCTCTTTTCACTTTCAAATCAAGCTCTTTAGTCGAGGTAGCCGTAAGATAAAGGATTTCACCCTCCTCTTTTAAAGCTGAAGTAACAGCCCGACTCAAGATGCTATTCCCCACGAACGGGAATGAATCAACTTCATCAATAACCATTAAATCAAAGGCCCGATAAAACTTTAACAACTGATGCGTCGTAGCAACGATTAAGGGACTTTTGTGATAGACTTCTGATTCTCCATGCATCAGCGTAATTGGACAGGTAAAATCATTTTTTAAGCGACCGTACAGTTCAATACAAACATCAATACGCGGACTAGCTATACAAACCCATTTTCCTTCATTAAGATAAGAAGTTATTAATCCATAAATCATCTCCGTTTTGCCTGCACCAGTAACAGCATGCACCAGTCGCTTTTGTTTTTTCTTTGATTCTGAGACAAGCTGACGCGATATTTTTTCTTGAAATGGTGTTAATTGTCCCATCCACTTTAGAGCCTGAGTGTTAGGAAATGGCCTAGCCGGAAAAGTATAAAGGTGAGAATGACTCTCATTTCGACCGAAAATAATACATTCCCTACAATAGTAGTGACCATTAGGTAACTTGTTTTTATTTGAAACAGGCATATGACATCTGCCACAAAACCACTTAGAACCCTCTTTGTACATACTATCTTGAACACTTGCATACTGCAATAACTGTTTTGGAACTTGGTAAGGAGTGAAGCGACGACCATCGTAAACATTTAATTCATCCATATCTATATATACGAAAAATTTTGCTAAAATATAAAATTTTCGGTAAAATTTTTGTTATGGAATCCTATAAAACAATTAAAACAAACGGCCAATCCGAAGATATCATTAAAAAATCTCGCTTTATTTGCGATATTTTTCGAATCCAAAGCGAAGAAGAAGGCAAAGAACTCCTTTCATCTATAAAAAAAGCACATGCTAAAGCAAACCATTCTTGTTCAGCAATGATAATTGGTGAACAATCGCAAATCAAACGTTCAAGCGATGACGGCGAACCTTCTGGCACAGCTGGCATTCCTATTTTATCTGTTCTCGAAAAGCAAGAACTAACCCAAATACTTGTAGTCGTAACACGTTATTTCGGTGGTATCAAACTAGGTACTGGTGGTCTGATTAGAGCATACTCATCCGTAGCAGCAAATGCGATCAAAAAACTTCAAATCGTGGAAGTAAAGGAACAAGTAGGCATCCAAGTAACCTTAACCTATTCACAATATCAAAGTTTCCCCAACTTTTTACAAGAGCATGACCTAAGTGAACACGAGACTAGCTTTTCTGAGCATATTAGCACAAATCTATATTGTGATCCTGATAAAAAAAATGAGCTCATAGAACACTTAGTCAATTTTTATCAAGGTAAGATAACTTATAGTGATCTGCCTAGCAGAATTATTGAGGTTCCTCTTTAGGCCAATGATAAGCCTTTCCTATCACGCCAATAAGATTAAACTATTTTACTTTTTCATCTTAAGAGACTATACTAAACTTGAAAACTATAGCTGACTTAAGGGGGGAATATGATATACAATAACATCACTGATTTAGTTGGGAAAACACCCATCATCAAACTAAACAACTTGACAGATAAGAATGCTGCAACTGTCTACGTCAAATTGGAATCCTTTAATCCAGGTTCAAGTGTCAAAGACCGTATCGCACTCGCAATGATTGAAGCAGCAGAGAAAGAAGGTAAAATTAAACCTGGCGATACCATCATCGAACCAACAAGTGGAAATACAGGTATTGGATTAGCTTGGGTTGGAGCTGCTAAAGGCTACAAAGTCATCATTGTAATGCCAGAAACCATGAGCCAAGAAAGACGCCAGTTAATCCAAGCTTATGGCGCTGACCTAGTCTTGACACCTGGTAGTGAGGGGATGAAGGGGGCCATTGCCAAGGCTGAAGCCTTAGCAAAAGAAATTGGAGGATGGGTACCTTTACAGTTTAGTAACCCTGCCAATCCAAAAATCCATGAAGAAACTACTGGTCAGGAAATCCTGGAGGCCTTCGAAGGTATTGGTTTAGATGCATTTGTAGCCGGTGTAGGAACTGGTGGAACAATCACAGGTGTCTCTCATGCACTGAAAAAACATTTACCACATCTTGAGGTTTATGCTGTTGAAGCTGATGAATCTGCTATCTTATCTGGTGAAAAACCAGGACCTCATAAAATTCAAGGCATCTCTGCTGGATTTATTCCTGATACTCTAGATACTTCTGCTTATGATCATATCATTCGCGTCTCTTCTACCAACGCTTTGAAAACAGGACGACTTGTTGGTGGAAAAGAAGGTTTCCTTGTTGGTATTTCTGCTGGGGCAGCAATCTATGCCGCAATAGAATTAGCCAACGAATTAGGGGCCGGAAAAAATGTGTTAGCACTTTTACCAGATAATGGTGAACGTTATTTATCAACTGACTTATATCAATTTGATAACAAAAAAGCTTAAAGGATAATTATCCTTTAAGCTTTTTTAAATGTCTCCAGACCTTCTTGTATCCAAATTGGCAATTGTTCCTCTAAGGGTTTAAAGCCAATTTTTAATTTACTATTCGAAAAACGATGTCTATGTGATGTTTGTTGCTTCTCTGCTTCAAGAGTTCTCAGTGAAAGACTTGCTTTTTGATTATATTCATCATAATCCACAACTTGCACTAAGACTTTTTGACCGACTTTTAAGAGGTTATTGATATTATCAACATAGCCTGTTTTTATTTCTGAGATGTGAATAAGTCCTGTCGTATTATTTTCTAGGGCAACAAAAGCACCATACGTTTTAATCCCAGTTATTGTGCCATGTAACTTGTCGCCAATTTTCATTAATCAATCACCTCAATGGTTTCAATGACAACATCTTCTTTTGGCTTATCTTGTGGCCCAGTTTCAACTGAAGCAATCTGATCAAGCACTACAAAAGAAGCTTCATCTAACAATTGACCAAAAACGGTATGTCTTCTATCTAAATGTGGTGTGCCACCATTTTCAGCATAAGAGGCTGCTATAGGACTTGGCCAACCACCACGTTCTAATTCTTTCTTAGCATATGGTATTTTGGAGTTTTGAACAATAAAGAACTGACTTCCATTGGTATTCGGACCTGCATTTGCCATTGAAAGTGCTCCTCGCAAGTTGTATAGTTCTTCAGAAAATTCATCTTCAAAACTGTCACCGTAAATAGATTGTCCACCCATTCCAGTACCTGTAGGATCTCCGCCTTGAATCATAAATTCTGGAATGATACGGTGGAAAATAATACCATCATAATAGCCCTCTTTGGCTAATCCAATAAAGTTAGCAACTGTTTTTGGAGCTTGTTCTGGAAAAAGTTGAAGTGTCATTTGACCATGATTGGTTTTTATAATGGCTTTTGGTCCTTCAGCATTTTCTAATTGTAATTGTGGGAATTGTAACTCTTTTTCAATCAATCCTAGTTCCTCTAAGGCATATTGAATGCCATCTTCTTCTACTTTTTTTGTGATAAAATCTGCTTTTTCTTTTGTTAAGGGGTGAGAAATTTCCATGGCTACACTGATGCCAGCATAATCAAATAATTCTAAATCATTACGTTCATCCCCAAAGACTAGAATATTTTCAGGTTTCAGCCCCAAGTGTTCTACTACTTTAGAAACTCCCAAGGCTTTAGATGTCCCTTTCAAGACGACATCTGATGAATTATCATGCCATCTGACTAATCGTAGATGCTCAGCTAAATCATCAGGTAACTGTAAAGCATCCCCTTTTTCTTCGAAAGTCCACATTTGATAGATATCATGTTTTTCATTGTAATTTGGGTCAACTTCTAGACCTTCATAAACATGATCAATGGTGTTGCTCACCAAGTCATTTCTTACTGAAAGAACTGCTTCATGGCGACCAGCCATTCCATAGTGGATACCAACAGCGTCAGCCCATTCCTTATACCTGACAACAATTTCGTCTGGAATTGGCGCTTGGAAAATGATGTTTTTCTGATTATCTTTCGCATAAGCACCATTTAACTTTACGCAATAATCAGCGTTTAAATCTTGAACTTCTTTTGGAACACCATAACGCGCTCTTCCTGAAGCTATGCCTGTCAATATCCCTTTTTCTTTTAATTTTGCAAAAACGGTTTTGATCGATTCTGGCATATAGCCTGTGTCTTTTACGCGTAAGGTATCATCTATGTCAAAGAAAACCATTTTGATTTTTTTGGCTTTATATTTTAATTTTGCGTCCATTTTAACCTCCACTTGATAGCTAATATTATACCATTAATTATCATCTTGTGGCACTAAGTGGTGTCTGAAAGCATAGACGACTGCTTGTGTTCGATCGTCGACTTCTAATTTGGACAAGATATTGGAGACGTGTGTTTTGACTGTTTTTAATGATATAAACAGTTCATCAGCAATGGTTTGATTATCATAACCCTTTGCTAACAGGTAGAGAATATCATACTCTCTTGCAGTTAATTCATCATGTAAATTTGGTTTTCTGTCATGAGCCTTTATTTTCTTGTCGACTTCTGTCTCAATAGCTAGCTGACCTTTAGCAACTTTTTGAATAGCATTTAATATTTCAGCGGCACTTGATGTTTTCAACATATAACCCTTGGCTCCCGCATCAATGACAGGGTATATTTTTTCATTATCAAGGTATGACGTCAAGACTAAGATTTTAGCCTCAGGCCACTCTTTTAATATTTCTAAGGTTGCTTCAACACCACCTAATTCTGGCATGACCAGATCCATGACTAAAACATCTGGCTTTAGCTCTAATGCCAGTTCGATTCCCTGTCTTCCATTGGATGCTTCAGCAATGACTTCAACATCTTTTTGCATGTTCAGGAAACTTTTTAAACCTAACCGAACCATCTCATGATCATCAACAAGTATCACTTTTATTTTATCCATTGCTTTCCTCCGACATTATAGGTAATCGAATATCCATCGAAACTCCTTTTCCCTTTTGGCTAATTAAGTTAAACGTCCCAGCTAAGTCATCTACACGATCTCCAATATTTTTAAGACCATAACTTAAATCTCTAACTTCATCCATGTCAAAGCCAACACCATTATCAATCATTTTGAGTTGCACTTCGTTTTTTGTTTGTTTCAAGTATACTTCCAATTGACTTGCTTTGGCATGTTTTAAGGTATTACTGATGAATTCTTGTGCTATTCTAAAGAGATTGTCTTCAACTGCTTTAGGTAGTTTACTGATATTCTCCTTATAAATAACCTCAATATCACTTTTATCTGTCAACTCTTTTAGAATCATATCAATACCTTCTCGTAGTGTTCTATTCGCTAACTCTGTTGGACGTAAGTGTAGTAATAAAACACGAAGGTCTTTTTGAGCATTCTGTAACATAGCTTCTACGGTTAGGATTTGATTGTTCAACTCCTCTTTTTCTAAATGATCCAGACTCATTGAAATACCTGATAAAATCATAGAGGATGCAAAAAGCTCCTGACTCACGGTATCATGTAGGTCTCTGGCAATTCGTTTTCGTTCGCGTTGAACAATTTTTTGGGTATCTAAAATATAAGCACTTTCTTTTTTTTGAAGACTGTTCGTCATATGAAACATCTTTTTAGAAAGCCTTATTAAATTAATATTTAATTCAGAGGTCTCTTCCAGTTTTATTGGTTGATTATTTAAGATTCTACGTAAATTTTGATTAATGCCTCGTTTGCTAATATCTTCTAGTAATATCCACAATAAAAGTAACAAAAGGGTAACTGAGACAATCAATAACAGTATCGAAAAAAACAGTTTTTCAAAGCGCCAAAGATTTAATTTCAAATACTGAAAATCAATCCCTAAATTGTCCATAACGACAAAGACAATAGATAAGATTGTGATAGTCGAATATAACCAAACAAGGAGATAATAATGTTTTTTCATCTTCGTACTACCTCAACATTTCCAGCAATCGTATTCACTATGATTTTTACTTTTTTATGAGCATCACAGGATCCTTCATAACCTAACTTGATTGACTCATTCCGTAAATCATATTCTTGGCAACCTAAGAAAACAACAGATGCATAGATTGAAGAGACATCTAATTGAGCCGAGACATCAATAGGTATAACAACTTTTGTATTTCCAAAGATTTTCCGTATGATAATGACATTATCCTGTCCCGTCACAATAACATTACTCAGATCAATGGTATCATTCCCACTAATTCTGATAATATTAATGTCATCGAATGCATAATAATCACTTTCATAGGCAGCAGCCCCAATCCACTGGTGTTTTGTTTTTTTGACATCAATACCTTCTTGACTAAATCGAATCAGAGCGAAGCGATTCTTTTTTTTCACTTGTGAGAAATGATTGATAAAAACGTAAATAATGGCAAAAAGAACTGCTAAAATGATGTAGGGATTCAACATAAAAATGAGAAACAGCAACAATAAACAAACGGTCAGTATAAAATTATTGCGATCATCCCGATTGTAAAAGCGTAAGGCCGATAAAATAATAACAACAATAAAAATAAAGCTAGCAACATCATTTGCTAGTATGGTCATTATTCCCATTGCCAATAAGATACATTCGACCAATAAAAAAAATTGAAATTTTTTCATGCGACTCCTTCCACTATTCCCTTGTCATTTTATCAGAAAAAACTAAAAAATTCATCCTATAAAACAAATAAAAACCACCACTAAAGCATCTTATTACTTTAATAGTGGTTTACTTTTTTATGGATTGTGATTTGGATCAAGTCCCGCATTTGTCGAAGAAGAAGAACTTGATGGTGTTGTTTCTGAAGAAATTCCTGAATCATATGTCGATGAACTACTAGAAGATGAAACTTCACTTGAACTTGATGGTGTTGAGCTGTTCGACGTTTCTGTAGCGGCATATAATCCTAAACTAATTTCACTAGAATCAGAAAGAGAAATGCTTGAATAAGCGTAAGGGGTTTGCTCTGAGACAATCATGGATTTCTTTTCACCACTTGAACCATTAGTATAGTAAGTCTTGATCCGGTTTGTGTTAATGCCTAAAGCAGTCAATTCGTTTAATGCTTCTTGGTAAGTATATCCTGTTAAATCTGGCATTGTAACAGTTCCACTTGATGCCACACTTAAGGTAATTTTTGACTTACCATCCGGATTGAATTTTTCACCTTTATCCGGCGTTTGGCTAATAACTGTATCTGCTTGATAGTCATTTGTGTTGATTCGTTTAATTTTGATTTTAGAACGAGAAACACCATAAGTAGTCATCAGATTAGAAATAACATCTTGGTAATTTTGTCCTGTGTAATCTTCCATGACAAAACCTTTTTTCCCTGATGATACAAATATATCAATAGTGGCTCCTTCACGTTTTGCTGTACCAGCACTAGGATCTGTTTTAACAACATGACCTACCGCAACAGTTCCACTTTCTATTTTTTTGATATCTCCAACTTTAAATCCCATTGTTTTCAATTCAGCTTTAGCGACAGATAAAGTTGAACCATTTAAATTAGGAACTTTGACCGTTGATGGTTTCGTCAAAATAAGGAAGGTAAAGATTGCCACACCTACGACAAAGAGGGCAAAGAGAATTTTGAATAAAGTGCCTAAAAAACGACCTCGTTTTCTCTCTTTTTGTGGTTTTTGCAAGTAGTCTTGTTTTGCAGGCTCATTTGCCTTAGTTGCTGAAACTGTTGGAGATGATTTAGGGGTTACATTTGGTGTTGGAGAAACTTTTGGTAATGGCTTTGTACTGTCGCCATCCTCAAACACTAATTTTTTCTCACGGCTTCTATTATAGCTTAGAGCCGTCATTAAATCCCTGCTCATGTCAAATGTCGAAGCATAGCGATCACTTAGCTTCTTAGCTGTAGCTTTTATGACCACATTTTCCAAAGCTTGTGGCACCATTTTATTTTCATCTAAAATAGATGGTAATGGTTTTTGGAAATGTTGTAAAGCAATGGTAACTGCACTATCTCCATCATATGGAATATGTCCAGTCAACATTTCATAAAGCATGATACCCATTGCATATATATCGCTCTGAATAGTCGCTTTTGAGCCACGAGCTTGTTCTGGAGATAAATAATGCACACTTCCTAACATGGAGTTTGTTTGGGTTAAACTCGTTTCAGCAAATGCAACAGCTATACCAAAATCAGTTACTTTAACGACTCCAGATTTGGTTAATAAAATATTTTGAGGTTTTAAGTCCCTATGAACAATGCCCTTTTGGTGAGCAAGTGTCATTGCAGAGAGAACTTCCTCCATAATTCTAACAACTTCGTTGTTAGACAATGGAGCATGATCTTGAATGTATTTTTTCAAGTCTGCACCATCGACGTATTCCATTACTAAAAACTGCTGTCCGTCTTCTTCACCTATATCTCGTATGGCTACAATGTTCGGATGATTTAATTCTGCCATCGCACGCGCTTCTCGTTGAAAACGTGCAACTGCAACCTGATCTGTTTGATAATTTGTACGTAATACCTTAATAGCTACGTCCTCATTATCTAATATCAAGTCATTTGCTAAATAAACATCCGCCATACCACCGCGGCCAATTGATTTTAAGATGCGATAACGACCAGCAAATAATTTGCCAATCTGTATCATTCGGAGTCCTCACTTTCGTAATGAACCAAAGCGATGGTGATATTATCCAAACCTCCTCTAAGGTTAGCTAATTTAACAAGTTCTTCATTCTTTTCGTCTAGACTAATATCACGGGAAAGTATCTCAGCAATTTCTGCATTAGAAACCATATTCGTTAAGCCATCAGAATTGATGACCAAATAGTCATTTTTTTCTAGAACTTTTAGTCCCAAATCAGTTTCTAAAGGAGAAGCTTGACCAATTGATTGGGTGATAATATTTTTTTGAGGATGTCCAGTGGCTTCTTCTTCTGTGATTTGACCAGCTTTGACTAATTCATTGACTAAAGAGTGATCACTAGTTAATAAGGTATATTGGCCATCTTTTACTAATCCTATTCGAGAATCACCAACATGAGCAAAGATAGCATTATTATCAACTAGGACGACAGCTTCAACCGTTGTTCCCATCCCTTTATAATCTTCCTTTTGCCCCATTTCATAGACACGCTTATTTTCAGATTCAATTGTGGTTAACAACCAATCTCTAATCTCACTTAATTCAGTTAATTCTGTTTGAACCCACTCTCTCCCAAGATCAGTTACTGTCATTTCGCTAGCAATATTTCCGGCACGATGCCCCCCCATACCATCAGCTAAGACAACAAGGGTTATTCCCTTTTTATTATCAAATTTATTGATAAAATCTTGATTATTTGAGCGTTTTTGCCCAATATCTGTAATTAATGAAATTTTCATATATGTGTTTCTGACTGAGTCAGTCTCCTTCTAAATACTACAAGACTCTTCTGATTTGAGCGATAAAAAAGCCATCAGTTTGAAATTGCTCAGGGGTAATCACTAAACAACCGTCCTTCACAATTTCAGCTTGTGTATGTTTCAGTTTTATTTGTTCAAAATTAGGATGTTCTTTTAAAAAACGTTTAATAACTTGAACATTTTCTTCATCAAAAATAGTGCAAGTGCTATAGGTTATTATACCACCTTTACGTATTGTTTGACAAACACTAGACAGTATCTCTAATTGAACCGCTTGTAATTGCTTCAAATCTTGCAAATCTTTGTTATATTTTATATCCGGTTTTCGCCTGATTAAGCCAATACCTGAACAGGGGGCATCTACCAAAATCTTATCAAAAGAATCCGGCCCAAAAACCTTATGAACTTGTCGAGCATCCAACAAACGAGTTTCAATTTTTTCGGAAAGTCCTAATCGTTCCGCATTTTCTCTCACTAAATCCAGTTTATGTTCATGAATATCTAAAGCAACAACTTTTCCTGTTTTTAGATATGAAGCCATATGACTCGTTTTGCCACCTGGAGCACTGCAAGCATCTAAAACGATATCGTTTTCTTGAATGGCTAAAGTTGGTGCAACTAGCTGACTACTTTCATCCTGAATAGTAATATCACCCCTTTGAAAAAAGTCATGCAAGGCCATATAACCATTTTCTTTTGTTAACCCACAAGGTGATAAAAGAGACATTTCTGCATCCAAGGCCTCTTTTATGATTTCCATTTTATCAAGATTTATTACACGAAGACTTATTTTACTATTCAGAGACAAGCTTTCCATTATTTTTAATGCTCTTTCTTCTCCAAATTGATCAATTAACTTAATAACTAACCATGTTGGAATGGAGTAAAGAATGGAGTAGCGTTTGTTTTTCCTTTTAATAAGGCTTGGATCCGGTAAAGGGTGGTTCGTTAGTTGTCGCAAAACAGCATTGACAAACTTCTCAGCACCACGGTTATTTCCACGGTTCTTTGCAATATTGACAGCATCGTTTACGATAGCATGTTGCGGAACCTTGTCTAAATAAAGCAATTGATAAAGACTAATCATTAGCAGATAGTAAACCCACTTATCTAAACGATTTCGGTCTTCAATCACGTGTGACAAATGCCATTCCAAAGTTAATTTACGAGAAACAGTCCCATAAACAATTTCGGTAATTAAGGCCTTATCTTTAGCATTTAAAGCTTGGTGGTTTAAGTGTTGATTCAGAGCTAAGTTAGAATAAGCCCCGTTATCAAAAATATCTTCAATTGCCATCAAAGCTTTGCCACGTGCTTCTCGTTTCCAATTATTGGCCAAAATAATCTCCTACTTTAATATCTCTTCCTAAACCATTTAGGTAATCTTTAATCGTCATCTTCGGTTTTCCAGAAGGTTGAACAACTCTCAAAGATACAGCCCCACTTCCTGTTGCAACAATAAGACTATCTTTAGTTTTTTCAATAACTTGACCTGGTGCACCCTGCCCTTCAATCGCCAAAAGTTCATAGATTTTAAAGCGCTCGCCATTGAAATAGGTATGGGCAATAGGCCATGGATTCATCCCTCTTACCTGATTAAAAATGGCTCTAGCAGATTTTGTAAAGTCTAGTTTTTCCTGTTCTGATGTGATATTGGGTGAAAAAGTAGCTTCTGCATGATTTTGTGCAACTGGCTTCAATTGTCCAGATAAGTAGTCTGGTAAAGTCTTGATAAGCAAGTCTCTGCCCAAAATTGCTAATTTATCAAACATGGTTCCCACATTATCATCTTCTAATATCGGTGTTGAAGCTTTAGCAATCATATCTCCTGCGTCCATTTCTTTCACCATTTCCATAATGGTAACACCCGCTTCTTCTTCGCCATTGATGAGAGCGTAATGAATCGGCGCACCACCTCGGTATTTGGGAAGTAAAGAGGCATGGACATTAACAGCAAATGTAACGGAATCCAACAATTTAGTTGGTAAAAATTGACCGAAGGCTGCTGTAACAATACCATCAGCATCCAAAGACATGATACTTTCTAACTCCTGTGACCCAGACAATTTTTCAGGTTGATAAACAGGTATATGATGCTCTAATGCCACTTCTTTTACTGGCGACATCTTAATTTCTTTTTTACGTCCGACTGCTCTATCTGGCTGTGTCACGACAGCTAAGAGTTGATAAGAAGGATTTTCAATCAACCCTTTTAAGACGGTAGCAGAAAAGTCGGGAGTTCCCATAAATATGATTTTTGTCATGATATTCCTCTGTCGTTTTTCATTTTTTTCATTATATCATAGATTAAACAAACAAGACTTTATTAGCATCACATGAAGTGTTGGGGTTCTTGATCAATGATAACTTTCAGCTGTTTTTGACTAGTTTCTTGGCTCCAATCAAGTATTTGATTTAAAGTGGCTTCAAGATGTTCTTCAAAACGATATTTCAATAGAATTTGATAGTGATATAAACTGTGGGTTCTCGAAATAGGTTTGGGTGTTGGTCCTAAGATTTGGATTTTATCACTCAATCCTTCTTTTAAAATGGAAAGAACCTGATAGGATTGTCTCATCACTTCTTGCTCGTCCTTGTGGGATAAGGTTATTCCAACAGTGAAAAAGTACGGCGGATATGCCATTTGATGGCGCATTTTCATCTCATAATGATAAAAAGCTTCGTAGTCTTGTTTTTGTGCTAATTGAATGGCGTAATGCTCTGGATTATAAGTTTGAATCAAAACTTCACCATTTTTCTCAGCCCTACCAGCACGACCTGAGACCTGAGTGAGTAATTGAAAGGTTTTTTCAGAAGATCTAAAGTCTGGTAAATGTAGGGAGGTATCAGCATTCAAAACGCCTACTAAAGTGACATTAGGGAAATCCAAACCTTTAGCAATCATTTGAGTTCCCAATAAAATATCTGCTTCTTGACGACCAAATGTTTCTAATAATTTTTCATGACTACCTTTTTTTCGAGTCGTATCAACATCCATTCTTAGAATTCTAGCTTCTGGAATAACTTCTTTCAGCTCATCATATGCCTTTTGTGTTCCTGTTCCATAGTAACGAATGCTCGAACTTTGACAATTAGGACATTTCCTTGGAATGGCCTTTTGAAAACCACAATAATGACAATTCATCGTTTTCGTATCCATATGCAAAGTCAAGGAAATATCGCAATTAGGGCATTCGTCTACAAAACCACAATCCCGACACATAATAAAACTTGAATAACCTCTCCGATTTAACATTAAAACGACTTGTTCTTTCTTTTGGATCCGATCCCGAATTTTATCAATCAAAAGAGGCGTATAATTACTGACTTCTTGCTTACCAATATAATCTCTAAAATCTACAATCTCTACTTTAGGGATGCGAGCCAAGGGATTTGCTCGTTGACTTAAGCGTAAGAAATGATAGACACCTTTGCTGGCTCTAGCCCGACTTTCGATACTTGGAGTTGCAGACCCTAAAACCAGTACGGCTTTATGGTATTGAGAACGAATTAAAGCAACATCCCTTGCATGATACCTTGGGTTTGACTCTTGTTTGTAAGTCGACTCATGTTCTTCATCAATAATAATGGCTCCAATGTTTTCTAAAGGAGCAAAAATAGCTGATCTTGCACCAACAACAACTTTAGCTCTGCCATCTTTCACCTTCTGCCATTCGTCAAATTTCTCTCCATCGGAAAGGCCTGAATGCATAATGGCCACCATTTTCCCAAAGCGAGAAATAAAACGATTGGTCATTTGAGGCGTTAAGGAAATTTCCGGTACAAGAACAATTGCCGTCTTTCCTTGTTTCAAAACTTGATCAATAATATGCAAATAAACTTCTGTTTTCCCAGATCCTGTTATACCTTCTAAAAGGAAGGGTTTGCTTTCTTGCCCAATTTTTCGGCAAATAGCTTGCGCTGCTTGAGCTTGCTCCTCGTTTAAACTTAAAAATTGACTACTTTCTACCTTGTTAAAATAGGCTTCGCTTCGTTGGACTTGTACCTCATAGATATCCAAAAGTCCCTCGTCAAGAAAATACTTTAGAGTCTCTCTCGAATAATCCTGAAGCAGGTCAGCCACTTTTCCGTCCTTAGCATCTGATAACAAAGCATCTTTCAAAGCCTGCTTTTTCTTTGCCCTAGCTGGAATAAGGTGTTCTTCTAGCCGAACTTTGTTTACTTTATACCATTTTTCCGTTTTAATGTTTTTTCTGTCATTAGCAAGATAAGTCAAGGCTATCTTCTTTTGCTTATGTAAGGAAATGCTTTTCTTGATTTGTTCTTCTGTCAATTGAGAGTAAAGAATTCTTTCTTTTTCACCAAAAATAAAGATTCTTTCATCCTCAGATAATAATGGCGTCGCGCTTAATTCTTTATCATAATTGGAGTTAAGGAGATTAGGAATCATTGCTTTGAGCAGTGAAATTTTGTATGAAAAGACGGTTTTTCGTAATTTATCTGCTAATTGAAGTTGTTCCTTGTTTAGGACTGGTTCGACATCTAAAAGTGAATGGATTTCTTTTAGATGACTTGTTTCATCAGTTTCTGAAAAACCAATAACAAAACCTTGTAGCAGGCGATTCCCATTTCCAAAGGGAACGTGTACTCTTGAACCCAGATTAATAATCTCCTGAAAAAAATCTGGAATGCTATAAGTAAAGGGTTTATCTGTCTGCATTAAAGGGACATCAACAATAATTTGTGCAGTTTTTGGCATTGCGTCCTTCTTTCTATTGACATTTGCTTTGGAAAAGTAACATATGAAAAAACCTAAGATTTAATAACCTTAGATTTTCTCTCCTTCTTCTTCTTTTTCTTTAGCGATTTGTTCTTTTATTTTACGCTCTTCTTCTTCTTTTGCCAAACGATCCGCTTCAATTTTCGCTCTAACAGCCGCACGTTTTGCTGATGGATCTGGGTGAATCACAACATTACCAGATTCTATTTCTTCTAATGCTCGTAAAGTGGATTTAACAGATTTAAAACTTTGTGTCGCTTTCGCGCCTGCTTCTAACTCATGAGCTCTTTTTGCTTGAAGTATCACTAGTGAATACTTTGAAGGCACTTTATCAAGTAAGGTATCAATGGAAGGTTTTAACATCATAATGGTTTACTCTTTTCTATTTTTAACGAATGGGTTTTGTTTGTTTAATCATTTTATCGTAGCGTCCAATGACGCGCTCAACTCGAAAATGTTCTGTTTCGATAATGCGCTTCACACGTTCAGCGGCTAAGGGAACTTGATCATTAACAACCGCATAATCGTATTCGCGCATCATTGCAATTTCTTCTTTAGCTTTTTCAATCCTTTGAGCAATAACTTCTTTGCTATCAGTTCCTCGGCCAACTAATCGATCTTGTAATTCTGCCAAATCTGGAGGTGTTAAAAAGATGAAAACACCATCTGGAACTTTAGATTTTACTTGGAGAGCACCTTGTACCTCAATTTCAAGAAAAACGTCAATGCCTTTATCCAAGGTTTCATTAACATATGATAATGGAGTACCGTAATAGTTCCCTACATATTCAGCATACTCCAACATTTGACCTTGCTTTATTAACTCTTCAAATTCTTCACGTGTCCGGAAGAAATAGTCAACACCATCAACTTCACCTGGCCTCTGTGCCCGTGTTGTCATTGAAACAGAATATTCAAATTTATGATTTGGTGTCGAGAAAATTTCTTTCCTAACCGTCCCTTTACCTACACCTGATGGCCCCGAAAAGACGATCAACAAACCACGTTCAGACATTATACTCTCCTTAATAATTGCTTTCTAATAGTTTAACAAAATCATATCTGTTTTTCAAGATAATATTACAGTTAAGCCTTCTAAGAATCAAAAAAGAGGATAGTATCCTCTTTTCTTATTTGGCATAATCGATTGCTCTCATCTCACGTATTACGGTCACTTTAATATTACCAGGGTAATCTAAATTGTTTTCAATTTTTTCACGTACTTTATGAGACAGGATAACGACTTCATCATCTGAAACTTTTTCCGGTTGCACCATAATGCGAATTTCTCTACCAGCTTGTAAAGCAAAGCTATTTTGAACGCCGTCAAAGCTTGTAGCAATCTCTTCTAAATCACGGAGACGTTTAATGTAATTCTCCATGGATTCATTACGCGCACCAGGTCTAGCTGAACTCAAAGCATCTGCTGCTGCAACAATAACTGCAATGACAGATTCCGGTTCTACATCTCCGTGGTGACTGGCAATCGTGTTGACAACAACTGGATGTTCCTTGTACTTGCGTGCAAATTCCATACCAATTTCGACATGGCTACCTTCAACTTCACGGTCAATGGCTTTACCCATATCATGTAAGAACCCAGCTCGTCTTGCCAAGGCAACATTTTCACCTAGCTCACCTGCAAGAATACCAGCAAGTTTACCAACTTCGACTGAGTGTCGAAGAACATTTTGACCATACGATGTTCTGAATTGCAATCTACCCATAATCTTAATTAAATCGGGATGTAGATTAGGAGCTCCGATTTCATAAGCAGCAGCTTCGCCATACTCACGAATGCGGTTATCCATTTCCAGACGATTCTTTTCGACTAATTCTTCAATTCGAGCAGGATGAATCCTTCCATCTGAAATGAGAGACTCGAGGGTCATTCGGGCAATTTCACGTCGAATTGGATC
Source organism: Streptococcus uberis (assembly GCF_900475595.1). NCBI lineage: Bacteria > Bacillati > Bacillota > Bacilli > Lactobacillales > Streptococcaceae > Streptococcus > Streptococcus uberis. The sequence goes on from NZ_LS483397.1 coordinate 1,498,580, forward strand.
AAATCCTGATAAAACAACGACTTCTGGTGTATCATCAATGATAACATCAATACCAGTTAAGCTTTCTAAAGTACGAATATTACGACCTTCTCGGCCAATAATACGACCTTTCATATTGTCATCTGGTAAATGGACACTGGTAATGGTTTGCTCTGTGACATACTCGCCTGCCACCCTTTGCATGGCTTGAGATAGCAAATCTTTAGCTGTTTTATTAGCTCGATCTTTGATTTCTCTTTCGGCATCACGAATTCTGCTAGCAATTTCCTGAGTGAGTTTAGTCTCAGTTTCCATCAGAATCACTTCTCTTGCTTCTGCAATGGTCATTGCCGCAACACGTTGTAATTCTTCTTTTTTTACTTCTTCGAGTCGTTCGACTTCTGTTTGACGCTCATCAATATGTTTAGATTTATCGGTCAGACTTTGTTCTTTACTATCTAGAACTTTTTCTTTACTTGTTAAATTCTCATCTTTTCGGTCAAGAGAAAAGGCACGCTCATTAAGTCGTGTTTCTAATTGTTTTAGCTCTTGTCTTTCAGATTTAAATTCTTGCTCAATTTCTTCACGATATTTTCTTGCCTCTTCTTTTGCTTCTAACAGCAGTTCTTTACGATTCGCTTTGCTTTCACGCTCTGCTGATTCTCTAATATGATCAGCTTCAGCAACAGCTTTACCACGAATATTTACCGCATCCTGCTCAGCATTTAAAAGAGTCAAGTCAGCACTTTCTTTCGCTTTTTTTAATTTAAGCGAAATCATTGCATAACCTATGATCAAACCAATGAGGGCACAAACAATTAATAAAATAATATTAATCATCTTTTTACCTCAATTTATAATTAGTTTTCCTTTATAGAAAGCTACATTTAGTTTATCACAAATTAAGCTTTTAGACAATTATGATTCTTAAACTTTGACAGCCTTTTCAATTTTAAAAAAAGTTACTTGATAAAGGATTGAACCAAGGAATCCATGATGTATGCTTCTAAATCAGAATAGTTGTTCTTTTTTAATCGAGTGAGTACAACACGCCAAGAAATTGGGTGTTCCATTGGTATGGAAATAATATTTTTCATAGGGTATAAATCCATGATTGGTTTAGGACATATTGTTAATATCTTATGATTGATCATAGTTGAATTAATCATAAAATCCCAGGAAGCAGATGTCAGAACAATATTGGGTCTCACATGTTTGCGTTCACAAGATTCAAGAACCAAGTGATGAACCATAAAAGATGAGTCAAACAAGGCTATATTTTCCATATTTAAATCTTCCCAGGTTATGACATTTTTTTGAGCTAATTTGTGTTTTGGCGAAAGACAAACACATAATTCGGAACGTTGAATTTCGTTAATTTCTACCAAATTATCTGCAATTCCAGTCGGTGAAAGCAAGACAGCTATGTCAACATTTCCTAATAACAACTCATTTTTTAAATTATAGGCACCTATTTCCTTAATATTAAATTGAATTCCAGGATTTGAAAGAATCATTTCAGGCATCACTTTAGAAAAAACCACAGACAAAATTAAAGGAGGAATTCCTATATTAATGCTACCTTTTGGCGTTTTTGTGACATTATGAAGATTATTAAACATTTGATCATAAGATTCAAGTACTTTTTTGGCATCCTGATAATAGCTTTCTCCTAGATAGGTTAAGCCAGTAATTCTCCCTCTAGTTCTTTTAAAAAGTCTAACATTTTCTCGTTTTTCAAATTCTGTGATCATCATACTTAGTGTGGGTTGCGAAATATATAACATCTCAGCAGCCTGGCTGAGATTAAATTGGCATTCAACTATTGCTAAGAAATATCTAATCTGTTTAATGTCCATTTGACTTACAGTATACCTTTCAATAAAGAATTTAAAACTGATTATGACATAAAAAATCTTAAAAAACTAGCTAGACACTATCAAAAAATTTTATATCCCTATAAAAATTCCATATTTCACTTCTCATAAAATTATTGATATCTTAGAAATGAAGAAAGCACTTTCTATTTATGCAAAGGAGTCGTCATATTATGGATAAAGTCGTTATTGTCCAAGCTCTAAGAACACCAATTGGTGCATTCGGAGGAGCTTTTAAAGATGTTAATGCCGTTACATTAGCTACCACTGTTATAAAAAAAATGTTGGATAATACCCAGCTCCCTCCTCATCACATTGATGAGGTTATTATTGGCAATGTTCTTCATGCAGGTCTCGGCCAAAATATCGCCCGTCAAATTGCCATTCACTCCGGAATTCCAAACGAAAAAACAGCTTTTACAGTTGATATGGTTTGTGGTTCTGGTCTAAAAGCAATACAATTAGCAGCCCAGAGTATTTTATTAGGTGATGCGAAAATCATTATAGCAGGTGGCGTCGAAAACATGTCCCAAGCACCCTACGTTTGTCAAAGTAACCGATTTGGCAGTCGACTGGGAAATAGTGAATTAATCGATACACTTGTTCACGATGGGTTAACGGATGCCTTTAGTAAAACCCATATGGGGATTACAGCTGAAAACGTTGCAAAAAAATACCAAATTAGTAGAGAAGAACAAGATCAGTTTGCATTCAATAGTCAACAAAAGGCAGCTGAAGCACTTAAAAATAATCGTTTCAAAGAAGAAATTGTTCCAGTTACAGTAACTCAAAGAAAAGGAGACCCTTTAATCGTCTCACAAGATGAGTATCCAAAACCAAATTCGAGTTTAGAGAAACTCAAAAAATTAAGACCAGCATTTATGTCTTCTGAAGGGACTGTTACAGCTGGAAATGCCTCAGGCATTAATGATGGTGCTGCAATGGTCATGTTAATGACTGAAAAACATGCTAAACAATTAGGTTTAGAGATTTTGGCTTCTATCACTTCCTACGCTAGTGCAGGTGTTGATCCTGATATTATGGGAACAGGACCAATCCCAGCAACTCAAAAAGCCTTAGAAAAAGCCAATTTAAAAATATCTGATATTGGCTTAATTGAATCAAACGAGGCATTTGCTGCTCAATCTCTCGCCGTAATGATGTCATTAGAATGTCAAGCAGACAAGGTTAATGTTAATGGTGGTGCAATTGCATTAGGGCACCCAATTGGTGCAAGTGGAGCTCGTATTCTTGTCACCTTACTTCATGAAATGAAAAAACAAGATGTAACAAATGGATTAGCAACCCTTTGTATCGGAGGCGGACAAGGAACAAGTCTGATCGTAACTCAGGAAAAGTAAAGAGGAAAGTAGGTAAGTAGGATGTCAAAAGAAATTACAATTAAAGAAGCCATCACTCATATCAATGATGGTGATACGTTAATGGTTGGCGGCTTTATGACAAACGGAACAGCCGAGAGACTCATTGATGCTCTCGTAGAAAAAGGGGTTAAAAACCTAACCCTAATCTGTAACGATGCTGGTTTTCCAGACAAAGGGGTTGGTAAGATGATTGCCAAAAAACAATTCAATACTATCATCGCTTCACATATTGGATTAAACCGTGAGGCAGGTCGACAAATGAATGAGGGTGAAACAACCATTCACCTTGTTCCTCAAGGAACACTGGTTGAAAGAATTCGTTCAGGAGCTTTTGGCTTAGGTGGAGTTTTGACACCTACAGGTATAGGAACACTTGTCGCTGAAGGAAAAAAAGTCATTTCGGTTGATGGGAAAGAATATCTTTTAGAAACACCACTCTATGCTGATGTCGCCTTAATTTTTGCAGATAAGGCTGATAAATACGGTAATCTTCAATATAGAGGTTCCGAAAATAACTTTAATCACCTCATGGCAGCAAACGCAAAGAAAACCTTTGTTGAAACTAGACAACTCGTTGAAATCGGAGAGATGGATCCAAACTTTATTCATACACCTGGTATATTTGTTGACTATATTATAAAAGGAGAAACAGCATGACAGTAAATGACATTACCCTTTCAAAAGAAGTCATTCAAGAAAGAATTGCCCGCCGAGTTGCTCAAGAGTTAGAAAATAACTCTTTGGTAAATTTGGGTATCGGTTTACCAACAAAAGTAGCTCATTATATTCCAAAAGATGTTACGATCACCTTACAATCTGAAAATGGCTTCATCGGTTTAACAGGACTAAAAGACAAGGAGATTGATCCTACGATTGTTAATGCAGGTGGGCAACCCATTGGAATTGCTCCCGGTGGAGCCTTCTTTGATAGTTCAACTTCTTTTGGTATTATTCGAGGTGGGCATGTAGCAGCAACTGTTCTTGGTGCACTCCAAGTGGATAAAGATGGTAATATAGCAAATTATTTAATACCTGGCAAAATGGTACCAGGTATGGGGGGTGCCATGGACCTTTTAGTCGGTGCCAAAAAAGTTATTGTCGCCATGGAACATACCAATAAAGGGAAGGCAAAAATTTTGAACCAATGTACCCTTCCATTAACTGCAAAAGGAGTCGTTGACCTTATTGTAACCGAATTAGCTGTCATGGCTTTTCGTCCAGAAGGGCTATGTGTCCTCGAAATTCATCCAGATTACACCTTTGACTATGTCCAATCAGTTACAGAAGTAGCACTAATTGATAAGACACAAGAAGAACTATTAGCATAAAAAAGGAGAAATGAAATGAAAAATTCAAAACAAGTGGTTTTCGTTACAGGTGCCGCAAGTGGCATTGGCAAACAAATAGGTGAAACCTTCTTAAGAGAGGGAAAGACAGTTGTATTCACCGATATTAATCAAGAAAAACTGGAAAAATTGGTATCAGACTATCAGGAACAAGGATTAGATGCCGATTCAGCCTTATGCGATGTAAGCAGTGAAGAAGCAATTAACCAAGCCATTGATCATGTCATTCAAAAATACCAAAGATTGGATATCTTGGTTAATAACGCAGGACTTCAACACGTTTCGCTTTTAGAGGATTTTCCCACAGATAAATTTGAGTTCATGGTAAAAATTATGCTAACCGCGCCATTTATTGCTACAAAACGCGTCTTTCCAATAATGAAAAAACAAGGCTTTGGTCGTATTATTAATATGGCTTCCATAAATGGAGTCATTGGATTTGCTGGTAAAGCAGCCTATAATTCGTCAAAACATGGACTTTTAGGATTAACAAAGGTTAGCGCATTGGAGGGGGCATCTTCAGGAATTACAGTTAATGCTGTATGCCCAGGTTATGTAGACACTCCTCTTGTAAGAGGACAATTTCAAGACCTTGCTAAAACACGTCAAATTCCTTTAGAAAATGTCTTAGAAGAAGTCTTATATCCACTTGTTCCACAAAAAAGACTTATTGATGTCCAAGAAATTGCAGATTACGTTTCTTTCTTAGCTAGCGATAAGGCTAAAGGCATTACCGGACAAGCTTGTATTTTAGATGGTGGCTACACTGCCCAATAACAGTTTGTGACAAGAGGTGGAAACGGTTCTATCCATCTCTTTCTTTTTACAAATGGAGATAAATTATGACAGAAATTATTGCTTCATTAGGTGTCCTTTTAGGAGTTGCTCTCATCGTCTACTTCTCATTAAAAGAGATTAATATCGTCATTGCCGCCCCCATTGCAACAAGTTTTGTAATCCTTTTTAACCAGATGGATCCGCTACTGTCTCTATTAGGCAAAGAAAACAATCACTATATGGGAGCTTTAACAACTTATATCCTCAACTACTTCGCTATTTTCTTGTTGGGTTCCATTTTAGCCAAATTAATGGAAGGTAGTGGTGCTACAACAGCCATCGCAAATGGAATTCTCCTTAAAATTGGTCATGACAGTCCTTATAAAGTTCTTCTCGCTATTTTTATGATTAGCTCCCTTCTTACATATGGCGGTATCAGCTTATTTGTTGTTATGTTTGCCGTCATCCCCCTAGCAAGAAGTTTATTTAAAAAGCTTGATTTAGCCTGGAATTTAATACAAATTCCCTTATGGTTAGGTATTGCAACATTTACAATGACTATCCTACCTGGAACACCTGCTATTCAGAACGTCATTCCCATCCAGTATTTAAACACTTCTTTAACAGCAGCCGCCATCCCTAGTTTGATTGGATCTTTAGCTTGTATTTTATTTGGTTTATTTTATATGAAGCTTTGCTTAAAAAGGAGCTTAGAAAAAGGAGAACATTACGCCACTTATGCTAAGGACGGTGAGACAAGTCTAACAGAAAAAGTTCTCCCATCATTTCTAGCCAGTATTGCACCACTTGTTTTACTTATTCTGATTGCCTTGTCTGGAAGTATTTTGGGTGGAGAATTTTTAAAGAAAAATATTATTTATTTGGCTTTATTAGCATCCATTTTATTAGCAACTTTTCTATTTAATCCCTATATTAAAGATATGAAAGCAATCATCAATCTTGGGGCAAGTAGTTCGATTGCACCTATATTTGCAACAGCATCTGCTGTCGCCTTTGGTGCTGTTATCATGGTAGCTCCAGGTTTTAAGCTTTTTTCAGATCTGATTCTGAATATCCCTGGAAATCCACTCATTAGCTTGACTGTTTTAACCTCCGCCATGTCAGCCATAACAGGTTCTTCTTCAGGTGCATTGGGTATTGTCATGCCAAATTTTGCTCAATTTTATTTAGATAAAGGCGCAGACCCTGAAATGATCCATCGTGTTGCTGCCATTGCTTCTAACATTTTTACGATTGTCCCTCAAAGCGGTGTTTTTCTAACCTTTTTAGCTCTAACCGGACTCAATCATCGCAACGCCTTTAAGGAGACTTTTATTACCGTTTCTGTTGGCACTTTGCTAGCACAAATTTGTGTCATCTTATATGGTGTCCTCTTCTCATAACTTTTTTAAACAGAACAATCAAAAAGAACTTTCAATTTTTAGAGAATCCTCAATTTTTCTTCTGTTTTATGTTAAGATGGATGGAGAAGAAAAAAGGAGATTAACTATGACTAAAGAAGTAATTGTTGAAAGTTTTGAATTAGACCATACCATTGTTAAAGCCCCTTATGTACGATTAATTTCAGAAGAGTTTGGTCCTAAGGGAGATATTATCACTAATTTTGATGTTCGCTTGGTTCAACCAAACCAAAATTCCATTGAAACAGCTGGATTACACACCATCGAACATCTCTTAGCAAAACTGATTCGCCAACGTATTGATGGCATGATTGATTGTTCTCCCTTTGGTTGCCGAACAGGTTTCCATTTAATCATGTGGGGAAAGCATAGTTCAACAGAAATTGCAAAGGTCATCAAATCAAGCTTAGAAGAAATTGCTAACGGCATTTCCTGGGAAGATGTTCCAGGTACTACCATTGAATCTTGTGGTAATTATAAGGACCATAGCTTATTTGCTGCAAAAGAATGGGCAAAACTAATCCTATCTCAAGGCATTTCGGATCAAGCTTTTGAACGACATCTTGTTTAACATATCAAAAAGAAGTTGATAGTCCATCAACTTCTTTTTTAGTCACTCAGTAATCGAGTTTGCCTCAGAAACTAATCGATATTTTTTAGCAAATTGTTTTGCAGATAATATTTTGAAGTTGGTTGCATCAATGTAGTCACCTAAATAGGCATTTTGATACATGTGGTAACCCGCAAAACCTCCGCCAGCCGCTGAACCTACTAATCCAATTTTGACATTATTTTCAAGACTGGGATTATAGCCAACCATTAAAACGCGAACATGGTTATCAATCCATTGAAAATAGTTTTTTTCAAAAGCAGACTTGACCCATTGGGGTTGACTACCTTCCTTTGAAACTTGCCAAACCTCAACCATCTGATTCTTAAAGATTGCTTTCATACTATACTCCTACCCATTAATCAAATAGTTAACATGCATTTGATGTTCCACCAGTACCATAAGGTGAGCATGATTTTGGCTTTGGTAACTTAGTACCATTTAATTGTTCTAAAGTGGGCGAATTAGCAAACCCTCCAAAAAGTCCTTGGAGAGCTGCTCCAAGATTTCTACCTCCCGTAATTAAAGACAAATCTTGCTCATTCAGTTTTTTATCCTTTGACAATTGCACTATAGTTTCTCCTTTCAAATTACTTTTTACCATCACAAACAAATAGTATCAAAAAATGGGCCATGTTTTTCATTTTTGCCCAAAAGGTTGAAATGTGACCTGAATGGTAATAAATGTATTGTTTATTATTATTTTATTAACCATTTTAGAATTTGCATTCACTAAAAAAAACATACAGTTCAAACTGTATGTTTTTCAATTTTTTAATATTAATAATCTAAACCATCAGCATAACCACTTGCATTTCCAACAAAATATCCTGTTTTACAGTTGATTGAAAAGAGGTAGGTCCCATCAGATTTAAACATATTGTAGTAACCATTGCCATTGATAATATTGACTGGTTCTAAGTAATAGTTATTGCCAGTAAAGTAGCCTCTTGCCTGAGAAGTAGCGATAATTTTCTCCAAAACACCAGGATTAAATAACCAAGCAGCATTAGTACTATCTGCAATAGCAGTATTATTGTAAGGAACGCGTGATAAATTTCGTTGAATACCTGACGCTGCAGTGCCATAAGTGCCACCAGTAGCAGGTGCTTGAGCACCCGTAGTTGCTCCTGAGGTAGTAGTTGCAGACTGAGCCGCATTAGCTTGTTCTGCTGTCGCAGCATCCTGAGCAGCTTTTTGTTCAGCATCTGCTTTTGCTTGAGCATCCGCCTTCTCTTTTTCGGCTTTGTTTTTGTCATCAACCTGTTTACGACCATCAGAAACCACTTCTTGAAGCAACTTATCCAGAGTTGCATTGCCTGTCTTAAGGCTATCAGCAGTCAAATCGTCAAAATTGGCATCAGACTTAATGGTTGCAGCAGTTTTCTGGCCGTCTTTAATGGCTTCTGTTGAAAATTTGCCATTCACCGTTTGAATAGCAGTAATTTGTTTTTTCAATGACTCCCATTTTTCCTTAGCCTTATCATAATAGGTAGTGTTTTTTAAGGCATCAAGTTTCTTTGTCAAGTCATCAAGATGAGTCATTTCACTATTCTTTAATTTAGTCATCTCATCGTCCAGATAAAATGCCTTCAAGCCCTTATCAAATGCTTTATAAGCTTTTTTAGCAAGACTAGCTTTTGAATCCTTTGAACTACTTTGCTGACTAGAAGCCTTAGTATTTGTAGTGCCTGAATCGTTTTGTTTAAGGACATTTAGGCCAAAAGCTCCGCCAACAAGCAATAAAAGAAGGGATAACAGAGCAAGCAAAAATTTCTTTTTAGATTTCTTGTTGCCACTTCTCTCAGAATCAAGAAAAGCAACCTGATCATCCTCTCTCGAAGAATCCACAATTGGCACCACAGGTTCAACCTGATCGAAAACCGGTTTTTGATCTTCCTTTATCTCATCGGTAATGCCGTGAGACACATGATCATTCCTTTTAGAGGATAAAGCAAGATCCTCCTCAGCCTCAGTTTCTAACTTTTGTTCCTCTGAAGTCTGGTTAAAAAAACCAGTTTTTGCTAATTCCTCACGTTGCTTTTTGATAAAATTATCCAAGCTAGCCGTATCTAAAGACTCTACCTCAGAAACTTTAGTTTCAAATTTTTGAGAAGCCACTTCTTGACGGTGTTGTTTAATATATTTATCAAGAACACTATCATCTTCTGTGATACCAGCCTTTAACTCTGTATCCTTGCGGACGGCTTCTCCCACAGTCATCTGCTTAGCTTTATCAATAGAGATACCTTGTTCTTCATTTTGCAGTTCAAAATCTTTATTCTCTTCTGACACGTTTTTACCTCTCAGTGTGATTTCGTTTGATACGTTCACCAAAAAATTGATATAATTCAACTTTCATCGTTCCATTATAAAGCTTTCTTTTTTTGTCAGCTTGCCGACCAAATTTCTTTTCAAAAGCTTCATCACTGGTCAAAATAAATTGACTCCATGTTTTCAATGGTTTAAAGGTTTGACCCATTTCATTATACAAAATGTCAACAGCTTTGTCATCAAGCAACCGTTCTCCATATGGTGGGTTTGATACAATGACACCATTAACCTTATCCGTTCTGAAATCTTGAAGGCGCATTTGTTTAAAGGTAATAACATCTGCAAGACCTGCTTCTTCAGCATTCTTTTTAGCAATCTCAACCATTCGACCATCAATATCAAATCCAGAAATATCTAATTTTATATCATAATTGGCCAATGATTCCGCCTCATCTCTTACACTATTGATGTCGTCTTTATCAACCCAACTCCATTCTTCGAATGCAAAAGAACGGTTAAATCCTGGAGCGATATTCATTCCAATCAAGGCAGCTTCGATACAAAAAGTCCCTGAACCACAAGTAGGATCAACTAATGGCTTATCTGGATACCAATTACTCAATTCTAAGATGGCCGCAGCCATATTTTCTTTTATTGGTGCACCACCCTTTTGAGAACGGTAGCCTCGTTTAAAGAGACTGGATCCCGTTGTATCAATCATAATAGTAGCTTGATCTTTTAAAATGGAAACCTCAATGTTGAACTCTGAACCAATTTCCTGAAGGGGAACACCTTCAGGTCTATGATAATGTTTTTGTAATTTTTTAACGACAGCCTTTTTAGAAATAGCTTGAACACTAGGTTCATTATGCAATTTTGATCGAACGCATCTCGCTTTAGAAATTGGAAATTTTGCCCCCAGTGGCAAATAGTTTTCCCAGTCTAATGCATAAACTCCTTGAAAGAGTTCTTCAAAGGTTCGAGCGGGAAATTGCCCTACAATAATTTTAATTCTATCAGCTGATCTTAACCAAAGATTTGTTTTAGCAATGGCCTTAATATCACCTTCAAAATAGACTTTACCATTGTCAACCTGGCAATCAAAACCAAGCGCTCTCATTTCTTTACCAACAACGGACTCAAGTCCCGCAGCCACTGTTGCTACTAATTTAAAGTGTTTTTTCATATGATCATCTTTCTTTTTAATCAAATAAAAGCTAGCATGAGCTAGCTTAACCTATTATGCAATTTTCTATAAGCCATGTTTTGTTCCAGAAATAACTAGGGATTATTTCCTTCGATAATCATCTGTCTACTGATTAAACAGTCAGGATAGTTCGTTCGTTTCCAAACTATCCCATGCCCCGACCAAAGTTTGGGTTGCTAGCTTGAGGGGTTTACCGCGTTCCATTTTTTACGTTTCCATAAAAACTTCGTCACTGTGGCACTTTCAAGGTTACTTTAGCATATCAAAAGACTTAGCTATTTTACCTGCCGTAATGTATTTTACATCCCTAGGCTTATTGTTTCGCCTAGCACAAACACTACTGGCATCACAGCCAGTGCTAGCATGGACTTTCCTCATAGTATTACAATACTACGCGATTATCCAAAAATTGCATGGAAAATGTTATTCCGTAATTTGCTTACCAAAAACTTCTTTTTCTAAACGACTAATCCGTTTTAAAATATCAAAATTGGTAGCTGATTGAGCTACGCGAGTGGGTTGAACCATAGCATGTCTATTTTCAGTCGATGGGGACTTTGGATGAGTATTTTGATTTTTTAGGCGTTCGATTTCAGCCTTTAGTTCTTCTATCTCAGAAATATAGGTTTCGTAATCTTGAATCACATTATCTAAAAATTCATCAACTTCCTTTTTATTGAAGCCACTCATACTTGTTTTAAATTCTTGTTCAAAAATGTCCTTTGGACTGTAAATTATACTTGCCATTCTCTTTTCTCCGACCGGTAGTTCTTTTTATATCAACAAGGTGATATCATTATTAATGATACAGAAAAAAAGAGTAAAAAGCAAGTATTAAGATAGGAACAATTCTTTAGAAATCGTTACCTTCCTCGTAGATTTCATTTAAACGATCAAATGTTAAATAATGTATACGATACTGTGGCAATTCTTTCATTTTCATCACTAAATACTTCAAATTGGTTTCATTTTCACTATCATAAAAAAGATAAGCACCTTCTGTATTTGCCATTAAAAACTCATGATAAGATTTAAATTGAGAAGGATTTTCGTATTGGGGGTATGAATATTTGACAAAGTCAACTGTTTTAAAGGCAGCTAACTTTTCTAGATTTGACTCATTCCAGTTTTCCCCATGGTTTTCAAAGGCAAAAATGGTTGCTACACTAATAGGATAGGCTTTTTTTAAATCTTTCAAAACTTCTAAAGCCCAATATTCAAATCCTAAATTGCCAGTTAATATAAACCAATCAACACCCTCTTCAATCATTTTGACCATGTCTTTTTGAATGGCTGCTTTAATCACTTTTATGCGCGGATCTTTATCTGAGAAAAGTCCCAATTCGAAACTCTTGTAACCCGTTACCAGAATCGCAGTCATATTGTGTTTTCCTTTCAAAAAATATGTTATAATAGTGATGCTTAAATTTTTCATTAAGTACATGCATCTATAGGAGAAAAATGGTAAATTATCCTCATCAACTTAAAGGAAAAAAAGCAAATCCAACTCCATTTAAAACAAAAAAATCAACGGTGGACTTTGCCAATCGTGGCATGTCCTTCGAAGCAGCAATTAATGCAACAAATGATTATTATTTGTCGCGTGGAATTGCTGTTATTCATAAGAAACCGACTCCAATTCAGATTGTAAAGGTTGACTATCCCAAAAGAAGTCGAGCCAAAATTGTCGAGGCTTATTTTAGACAAGCATCAACAACAGATTATTCTGGAGTTTATAAAGGTCTCTATATTGATTTTGAAGCCAAAGAAACGCGTCAGAAAACGGCTATGCCAATGAAAAATTTTCATTTGCATCAAATTGAACACATGGCCTCTGTTTTAGATCAAAAAGGGATTTGTTTTGTCCTTCTTCATTTTAGCACTTTAAAAGAAACCTACTATCTCCCAGCCAAGGCTTTGATTGATTTTTTTCAAATCGATAAAGGTAATAAATCAATGCCTCTCGATTATATCAAAAAAAATGGCTATGAGATTATTCAGGGGGCATTTCCTCAGGTTCCTTATTTAGATATTATTGAACAAAATTTTTTAGGCGGTGATTACAATTAAAAATCCAACAGTACAAAAATGGTTAAAATATGCCCTTGCAGCAATCCTTAGCCTAGTTATCTTCACTATTATTATCGGTGGACTTTTATTTCTATTCTATGTAGCAACAGCTCCTAAGTTATCTGAAACTGAGCTAAAATCTACTAATTCGAGTTTAGTATACGATGCAAACAATGAATTGATTGCTGACCTTGGCTCTGAAAAAAGAGAAAATGTCACAGCAGATAGTATACCATTAAATTTAGTCAACGCCATAACCTCAATTGAAGATAAACGTTTCTTTAATCATAGAGGTGTTGATTTGTATCGTATCCTTGGTGCTGCTTGGCACAACCTTACAAGTAACAGTACTCAAGGAGGGTCAACATTAGATCAGCAGTTGATAAAACTAGCTTACTTCTCAACGAAAGAATCTGACCAAACATTAAAACGTAAAGCACAAGAAGTTTGGCTCGCTTTACAAATGGAAAGAAAATATACGAAACAAGAAATATTAACTTTCTATATCAATAAGGTTTATATGGGTAACGGCAATTATGGCATGTTAACTGCTTCAAAATCTTATTTCGGCAAAGATTTAAAAGATTTATCATTTGCCCAATTGGCTTTATTAGCAGGTATTCCACAAGCACCATCTCAGTATGACCCTTATACACAGCCGGATTCTGCTACAAAACGCCGAAATGTTGTTCTTCAACAAATGCTTTCAGAGAAAAATATTTCTAAAGCCGATTATGATGCAGCTATCGCAACACCTGTAACAGATGGCTTACAACCACTAAAACAAACATCAAGTTATCCAAAGTCAATGGATAATTATTTGAAACAAGTGATAGCCCAAGTCAAATCTGAGACTAATAAGGATATCTTTACAGCTGGTCTAAAAGTTTATACCAATATCCTTCCTGATGTACAACAACGTCTTTATGATATCTACAATACCGAAGACTATGTTTACTACCCTGATGATCAAATGCAAGTTGCTTCAACTATTGTTGATGTCACTAATGGTCATGTCATTGCTCAATTGGGTGGGCGACATCTGGATGAAAATGTTTCCTTTGGAACAAACCAGGCCGTTTTAACGGATAGAGACTGGGGTTCAACAATGAAACCAATCTCCGCTTACGGACCTGCAATTGAGAGCGGTTCCTATAACTCAACTGCTCAATCCACTAATGACTCCATCTATTACTGGCCAGGAACAACAACTCAATTGTATAACTGGGACCGTAAATATAACGGTTGGATGACTATTCAAACAGCTATTATGCAATCACGTAACGTCCCTGCTGTTAGAGCTTTAGAAGCAGCCAGTCTAGATTATGCCAAATCATTCCTTAGCGATCTTGGCATCAACTACCCTCAAATGCATTATTCTAACGCCATTTCAAGTAACACTACAAGTAGTGAACAGAAATATGGCGCTAGCAGTGAAAAAATGGCAGCTGCCTATGCTGCTTTCTCAAATGGTGGTATTTATTACAAACCTCAGTATGTTAATAAAATAGAATTTAACGACGGTACCACAAAGGTTTTCGAAAATAAAGGCAAGCGTGCTATGAAGGAAACCACTGCCTACATGATGACTGATATGTTAAAAACTGTTTTAACATACGGAACAGGTACTGCAGCTCAAATTCCTGGTGTCGCTCAAGCTGGTAAAACAGGAACTTCTAACTATACAGACGATGAACTGGTTCAAATTGGAAATACTCTCGGCTTATACACTGATTATGTTGGAACAATGGCCCCAGATGAAAACTTTGTCGGATATACCAACAAATATGCTATGTCTGTATGGACAGGTTATAAGAATCGTCTGACTCCAGTATATGGAGATGGCTTATTGGTGGCATCAAAAGTCTATAAAAATATGATGACCTACCTAACAAATGGATATAGTGAAGACTGGATAATGCCTAGTGGTTTATACCGAAGTGGTGGTATGCTTTACCTAAGCGGTGGCACTTATACAAGTGGTTATACTAATAGCTCCGTTTACAACAATATCTACAGCGGAAATAGCAGTTCAGCCAGCCTTTCAAATGATACAAGTGCTTCAAGCAGTGATGAAACGTCTTCAGCATCTTCAGATGCAAGTAGTTCAGCTACTGGCGGAAACGGAAATACAAATGGTAACAGTAATTCCAATTCTACTCCTGCCAATAACGGTAATGGTAATGGAAACAATAAAATTAACTAAAAAAAATCGGATGTATTTCCGATTTTTTTTAGTTGGCTAAGGCCCCCATTGGATCCCAAGGTGCTAATACTTGTGGTTGAGACTGGTATGCTGCTAGTTCTTCTGCTGAGAGAAGGTCTTTTCTGACAACGATTTGATAGGTATACTGATCCATCCAGTCATCAGAGGCCACAAAGTAACCCTTTTCTCCAACTTTCTCACCCCATGAATTTTCAACTTTCCATTTTATGGCTTTGCCTTCTTCATCTAAATCAACCCCTGTAAGGACCATCGCATGGGTCATAAGGCTTTCGCTATAGTCTAAACGTCCGGCTTTATCTTGAGTCAATTCGATGTCCATACTTGATGAAAAATCATAGGTATTTGTGGCTAAGATGCCATTTTGTCTATCGGATACCTGACCGACGTCAGAACCAAACCAAACACTCTCACCCAATTGCATTTGTTTGATGGCAAGTTCTTTCAAACGATCCATTTCTAAATTTAAATAACGTACCTGCGGTCCACCAACAACATTTCCTAACATATCGACAGTATATGATTTACCAAATGGTTTATCAGCTGTTGGCGCATTGATGACTGATACGTAATCTTCTAAATGGAGTCCAACATATTTTTGATAAAAAGCCTGAGGCGTCATCCCTTTTTCACAATGGTAATGATTATCCTTATCTCGATAGGCGAAGTCTACTGTTTGGGGCGGCAAACCAAGATTCATGGCTAAAAAGTTGAAAATTTCTTGAAGAAATGATTCTTTTTTCTCCTGAATCTCATGCTGACTAGCACCACTTTGAATAAGTTCACGCAAGACTTGGGCATCTTGACGAAGTAATTTATTGAGTAAATTATTAAGTTCTCTACTGTTACTTGAAGAAACAGATTCCGGATATTGCGATTTTGGCACAACCCCATATTTTTCAAATAAGGCTACAACCATATCCCACTGACCACCATCTTGTTGAGGGGTATCAAGTAAAAATTTAACCTTTCGACTCTTTAAATCTTGATCAGCGGTTGCAATAATTTGCTCCATAAACCAGTTTGATTTCTCGTATTTATCCCAAAAAAAGGTGTGGGCTTGAGATAACTCAAACTGATCTAAATGAAAATCTGAAATCATCTTATGACGAAAAGTATTTAAAGCTGCAAACATCCAGCATCTGCCTGACGCTTTTTGATTAGAGACTTTATCCTTTGTCAAATCTAGGGAAAATGTAAAATCATTGTCGATATCAGCTTGTCTGGTTTTCAAAGATTTCAACAAGCCGTTATGAGTAATGGCATTTTCAACTGCTTGATATTTAGCAGTCTTTCGATAGTTTTCATATAATTGGTCTGTAAATTCGTTACTGATTTCCAAAACAAATCCTCCTTTTTCATTCTATTATAACGCTTCAAGCATTTTCTTCAACCAAAAAAGTTAGGCTAGCCTAACTTTTCTATCTGTCCTGTTATTTCCAAAAATCATCAAATATAGTGATAGGGAGATGACGCTTATGGAGTCCTTTATACCACCAAGATTCGATTTTTTCTTGGGCTTCTTTAGAGATTTCTTTCCCTTCAAGATAATCATCGATATCATTATAGGTGACGCCGAGTGCAACTTCGTCAGCTAGACCAGGTTTATTTTCTTCTAAATCAGCTGTTGGAACCTTCTCATATAAAGAGGCATCTGCACCCATCTCTCTCAACAAAGCTTTTCCTTGTCGCTTATTAAGACGGAAAAGAGGTAAAATATCGGCGCCACCATCACCAAATTTTGTAAAGAATCCAGTGATATTTTCAGCAGCATGATCGGTCCCAATAACTGCTCCGCTTGTTTGACCGGCAACAGCATATTGACTAATCATACGCTGACGAGCTTTAATGTTACCTTTATTAAAATCAGTAATCTCTATTCCTGCTGCTTTTAAGGCTTCAACTTGACCATCGACAGCAGCCTTAATATTGATTGTTAATGTTTGATCCGGTCTGATAAAAGCTAATGCTTTCTGAGCATCTGCTTCATCTGCTTGAACACCGTATGGCAAACGAATGGCAATGAAGCGATAGCTCTGATCACCTGTTTCTTGACGTAATTCTTCAACAGCGAGTTGCGCTAATCGACCGGCTAAAGTAGAGTCCTGACCACCGGATATCCCTAAAACTAAGGTTTTTAAGAAAGGATGTTTTAAAAGATAGGCTTTTAAAAATTCAAGGGAACGACGAATTTCTTCCTTAGGAACAATAGTAGGCTTAACCCCAAGTTCCTTAATAATGTCATTTTGTAGGCTCATTTAAGACTCCTTCTCCCAGTATTTTTGTCTTTTGACGAATATTAGCAATTAAATCCATCTTATTTTGCCAAACATCACGTGCTAAATCCACTGGATAATCTTGCGGATTTAAGACACGTTTGTACTCGTCCCAAAGCTTATCAAATTCTTTTCTTGCATAAGATTGAATCTCTTTTAGTTCAGGAAGTTGATAAACGAGTTTCCCTTCTACAAAAATATCAACTAACAATGGCACAGCTTCGAAGTTTTTAACCGTTTTATTAATATAAGTGTAGGTTGGATGAAACATCTCAATCTCATCCAAGTCATTGACATTGATATCAGTAAAGGTAATATAGTCCCCTTCTGACTTGCCTTTCTCCAAACTTGTAATACGCCAAACTTGTTTTTTTCCAGGTGTTGACACTTTTTCAGCATTATTAGACAGTTTAATGGTATCAACCATTTGACCATTCTCATCTTCCATGGAAACCATTTTATAAACGGCACCAAGTGCAGGCTGGTCATATGCCGTAATCAGTTTTGTGCCCACTCCCCAAACATCAATTTTAGCTTTTTGCATTTTTAGATTAAGGATGGTATTTTCATCTAAATCATTTGAAGCATAAATTTTTGCATTTGGAAAACCTGCTTCATCTAACTGTTGACGCACTTTTTTTGAAAGATATGCCAAATCCCCAGAGTCTAAACGGACACCTAGAAAATTGATGGTATCACCTAGTTCCTTTGCGACCTTGATAGC
The DNA here is from genome assembly GCF_900475595.1 of Streptococcus uberis. Classification (NCBI taxonomy): domain Bacteria; kingdom Bacillati; phylum Bacillota; class Bacilli; order Lactobacillales; family Streptococcaceae; genus Streptococcus; species Streptococcus uberis. The sequence continues at coordinate 1,516,747 of NZ_LS483397.1, forward strand.
AGCAGGAACTCCAACTTTTAAGGTATCGTAAGTATCGACAAGAAAGACACAATCTTTATGTGTTGTCGCGTAAGCTTTAAAGGCATCATAGTCATTACCATATGCTTGAACCAAAGCATGAGCGTGTGTTCCTGAAACAGGGATACCAAAAATTTTACCCGCACGAACATTACTTGTAGCATTAGCACCACCTATAACTGCAGCACGAGTCCCCCAAAATGCAGCATCAATTTCTTGCGCACGGCGAGAACCAAACTCTAACAGAGGCTCGTCTTCAATTACGGAGCGAATACGGGCAGCCTTTGTCGCAATTAAAGTTTGAAAATTGACGATATTCAGAAGGGCAGTTTCAACTAACTGACACTGACCTAGAGGTCCTTCCACTTGCACAATTGGTTCATTGGCAAACACCAAGTCTCCTTCTTTAGCTGATCTAACGGTTAGATTCAATTCTAAGTCTTTTAAATAGTTTAAAAAGGCTCCTTTATAACCTAATTCTTCCAAATAAGCAATATCACTTTCAGAAAATCTTAGATTTTGAAGATATTCCACTAAGCGTTGTAATCCAGCAAAAATGGCATAGCCATTTTCAAAAGGCTGTTTACGAAAATAAACTTCAAAAACTGCTCGTTTATTATGGATACCTTGATCAAAATAAACCTGCATCATATTGATTTGATATAAATCAGTATGGAGTGTCAAACTATCATCTTTATACATTTGGATGTACTCCTTTGAATTATTATTCCTATTATACCATAATTTAAAATAGCCATTATCAGAACCGCTTAAGAATTCTAGCAAAAAAAGAATTGAGGAAACTCAATTCTTTATGATTTTGTCTTAAATTTTAAATTACAGTAAATACCAAATACGATAATCCATATGGTTGCCCCGATAGCACCAATATAAGTTGACTCTTGTAAGAATAAGGATACAAAAACAAAAGCAAAGAAAGCTAAAGTAATTGGAGTCGTGAGTTTATATTTTGGCATTAAGAATCCATCTGGCATAAAATCAGAAGAGTGACGATAACGCCAATGCGCAACCATAGTTAATGCATAAATCGCAATGTAAACTCCTGATGAAGAGGCTGCAATCAAGGAAAAGGCATCTGATACACCGGGTATAATACTGATTAAGGCAGAAATACCAACCACAACTGCTGAAGCAATAATGGCTCTACTTGGTACTCCTTGACGAGATAAGGTATTTAATTTTAAGTTATCAGTGAAGGCATTTGCGTTTTCATTAGCAATTTGATAAAGGTGTCTACCTGTTGAGTATAATACTGAGTTTAAGGCAGAAGCTGACGATGTCAAAACAACAAAGTTAATGAGAGCTGCAGCCCATTTGATTCCTAAAAGTTGAAATACCATGACAAAAGGCGATTTATCAACGGGTAGATCTTGCCATGGAATAATAGCCATGATTGAAATGAGAGATCCAACATAGAAAATGACGATACGCACAGGAATGTCATTAATGGCTTTTGGTAAAACTTTTCTTGGATTAGCTGTCTCAGAAGTCGTAATACCAACAAATTCGATGGCTTGATAGGCAAAGAATACCATTTGGAAGCCCATAAAGAAATTTAGCTTACCTTTAGGGAATAAGCTGAAATGATTACTAATATTGGATAAGGCTGCATGTCCATGTGGCGTTTCGAAACCTGTTGTTACCATGAATATTCCTGTCACAATCAAGGCCATAATCGCTACAATTTTGATCATCGCAAACCAAAACTCTGTCTCACCAAAAATTTTAACGGCAATCAAATTGACTGATGCCAAAACACATAAAGCAATAATTTGAATCAACCAAGAATGCCATTCCGGAAACCAGTATTGCACATAAGAACCTAAGGCAGTAATATCAGCCATTCCGATAAAGATGAGTGAAAGCCAATAAGATAGACCTGAAAAATAACCCCATCCTGGACCGATGTATTTTGTAATAAAGTTGATGAATGTATGCTGATCTGGATCATAATATAACATTTCTCCAATAGCACGCATCATCATAAACATAAAAATACCAGTGATGATATATACTAAGACAATGGATGGACCTGTCAATGATATTGCACGACCAGCTCCTAGAAAAAGCCCTGTACCAATTGTACCTGCAATAGCAATCAGTTGAACATGGCGGTTTTGCAAGCCCCTTACCATGCCATTTTCTAAGTCATTATTATCATAATCTTCTGTCACATTTTTGGACATTTCATTCTCCGATCTCTGAAAAATATAACTATTATACCTTTTTTTCAGAATATTTTCAACATTGCTAATTTAGAAAATAAGAGAGCCCAATAAGCTAAGACTCATTGGACTCCAAAAATTAGGCCATATTCTCGATATAATGATAAACACCCTGGCCAGCAATCGCACCTTCACCTACAGCTGTTGTAATCTGACGCAAGTTTTTTTGACGAACATCACCAATGGCAAAAATTCCTGGACGTGTTGTATTCATTTGATCATCAGTCAAAATCCAACCATCTTGATCACAAATACCAAGATCACTTACCATACTTGAAACTGGAATCATTCCGACATAAATGAAGACACCACCGAAGTCATGGTTAATGATTTGACCAGTCTTCACATTTTTGATGAGGACATTGGATACCTTTATGTTATTTCCTTGGATTTCTTCAACGACAGAATCCCAAATAAAGGAAATTTTGTTATTAGCAAATGCTCTATCTTGTAAAATTTTCTGTGCTCTCAGCTCATCACGACGGTGCACAATCGTTACAGATTTAGCAAACTGTGTTAAATAAATGGCTTCTTCAACAGCAGAATCACCACCACCAACCACTAACAAATCCTGGTTACGGAAAAAAGCACCATCACAAACTGCACAATAGGAAACACCACGACTGGTAAACTCATCCTCGCCTTTAACATTGAGCAACTTGTATTTTGCACCTGTCGCAATAATAACTGTTTTAGCTTCATAAGTTGAATCGTCCGTAATGACACGCTTAACCTCACCTGCATCCTCAACTTTTTGAACAATGCCATAAATATGTTCAACTGAAAATTTTTCTAGAGGTTCATACATTTTCATGGACAATTCTGGACCAGAGATATTATCATAACCTGGATAATTTTCTATTTCTGAGGTATTGTTCATCTGACCACCTGGGGCCCCTTGCTCAATAATACCCACCTTTAAATTACTTCGAGCAGCGTAAAGAGCTGCAGTCATACCAGCTGGTCCTGAGCCGATAATTAATGTATCATACATACTATTCTCCTTTGTTTTTTCCTGTCATCATTTTAACAAGCCCCATTTTTTTATGCAATTATTATGATTTTAAAACTAGCAAGATACTCATCACAGCAAAAGAGACTATTGGAATTAATAATATAGCTATCATTAGCATATCATATAAAAAAGCCTGTTTTTCAATAGCGGTTTTATCTTTTTTTGATCTAGCTCTCAGTAAGATCCAAATCAAGCAAATACCTAAAACCAGACAAATGGATAAAAAGAGACCTTGCAAATAAAGGCTAAATAATTCAACTAACATGTGTTTTACCTATACATTCCCAAACATTTTACTTTTTCATAACAGTACAAGAAAAGTCCAGGGTACCCTAGACTAGTCTATTATAACAAAAGTTATCTCTTAATTATAGGTTTTTGAAAACTTGTTAAAAAATTCTTTGGTTCTTACTTCCTTAGGTTGCTTAAAGATTTGCTCCGGGCTACCTTCCTCCAAAATTTTCCCATTTTCTAAGAAAAGAACTCGGTCTGCAACTTGGGCAACAAATTCCATATCATGGCTGACTAATATCATCGTTTGACCCGATTTAGCAGCTTCCAATATCGATTTTTCAACTTCACCAACTAACTCCGGATCTAAAGCGGAGGTGGGCTCGTCTAACAAGAGAATTTCTGGCTTCATTGCCAAGGCTCTAGCTAGAGCAACCCTTTGCTTTTGTCCCCCTGAAAGATGTCTAGGATAATGATTTTCACGATCAGATAAACCAACTTTTCGCAATTCTTCTCTGGCAATTGCTGTCGCTTCTTGATCAGTCATTTTTTTGACAATGACGAGACCTTCTTTCACATTCTCCAAGGCCGTACGGCGTTCAAACAAGTTAAACTGCTGAAAAACCATAGCAAGCTTTCTGCGAAGAATCAATACCTCATCATTTGTAATTGTTGCAAAATCAACCAAAAAGTCATCCATTTGAATAGAGCCATGATCAGGTTTTTCCAGGTAATTGAGACTTCGTAAAAATGTCGATTTTCCTGCACCTGATGCACCTACCAAGGCAATAACTTCGCCTTTTTGGATATCCAAACTAATAGCATCTAAAACCTTTTGACCTGAGAAATATTTACTTAATTCTTTAATAGATATCATTAGCGTAAATCTCCTATTGTATTCTCGTTTAATGTCACAGGATCACCTATTGCCATCGTTTTTTCCAAATAGCTACCAAATTGCTCAATCGCAATACTAATGACCCAATAGACTAAAGCCACTGAAATATAACGTTCAAAATAGCGATAATCTGCTCCACCAAGAATTTGAGCCTGAGCAAACATTTCCACAATACCTGCATTGAAGGCCAATGAAGTTCCCTTTGTTAAGCCAATTAGGCCATTAATTAAGGTAGGTGTTGCAACAACAGCAGCATTAGGGATAATCACTCTTTTATAAACTTGAAACGGAGTCATTCCCAAACTGCGAGCAGCTTCTATTTCTCCACTATTAACAGATTGAATAGCTGCTCTTATCGTTTCACTGGTGTAAGCTGCTTCATTAAAAGCAAAGGCAACAATGGCAAAGATCGATGCCGGTATGGCATTAATATTCCAATTTAATCCATATGTCAGATTTAAGTATTTTAACAAAAGTGGAATCCCATAATAGGTTAGCATGAGCTGAACCAAAATAGGAGTCCCTCTTAAGAAGCTAACAAAAATAGCTTGAATAGGGTAAAGGAATTTTGTTCGATTGATTTTAACAATGGCAAAAAGAAGAGCCAAGATTAAACCAATCAATGCGCCTACTAAGGTTAAAAAAAGCGTAATTGGCAAGCGATTAATAATATCTGGTAAAGCACCTAATACTGATCGCCAACTAAATAACTTTCCCTCAGGTACATAACTAACTAATGTGTCAAACCATTTCCAACTACTTGCTCTTAGAAAATAAGACATAATTCCCCCTTGTATCATCACAATATTATCTTAGTTTAGCATTTACCATAAATACTGTAAAATAGAAAGAAGTTATTGAAGCAATAGTTAAAGCCTATCACAGAAGTGATAGGCTCTAAACTTATTTCAACTCTGAAACAAAGTCACCCTCAAAAAATTTTTGACTTAATTTTTTAAGTTCACCTGACTTCTTCAATTGAAGTAACTTTTTATTAACAAAACCTTGCAATTCTTTTCCTTTAGCATCATCTGCAAAGATAAAGTATTCTAAGCCATCTTTGTCATCACCAACTTTTTCAGTCAATTTGGTAATTGTTAAATCGTAACCTTGATCCTTAATAGCAGTTTTTAATGAAATGGCATCATAGAAAAGAAAGTCTAATTGGTCATTTTCAAGCATTTGCAAACGTTGGGTAAAAGGGGTAGAACCAGACGCATAGGTGATGTCGATTGGTTTTTTATCTGGATGTTCCTTATTCCATTTCTCTAAAACTTGCATATAATTAGCACCAGACATCCCTTGAGTCTTTTTGCCAGATAAATCGTCTAAACTGTTAAACCCTTTATCTCCTTTAGTGGCTAAAGCGTAATTTGATTTTGAGATTGGTTTAGAAAAAAGATATTTTTGAGCGCGTTCAGCACTATAACCATAATCATTTGCAGCTATTTGGTAACGACCCGCATCAATACCTGAAAGAATTGATGGAAAGGCCACTGTTTCGATTTTAAGTTGATATTTTTTGGAGCCTTTAAAAACTTTTTTTAGGACCTCAATATCATAACCTGTGTCTTTATTGCCATCTTTATAGGTAAAAGGCTTTGTTGCTGAATCTGTTCCGACAACAATAACCTCTTTAGAAGCTGCATGGACCCTTGAGAAACTGATTAAACTGACAAGGGCTAAAGCTGCTATAATCATTGATTTTCTGAATGTTTTCATTGTAATTCTCCTACTTGTTGATAGTAAACATTTTAGCAGAAGCCCATGCCTTTGAATAATACCATTTTTCTATCAAGGTAATTAGCTATTTATATGACAAAACGCACCCCATTTAAAACCGGATGCGTCATCTTTTAAAAACTTTGTTTCTTTGCTTTACGGGCAGCTCTACCTTTGGCTCGACTTTCAGCGCGACGTTCCTTACGGCGCTTCTCATCAACCACCCATTGAATCTTTTTCTTATATGCTGGTTTTACTTTTTTCTTTTTCTTTTTAACCAAGCCAATCATTTCAGTATCTAGTTTTTGATAGGATTTTTCCCTATTTTGACGGCGATCTCTATCGTAACTATCTTGAAATTCCCCATCTTTTAGGACCTTAGGAACAAAAGCAATTCCCATTTTTTCAAGTTCTTTAATATCAGAATCATCACTTGGTTGATATAAAGTGATGGCAGTTCCTGGAAGTCCATTTCTTCCAGTTCGTCCAACACGATGCACAAAGAAAGATAAATCTTGGGGAATGGCATCATTAATGACATGACTAACGCCTTCAATATCTATCCCTCGAGCAGCTAAATCAGTTGCAACAATATACTCGAAATCTAATTTCTTAACTTGATTCATGATACGTTTGCGTTCCCTAGGTGGGACGCCACCATGAATTTTGGCAACTTTTAAACCGTTAGAAATCAAAAATTGATGGAGTTCATCCGCACGTTCTTTTGTATTCACAAAAATCATAGCGAGATAAGGTTGCATGGTTTTCAAAGTCATTAAAATTTGTTCATTATTATTTCGACCTTTTGTTGACAGCAACCAATTATCAATCGTATCAGAAATGACAGTTTCCGTTTTGATTTGTTCCATTACCGGATTCGATAGATATTTCTTAAGGAAAGGCTGCAATTTTTGAGGAATAGTTGCTGAAAAAACGAGAATTTGAACGGACTTAGGTAAGGTTGAAGCTATCTTATCAACTGTATCTAAAAATCCCATATCCATCGTCATATCAGCTTCATCAACAACAAATGTTGCTGCCTTGTGAATAGCTAAATGTCCAGATTGAACCAAATCATAGATTCGTCCAGGCGTTCCCACTACAATATGAGGTTGTGAAACCTGTAATTTTTCAATTTGACGAAGTTTATCTGTTCCGCCAACATAATTAGCGAGTCGAATTTCCTCTTCAGAATAAGACGCAATTTGTCTAGCTGCCTCAAAAATCTGTGTGGCCAATTCTCTACTTGGAGCAGTTATAACTGCTTGAACATCCTGACTATTTTCCTTCAGCTTTTCAAAAATAGGCAATAAAAAAGTGTGCGTTTTTCCAGAACCGGTTTTTGATTCGCCAACTAAATCTCTACCCGAATTAACAATAGGTATTAATTTTTTTTGGACTTCTGTTGGCTCTTGAAAACGAATGGCATCCAGGGCTTTCTGAATGTATTCCTTAAAATTATAATCTTTAAATGACATAGTGACCTCTTTTTCTTTCCTATTATAGCATGATTGCTAGGGACAAGCAAAATGCAGTGCATCTGCACTGCAAATTAGCCTTATAGATATAAAATTGCTAAAACAATTAAACTTGACACTGCACCAACTGACCATAGAAAAGCATCCACTTTCCATTCTGACCAACGCTCTGCTTTGCCTGACAATCCACCTAATTCAAGATGGTGGTGAAAAGGTGTCATTCTAAAAATACGACGACCTTCTCCAAATTTTTTCTTTGTGTATTTAAAATAAGAAACTTGCAACATCACTGAACTTGTCTCAAAAACATAGACTAAACCAATGACAAGCAGTGTCCATTCCTGCCTTAATGCAATGGAGATAGCTGCCAACATTGCACCTAAAGCTAGGCTACCAACATCACCCATGAAGACTTTGGCAGGCTTATGATTAAAGATAAAAAATCCTAATAAAGCTCCAATCATGATGCCGCACAATAACAAAACATCATATTGGTTTTGATGGATTGCAATCACACTATAAGTCAGCAAACTAATAACAACTGAAATAGAGGCAAGGCCATCAATACCATCCGTTAAATTTACCGCATTGGAAAAACCAACAACCCAAAACAAGACAAAGAAAATGTACAATAGTCCTAAGTGAACAGGAAATCCAAAAACATTTATGGCATCAATACCACTTGGTCCAACATGAAGAAAATAGAAAATCAAGCCACCTACAATCTGTAAACTTAATTTTTGAATTGGCGTTAATCCCTCATTGATTTGTTTGAAAATTTTCAAAAAATCATCTAGAAAGCCAATAAATCCATAGATGAGAACAATAGCTAAGATACCAGTGATAAGCCCTATGCTTTTTCCATGGCTAAAAAATAGAATGGCAAATAGAAAAGAGACAAAACTTGCCACAAGGAGAAAGACTGTCCCCCCCATTGTTGGAGTCCCAGCTTTTGCTAAATGTTGTTTAACATCTTCATGCATTTGCTGTCCACCAATTTTTTTCATTTGATAGAACTTAATAAAGTGTGGCATGATTAAAGCAGTCAATAGCAATGAAATCAGACCTGCTATTAGTGTTAAAAACATATTAGTCTCCTAGTGTAATTTTAATTTTCTTAATATCTTTTAGGGATTTTCCGACATCGATATTCTGATCAGTAACTCTTCCCTTGGACGAACCTTTATATTGTACCTCAATACCAGTCCATTTGGCAAACTTTTCGACATTATTTTTTGTCCACCCATACATATCAGGCAAGCTATCAAAATGATTGGTTAACAATAGAACTTGTTGATTCTCCCTAATTTTACTATCTTTTGCCTCAGACATTTTAATAATTTTATCTCCAGTACCAAGCACAACTGGTTGCACTAAATTACGACGTAACTCATCAGAAGTGTTTCCTGGTTTGTTCCCAATAAAATCTGGCAAACGGTAGTCTGTTTCTTGTCCCTTCTCACTAGCCACTGGCTTGCTTAAGGTATCTTGCATTAAGTAGGCTTCTTCTAAAACAGGATTTACCACATCTTGCCAGAACATTCCACTCCAATGCTCTGGTTGTTGTATGGTTACATACATGATAAAATCAGGATTTTCTGTAGGAACCATTGCTACGACTGAGAAGACATAATTGGTCTGTCCACCGTCCAAATACCCACTACCATCTTCGGATGCAATTTGGGCTGTACCAGATTTGACAGACACTGACAGATTCCCTACTTTTATAATTGGACCTGATGATGGCGCATATAAGGTACCAAAGACTGGGTCTGTACCAACATTTACCATATAGTCCCTTGTTTCACTGGCAGCCTTCTTAGAAACAGGTTTACCCACTACTTCTTTTTTAGCAGTTCGATAAGTCGCCGTGTTAGGGTCATAAATTTGACTGATGAATTGTGGCTCAAGCATAACACCATCATTGGAAATAGCTGTAAAGGCTCTGAGCATTTGAATCTGCGTCACACTAATTCCCTGTCCAAAAGCACTCATGGCCTGGGTGACGATATTGTCAGATGGGAATATACCAGCTTCTTCATCGCCAACACCAAAACGTGTTGGGAAGCCAAATTTGAATTTACTTAGATAATGTAACCATTTTTGATTTCCCATTTTTTGTTCAAGTTTAGTCATTCCAACGTTACTTGAATATGAGAAACCTTGAGCATAAGTCATGTACTGACCCGTAGAAACACCTTCGTTAATAGACCAGTCTTGAATTGTGGCGTCAGCAATGGTGATGCCGTTGGCATTGCTATAAACATCGTTTGGTTTGAAAACACCGTCATCAATTGCTGAAGCAAGTGTCATCACTTTCATGGTCGAACCTGGTTCAAAGTTGGTTTGATAAAGAGCACTTTTCCAGTTGTAATTTTTATTATTCAAGCCTTCTAAAGTATCTGCATTATAACTTGGTCTTTGAGAGGTAGCTAATATTTCACCCGTTTTGGCATTGATTAAAGTAGCACTAGAAAGCACACCATTTGTTTTTTGTTGGAACACATCCATTCGTGTTTCCAAGAATGTTTGGATAGGTTCTGAAATGGTTGTGTAGACATCCTTACCATCAATTGGTTTTTTAATGGTTTTACCAGTACCAAGCAAGGTATTCCCATTTTTATCTTTCTCATAGATAATGGTTCCATCTTTACCAGATAAGATAGTGTTTAATGCCGATTCAAGTCCTGTTTTTCCTACTAGACTCTTACTTCCATCTTTTTTCTCCTGTAAGGAGGCCAAGCCAATCAATTCAGAGGCAAAGGTTCCATTTGGATACATTCTTCCAGGACTAGTTGAAAAAGCAACTCCCTTGATTTGATTTTTTTCCATCTCATCTCGGATTTTAGTCATTTTGCTATAAGAAATTCCTGATCCAGCAGTTCCAAAGGATACCTGGAAGAGTCCTTTTTGTTCTAATTGCTTGGTTACATCGGACTTTTTCATTCCTAATTGCTCATTCAAAATTTTGGCAACGGTATCGTATTGAGAGGATTGAACATAAAGTTTTTCGCCGGTAGCTGAAACAAATGATTTATCTAAGATAGCATAAATACTATAGGTTGTTGAATCAACTGCTATAGCAACTCCATTACGATCATATATTGTTCCACGTTTTGCTTGAACAGTTACCGTTTCTTGATAAACTTTTTTTGCCCCTTCAGATAAATTGACTCCAAATTTTGAATCAGTACCAATGATAATGACAAAATTGATAATAAAGACAAAAAACAAAAAAATGGTCAAAATCATCATGTTTTGGCCAACATGAATACGGTTTTTGACTGGAGTTTTCCGATCTCTAACCACATAATCTATAAAATACTTTTGAAATTTTTTCATTGATTAATCAACCTTCTTAATATTATCATTACGGTTACTTAATCCAGCCTTACCAGCAATATCTACAATGCGATCACGTCTTGATAATTCATTGACTTCTTGCTTAGCATTGTTCAATTCAGTTTTTTTGTCACTGATTTGACTATTTAAAGTGGTTATATCTTGTTGCAACTGTAATCGACGACTTTGCATATAGATAATACTAACAGACATGATGATCGCTGTAATAATCATGGCACTATAAAAAGCCTTCTCGATACGTGAGAAAGTTCTTATCCTTTTTTGAAGGGCATTTGTTACTGCTTGCGTTCTTGTTTCATTATTCATAAGTTTACATCCGAACTTTTCTGGCCACTCGTAATTTGGCTGAGTGAGCCCTATTATTTGCTAATAATTCCTCTTGACTCGGTAAAATCGGTTTTCGTGTGACCAATTCAAATTTTGGTTGCATGTCTTCAGGAATAAATGGTATTCCTTTAGGAACATCAACTGTACTAGCTTCTTTAAACAACTGTTTTGTCAATCGATCTTCTAGCGAATGGAAGGTAATAACAGAAATACGACCATTTAAAGCTAACATAGTCATTGCTTCTTGGATAGATTCATCTGCTGCACCTAATTCATCATTAACCTCGATGCGAATTGCTTGAAAAATTTGTTTGGCTGGATGACCCTTTTTCTTCAACTCTTTTGCTGGTTTAGCTGACTTAATAATTTCTGCTAGCTCCGCCGTGGTTTCAATTGGTTTGATAGCACGCGCTTGTTCAATTTTTCGGGCAATTTGTTTAGAAAATTTATCTTCCCCATACTTAAAGAAAATACGAACTAAATCTTGAAAAGGGTAGTCATTAACGACATGATAAGCTGTCAAAGCCGCATCTGAATCCATACGCATGTCCAAAGGTGCATCTTGTTTATACGAGAAACCACGTTCTCTCTCATCCAATTGCGGACTTGATACACCTAAATCATATAAAATGCCATCGATTTCAGTGACTCCTAATGCATTTAACTCCGATTTTAAGTGACGAAAATTTGCTTTGATAAAAGTCACCATTCCTCTGTCAACATAAGACTTCAAAAAAACCTGGGCATTATCAATTGCTTTTTGATCTTGATCAAAACAATACAAATGTCCATTGTCATTTAATTTAGATAATAGATAAGAAGAGTGTCCAGCTCCACCTAGAGTAGCATCTACATAGATACCATCGGGTTTTATGTCTAACATGTCTACTGTCTCATGGAGTAATACAGTGATATGGTGAAATTCTTTTGTCATACCTTTAATTCTATCATATTTTAAACATTAAGAAAACAAAAAGGAGGACTGTAAGCGCTAGACTTACATCCTCCTAAAATGACTATTCTCGAATTTGTCCATTCCCATTAATATAATATTTACTACTTGTTAGTGCTTCTAGCCCCATTGGACCTCTTGCATGCATTTTTTGAGTTGAAATCCCAATTTCTGCACCCAACCCAAATACAAAGCCATCTGTAAATCGAGTCGAAGCATTAACATAAACAGCGGCTGCATCAATTTCCTCTTGAAATCTTTCTGCTGCTTGAATGTCTCTCGTTACGATAGCTTCAGAATGGTGACTAGTATAGCGATTAATCCATGAGATGGCTTCATCCAATGATGAAACGATTTTCACCGATAAAATATAATCTAAAAATTCAGTAGCATAATCATTTTCAGTTGCTTTAACAGCATGTTTAAACAGTGAATACCCTTTATCATCTACTCGGAATTCTACCTTATGAACAGCTTCAATAGCTTCCTCAAGTAAAGGGATAAAGTTTTCAGCAACTTCTTCATGAATGATCAAACTTTCTGCTGCATTACAAACACTAGGTCTTTGTGTTTTAGCATTAATAACAATACTTTTAGCCATTTCCAAGTCTGCCGTAGCATCTACATAGATGTGAACATTACCCACACCTGTTTCAATCACAGGAACTTTGGCTTTTTCCTTCACAGTTTGGATTAATTTTGCTCCTCCACGAGGGATCAGGACATCAACATATTCAGTAGCAGACATTAAAGCCTCAGCTAAATCATGTGAAGGGTCTTCAAGTAATTGAACAGCATCAGGATTATGCCCCAAACGGATTAAGGTCTCCCGGATGACTTGAACGAGAGCCATATTAGAATGTAAAGCATCTCGGCCTCCCCTTAAGATTATAGCGTTATTGGTTTTGAAAGCTAATGAAAAGGCATCTACAGAAACATTTGGTCTACTTTCAAAAATCATTGCAATAACACCAAGGGGGACACGCTTTTGAACAATTTTTAAGCCATCAAGATTAGTATAGCCTTTAATCACTTGCCCAATAGGATCTTCCAATTCAGCAACTTGCAATACGCCTTCAGAAATCCCCTTAATACGTTCTGCTGTCAATTTCAAACGATCTACCATGACCTCTGAAATCCCATTTTCTTCTGCTTTTTGAAGATCTTTTTGATTCTCATCAATAATAAAATCACTTTTTTCTATCAAATCTTTTGCCAACTGCGTGAGCATCTGATTTTTCTCAATTGTTGATAAGCCTAGTAAATCATAACTGGCTTGTTTTGCCTTTTTTCCAAGTTCTTCAATGATTGTCATCTTTAATTCCCTTTCTCTTGTACAAACCAGGTTCCAATTTCTTTCCCTTCAAGCACTCTCAGAATGTCTCTAGGATTTTTACCATTCATTAAAACCATTTGTCCATTATTGGCAAAAACCATTTGTGCCGATTGAATTTTACTCAACATGCCGCCAGTTCCAAATTTACTTCCTGCACCACCTGCTGATTTAATAATCTCATCTGTAATTTCAGTCACGATTGACCTTAATTGTGCATCTTCATAAATGGTTGGATTTTTGTCATATAGACCATCAATGTCGGATAACATAATCAGTAAGTCCGCTTTTGTAATTTCAGCAACGACAGCTGATAAACGGTCATTATCACCGAATTTTGTGGCATGATCCATTTCATCTACGCTGACTGCATCGTTCTCATTAACAATTGGAACAATCCCCATTGCCATTAAAGTCTCAAAAGCATTGGTAACATTTGCCAGACTTTCTGGGAAAATGACGACATCTCTTGTTAATAGAATTTGTGACACATTAGTCTGATAGTGGGAAAAAATTTGAGAGTACAAACTCATCATGGCGACTTGTCCAACACTTGACACTGCTTGCTGTTTCGCCAAATCGCTTGGCCTTTTGTCCATTTTCAAAATATCCAATCCAAATCCCATCGCACCTGATGATACAAGGATAAGGTCTTTTCCTTTATTTTTTAAACTTGACATCACAAAAGCTAGTTGGTCAATTTTTTCAAGATTAATCTTACCATCTTCCTGAACTAGGGAACTGGTGCCGATTTTTATTACAATTCGTTTTACTTGGTCAAAATTTCGTTTCATCATAAGAAAATTATAGCATAAAAAACAGCCTCTAGGACTGTTTCAAAGACTTTATCACTTTATTTTAGAATTCAAAAAAACGATTGAGTTTCTTCCAAAAAGATTTTTGGAGGTAAACTTGAATCAAAGCTAGTATGACAATTAAAAGGAAAGTCAATGCAAAATTGATTGCAAATGGATTTTGAGTTCTCATTGATAAGAAGATGGTTAAAGCAATTACTGCTCCTCCAACCATCATACCTACAAACATGACGAACATGGCAAACCATTGATTACCGCCACGAGTAAAGAGTTGGGAAACATCCTGCCAATTCAAATTTAAATAATGACAATCCTTTTTATACATCAATTGTCCTTGGATAAATGCTGTCGATAAAAATCCTACAATCAATGCTATCAGTAATAATAGTGAGAGTTTTAAGACAAAAAGTGCCAGGATACTATAGATAAGGAGTGGAAGTAATATTTGAATTGTCATAAGGAGCAAGAATTTATCTTTTAAAAACTTCTCAAATGAAATGGGTAAACTTTTGAAAAAATAGAGATTTTCTTTTTCAAGCGATATTGCTACTCCAATGATAGAGGTAGGAAGTGTTGACATGCTCCCTAAAATCATCCCTATTAAAAATGTTATCCCAAAGTAATCACTTCCCAAGAAATTGGCAATAAAGCCACGTGCATTATATACAGGGAAAAACATGGATACAAAGAAAATGAGTGGTGTCAAAAAAGTACTGGTCAAGAGGCTTGCATTTTGTATTGTAAAGAGATGATGTTTTCTTAATAATTGCTCTAATGATTTTTCAGGATCTTTTGAACCATCAGTTTGTCTCTTCTTCCTTGTTACTTTTAACTCAGTATATAAAATATCATCATAATACTTAGGCATAACCTGTTTAATAATGCCATAAATCATGAGAATGATGATGAGCATTGGGATAATAAAATGCACTAAGCTATCTAGGGAGAAGGGATCCTTAATCACATGGTAAAAACCCTTAAAGTAAGGAACTTGACCCCTATCCTGAATGTGACCATCTTGACTCATTCTTGTATTATTAGTGGCATTTAAATATAAAATAAGGCCAATTGAACCAATTGATGAAAAAAACATCATCAAGCTTGAGACGAGCTTACGGTGTGGACTTGCTAAAATCAATTTCCCAATAATTGCATTAAGATAAATAGCAAGGACATTAGAGGATAGTAGCAAAAGTAAAAAGATAACAATTGCTAGTGGTATCGCTAAAAAATGACCAAGTATTTGCCAATACGCAATCACCAAAAGAGAGAGTAATGGCATCAGAAATAGTGATCCTATCCCAAGTGATGATAAGATTTTTGCTATATATAACTCAGTCGGTTTTATAGGTAAATGAACATAAAGTTTAACATCATTACTCTCATAAAAGATTGTATAAAGTGTTGTGAAGGCGGAAATGGTCCCCATAACAAAAAATAGAGCGATATAAAAACTAAAGATGCCTGGATTTTGATTAAAATCAATACCAATAAACATAAAGAGATAGATGACCAAAAACAGCAGAGTCAGCATCAACTGACTTTTTATCATTTCTTTATAGGCTTTAAAATCTTTTTTGGAATGTTTAGCTTGCTTCTTTTTAAGTGCCGTCATCCCTTGAGGATTAGAGTAGAGCACATTTATTTTGACCAATTCCCATATTGTTGACCAATTCATATCTTATCCTCCTCATCAGAGTGTCGACCTGCCAATTCTAAATAGATGGTTTCTAAATCTTTTTCAGGATGACTTTCTTTTAAGTCTTCAATCGTTCCAATAAAAATTATTTTCCCTTTTTTGAGAATTGCAATTCGGTCACAAAGTTGCTCAGCTACTGACAGGACATGTGTTGAAAAAAGAACGGAATTTCCAGCTGCCGCGTGCTCCCTCATCATCTCTTTCAGATCAAAAGAAGCCTGAGGATCCAATCCTGTTAATGGCTCATCCAGAATCCAAATGGACGGATTGGAGACAAGTGCACCAATGATTATTGTTTTTTGACGCATGCCATGTGAAAAACTATCAATAGTATTATTAGCTTCGGAAGTCATCTCGAAGAGCTGAGCAAGTTCGGCAATTCTTTTTTCTCTTTCATCACTAGGAACTCCATAAATTTTAGCTAAAAAATGCCAATATTCCATAGCAGTTAAATTTAAAAACAAATCAGGTGAATCTGGTACGTAACCAATCATTTTCTTAATCGAGTCTCGATGTTCAGATAAATGTTTGCCTTCTACCAATACTTCTCCGTAGCTTGCCTCAATGATTGACGTTAAAATACTAATTGTAGTTGTTTTACCGGCTCCATTATGCCCTATTAATCCAAAAATTTCGCCATCTTCAATGTTAAAAGTGACATCACTTAGGGCTTCTTTTTCACCATAAAGTTTTGAAACGTGTTTAAATTCTATCATTTTTTTCTCCCAATTTAGTCCGAAATATAAGCCGATAAAGCTGTCTTTAAATCCCAAAGCGACTGTGACAATCGACTATCATACTGTAAAAGATAATTATCAATTTGCGTATTCAGTTCTCTCGCAATAATAATTGGATTTTGATTCTTAATCAGTTGGTTGGAGGCTGATAAGAGATAGGACGACAGTTGCCGATTTTCTCTGTTTTCTGGATAATCATAGGCAATTTGTATTTGCTTGTATAAGTCCTGACGTGCCTTTTCCATAAGCTCCTCCTTTGTACTTTTAATCTAATACAACTCTATAAATCTATCTTAAGTCTTTCTCATTTTTTTGTCAATCAAAATCATTATTTCTTATTTTTTCACTTTTATAACAGAAAAAAAGCAAGATGATATTGAATCATCTTGCTTTTTGATTATTTTTATAATGATTTGTATAGGGCTGTAGCATTTTCTGTTGTGAAACCATATTCTTCAAAGATACGATTTCCTGGTGCTGAAGCTCCCCATGTGTCAATGGTTAAGGTTTTGCCAGCTAAGCCTACATATTTTGCCCAACCAAAGCTTGATGCTGCTTCAATTGCCAAGCGTTTTGTGATTGCGACTGGTAAAATCTCTTCTTTATAAGCGTCGCTTTGTGCATCAAAGATATTTTGTGATGGCATTGATACGACACGAACATGGATTCCTTCTTCTGCTAGCGCAGCCTGTGTATCCATGGCTAATTTCACTTCAGATCCCGTCGCAATGATGATACCATCCATTTCGCCTTTGGCTTCTGACAAGATATAAGCACCCTTATTTAAACCTTCTTCTGCTAACTCTTTTGTTCCCTCAAGAACTGGCAAGTTTTGTCGTGTTAACACTAGCATTGTTGGTTTATCTGTTTCTGCTAAGGCACGTTTCCATGCGGCATTGGTTTCATTACCATCTGCTGGACGAATGACGTTCAAGTTTGGCATTGAACGGACACTTGCTAACTGTTCAATAGGTTCATGAGTTGGACCATCTTCACCAACTGCAATGGAATCATGTGTCATGACATACATTGTTGGTAGATTTTGAAGAGCCGCCATACGTACAGCTGGTAAGAGATAGTTTGAGAAGACGAAGAATGTTCCACCGTAGACACGAGTTCCACCATGTAGAGCAATACCATTCATAGCTGCAGCCATGGCAAATTCACGAACGCCAAACCATATGTTACGTCCTTCATATTGACCTGGCTGGAAGTCTTTTTCTACTTTGACCATTGTGTTATTAGATGCTGAAAGGTCTGCTGAACCACCCCAGAATGATGACACTTGTTCTGAAATTTGTTGAATAGCTTCCTGACTTGATACACGACTTGCTTTTGATGTACCAAGTTCATGTGCTGCCAAGTCAACTGACACTGGCTCGTTTGCAAAAGCTGCTTTATAATCAGCTGCTAATTCTGGGTACTCTTTTTCATAAGCTGCAAAAAGCTCATTCCAAGCTGCTTCTGCTTGTGCACCTTTTGTTTGAATTCCTTCTTCGAAACGTTTTGAAACTTCTGCTGGTACTTCGAAGTCTTCAGCTGTCCATTGGTAAGCTTTTTTAGCAAATGCAATACCTTCTGCACCTAGAGGAGCGCCATGGACGGCTGAAGTTCCTTGTTTTTCAGCACCGTAACCAATGATAGTTTTGACTTCAATAATGGTTGGTTTTTGGGTTTCAGCTTTAGCTTCTTCAAGAGCTTTGGCAATTGCTTCTAAATCATTACCGTCTTTAACTAAGATATGTTGCCACCCATAGGCTTCAAAACGACCTTTAACATCTTCTGTGAAAGCCATTGATGTTGGACCATCAAGTGAAATGTCATTTGAATCATAAAGAAGGACTAATTTCCCTAGTTTTAAGTGGCCGGCTAAGCTCGCTGCTTCCTGGCTGACGCCTTCCATCAAGTCCCCGTCACCATTCAAGGCATAGGTGTAATGATCTACAATATTATATCCTGGTTTATTGTATTTAGCTGCAAGGTGAGCTTCGGCCATGGCTAAACCGACTGCGTTGGCAATCCCTTGACCAAGTGGTCCAGTAGTTGCTTCAACGCCATCTGTGTGATTGACTTCAGGATGTCCTGGGGTTTTAGATCCCCATTGGCGGAAATTCTTAATATCCTCAATAGAAAGATTATAGCCTGCTAGGTGTAAGAGATTATATAACATGGCACTTCCATGTCCTGCTGATAAAACAAAGCGGTCACGGTTTGTCCAATTGCGGCTTGTTTTGGGGTTAACGGTCATGAAACGATTCCACAACACATATGCCATTGGGGCTGCACCCATTGGTAAGCCAGGGTGACCTGAATTTGCCTTTTGAATAGCATCCATAGAAAGTGTACGGACAGTATTCACTGCCAACTGATCAACTGCATCAAATGTCATAAGTAAAAAACCTTTCTGTAATCACACTAAAATTAAACGTTTTCCGTTCTCTATTGTACCATATTTTATAGGACTTTTTTAGAAAAATAGAAATCCTTTTTTATAAGTCACAGGGAAACGATTTTTTAAAGCCAAGTCAATAAGAAACCTAGTCACTTTTTAGCAGCTAGGTTTGACTCTTATTTTTTGAAGCTTGCCCAGTCATCCATAAATTGTTTAATCCCATTTGTAGTGAGTGGATGTTCCGTCATTTTTGAAAAGACGCTGTCTGGAATCGTTGCTATGTGTGCACCGATTTTTGCAACTGCTTCGACGTGCGCTGCATTGCGGATGCTTGCCGCAATAATTTCGGTATCAAAATCATACAAGTCAATAATATCACGTAAGTCTTCAATTAATTGATATGGGTCAGTGCCAATGTCCTCCAGACGACCGACAAATGGACTGATGTAGGTTGCTCCTGCTTTCATTGCCATAAGACCTTGAGAAACGGTAAAGACGAGGGTAACATTTGTTTTAATACCTTCTTTTGAAAGGATGTGAGTTGCTTTTAACCCATCTTTAGTCATAGGAATTTTAACCACAACATTGTCATGCCATTTTGCTATCTCACGCGCTTCAGCTACCATTTCTTCAGCTGTTAAACCTGTAACTTCTGCAGAAACTGGTCCATCAACAATCTGGCAGATTTCTTTAATGACTGTTTCAAAATCGCGTCCCTCACGAGAGATAATGGTTGGATTTGTGGTTACCCCATCAACGAGCCCATGCTCGTTTAAGTCTTTAATAGCTTCTACATTTGCAGTGTCCAAGAAAAATTTCATATTATCCTCCAAAAAAATAATCTCAACTAACAACAATAAGCATCTACTATCATTATAAAAAGGTGAGTGTTATTTATAAAGACCAAGTATCACACACCTTTGTGTTCAAAATTAGACCTCCAATATCATATTAATTTATTTATATTCTAGAGGACTGTTTTTGGCTTTTAATCTGTCCTCTAAGAAAAGCTGTAATTCACTTAGTTCAAAAGGTGACGTATAAGATTTTAAATGAAAATGTGGGATTGCCAATTCTTGTATCCTATTTTCAAAAGTGATAAGACAATCTGCTTTTTCAGATAAAGAAACAAATTGGTAATTCCTATTATTGTCTAAATAACTTTGAATACTTAATTGAATCATAGCATTTTTAACAGAATGAGCACCGATTTCTAGTGCAATTTTTAGAGGTTTATGGTGACGTTCAATAGAAAAAACCAAAAGTTCCAATAAATATGATCTTAACTGAATAGCCAAATCTGAACTTTCACCTTTATCGCCACATAGAATAAAAAGATGTCGCAAAACTAGTTCTATTTTATCTATATCCTCATCAGAAACTAACTGATAGAGTGTCTTATCATTGCTATCACTTGCCAAGATGGTTCCATTAAAGAAAGTTGACTTTGAGAAAAAAATACCCAATGCATAAATGATTTCTTCTTTGGTTTTATCAGCAATAATTTGTGCTTTTTTTAAAAGCCACAAGGCTTCTGATATCTTATCAGAAATCGGACCTCCAAATCCAAGTATATATTCCATAGTTCTTATGGGTAGTATATGATGGGAATGTAAAAAAATAAAGAGACTTTTTGATTCAAAACGATCAAATTCAATGGCATATCGACTTAAGAAACGCAACATGAGACGTTCTAAACGTTTATAAAAAACGTTTTCTTCAATATAGTCAACCTCAATATGAAGAGGTAATTTTTTGTCTTTTTGAAAGAGCAAACGTTTTTGGGAAATAGCAAGCCATAATGCTAAGTCACTCACTTTTTTAGTAGGTAGTTTTTCACCGATTATCTTTTCACATAAATAACTTAAATGATCAAAATCAAGATCGCTACACATTTTTTTCCATTCATATTCTGTTAGTGTGACTTGAAAAAGTTCAAAATAAAAATAACGCCAGTTTAATTCACTTCCAACTTGTTTTCCCTGATAAATAGCAATATCAAATTCTTCTAAACAAGAATTAATAAACGATAATTGACGATTAAAGGTTGCCTCACTTACTGCTAACTCTTGGGCTAAAAATGTTACATTGAAAAATTCATTACACATCAAATACTTTAAAATTTGATATGAAATCGAATTTTGTAATAGGAGTGAGATAACCTCCTGCCAAGTAAAATGATGCTTTTCTAAGACTTTTATATTGATATCATCCACACAAACGATACAAGACAAATTATTTTCTTGAAATAAAGTATTGAGATTAGAAATGTACTTTATTAAAGTCACTTTTGTTAATCCCATTTTCTGTAGAACTTCTTTAATCGAAGCGCCGTCTTTTCGTTCATATAAGTATACTAATAATTGATATTGAGCTCTACTCTCCTTATCCATTAACTGATCAATTTTCATAGCAATAACCTCTTTTCAAATAGGCCCAAAGCCGCTTCATGTAAGAGGAATGCCATTTCACTTTCTCCTTTGAGAAAGACAAAGTCTTGAAAGGCTAATTCGCTATCTGATAATTGGATAGAAATGGCCTGTGCTACTTGGTTAATAAGCAATAGATGATTATCTTTAGAAATAATCTGACAACCTACTATACGGCCATCTTTTCTTCGAGCAATTAATTTTAACCAGGCTAAAGCAGAAGAATTATCATCTGATTGAATCTTTTGACAGTGACTAACCAAATCTTCATATAAAGATCCCTCTTCCTCAGTAAGTCCTACACTAGATTGATAAAGGTTAAAAGAATGACTACCTATAACCTTTGTCTGCTGTAAAGGAGGTAAATCAATACCTGCTAAATGGTAGGCTAAATATTGACCAGTTTTAATAGCTTGGTTAATCAAAGGACTATAATATGGTAAATGAATAGTTGACAAGGGTAGGGCAATTAAATCACCAATGGCATAGATATGAGGGTCTGAGGTTCTTAAGTTTTTATTAACTTTAACCGTTTTGTCTAAAGACCGTTCAACAACACTTTCCAAAAGATGACTATTAGGCCTGAAATTAACTGCAAGAAGAACCCGTTCGCCTTCATAACTTTGCCCAGAATCAGATATTAATCTCAAGTTCCCTGAATTGGTCTGACTAATCTCCTTAACCCTTACATTCTTAACAATCCTAATGCCGACAGCCTCCATTTCTGCTTGAAGAGGTATCATCATTTCTTTATCAAATTGACGAAATTGAATTGTATCAGTAGCTTCTAACAAGGTTACCTTTTTTCCTTGTAATGATAAACTATATGCCAAATCAATTCCAATAATCCCTGCTCCTACGATGATAATATCTTCTTTTCCTTTTATCATCTCCAAAGCTTTTTGACTTTCCTTAAAGGTTTTTGTGGTTAATACGCCATCCAAGTCACTGCCTTTAATATATTGCGATTTTGCGATAGATCCCATCGCACAAATAAGCGTTTCATACGGTTCAATTTTAAGCTCATTATTAGGGTAACGTAATAAAAGCACTTGTTCTTTTGATCTAATCTCCAAAACTTCAGCATGAGTAACAATCAACCTCTGACAGATTTCTTCATCATTCCACAACTCCATTTTGGACTCTGCCAAGTCTATTATTTTTCCTCGTAGCTGGTCATTAACGCCATTCGGGATGTACTGAGCATCCACTTCTTTATCGATGAGAATTATCTCAAGTTCTGGCATGAGTTGAGCCAGTTTAAGAGCACAAGCTTTCCCCGAAAAGGAGGCTCCTAATATATGTATTTTCTTCATAATGTCATTATATCAATTCCTTATTGTATTGTCATAAAGCAAGAAAAAGCTCAACCATTTGATTGAGCTTATACTTACTATTTCATGATTTGGAATAATAAGACTGCTAAACAGGCACCGATTATTGGACCTACAACTGGAATCCATGAATAACTCCAGTCAGAATTACCCTTATTTTTTATTGGTAAAACTGCATGAATGATGCGAGGACCTAAATCTCGCGCAGGATTAATAGCATATCCTGTTGTTCCTCCGAGTGATAAGCCAATTCCAATAATTAGGACACCTACACATAATGTTCCCAAACCTACTGGCATATCATATAAACCAAAAGAGAGAATCCCTAACATAAGTACAAAGGTACCAAAAATTTCACTGATTAGGTTTGAAGCAGTATCTTTAATAGCAGGACCCGTTGCAAAAGTCCCTAAAATATCAGCTGAATTTTCAGCAGCTTGGTAATGTGGTTTATATTGCAAATAAACCAATAGTGAACCTAGCATAGCACCCAGCATCTGAGCTATTGAATAAGACAAAGCCGTTCCCCAAGAAATGGTATGATTTAAAGCAAAAGCTATGCTGACAGCAGGATTAAGGTGGGCTGGTGCCATTTTGCCTGAAATAAATGCTGAAACTGCAACCGCAATTCCCCAACCTGTTGCAATAACAATCCAACCTGAGTTATTATTTTTTGTTTTAGGTAGAACAACGCCTGCAACGACACCATTTCCTAAAAGAATCAACAAAGCTGTTCCTAGAAATTCTCCAAATATATCCATTTTTATTTTCTCCTATTTTGCTTTTAAGCTTTCTAAATCATTATCTTTTAATGTCTGTATCAACTCATTTTCATATGTTTGTTTTTCAACTTCTGTCCAATCAAAATGAGAAGCCATTTCTGCAATTACAGGTTGAATCAAGGATTCCATCTCTTTACGATTAAAGAGCATGTGATTTGTTCTTCTTAAGAAATAATCCGTCGGTCTTAAAGCCATTTCATAATCCATTGCATAATAAAGAGATAAGGTTTCTGCTAAACTTAAGTCTTTACATGCTTTAATTTTTCGAGTTAAGGCAAACACTTTTGGAGCATTTGATCCATAAAGATTAGCCAAATATCGCGCATCAGACATGGATAATCCACTAAGGGTTCCGAGTTGAGCATAGGCTTCTAATTCAGAATCCACTTTAGCAGGATTAAGTTCTCCACCTGAAACTGGATAAGTTGTTGAATTGATTAATTTAAAGCTTTTACCAAAATCTTTTTGCAGTACAGCAATAATTCCTTTTAAAGCACCCTCGGCCATTTTCCGATAGTCTGTGATTTTTCCACCTGCTAGTGTAAATAAGCCATTTTCGTCTCTTTCAAAACTTGACCCTCGAGAAACTGATGATGGGTCTAAATCTTTTTCTGAATTACTTGTTTCAACAGAGTGGATTGCCTGTTCAACTGTTGCTCTATCTACTTTTTGATCAACATATTCTTGAACCGTTTGAATAAGGTTTTCAAAGCTATTATCAGATAGTTTGCCGCTATTGCCTCCATTATAATCTGAAGCACTATTTCCTGCTAAAAGCGGACGTAATCCTGCCCAAGAACTTTCAATGTCATCAATACTTAGATTTGCTTCAGGGAAACGTCTATTAATGACATCTAGTAAATAATCGACATCTTCTTTAGTCACAGTTGGGTGTTTTAGATCGCCTGAATAATCTGTATCAGTTGTTCCAAAATAGGTTTTTTCCTCACGTGGTAAAACAAATACCATTCGGCCATCTTTCAAACCAGTATCAACATAAATAGGCTGAGTAACGTTTAACTTTTGACGGTCTACAACAAGATGTACTCCCTTAGTTGGTCTCATTTGTTTGATTTTCTCTCCCTTATTTGAGAAATTGCGAACAGTATCACTCCACGGACCAGTTGTATTGATAACAGTCTTTGCTTTTATCTTTATTATTTCATCTGTAAACAAGTCTTTTGCAACAACACCAATGACTTTCCCAAAATCATCAAAAATAAAATCTTCAGCTTTGACATGACTCGCAATAAGCGCACCATCTCTATTAGCTCTTTTAATATTTTCGATAACTAAGCGAGCATCATTGTTTCTATAGTCAAGGTAAACTCCACCCCCTAAAAGGTTTTCCTTTTGAAGATTAGGTTGTTTTTCTAAAACTTCTTCTTTTGTTAATACTTTATTTGCTGCAGGCGTATTGCTAACACCTGCTAACAAATCATATAAATCCATTGCTACTTTTAAACGGAACATGTTAAAGGTACTTCCAGGTTCATCATAGACAGGTAGCAACATTGGATCTGGTTTTGGAATATGAGGTGCAATCTGTTGAACCACAGCGCGTTCAGAAACAGTATCTGAAACAACTTCAACATCAAATTGTTTTAAATAACGCAAACCACCGTGAACTAATTTGGTAGAGCGACTTGAAGTACCTTCTGCAAAATCTTGCATTTCAATAAGGCCAATATCTAAACCGCTAGCCGCTGCTTGAAGTGCTACCCCTGCACCAGTAATCCCCCCGCCAATTATTAGCAAATCTAAATCTCGTTCTTGCATTTTTTGAAGGGCAAGTCTTCTCGTTTCTCTTGAAAATTCCATTCTTTCCTCCTTTTTTAACCTTCCTATTCCTCAGCGAAAATCTGTGTGGCCATTACTGCTTTTTTCCATCCTTTATATAGTTTTTCTTTTCGAGATTCATTCATACTTGCTTTGAATAATTGACCAGTCTCATTGAGTTCTTTTAAAGAATCCAAATCTTCCCAGTAACCAACGGCAAGACCTGCTAAGAAGGCCGCTCCTAAAGCAGTTGTTTCAAGATTTTTTGCTCTAGCAATATCAATTCCCAAAATATCTGCTTGGAACTGCATTAATAAATTATTCATGGCAGCACCTCCATCAACTCTGAGTTGTTGAATGTCAATCCCAGAATCAATTTGCATCGTATCAATGACATCACGAACTTGATAAGCTATTGATTGCAAGGTTGCTTTAACAAAATCTTCTTTCGTTGTACCACGTGTTAATCCAAAAACAGATCCTCGTGCATTTGAATTCCAATAAGGTGCTCCTAAACCTGTAAAAGCAGGTACAACATAAATTTCATCGTCACTAGTTGAAGCTAATGCTAAGGCTTCAGATTCTGGAGAGGTTTCAATCATCCGTAATCCATCACGTAACCATTGAATAGCACTTCCTGCTATAAAAATTGAACCTTCAAGGGCGTAATAGACTTTACCATTTATTCCATAACCAATTGTAGTTAATAGATTGTTTTCAGATAATTGCATGTCTTCGCCAGTATTCATAATGATAAAAGATCCTGTTCCATAGGTATTTTTTACCATACCTGGTTCAAATGCTAATTGACCAAATAATGCCGCTTGTTGGTCGCCCGCCATTCCCGAAATAGGAACTTCACCCCCATAAAAATGAAAGGCTGCAGTTTTTCCATAAACTTCAGAATTGGATTTGACCTCTGGAAGAATAGCTTTCGGAATATTAAGAAGTTTTAAAATCTCTTCGTCCCATTTCAACTCCTTAATATTGTATAGCATTGTTCTAGCCGCATTCGAGTAATCTGTAACATGTGCAGCCCCATCAGTTAGTTTCCAAACTAACCAAGTATCAATCGTTCCAAATAGCAGTTCACCTTTTTCAGCTCTTTCTTGTGCTCCTGGAACATGGTCAAGAATCCATCTAATCTTTGTTGCAGAGAAATAAGCATCAATGACAAGACCTGTTTTTTCATGAATCAAATCAGTATAGCCATCTTCTTTTAATTGGTCAGCAATTGGTGCCGTTTGACGAGATTGCCATACTATAGCATTATAAATAGGAAGACCTGTTTTTTTATCCCAGATAACTGTGGTCTCACGTTGATTGGTTATTCCAATTGCTTCAATCTGACCTGGTTTTATACTCGATTCAATAAAAGCACCTGCTATGACTGATTGTACAGAGTTCCAAATTTGATTAGCATTATGCTCAACCCAACCAGCTTGTGGAAAAATCTGTGGGAACTCTTTTTGGCTACTGGCAATTTTTTCCCCTTTTTTGTTAAAGATAATGGCACGAGAACTCGTAGTTCCTTGATCAATGGCCATAATGTACTTCTCTTCTGACATGTCTTTTCCTCCTTAGGTAAGCGATTTCTTTTTTGATAATTCTATTATATCAAATTTCTTGAATAATGTATTATCACAAATTTCATCTAGGTCTCAAATTTGTGATAAAAAAAGAAACTAGAACATTTCTAGTTTCTTTCTTTAAGATTTTGGGTCATCTAGGGAGCGTCCATGTAGCCCTTTTTCACGTTGAATTTGTTTTAATTTTTCAGGAGTGACATCGTTTCCTTTTTCGTCAACAAGTTTGATTCCTTCGATATGGTGACGAACTGAACGACGGTAACCTTCAATGTATTCTTCGCGTAACTTAGCTTGTTCAACTTTCTCAGGACCTGTTAAACCAACCGTTTTTTTCTTTTTAGCCAGTTCATTAATCCGAGCAATTTTTTTAGGATCCATAATTGATATTGGACTTGTCATCAAGACAAGTTTTATCCTTTCTTTTATTTTTAATGCGTTTTTACTTGCTATTTAAAAGATTAAATTGTGCAAGTGTCTGAGCTTTTGAAACTAAGCTAGACAAGAGTGCTAAACGATTATTTTTGACATTAACGTCTTCGACCATAACCATTGTATGATCAAAAAAGTTCACAATAACATCATTTAAAGCAAACAATTGTTCTACTTTTTCTTTGGCATTGCCTTCAAGGTTGAGGTTTTCAATAGCTTTGTACAAAGCTATTTCTTCATCATTTTCAAAAAGGTCACTATTAATTTGAGGTTCTTGCTCAGCTTTTTCCGCCAAATTAAAGACACGCGATAAGTTTTCAACTGCTGTTTTATAGCCTTGGCTTTGTGAAGCACTTACCAATGCTTGAGCCGTTTCTAACATTTGTGGAACTTGATAGTTAGTAGAAGCAAGCACTGCATCACGAATATCTTTTGGAATGGCTTTGCCCATCATTTTGTCGACACGGGCAGAAATGAATGACATCACTTGATCTTTATTCGTATAAGTGAGGCTCTCAAATGGCAATTGATAACAGTTTTCAACAAGAGCATCCATCGGAATATTCCAGCCAAAAGCTTCTAAAATACGGACTATTCCTTGTGTAGCCCTACGTAATGCATAGGGATCATTTGAGCCACTTGGTATAAGATCTACTGAGAAGAAAGATAGTAAAGTGTCCAATTTATCAGCCAATGCTAGTAATGCACCTACTTTACTTTCTGGAAGAGCGCCTTCAGCTGAGTTTGGAAGATAATGTTCACGAATGGCTGTTGCTACCATTGCCGACTCTCCAGCTAGCAAGGCATACTTTTCTCCCATGATACCTTGTAACTCATCAAACTCACCTACCATTCCTGTTAGCAAGTCAAACTTATAAATCTGACTAGCACGGTCAAGGGCTTGTCGTTCTTGATCTGATAGACCTACTTTTTCTGCCAAATGACTTGCAATGACTTTAGTGCGGGCCATATGCTCAGAGAGAGAACCAATTTTTTCATGGAAAGTGACGTTTGCTAGTTTCGCTACCAAATCCTCAATGTTTAGTTTCTGATCCTCTTTCCAGAAGAATTCACCATCTTCAAGACGTGCCACTAAAACTTTTTCATTTCCTTTAATGACATTTTCAATATATTCTGAGTTTCCATTACGGACAGAGATAAAATTAGGTAATAAATGGCCATTTTTGTCACGCACCACAAAATAACGTTGATGATTTTTCATCGAAGTCACTAAAACTTCTTCCGGCACATCTAAGTACTTTTGATCAAAGGTTCCCATGAAGGCAGTTGGATATTCAACTAAATTTAAAACTTCGTTTAATAAGTCTTCATCAATATCAACGGCAACATTTTCAGCAATTTCTATTGCCTTAATTTGATCAAGAATCATTTGTTGACGTTCCTTAGGATCAACAATGACGAAAACGGTTTTCAAATCTGACTCATAAGAATTGGCATTTTCGATAGTAACTTCTTTTCCTAAGAAACGATGTCCACGTGATTTTTGCCCAGAGTGAATATCCAAGAAATCTAAATCTAAGGCATTATCATCTAATAATACAGTTAAAGTATGTACTGGACGAATATATTCAAATGTGTGGTTAGCCCAATGCATTGAAACTGGAAAAGTTAAACTAGACAATACTGATGGGATATCTTTTAAGACTTCCTCTGCATCTTTACCATTTTCATGTTTTGTGACATAAACATATTCCTCACCTTTGATAGTTCGGAATTCAATAGCATCGGTTGTTAAACCTTTACCTCTTACAAAACCTTGAGCAGCCTTTGAAAATTCACCATTCTCGTCTAAAGCAATTTTTTTAGAAGGTCCTTTAAAATCTTCAATTAAATCTTCTTGTTTCTCAGCTAAGCCTATTACTCTCACCGCCAAACGACGTGGTGTTGAGAATGTTTGAATACTTTCAAATGACAGTCGATTTTCTTTCAGAAAGGATGCTACTTTTTCACCTAATTGCATCTCACTTTTTGTTACGACATATGCAGGTAATTCTTCAAGACCTAATTCAAGAAGTAAATTTTTAGTCATTATTCTGCCTCCTCTTTTAATAGTTCTACTCGTGTAGCCTCATCCAAAAGGGGATAACCCAGTTTACGACGCTCCGCTACAAAGGTTTTGGCAACAAGTCGTGCAAGATTACGGATCCGTGCAATATAACCAGCTCTTTCGGTTACTGATACAGCACCTCTAGCATCTAACAAGTTAAAGGTATGAGAACATTTTAATACATAGTCGTAAGCTGGGTGAACAAGACCTTCCTCTAAAGCGCGACTTGCTTCTTTTTCAAATTTTTCAAAGTTTTCAAGTAACATCACTTGATCTGAAATTTCAAAAGAATATTTAGAATGCTCATATTCTGGTTGTAAGAAAATTTCACCATATTTGACGCCTGGTGACCATTCAATATCATAAACAGAATCAACTTCTTGGATGTATGAAGCTAGGCGTTCTAAACCATAAGTTACTTCTGAAGTTACAGGCTGAGTAGCTAAACCACCAACTTGTTGGAAATAAGTGAATTGCGTAATTTCCATTCCATCCAACCAAACTTCCCATCCCAATCCTGCTGAACCTGTTGATGGATTTTCCCAGTTGTCTTCAACAAATCGTATGTCATGCTCCAATGGATTGATGCCTAACTTTTCTAACGATTCGAGATACAATTCTTGAATGTTTGAAGGTGAAGGTTTCATCACCACTTGGAACTGATGATGTTGGTAAAGGCGATTAGGGTTTTCACCATACCGGCCATCTGCAGGACGACGACTTGGTTCTACATATGCAGCATTCCAAGGTTCTGGTCCAATTGCTCTAAGAAAGGTATAGGGACTCATTGTACCTGCACCCTTTTCATTATCATAGGCTTGCATCAACATACAGCCCTTATCATTCCAAAATTGTTGTAAAGTCAAAATAATTTCTTGAAATGTTAATTTTTTAGACATAATAGTCCTCCTTTTAAGTTAGTCAATCAACATAAACTTTCTTAGTCGATTCTGCTCATATGAGCAAACAAGTACTTTCACTAGCTGAAGTTTAAAATCGATATCATTTTCCAAAAGATTTTATATCCCAACTTCAAGCTTGAAACCTTAACAAATTAAAAAGGTGAAACCTATCTTCCTGCCCCTATACAGCTAGTAACTGTATAGGGGCGTAGAGACGCGGTTCCACCCTAGTTTATGACTTCGTTATTATTTCATAAAGATATATAGGAAAGTGCCTTATTCATTAATTTCTACGCTCAGCTTTCACCATCCTGAACTCGCTTCTGTAAAAGAGAAATGAACTTCTTTCTGAAACCCATTTTAGCATATCATCATTATTTTGTCCATAAAATAAAGAAAGCAGTAGGTTTTTAAATGTCAGAAATGAAACCTTACTTTTTTTATTGAAGCGAATATCTTTCATGGAAACAAGCATTTTTTATCTTTTAGAAAACATAAGCTAAGTATTAAGCACTTTTTTAAGATAGCCATTTGGAATAATCACTTCCTTAATCAATCTATTTTCTTCATGGATTCGAATGGCGATTGTGATGGCATATAATGGAAAAAGTACCATTGCTGTTACTTTAGCATGACAGAGCAGAGCTATGCCTATTAATTCTGGACAAATATTTAGAAAATAATTGGGGTGCTTAATATAGCGAAATAACCAGTGATCAACAAATTTGTGATTTTTTGCAATCATTAGTTTTACAGTCCAAATTCCTTCTAGTAGCTGGGTAACCCAATACAAAACGAACAATGAGAAAATCATTAAAGAAACTCCAAATAAACTCCAAGTATCAAAGGGAACTTTTTTTAGAATGGCTTCAAGTGTCGCAAAAAAATAAACTAATATGTGTAGCAATGTTAAAAATTGACTATTTATCTTACCGAATTCTCTACCTCCATTGGCAAGAATGTTTTTTTCGTTTTTTATTGATATTTTTAGAAATAGTAATCTAACAATGAACATGCTTAGCATAATGATTAGAACCATTGTTTAACCTCTTTCATTTTTCGTTAATTTTATGATAAAACGATTATATATAAGCAGGTTATACTTGTCAACGCAAAAAAAAGACTGAATCAACTGATTCAATCTGATTAACATTCTTTAGTTGTATTACTAAATGATAGTTTAAACCTGATACAACAAGCATCTAATGTTTAAATTCCTTTCACAACTTAAGAAAATTTTGAAGCAATCAAAAATTAGCTCTGCTTTTAGATTTTTGAATAGACAAGTCTATCTGGTTATCTTATATCTGATCCTGAATAGGTTACATTAAACTAGACAGAAATTATAAAGTGTTCTACACTTAAAAAAAATAGGAGAAAAACCATGTCTAGAAAAGTACGTCGTCACTTCACCGATGATTATAAGCAACAAATTGTTGACCTTTACAATGCTGGTAGAAAGCGTAGCAGTCTCATCAAGGAATATGAACTTACCCCTTTCCACCTTCGATAAGTGGGTCAGACAAGCCAAAACAAAAGGTTCATTCAAGTCTGTTGATAATCTGACAGATGAACAGCGGGAGCTGATTGAACTCAGGAAACGCAATAAAGAACTCGAAATGCAATTAGATATCCTAAAGTAAGCGGCGGTGATTATGGCACAAAAAGGGAAACATACCAATGTAGATAAGACTAGGATTAAACTAACAGCAAAAAAAATAACGCCAATCACCATTACTTGCTAAGAAACCAAAAATCAGACTAGGGGGCCCATAAACAGTAGGATTAATCCATTTTAGCGTTAATAATAAAGCACCTATAGCTTCAGCCCCTATGGTCACAATCACCATGGGAATCAAAAGAATTGATTCTAGTATAATGGGTAACCCTAAAATTAATGCTAATGGTTGATCCACTATAATAGGAATAAGGGGCAAGTGGCCCAATTTTAATAATTTTTTATTTTTATGCTTTCTCGCGTAAAGAATGATTGCAAAAAGCATCGGCAAAATCATCCCTAGGCATCCAAACATTACAAAACTATCTCATAGGGTATATAGAGTATGAAAGTGAGGGATTGAAGTGAGATGACCTGTAAGAGCTGCCTGTAAATTATCATTGGTGACCGTCAAATCAATTGCCTGATTTTGAAAGATGGAAGGAACCATTAAACCCGTCATTTGAAAGAAAATTCCTGCTGACGACCATAAGAATACCGAAGTAAGGCTTGTGGGACCTTTCCCAATTAGTGAAGAACTCATGGCTTCCTCTAAAAAATCCATGCCAAAAGTCATTTTTGCCATCAAAAACTTACCTGTACTAATTGCCAAAAAAGTAACCATTACAAAGAAAATGAGGGTCACTGTCCGATTTTGTTTTTCTATTTTTTGACCTAAAAAATCGAGTCCAACTCCCAAGAATCCTAAAAATAACCAGGTTGGTTCTATAGGAAATGCATTATCAAGATCATAACTAGAGGAATAGATTAACCAGGTTAGAAAAAAAGTGAACATCGGTAAGAAATAATTTTTTTATTCTTTTTCAGAAGTATAGCCCGCAACAAAATAATATAAAAAAGTTGCTGCAAGCAAAACAATAACCATTTTGGATAACTCAGCTAATTGATCTGAAAACCAGAGAAACCATTTATTTGAAAAGATTTTTGCATTTGTTGTTGCTAGAAAAGAATAGGGAGATAAAAAAAGATTTTGAACTAATTGGACCCAAGAAAACAGCAACGCTATTGGAAAAAGTTTTCTGAGACTTTTTTAAAAACTAAGCCAAAATGATGAAAAAATCAACTATCAATTGGTCACCTCTGTTCTGACAATCATTGAAATCATTATTTTTTGAAAAAATTAACCTGTTTTCTCATATTTCATCATATTTAAAGCTAAAGCAAAGTAAAAAGATTAAGATAAGCGATATCTTAATCTTTTTGCTTTTTGTTAAACCTCAAAGGCTTTTTGACCATCCAAATAGGTTGCTTTCAATTCTAATGCCTTATCTAAAACGATGAAATCAGCTGCATAGCCTTCCTTGATTTGTCCACAGATATGATCAAGTCCAACTGATTTTGCTGCCACATAAGAAGCCATATGAATAGCTTCTGCAGGACTTGCAATTCCCCAGTCAACCACATTCTTAATGCCGTCTTTTAATTGTAAAATAGAACCTGCTAAATTACCGCTACTTTTTAGTCGAGCAGTCCCATTTTCAACTTTGACAGGAAATTCACCTAACATATAATCCCCATCCTCAGCGCCACCTGCACGCATACAATCTGTAATTAGCGCAACATGATCATGTCCTTTTTGTTGCATTAAAATATCACATGCGACTGGTGAAACATGGTGTCCATCACAAATCAATTCTGCATAAGTATTGGGAATATGATAAACTGCCCCAACCATACCAGGTTCCCGATGGCTTAAACCGCGCATTCCGTTATAGGCATGTACCCATACACTAGCACCAGCATCCACAATTTTTTTCGCTTCTTCATAAGTCCCGTTGGAATGCCCAAGGGCCACAGTCACTCCCTTCTTAGTAAGAGTTGTGACAAACTCTGCAACACCTTCACGTTCCGGTGCCAAGGCTATTTTTTTAATAAGGCCATTTGCAGCTTTCTGCCAAGCATCAAATTCATCCAATCGTGGATTTTTCATATAAATTGGGTTTTGTGCACCTTTATATTCTTCTGTAAAGTATGGTCCTTCAAAATATATTCCTTGGATTTTTGCACCTTTAACCTTATCGGCAACTGAGGCAATCGTTGCCGAAACTTTTTCCAACTGTTCAAAACTTGACGTTAATGTTGTTGGTAAAAATGAAGTCACTCCTGTTGATAAAAGGCCTTCACTCATTTTGTGGATTCCTTCTGCAGAATTATCCATAACGTCGGCACCTGCAAAACCATGAATATGAGTATCTACTAGACCTGGTGCAATCTGATAACCACTATAATCAATGATCTCAGCATCCTCTGACACAGTTTGTAACCACTGTCCAAATTGACCATCTTTGATTTCAAGAAATCCACCAGACTGAACATGATTTGGAAAATAAAAACAATCTGCTTTAATATAACGTGTCATTTGAAACCTCCCTTTTTCTACCATTATACGCTCAATTATAAGATTTGTAAATGGTATATACCAGTTTTGGATTGCTTTTTTTGTTTTTCTTATTAAAGCTTTTTTCAAAGCTTTAATTCTCACAAAGTAAAGTGTATAATAAAGACGTATAGCTTTTGAAATAGAATAAAAGGAGAAGAAATGAAGCCATCAAATACGGAAAAACTATTTCTCATTTTGAGTCTTTTAACATTAATTCTTGCAGGTAGTTTTTATTTATTCTTTGCAAGAAACCATATCGGAAACGCCTTAACACAAAAAGAAACACAAACAGTTCAAAAAAGTAATATGTTAAGCAAGGCCATTGACGCCCTAGAAAAAGCTGAGAAAAATCCAAGTCTTGAAGCAATTGAAAAAGCTGAGAAAGCCATTAATCAGTTGAAAAAAACTGATACTAAGTTACGTCTCCAAGAGCGACTAAATCAACTAAAAAAAGCTTTCTCCATTGAAAAGGAAGCCATTAAAGCACTTGAGGAGGCTGAAAAAAATCCTAGTCTTGAAACCAAAGACAAAGCTAAAGAAGCCATTGATAAAATTGGAAATCTCACCAAAAAAAATGAGCTCTTAAATCGATTAGGAGCAATTGTCATTTCAGATCAAGCACCTGAATCAAGCTCCACATCGTCAGAAGCTGCAAGTGACACGACTATAAGTGATGCAAACACAGGAAATGCAGAACAAGCAACCATTTATGAAAGTCCGGTTGCACCAGCTGAAAGCTATGTTCCTCAAGCCCCCGCTCAAAGTGTTGGAGAACCTGTCCAACCCGCAACACCAAGTACTCCTGCGCCAAGCCCTGAGGCTCCAAGTACTCCTCCAACTGTTCCTGCGACAGATACCCCAAGTGAATCAACCCCTAATCCATAAAAAGAAAGCAGATGGTATGTCATCTGCTTTCTTTTTATTTTTCGTAGCCTAATAATATACCTTCTTCTTCAGCATAAAAACTACATAATCCAGATGTTGGACACAAGTCAATCTGAGTTTGTGGATAAAGAGCAAGTACTTTTTCTTTAATTTGTTGACAAATTTTTTCATTATTACGATGAGCTATAAAGATTTTTCCACCTCTATAACCTGCTTTTTCAAGTTCTTCAACCACTGCTGTAACAGCTTTTTTTTGGCCTCTGGCTTTTTGCAAAAGCTCTAAAGTTCCTTCTTGGCTAGCACATCCAACCATACGAATGTTCAATAAGCCTACTATGGCACCAATTAATTTATTGAGTCGACCATTTTTTACAAGATTGTCAACTTTGGCTAATACGAACAGTAATCCTGTTTGTTTTTGATAATCTGTTATTTGTGAAACGACCTCTTGGAAATCTAATCCTTCTTCAATCAATCTAACAATTTCTTTAACGATTAAATCCATTTCACCACCTGCTGATAGAGAATCGATGACATGAATATTTGCATTTGGATTTTCTTCAAGTAGCATTTCTTTTGCTAAGCGAGCACTATTATGGCTGCCAGACAATGTTCCGGTAATGGTAATAGCTATAACATTATCAGCTCCTTTGAAGGCCTGTAAAAAGGCGTCTGGGCTGGGACAGCTTGATGTGGTTGCGGTTTCCGACTCACTCATGGCTGTCATCATTGCGTCAACGTCTAAT
Organism: Streptococcus uberis; assembly: GCF_900475595.1. NCBI lineage: Bacteria > Bacillati > Bacillota > Bacilli > Lactobacillales > Streptococcaceae > Streptococcus > Streptococcus uberis. The sequence continues at coordinate 1,553,034 of NZ_LS483397.1, forward strand.
GAGGCATCATCAATGAAAACTTGATTGCCGATACGTAGTGTTAATGGTACTCTTTCAAAAACAAATTGGGATGACTCTTTTTCAATACTGATTAGGTCGCAACCTGAATCTGCTACAATTTTCCACTTCATTTTTCTTCCTCTTATTCCATACTTTTATAAAATAACTAATCATTGACAAAGCATTGCTTTTCTCCTAAAATTATATCATTAATAGTTTTACCGAAGCTATAAAAAATAGCCGGATGTAACAGTTGAAAGGTATTTGTGATGTCCGATAAAATCATGTCAGAAAAGTCTCTCCAAAACTTAAGACAATGTAACCGTGAAGCTAAGACAATTTCTAGAGAATCTCTAGAGCTTGCTTTATTAGACTTATTAGAAAAAAAATCATTAACTCAAATCACCATCTCAGAGTTAGTAACTAAAGCTGGAGTCTCGCGTAACGCATTTTATCGAAATTACAAATCTAAGGAGGATATCCTCTTTCAGATTATCACAAAATTTATCAGAAGGCTCTTTCAAGGAATCAAACTTTTTGACCTCCACACTCAAGCCAATCAAGCCTGGTATTTTCTTTTTTCTGAAGCCAAAAAAGAAGAACGCCTCTTAAAAATTATGTTTCGAAATCATTTACAACAAGTTGTTATCCAGATTGTAACCAAACGTCTTAAAGCTTATCAAAGATGGAAAGCAACGCAACAATCACACTATACACGTCTTTTCTGGAGTAATGCCATCGTCTCCGTTCTTGCCAACTGGATTAAAGATGGCATGGTTATTCCTGCAGAAGAAATGGCAAAGATGGGTTTACCACTCTTACCATAAAAAAGGAATCGTTTGGATTCCTTTTTTATATGTCTAAAACATAATCTTTAATTGCTTTTGAAACACCGGCATGATCACAGTCTAATGTTACTCTATCAGCTAAAACCTTAATAGCTTCACTTGCATTTCCCATTGCTATTCCTAGTCCTGCATAAGATAGCATCTCAATATCATTAGGTGCATCACCAATAGCCATCACATTTTCCGGTAAAAAGCCTAACTTCTCAGTCAATTCTTTTAAGGCATAAGCTTTTGTCACTCCTTCAGGCATAATCTCCAAGATATAAGATTGACTTCTAACCACACTAAAAGATTCACTTAATAGAGAACGATTTTCTCTTTCAAATACATCCATAGCACTTTCTTCTCCCATATACATGGCTTGAAAAATAATTTCCGGATTTGTCTCTAAGGCTTCCATAGAAATGGCTTCCACAGTATTAAAAACCAAATCCCCATCTGCTTGAACTAAATCAGGGACATGTTCCCCAACAACATAATAATGATTTTCAGTCGTTAAGGTTAAGTAGATGTCGGGATACTGCTCTGAAACCTTATACAGATGTTCTACCTGATTTAAACTTAAGGCATGATGACCTATCAACTCCCAGTTTAGACTTTTGTAGGTGCTACAACCATTATTTAAAATGAGGTATTCATCTTCAACAAGATCTAATTGATTAAAATATGGTTTTGTGCCACTTGTCGGTCTCCCTGTACACAAGACGATTTTTACGCCCTCCCTTGTTGCCCTTTTGATTGTTTCAATATTTTCAGAAGGAATGTCCTTTTGGCTATTTAACAAGGTACCATCTAAATCGATGGCGATAAGTTTAATATCTGTCACTTATGACTCCTTTCAAAACCTCTTCTATATCTAATATACTATTACTACTAGTCTATCATTTTCAGATCAAAAGAACAAAAAAGAGCTTGTTAGCTCTTTTTTATTTAATGACACCAGTATCTGATAGCTCCTTATACCAATAAGCACTTTTTTTAGGATAGCGTTCCTGTGTTTCGAAATCAACATAAAAAAGTCCATATCGTTTTTCATAACCATTTGACCATGAAAAGACATCCATGAGAGACCAAATAAAGTATCCCTTCACATTGACCCCATCTCTAATGGCATCTGATACAGCTTCCAAATGGTGCTTAACATAATCAATTCTTTCAATATCATTTACGGTATCATTTTCAAAAACATCTTTATAGCCTAGCCCATTCTCAGTAACATAAATCTTATGGTAATTTGGGTATTCTTTTTTAATTCGCATCATTTGGTCATACAAACCTTTAGGATAAATAACCCAATCCCAATCCGAGCGTGGAACATCAATATCTAGCGTTCTGCGACCGACACCTTTCACTTGGTGTTTAGAAGATCCTTTATTTCCTCTGCTATTATGAACAATCTCAGTCTCACAGTCGATTCCTTCTAGCCAGTCACTCATATAATAATTGATTCCTAAAAAGTCATTTAAATCCTTAGCTTCTTCTAGAATCCTAAAATCTTCTTCCCTAAGGTCTAATTGACCACCATTTTGAGACAAGATATGCGTCACAGCTTCCATTGTAACATCTGAATAATGACCGAGATATGTGGCATCTAATAGGAAACGATTATCAATCACATCATCTAATTCAGCGGCTCTGACGTCCTTGGGGTTATTTGCATCTTTAGGATATTTCATTGGAAGACTATGAACAATACCAATTTCACCTGGATAACCTTTTTCTTTATAAAGTTTTACGGCCGAAGCATGCGCTACCATCATATTATGATGAGATTGAAAGAGTTTTGCCAAATCATATTTGATTCCCGGTGGAAATTTTCCAACAAGGTATTGGCTATATCCTATCGGACCAATTTCATTAAAAGTCGTCCAGTAACGAACCTCTGAAAATTCTTCGAAACAATATGCAGCATAGTCAATAAAATACTGTATAGTCTGACGATTTAAAAAGTCACCTTTTTCATGAAGTTCCGCAGGCGTATCAAAATGATGTAAAGTCACAAAGGGTTCCACACCATTTTTAAAACATTCTTCAAAAAGGCGATGATAAAATGCAACCCCTTTGGGATTGACCTCACCAAACCCTTTAGGAAAAATTCGAGACCAAGCAATGGAAATTCGAATACCGTTAATTCCGAACTTTTGACACAAATCAAGGTCAATAGGATATTGATGGTAAAAATCACTAGCAGGTTCAGCTGTATACCAATAATTTTCTTCTAAGTACTTATCCCACGCCACTGGCCCTTTGCCATCTGTTTTTGTAGCGCCTTCGGCCTGATAGGCAGCTGTTGCGCCACCATAAATAAAGTCTTTCGGTAAAGTTTTCATTTGTCACCTCATTCATTTACAAATTGTTTTAAAACATAATCTAAAGATCCTTTAGGGTCTCTTGTTAGATTGATGTATTCCATACCTTCTGTTTTTGTTAATTTAACACCTAGTTTATCTGTTTCTTTTTTGATATCTTGATAGTTTGATGCAACTTGAGGGGCTAAAATAACCAAATCAAAGTCTTTTAAAATATCTTGATGGGTTCCATAAGCTCCTGCAGTTGAGGTAATATCCACTTGAAACTCTTTTGCTGCTTTATTTAATGCATTTGATAACAAACCACTAGTTCCTCCTCCAGCACATAGAACTAGTACTTTTTTCGAAAGAGTAGGCAAGGTCTCTTGATTTGCTGCGCTCATTTCAGAATCTTTTTCTTTCGAATGTACTGGTTGGATGTCCACTTGGCCATCTACAATTAAATCATGTTTTTGATTTTCTTCTGCTAAGATTTGATTATCATAAACTTTGAAAAATGGATAGTACATAAGGACATCAAAGATAATGAGCACAATTGCTAAAAGAAAGGAAAGTCCTGCAAATCCAGTTCCTAATACTAATCCAAGTGGACCTGGCGTTGTCCATGGCAATACATAAGTAAAACTATTTATTCCAAGAAATTCAACAAAGAATTTAAAAATCCAGACATTAAAAATCGGAGTTAGGATAAATGGAACCATAAAGACAGGATTTAATACCAAAGGTGCTCCAAATAAGATGGGTTCATTAACGCCAAAGAAGGTTGGAACTGCTGCTGCTCTTCCTATTGCTTTATTTTGTTTGGACTTAGAGAGCCACATAAACATAAAAGGAACAACCAAGGTAGCACCTGTTCCTCCCATAGTCGCTACAAAGTATTGTAGGCCTGGTGTGATAAGGTGAGTTGCTTGTTGACCATCACCAATTAAAGCAATGTTTTTGTCAATATTTAATAACATAATGGCTGAAACTGCCGGTTCAACAATTGATGGACCGTGAATTCCAATAAACCAAAACATGGCCATTGCCCCATAAATAATAGCCAAACCAAGATAGCCATCAGCTGCTGTAAACAGGGGTTGAAACAAGGTAATAACGGTTGTTGCAAAATTTTGACCGCTTAATTGTCTTATCACTAAATCGATACCGTACATCACAAGTATTGAAGTCGATAAGGGGAATATATCTTTGAAAGTTTGTGCGATATTCGGTGGAACTTCAGCAGGCATTTTAATCGTAATATTCCGTTTAATAAAAAACTTGTAAATATTGACTGTGATAAATGCTGCAATAAAAGCTGCCAATAATCCAGAGGTACCTAGATGACTAGAAGAGAATCCTCCTTTAAGTGGATCAGAAGACAATAAGAGAAAACCTACAATAGCCGTAATTAATGTAGCAATATTATTGATTTGATTTGTCGCAGGTAAATCTCTATTAAAAGAGTCTGTCAAATTTTTTGCTGTTGTTCCAGCAACTAAAAGGCCTAATATTCCCATTGAATAAGAATAAGGCTTAACAATCATCGCTTCTATCTTGGGATCCCAATGAAATCCCCAAATGTTAGGAACAAAAGCGATTAACATAAAGATACTGGAAAAAATGATGATTGGCATTCCAGCTATAAAGCCATCTTTAATAGCTCTCAAATAAATATTACGAGAGACCTTTTCAAAAAAGGGTTTCATTTTTTCAATTTGATGAACTAATCCGTTCATAAGATTTCCTCCTGTTTACATATGATTTTGATAGAGATAAATGAAATGTGTCATTAAATCTTTTAATAGGACTGTTGTCATAAGATGGTCTTGTCCATGCATCATAATAAGACCCATTGCAATATCCTCTCCACTGGCTTCTTTAGCTAACATTTCTGTCTGTTTATTATGAGCTTCATTCAAAACTTTATTAGCTTCTTCAATCAAGCGATTGGCCTCACTAAAATCCTTTTCTTGAGCTTTTGTTAATGCTTCCAAGAGTTTTGAACGAGCTTCTCCTGCATATGCAACAATTTCAAAACCAAGCATGGTAACTGTTTCTTTGTCCATTTTATTCTCCTTAAAGTAATCTTTGAATGTGTAATACAATGTATAATTTTTCGCCTTCAAACAAGTCTTTATGTGTATGTTGAGCGATTAATTCATAAATGTTACTTCCAATCTGATAGGCTTTGGGGTACTCTTCTAAGATTTGTTTTTCTAAATTCAAAATAGAAGCGTTTGCTTTATTTTCGCGTTCTAATCCATGTAAAAAATAACTAAGGTGAATCATTAGTCGATCATAGTAATTGCTATTCAGATCACTCCTTAAAATCCCGTACTGCATTAAAACTGCTTTTATTTCTTGTAAAATAACGACTTCGTCAAAACTTTCCTTATCAGGTCTTGTTTTTTCTATACCTTTAGCATTGATAAAATGCAAGGCAATTCTTTGAACTTCATCTTCTGGAAATGTTACAGCTAATTTCTGATTGAACATGCTTAATGCCAATCGTCCCATTTCTGCTTCTAGTGGGTATTGGGCTAGTAATTCAGGTAAATTGCTGACCATATATCTATCCTCTTTTAACATGTTATATGAAGCAAATAAATGATCTGTTAAAGTCACATAGATGTAATTTTGTACGGGATAATGAAACTGTGCTACTAATTGGTCAATCACCTCAAATGTCACAGAAACAAAATCCAGTGGTACATCTTTTAATAACATCAATAAATTCTCTTTGGTTTCATTATTTTTAATCAGAAAAATTTTTTCAACTTTTTCTTCCCTGATTAAATCACCTTTTTTCTTTTGAAAGGTAATTCCTAATCCCATAATAACTGCTTCATTATTTTGTTTGTCTTTCACCAAAGCAGCGTTATTATTCAAGGAACGAATAAGCTTATACATGACTTCCTCCATTCTAAAAAAAAACAAAAGACCACAAATAAATTGAAATACCCCTTTCAATCTATTTGTGGTCTTGTCTAATTGATTTAGTTACAATCCACCATATGCTATTGTGATTAAATTATACAACAAAACCAAAATAATGTAAACCCTTTCAAACAAAAAATGTTTATTTAATGTTGATTTCGTAAGAATACATTTGCCTTTCCTGTGGTTTTAATAATTGTGTATTGACTTTATCTTGAAAACGATCACTTTCATTTTTAGAAGTAGAAACACCTAACCAAGGTTCTAGGGCAATAAATGGACCTTTATTAGCAGTTGACCATAAAACCAAGAAAGGAAAATCACGGAGATTTAATGTTAATCCTTTTTCATGGTTTCTCGAAAGCAAGCTAATACGCTTTGATGACAAACGATCCAGTAGCAAGGTATCATCTTTAAATAAGCCATAGTCTAAAGCTAGTTGTCTTGAATTTTCCAAAAATGGTTGGCGACTATCTAAATCAACTAAACCAGAATCAGCAAAAACCTGAGCGCTACTGCAATTTTCGATTTCTGAAAACTCTAAATAATAGTCTTCATAGGACTCATTTTCAAAAAGAGGGCAGTTAAAAGCTGGATGTGCACCAATCGTAAATGGCATTGAAAAGTCTGACTCAAGGTTTTTTACCCGATAGGTGACCGTAATAGTCTTACCCTTTAAGTAATAATCTACACTTAGAGAAAAACGATAAGGAAAAGAGCTTAACATTTTGTCACTACTGTCCAAATAATAGGTCACTTGATTATCTGAGACTTTTTTTCCCTTAAAATATTCTTTCCGCACAATACCATGTCTTGGCATGGTTCCTTTTTCTAGCCCAAGCCGATTGTCATCATAGAGTGTTTGATTGTTTCTTAAACTGCCACATATTGGAAAGAGAACTGGAGCTTGTCCACTCCAGTAATCCGGATTTCCTTGCCAAAGATATTCTAAACCATCTTTATCCTGGATGGATGACAGTTCCCCGCCTAAATCTTTAAAGCTCAGCCTTAAAAACTCATTTTCAAGCGTTAAAGCCATCTTCTACTCCTATTCTTTTACCTTATCATGCCAAGAACTAGCTGTTCTTTCAATGACTTTATTAAGGCCATCAATATTATTAAAGCCTTCTGTGCGTAACCACTGACGAGCAGCTTCTTGTCCTTGACCAATGTAAACTGGAACGGAACCTGCCCATGTCGCACGGCCACAGAGGACACCATTGAACTTAGCACCTGATTCTGCCGCAAAGACTAAGGTTTCTTGGAAAAGCTCCGCTGAAACACCGGCACTAAGGTAAATATATGGGAGGTGACTGGCAGCTTCTTGCTCTTTAAAGGCCTGCGCAGCTTCTTCCCTTGTGAAAACAGCTTCCCCTTCCGCGAATCCTTCTACATAATTCATGTTTACAGGTACTTCTACTTTTAGGACATCAATGCCGAATCGCTCATCTGAGAAAACTTTCATGGCTTCGTTAACTTTATGGGCTTTAACTTTTGCGAATTCAAGACTGCCGTTATCCGCAATCTTTTCATCATATGTTAAAATTTCTAGGAAAAATGGGATATCTTCTGCCTGACATTCTGATCCGATGCGCTCAATATAGGCTTTTTTCTGATTATTGATAGCTTGGTCTCCATCAACATCATAGTAAAGTAAGAATTTAACGGCGTCTGCACCTGCTTCTTTGAGGCGTTTTGCTGACCATTCCACTAAACAGTCCGGAAGTCGTGATGTCGTTGTGGCATCATAACCTGTTTTTTCGTATGCTAAAAGGAGACCGGCTTGCTCATCTTTGACTTTAACAGCTGGTAAACCATACTCTGGATCTAGCAAAATTGATGAAGCATAGGGTGTTAATTCTTCTGAAACCATAACTTTCAATTCTTCAATCTGCTCTACTGTTGGCTCTGTACTTTGGTGAGCAGCCATCATGCGTTTTAAAGCCCCTCGTTGATCAAAAGCAAGAGCTGAAATAATACCATTATGGCTTAGTTTTTCTAAATAGTCTCGTTTTTGTTTTGTCATTGTCATCAATCTTATACCTCTTCTACTCTCAATTGTTCAAATAAATCATTGTAATTCGCCATGTTGACATGTCCTGTCATTGCTTCTTGAGCATTTAACATCCCTAAAACATTTGCCTTTTTAAGTAATGTTTCTGGTTGATCTGCAACTTGTAAAGCCCATGCAATTCCTGCTACGGTAGAGTCTCCGGAACCTACTGGATTTGCAACAGTAATCTTCGGAATTGTCACTTTATAAAAAGTATCCAGATGCTTTGCAAAAGCACCATTTGCACCTAAAGAAACAATAATCCATTCAATTCCTTCGAAAATTGGCGATTTTAAAAGCTCTTTTAAGTGTTCCAAATCACCTTCTTTAATATTGCTACCAAGAATTTGCTCCAATTCTTCTTTGTTAGGCTTTATGACCGTTGGTTTAGCTTTGCCTTTTAAGACTTCAATCAAGGCTTGCCCAGAACAATCGAGAACAACTTTTTTATCGTATGCTTTTGCAGTGGCAATGAGTTTACTATAATAGTTTTGCTCTAAACCTCTTGGTAAACTACCTGAAATAGTGACTACATCAAATTGCTTAATAATAAGATTAAGGTGGTTAGTGAAGGCATCTGCTTCATCAATATCAACATAAGGACCATTTTCTAAGATTTCAGTTTGCATACCTTGATGGAGGATAGCAATGCAATTACGTGTTTCCCCTTTGATGGTTAGAAACTGATTAGCAATACCGGATTCGGTCAATTGATGACTTAAATAGTCGCCTAATTGCCCACCAATTAATCCAGTTGCCACAACTTCTTGACCTGCCTCATGTAAAACACGGGTCACATTTAAGCCTTTGCCACCAGCTGTTTTTTTAGGTAGAGCAACACGATTGACAGTATTCAAGTTAAAATCTTCTAATGGATAGGAAATGTCAACAGAAGGGTTTAAGGTAATGGTTAAAATCATGTTAACTCCTAGTCGTGATATTCGCCTCTGTCCCATTTTTCAAGAAACTCATTGAAAAAGTTAGGATTGGTTTGATCTGTATTTTGACTATCCAAGGCTGAAATTTTTTCTATCAACACCTTGTTTTCTGGACTTTCTTTATAGTCAGCCTTGATGAAAGCTTCAATAATGTCACACATTAAAAGTTCACCTGTGACTTTTCCCCCAAAACCAATAACGTTAGCATTTAACTCTTCTTTGGCATAAAGAGCAGAAGTCATATCACGTACGAGCGCAGAACGAATTCCTGCAACCTTATTAACCGCATTATTAATCCCTACACCTGTTCCACAAATACATACACCTAAGTCGGCATCCCCATTAGCAACAGCTTCACCAACTCGTTTTCCAAAAATGGGGTAATGGGTTCTTGTATGATCGTAAGTCCCAAAATCTAAAACTTCATAACCTTTCGATTTCAAAAAATCTGAAACAGCCATTTTTTCGTTCGTAACAATATGATCACATCCAATTGCAATTCTCATCTCTAATCTCCTTTTCCTTAAGCCATTTTATTAAGCATGTCAACACGAATTTGATGACGTCCACCATCATATTTACCTGTTACAAAACCTTTAGCAATATTCTTCGCTAATAGAGGTCCCACAATTTCTGATCCCATAGTTATCATGCGAGCATTATTATGGCCACGCGTCATATATGCTGAACGTTCATCTGATACCTCTGCAGCTACCATCCCTTTGAGTTTTGTTGCTACCATAAAAGGACCTGCTCCATAAGCATCTATCATAATTCCGAGGTTGTCTTCGTTTTCCATAACCGCTTTGGCAACCGCTAAGGTATTATCAACAAAATCTCTTTCATTATTTGAAACATCCTGAATGGAATACCCTTCATTTGTTAAGTATTCTTTTATCACTTCTTTCAAGTCAAATCCATTTTTATCGGAACCTAATATTATAGTCATGTCATTCTCCTTTTTTGTTTACAATTGTTTTTATTGTGTTTGTTTTTGTTTGGTAAAAACTAAAGTTATACACCAATAGTTTCAACTATCGGTGTATGTCTTCAATTGTCAAATTAGTTCTTTTCTGCTAGATAGAGTTCGTTACGTTTTTTCATTTGTTTTGCATACCAAGCAAATAAGCCAAGGTAAATCACCATAAAAATGAGTAAGGTAAAGATTGCACTTAATTGACCTGTTGTCGCTTGTCCAATCATATAACCAAATATTTTTTCCATTGGACCTTCTAATGTTGAATGGGTGATTAATGAGCCTGCTGGAGCTCCTGCTGGAAAGGCTCCAACTTTCTTAGCCAATTCAGTGGCAAATGGAGCAATCATTGTTCCAGAAAGTAAGAAGAGTGGTAAAAGAAGAGAACCAAAAATAATCATACGAATGAGACGTCCTCGTGTTACCACTAAGAGGGCAGGAGTCATTCCCATTGCAATTATTCCTGCAAGTGGCAAGATGCCGTTACCTACTTTTGATAAGATTAGAGCTTCCACAAGCATAATAGGAGCTAAGATATTAGCACAGGCCCAGATTTCAGCTCGACCAGCAATGAAAGGCCAATCTAATCCAATATTGAAACGGCGTCCTCCCATTTTGGCATTTGCAAAGTTGGTAATCCCTTGTGATAAAGGTTCAACGGCTGCAATAAACCAAGAGCCAATTAAGGAGAAGAGTTCAAGACAGGCACCTGCAGTGAATCCTAATTCAAACCAATGTTTGATTGACTCAATCTTAAAATGTGGGTCTCCCATAATCCCTATAACAAATCCTAAAATCATACCAATAAAGAATTTTGATCCCCAAAAACCAATTTTTTTATTGAGTTTCGCAGCATCAAAGTCATATTTATCTAGACCTGGGAAAACCTTGTCAAAAAGTTTATCAAGAACCATAATGACTGGGTTCATCATATAGTTCATATGAGTTGAGGTCATTGGAGAAGTAGGACCAGCGCCCAATAAGTCATCAAAAGTAGGTTTCATCAAATCAGAATTAATGATTTTTAGAACACCAACTAAGACTACGGCAAAGGTTGCAATGATAACCGATAAAATAATCGGTAAGTGATTACGGTTAGCATACCAGATGATAAGTAAACCAGTAATTGATAAATGCCAAATATCAAAAATATCAACATCTAACGTATCTGTTTTATTCATAATTATCATGAGGATATTGACTACCAACATAACGAGTAAGAAATAAAGTGTGTATGGTGATCCCCAGGTAATAGTAGCTAAAGGTGCCCAACCTACGTCAATAATATTTAAACTGATACCAGTATTTTTTACAAAGGCTTGTAACGATTCAGAGAAGGCTCCTGTTAAGATACCAATGATAGCTCCGATACCTGTTAAAGCAATGGCTAATTTGATACCGCCTTCCAAGGCTTTCGTAAATTTAACACCAAATGCCATGGCTAAGGCAGTCATAACAACAAGCATGACAACACCTGAGCCCATGCTTATGAGTGGATTGAATAGATGATTAACAATATCTAAAAAAGATTGCATATCTGTCTCCTCTTATTATTTTAATTGATTCTCATTAATAACGCGTTCAAGTTCTGCATAGACGGGCTCACTCATGACAGGAATACGGTAAAGAATTGGACCTGCTTCTACTGTTGGAATTGGCATGTCAAATCCTAAATCTGTTTTAGCAATTGGTGTAAAGATATCATATTTTGAAACCATTTCTTCTGTGATATCTTTGACCATTACTGCGTCACAATGAACATCATAGCCTCGTTCAGACATTTGAGTTTCAATGGCATCTTTAATTTGGTGACTTGAATTCACACCTGCTCCACATGCTGCTAAAATTTTAATCATAATTTAGTACTCCTTTTTCTATTAAATATTGGTTGATTTGATTTTCATTTCCTTCAAAACTTGCCAGTTTTTCTAGATTGCCTTTGGTCATAAAAAATGTGATAAGATTTGATAAGATATCAGTTTGGCCATCATTTCTATTATTAATAATAAAGAAGAAATCTTGAACATGACAGTCCTCTTCTGGATTAATCATGTGTTTAAAGGTAATAGCTTTATCATTTCTAACATAAACAACACGCTCAACAAGACAATAACTTGTTTCTGTATGTGGGATTGCAGCATATAAGACATCACTGCCATCTTTATAATCAATTTTTAAACCAGTTGGAAAATCCTTTTCTCTGTCCATTAAGGCTTTACGATAGTCTTCTGTGACATATTTCTTTGTTAATAACTGATTTGCAACTGCTTCGAATAAATCAGATTGAGAATCTACTTTTGTAAAAAGTATATCTGAAGTCATTTTATTCCTCACTTTCTCATTGTGTTCTTACACAAACTGTATTTTTGTTTAAACATGTTTAGTAATCGTTTGCAAAATCATTATAGTATAGTTTCAAACATAAATCAACACTTATTTTGAATTTTATTGTTATTTTTTGTTTATTTTTGTTATTTATTGAATTATTGCTTTTTTTGTGCTATTATAAAAAAAAAGTGACGAAAGGAGGAGAACAGCATGTTAAAGAGAGAACGATTACTCAAGATTATTGATAAAGTGAACACGAATGGCATTATTACTGTTAATGAAATCATGCAACATTTGAAAGTTTCCGATATGACTGCCCGTAGGGATTTGGATGAACTGGAAAAAGCTGGAAAACTTGTCAGAATTCACGGCGGCGCTCAAAGTATTTCTTCTCCCATCAAAAAATTAGAAAAATCCAATACCGAAAAATTAAACGTGCAAACGAAAGAGAAAAAAGAGATTGCTAGCTTTGCTGCTACTCTTATTAATGACGGCGAGACTATCTTTATCGGTCCAGGAACAACCTTAGAATTTTTTGCTGAGCAACTCATCGATAAAACCATTCGTATTGTTACCAATAGCCTTCCTGTCTTCGATATTCTCAAAAATAGTGACAGCATTGATTTGATTTTAATTGGTGGAGAATATCGTAATATCACGGGTGCTTTTGTTGGTAGTTTAACCAACCAAACCATTTCAACACTAAAATTCTCAAAAGCATTCATTGGCTGTAATGGCATTTACCAAAATGACATCGCAACCTATAATGAATCTGAAGGGCAAATCCAGAGAATTGCTTTAAATAACGCCATAGAGAAAATACTGTTAGTTGACAATCAAAAATTCAATGCCTATGATTTCTCAGTCTTCTATCAACTAGATCAAATTGATAAAACCATTACTGATTCCCGTATCCAGCCAGAAGTCTTTAATGATTATAAAGAACGGACTCAATTAATCATAGCAAACCAAAAATAAAGCCATTCTCAAGAGAGAATGACTTTTTTATTTTTTTCTGATCTTAAATTTGGTTCCTTTTAAAGCTCTGCTTAATGCAAAAGGAAAAGGGTTGCCTGTTATGAGAGCTTCTTGCTTGTTAAGATCTACAAGAACCTTTTCTACCCCTCTAACGGCTGAAAGTTTTTCCGTTACTGTTTTGACACAACCGTCACATTTCATTCCCGTGACCTGATAAGCTTTTTCCATAAGTGTTCTCCTTTATAATTTTAGTGTTTTTAATCTTAAGGCATTGAGGACGACTGAAACTGAGCTCAAACTCATAGCCATACCTGCTAACATTGGATTTAATAAGGGACCACCAAACAAATGAAGGATACCCATTGCCACAGGAATCATTAAAATGTTGTAAATAAAGGCCCAAAATAGATTTTCTTTAACAATTTTTATCGTCTTTTGACTAAGAGAGATGGCCTTAAGTAAATCTTTGACTTGTGATTTCATCAAGATGATATCTGCTGATTCCAAAGCTATATCTGTTCCTGATCCAATGGCAATACCAATATCTGCAGATGCCAAGGCAGGAGCATCATTAATACCATCACCTACCATAACTACTTGCTTGCCTTCTCTTTGCAATGCTTTAACAAGCTTCTCTTTTTGGTCTGGAAAAACTTGGCTATAAAACTTATCTATACCCGCTTCTTGGGCAATGGAAGCAGCTGTTTCATGGTTATCACCTGTTAGGAGTATGGTTTTTACTCCCTTTTCTTTTAAGGCAGTGACTGTTTCCTTGCTATCAGCTTTGATTTGGTCAGCAATATAGAGTTGCCCTTTGAATACCTTGTCTTTTGCAATATAAACGATTGTTGAGGCTTGATTACCTTTCTTTTCTTCTGACAAGTGACTGCTAGGTAGTGATATTCCCTCTTCTTCCATGAAAGCTTGGTTCCCAACCAGAAGCCATTGATGATTCACTCGTCCTTTGATACCTCTGCCGGTACAACTTGTAAAGTCTTTGACCTCCACTTCATCAACATCTTCTGCCTCAGCTTTGGCAACAATAGCTTTCGCCAAAGGATGTTCCGACAATTTTTCTAAGGCGATGACTTCTTTTAACAAGTCAGGATCTTTGGGATCCACGAAGTGGGAATCAATAACCCTTGGTTTTCCTTCTGTAATGGTTCCTGTTTTATCGAAAACAACGGTGTCCATATGATGGAGGCTTTCCAGATATTCTCCACCTTTAAAGAGGATACCGTTCTGAGCTGCGCGACCAGAACCAACCATTATGGCTGTTGGCGTTGCCAAACCAAGCGCACAAGGGCAGGCTATTACCAGAACTGCTATGGCAGTTGTTAAAGAAAAGGTTAAACTTTCATGCATGATGAAAAACCAAAATAAGGCCGTTAGAAGGGCTATTGCCATAACAATTGGGACAAAGATACCGGACACTTTATCAGCAATATGTGCAATAGGGGCTTTGCTTCCTTGCGCTTCTTCTACTAAACGAATGATTTGCGCTAGAAAACTATCTTCTTCTGTTTTGGTCACTTCAATGCTTAGATTACCCTGTCCATTAATGGTTCCCGTGTAAACGAGACTATTTATCCCTTTTTCTTTAGGAATACTTTCTCCTGTTAACATAGCTTCATCCACATAAGAACTCCCATTAACAACTTTACCATCAACAGGAATCTTTTCACCAGGTTTGACCATTACCCAATCACCAATCTGGACACTTTCAATAGGAATTAAGCTAGTACCAGTAGATGTGATTTTTCGGACTTCATTTGTTTTTAGGGATAAAAGCTTTTGGATGGCTTCAGAAGTTTGATTTTTGGACTTACTTTCAAAAAAATGACCTAGAGTAATCAATGTAAGGATAACGACAACTGATTCATAGTATAACTGATGGATGTAGTGGTTATGACCCAGAATGATGTGATAAGTAGCAAAAAGACTATAGCCAAATGCAAAACTTGTTGCTAAAGCAACAAGACTATCCATATTAGGATGACCTTTAAGAAGTGCTTTAAAACCATTTAGGTAATAACCTCTACTAATATAAATAACCGGTAGGCTTAAGAAAAGTTGCAAGAGAGCAAACCTTATCGGTTCAGATTCTGGTGATAAACCTAATGGTAGCCAAAACCCTAGCATTGAGCCCATCGCTAGATAAAGAAGGGGGATTGAAAAAAGGCTTGATAAAATAAACTGATGCCAGTAACGGTTGACATGTTGACGCTGACGATCAGTTAGGTTATTTGTTGCATTTGGTTGATAGACTGAAGCTTTATAGCCGGCATTGGCAACAACCTCTTCAATCATTTGAGCTGTCACTTCTCCTTCTGGATAAGTAACTGTTAATTTTTCTGTTGTTAAATTGACAACTGCTGTTTCAACATTTGGAAGTTCTTTCACAGCATTTTCAACAGTTAGTGCACAGGAAGCACAAGTCATACCATCAATAAGGTAAATATCTTTAGACATTTGAGTGTCCCCCTTTCATACACTGGCATTGTCCGGGTATACAGTTACAAGGAATAGCAGCTACTGTTTCTTTCTTTTTTTCCAACAAGAGTGCTTGCCAGGCATCACTATCTGCATCTGTCATAGGTAATTTTTTGATCAACTCTCTCAATAATGACTGGTGTTGACGCTGACAAATTTGATTTAAATTGGTTTCCAGCATTTTGAGATGATAATCCTTTTGATTAACCGATGACTGATAGACATAGGCTCGACCTTCTCTTCTGCTTGTTACCAAATTCTTGTCAACTAAGCGTCCTAATAAAGTTTTTATCGTAGAAGGCGACCATGACCATTTTTGTTGCAAAATTTCTATAATGTCACTACTTTTAACTTCTTCTCCAGTCCAGATAACACGCATGACTTCCAATTCTGAACTTGTCATTTCCATTATGACCACCTCTTTTGTTTACATTTGTAAATATATTATAACTGATATATCTACAATTGTAAATATATAAATTAAAAAAATTGACCTAAAAATTAGGTCAATTTTTTATGACTTCTTATCTAAAGCACGAAGAAGTTGGTCAATTTTATTACCATAGGCAATGGAATTATCTTTCTCAAATATCAAATCAGGAATTTTATACATGGTAAGGTTTTTCCCTAATTCTCGTTTGATAGTTCCGGTAGCTTTTTCAAGTCCTAGTTGCGCTTTTTGATTATCAGAAGCTAAATCACTCATTACTGTGTAATATACTTTTGCTGCAGATAAATCACCCAACATTTGCACTTCTGTGATGGTAACACCCTCTACGCGTGGATCACGAACTTTTTTTTGCAAAATAGCATTTACTTCGCGTTTTATTTCCATTCCCACTCGATCAATACGATGATTTGCCATAGTAAGACTCCTTTCTGAAATATCTTGGAGTAACTCGGAAGTTCTCAATATAGCAACTTCCCTTTTACATAGAGAGACTTAGGTCTCCCTTGTTAATATCATTTACGAACGATTTCTTCCATAATGTATGCTTCAATGTTGTCATCAACTTGCAAGTCGTTGAATTTTTCAATCATTAAACCACCTTCTTGGGCATTTCCAACTTCTTTCACATCATCTTTATAATGTTTCAAGCTAGCTAGTTTTCCATCAAAGATAACAACGCTATCACGAATAACCCTGACATTTGAGTCACGCGTAATTTTACCATTAAGGACCATAAATCCACCAATAGTTCCCACTTTAGAAACTTTAAATGTTTCGCGGATGACAGCTTCACCAAGAATTTTTTCTTTATATTCTGGATCAAGTTTCCCTTTCATGGCTTCTTCAACTTCTTCGATAACTTTATAGATGATGCTATGAAGACGAATTTCAACATCATCCGTTTCTGCTTGTTGACGGGCTTGAGGTGTTGGACGAACATTAAAGCCGATGATAACAGCATTGGATGCTTCAGCAAGGGTTACATCTGATTCATTGATGGCACCAACTGCTGAGTGAACAACATTGACACGAACACCCTCTACTTCAATTTTCAGTAATGATGCTGCCAATGCCTCTACAGAACCTTGTACGTCAGCTTTAATGATGACATTAACTGTTTTGATTTCTCCAGCTTTAAGGGTATCAAATAGATTATCCAAGCTTACGCGCTGAGTGTTTTGACGTTGTTTAAGAAGAGCACGTTTGGCACGTTCTTCACCTGCTGCACGCGCAGCTTTTTCATCTTCATAAACTGCAAAATGGTCACCAGCCATAGGAGTTTCATTTAGTCCAGTAATGGATACTGGGGTTGATGGTGGAGCGACTTTCACTCGACGTCCTAAATCATTTGTCATAGCACGGACACGTCCGAAAGTATTACCAATAACAATCGGATCTTGAACATGAAGCGTTCCTTGTTGTACAAGAAGGGTAGCAACTGCCCCTTTTCCTTTATCAAGACGAGCTTCAATAACAGTACCAATAGCACGAACAGTAGGATCTGCTTTTAGCTCTTCTACTTCTGCAACTAATAGAACCGTTTCTAACAATTCATCAATATTTTTATTGAATTTTGCTGAAATTTCGACAAATTCAGAGTCCCCACCCCAAGCTGTTGAGATGATGCCATGTTCTGCTAACTCTGAGATGACACGCTCTGGATTAGCTCCAGGCTTATCAATTTTGTTAATAGCAACAATAATTGGGACTTCAGCTGCTTTTGAGTGGTTGATGGCTTCAATTGTTTGCGGCATGACACCGTCATCTGCAGCAACAATTAAGATGGTAATATCAGTTACAGATGCTCCACGCGCACGCATACTTGTAAAGGCCGCGTGACCTGGTGTATCTAGGAAAGTGATTTTTTTACCAGCTTCTTCAATTTGATAGGCACCAATATGTTGTGTAATACCACCAGCTTCTCCAGTTGCAACACGTGAATTGCGCAAGGTATCAAGCAATGTTGTTTTACCATGGTCAACGTGTCCCATAATAGTGACAACAGGAGCGCGCTCTACTAACTTATCTGGATTTAAGTAAGTGTCATCTTCGAAGAAGCGTTCGATATCAGCATCATCAACTTGGACTTTTTCTTTTGCTTCAATACCATAATCAACCATTAACAGTTCAATCGTATCACCATCAAGAGACTGGTTTTGTGTTGCCATAACACCCATCATAAATAGTTTTTTAACAATTTCTGCAGGTTCTCTCTTAATACGTTTTGCAATTTCGACAACTGTCATACCTTCTGTATATTCGAATTCTTTTGGTAATTCATGGAATTTACGCTCTGTTACTGGTTTTGGAGCGACAGTGTTATTTTTTGCATTTTTACCTTTTTTAGGTTTTTTGTTCCAGTTACTATTTCTTTGATTTCTCACTTGGTTTTGATTGTTCCAACTCTTTTTATTTTGTTTTTGTCCATTTTCATTAGAAGATTGATCTTCATATGATTTTTCAGGACGTGCTTTTTTCCGACGTTTATCGACTGGTTTAACAGCCTCCGGTGCTACCATACTAGCTACAGCTGATTTGGGTTCAAATCTTTCTGTTTTAACAGCTTTTTCTGCTTCTTTCGCTTTTTCTTCAGCTGCTTTTTGTGCAGCTAAGCGTGCTTCTTCCTTAGCACGTTCTGCTAAGCGTCTTGCCTCTTCTTGTTCACGAAGTTGTGTTTCTTTATGACGCATGTATTCTGCATTTTGCTCAGCTTTCAAAGCAGCTGCACGAGCTTTAAAGTCAATTCTTGCCGCACCAACTTGTCTTTCTTGTTGACTATTGTTTTGATTGCGATTAGCCGCATTAAACTTGTCATTATGGTTTGGCTTGTTTGATGCTATACGACTGTCTTGGCGATTATTTTGCTGAGAACCTTTCGCATCAAATCGTCTGTCCTTGGCTTGACCCTGTGACTTATTAAAGTTACGATTTTTTGACCCTTGGTCATTTTTTTGTTGGTAACGATTATCTTGTCGACGTTCTGTTGACTCTTGTGCATTTCGTTTTTGACGAGCCGCTTGTTCTTTAGCACGTGCTTCACGTTCAGCTTTAAAGTTTCGGCTTTTAGGTCTGGCTACTGTTGGTTTTACTGTTTCCTGTACAGTTTGCGTTTTTTCAACCTTCACTTCTTCTTTTACAGCTTCAAGTTTTGGTTTAGGAGTTTCATCAACTGCTTTAATCTTTGGTTTTGTCTCAGTTTTTGGTTTTTCTGTAAATGTCGATACAATTTTTTTGGCATCCTCTTCGCTAACGCTTGAGGCATGACTTTTGACATCTAATCCTAAACTTTTAGCCTGCTCTACAACTTCTTTACTTGTTTTACCAATTTCCTTGGCAATTTCATGTAATCTTTTCTTTGACAATTTGTGTCCTCCTATTCGTCTATTTCATAAGAGTCCTCATTTTCTTTGAAAATCCAGCATCTGCTATGGCAACAACCTTTCTCGGCTTACCAAGTGCAGCACTTAATTCCAGTGCGTTAAACACTGTGGAGACTTCTACATTATAATATTTACACTTATCTGTTACTTTTTTTGTGACATTAGGTCCAGCATCATTTGCTAGAAAAACCAAATTGATTTGATTCCCTTGAATGGCTTTAACGACCAATTCCTCACCAGAAATGATTTTTCCTGCACGCTGTGCCAAGCCAATGAGATTAGCTAATCGTTGTAAATTATTCAAGACCTAACTCTCTTCTTTTCACTTTATGATCAACGTAAGCAATTAATTCATCGTAAAAACTTTCTGGAATATCCATTGAAAAACTACGATTGAAAACCATTCTCTTCTTTGCAAGAAGTGCTTCTTCATTATCTAGTTTTATATAAGCCCCACGACCATTTTGTTTACCTGTCGGATCAATAAAAACCTGACCATCTTTTGTTTTGACGATACGAAGTAAATCACGCTTATCAATAATTTCACCTGAAACGAGTGATTTGCGTAAAGGAATTTTCCTTGTTTTAGGCATATAACACCTCTATTCTTATTCTTCCTCGTTTGAAATAACTTCTTCTGTTTCTTGGCCATCTAAGTCTGCTAGTGCTGCTTCTGAAGCTTCATAATCACTAGCAGACTTGATATCGATACGATAACCTGTCAAATGTGCTGCTAAGCGAACATTTTGTCCACGACGACCAATAGCTAAAGATAATTTAGAATCAGGAACAACTACCGTTGCACGTTTTAAATCATCATCATCAAATAGAACCATATCAACTTCTGCAGGTGCAATTGCATTGTATATAAATTCTGCAGGATCTTCCACCCATTGGATAACATCAATATTTTCTTCCACAGGAATTTCGATACCTGTCTTGGCATCAAAACGCTTAGGATGGAATTTACTGATAACCTTTTTGATATTACTTCCGCCACGACCAACAATTGTACCAATGGCATCAACATTTGGGTTATGACTACGAACTGCAACTTTTGTTCGATCACCTGCTTCACGAGAGACGCTCATGATTTCTACGGTACCATCAAAAACTTCAGGAATTTCCTGTTCCATAATACGTTTGATGAATTCTGGATGGCTTCGGCTAACAAAAACATTAACACCTTTTGGATTGTTTTCAACCTTATAAACATAAACCTCAATACGATCATGAGATTTAAAGGTTTCCCCCGGAATTTGATCTTGGTGTGAAAGTTGTGCTTCCAATGAACCTAAATTGACATAGATAAAACGTTGGTCAAAACGCTCTACTGTCCCGGTCATGATTTCACCCTCATGTTCTTTATATTCATTAAAGGTCACTTCACGAATTTGACGACGCATTTTTTCCATAATAGTTTGTTTAGCAGATTGTGCTGCTACACGTCCAAATTCTGCAACAGATTCTTCAAATCTTATTTTGTCACCCAACTCATAAGCTGAGCTGATGGCTAAAGCATCACTAAGACTGATTTCTAAACGGCTATCAAAAACTTCTTCAACAACTTCTCTAACTGAGAAAACTTGGAAATCACCTGTCTTTTCATTAAACTCGATGACACATGATTCAGATTGCCCATATCGACGTTTATAAGCAGACTTAAGTGATTCTGTGACTGCTTCAATAATATCTTCTTTGTTAATGTGTTTCTCTTCTTCCAAAATACGGAAGGCTTCTAGCATTTCTTTGCTCATAGTGTGTAATGCTTTGCATGAATTGCAAAAGCAAAATTCCTTTCTACTAAATCGATTATAATTTTACAGCCAAACGCGCTTTTGCAACAGTTTGGTAGGGGATTTCAACAGTTTTTTGACGTGTCTTATCAAGGTAATGGATGGTCAAGGTATCACCATCAAATGCTACTAAGTCTCCTTGAAAAACTTTGACTTTATCAATTGCTTTATAAAGACTGACATTAACATAGGAACCAATGGCTTTTGTTAAAGCCTCAGGCGTTTTAAGCGGTCTCTCTAGGCCAGGACTAGATACTTCTAACATATATTGTTCTGGAAATGGGTCTGGATGAATGGCATCTAATAATGGACTGATTAATTCCGTTAAAGTCACGGTATCTTCTACTGAGATACCCCCTTCTTTATCTACAAAAACACTGAGAATATAGTCACTTCCCATTTTTTCATACTCAACATCAACCAATTCATACGGTGGTTCAATTACTGGCGATACAGTCTTCATAACAGTATCAATGATTGTTTGGTTAGCTATGGTGATTCCCCCCTTTTCTCAAAAAACGCAAGGTCTAAGCCTAAATCACTAAAATTCAATACAAAAGTGGTGAGAAATTTCTCACCACCTTTCTGTATTCGTTAATGTCATTATACCACAAATAAAAGATAATGCAAGACATTACCCTCTCACCTGAGTATCTAAGGAGAGGAGGGGATTCGAACCCCCGAGCCCCGTTAAGGACTACACGCTTTCCAAGCGTGCGCACTCGGCCACTATGCGACCTCTCCATATAAAGAAGTTGAACACAACTTCATAATCCTTAAAAGAATGCCTCTACCCTATAAATCACTTGTCCTTTTTTCGAAAACTTTTCTTCATACTCTGTCATGACATTTCCTTCAAAATCACTAGCATGCAAATCTAACCAGACTTGTTTTAAAGTCATGCCAAATTGTGAAAAGCTAGCTAGGCTATATTCGAACAAACCACGATTATCTGTTTTAAAATGAATTTCACCATGTTCAGGTAAAATCTGCTTATAGGTTTCTAGAAAATCCTTATAAGTGAGACGTCGTTTTTCGTGTTTTGTTTTAGGCCATGGATCAGAGAAATTTAGATAAAGTAAATCAATTTCACCATTTTCAAAGTAATTGGTTAGACTAGAACCATCAACACGTAAAAGTTTAACATTTGGAGCATTTGACTCCAATACTTTATCCAAGGCGTAACTAAGAACAGACAGTTGGATATCAATTCCAATATAGTTAATTTCCGGATTTTGCAATGCTTTACCTGTGATAAAGCCACCTTTTCCAGAACCAACTTCAATGTGAATGGGATGGTCGTTACCGAAGACTTCTTTCCAATGTCCTTTGATGTCCTCAGGATTCATAATAACATATTCTGGATGATTTTCAAGATGCTCTTCAGCGCCTTTTCGTTTTCTAACTCGCATTATTTCTTTCTAAAACTCTCTTTAAACTTACGGAGATTATAAATCTCTTGGTTGACATGCTCCATATCACGTTTATCAAAACATCTTAATATTTGTGTTAAGTAAGATAGTTGGCCATACCAATAAATCTTATTCATCACTTTTTCATTGTTTTTATAACCGTAATAAGACAACCAATCTGACCATCTTGATTTAGGAATATAGTGCGTTAAGAGATAGGCAACATCATACATCCTGTCAGTTAACCTTACAGAATCCCAATCACAGAGATAAATCATTCCACTTGTGGTAATAACCCAGTTACTATGCTTGATGTCACCATGAACAATGGTTGCAACATCAGCTCTAAATTCTGGCATACTCCTTTTCAATTCTTTTACAATACCTTGTAAATAAGTGTTTTGTTGAATTTGCAGTGGAGCATTTTGCTCAAAGTCCGCAATTAAATCATAAGGATTTTCGATTTTATAATTCAGTTGCAATAATTGATTAACCAACTGTTTAGATTTGTGTAGTCGCACTAAAATATGAATGATTTGTTTACTATTCATATCTTGACGTGTCAAGATACGACCATCTAACCATTCTTGAGCGCTCATCATATCCCCGTTACCCATACGTTTTGCCCAAAGTAACTGAGGAGCAATCTGTTCTTTTGCCAAGGCGGGTAGAATTGGAGTTGTATTAAGCTTAATAAAAACCTGATCCCCATTTGGATAGGTCCCTTTATAGGCTTTACCACTATTTCCTCTTAAGGGCGTCAAAGTTAATTCATCTTCTGTTACTGTCATGTTGTCGCCCTCCTTTTCTTTATCAAATCACTTATTCCTATTTTACTTGTTTTGGTTCTCTTAGTCAATTATGTTCTTTAATTTATGTGGGAGATAAATCAGATTTAAGAAAAGTAATAAGATAGCTAAGCCAAAAACGACTACTAAGTGATGATTAATAATGATTTCAACAACAAAAATAATAAGAGATAATCCTTTTAAAAAGGTTAATAAATTTGAAACTTTAACAGGTTTTGAACTTGGATAAAGAAGGTTCAATCCATAATAATCAAAATGATGGTACAGGGCAAGCAGTTGAAAAAGCAACAAATAGTTAAAGAGACATGCTAGCGCTAGGGCTAGATAAGTATTGGAAATAAACAGTAAGGCCAAACATGATAGCGTGGTTAAGCGAACAAATATGCCCAAATAATCTGACCCCCTTAAAAAAGCTCGCAAATATAAGTTTAGCCATAAATGCTCTGGTTTTTTTCCGATAAATTTAAGCAGTCCATTAAGATAAGGACGCGCTTTGAAACTGCTGGAGATACCTTTTACTTGCGTGAACAATGAGTAAAACTTAAGAAGTCCCTGTTTGCGACCATGCTCTGTTTCAATAGCTTTCTCCCAGTCTAAATCATTCCCATTCAAAAGAGCTGTGTTTTTCCAATGATGTATAAACCACTTTGCCACTGTAAAAATTGCCAACAGTAAAAGAAATCCCCAAAATGTAAAACCTGATTTTAAAAACAGAGGTAATAAGACAATCAAAATGACAATTGCTAGTAGTGTCCATTGACTAAAAGAAACTTTAGTTGAGTGATGAATGTGCTCTACCACGGCCTTTTCTTGAGGTAAAAGAAATTGACTATCCGCTTTTTCTAAATAAGTAGCTGTCTTTCCTAAAGGCCATAAGATCAATACCACCAAGGCTAAGGCTAGTAGAATAATAATAGGATTTTTGGGAAAATTTTTTAGGAGTTTACTGTATTCAAATAAGACATAGCCTGTTAAAAAAAGTAATACAAGAACAAAATGATCATTAAAAACATATTTTAGGTATTTTAATTGTTTTTTTTGAAAAGCACGTTTTCTTTCTGCAAATAACTGTTTCATTTTAAACCTCTTTTGTTAACATTAGGTAGATATCATTTAAGCTAGCACCTGACTGTCCAAAGCTTTTTCTTAGCTCTTCAAGTGTTCCTTGAGCTTTAATCTGTCCCTTGTGAAGAATAATGAAACGGTCACACATTTTTTCAGCAGAATCTAAAACATGAGTACTCATTAAAATGGACTTGCCCTTCTTTTTTTCTTCTTCTAAATGTGCAACCAAATCTGCAATAGCTAAAGGATCTAGTCCTAAAAAGGGTTCATCTAATATAAAGAGACTAGGATCAATAATGAAGGCACAAATAATCATCACTTTTTGTTTCATCCCTTTAGAAAACAGGCTTGGAAACCAATCCAATTTATCCGAAAGGCGATACGTTTCTAATAAACTTTCAGCTCTTTGTAAGGCCTTCTCAACAGGGATATCATAGGCCATTGCTGTAATTTCAATATGTTCTTTAAGGGTTAATTCCTCATATAAACTTGGCGTTTCGGGAATAAAACCAATTTTTTTCCTATAGTTTTGATTATCTTGTTCTATACTAAGGCCATCAATTGTTATTTCCCCATTATAAGGTTTTAATAAGCCAATGATTTCTTTAATGGTTGTTGATTTCCCGGCACCATTTAAACCAATTAGGCCAACTAGTTCTCCATCTTCTATTGTAAAAGAAATATTTTTTAACACTGGAATATTAAGGTAACCGCCTGTAAGATTTTCAATTTTTAGCATAAGGTTTCTTTCTAGTCTTTTCAATTCGTATTATCATTATATCAGATTGACCTGTATAATGAATCTGAAAATTTTTATCTTTAAAGGCCTAGCCCAGAAAAAAAGCAATTTAAAAGGGTAGCTTACTGCCACATGGAAAATTTTGTTTAGGGCTTGCCTTTTCCATACAAGAAAAAACAATTAGCCATTCCCTTCCTAAAGCATTTCTTTAGACAGTCATTTTAGTTATATTTTGTTATACTAGTACTATTAAGAAGAAAATGAGGAAGAAATCTATGGACGATTGTATTTTTTGTCAAATCATTAATGGAAACATCCCTTCATCAAAAATATATGAGGATGAACAGGTTTTAGCATTTCTTGATATTTCTCAAACGACTCCTGGACATAGCCTTTTAATTCCCAAAAAACATGTTAAGAATATGTTTGAAATGGATAGTTCAACCGCAAGCGAAACCTTCTCTCGTTTGCCTATGATTGCTCGTGCTGTCCAAAAAGCGACGAAAGCTAGTGCAATGAATATCGTCAATAATAACGGTGAGTTAGCTGGTCAGACTGTATTTCACGCTCATATCCATTTGGTTCCCAGGTATAGTCAAGAGGACGGTCTTTCCATTCAATACACTACTCACGAACCTGACTTTGAAAAGCTTGCCCAATTGGCTGAAAGTATTCAGAAAGAGGTTAATTTATGAAATTAAAACCATTTCTAATATCTAGTTTAACCTCTTTTTTAGCCTATACAGCTTATCACAAGCGACAAACAATCAAAAACAGTGCTAAGGCTTTGAAAGAACAAAAAGATGTGATTCAATTTGATCTTGATCGCATAAAAGCAAATGTCTCATTGATACAAACAGAAGTTCACAAACTACAGGATATTGGTGACGATGTGTCACATAAACTGAAGGTTTTTAATCAGGAGACACAACCATTAGTTTCTCAAATTAAAGACCGTATGGAAAAATACCAGACAGAAGAAAACGAAAACAAGTAAAAACAGTTCCAATTGGAACTGTTTTTATTATGGATTCTGAGTTGTTACTCCTGTCTCAGGTGTGACAGTTGATGGAGGGCTAGCTGGGGAAACCGCTCCGCTGTTACCAGAAATGGTTCCCGTAGTAGTATCTGCTGGAACCGTACCAGAGACAGAACTTGAATAAGTCTGATTGCTACTTTCTGGAGGAATGATTGTGACCGAGTTATTTGGCGCTGAGTAATAAGTGCCCGCAGAGTTGGACTCACTATAGGTTGAAGATTGATTATTTGATGGTACTGATGACGTATCCCCTGTGCTAGAAGACTCTGTATAGGTTACTTTACTGATACCATACAATTCTTCATAGGTAATAGCACTTGTTTTTAACTGCGTTAACTCTGTGAGTCCAAGTTGTTTTCTGATGCGATTTTGGACTTCAAGGAGATGTTCTTCCGTTACAATTTGATAAGAGCCCCCATCAGCTAAGGTTTCTCCTTCCCCTTTTAATTGATAAGATTTTATACTTTTTAGGGCATCAGCATAGCCCAACAACTTAGGAATTGTAGAAGAGGAAATTTCAATGTTAGTCTGCATGTTATTACTTACTGCTTGTAAAATTTTGCGATAAGATGTCACACTATTTAAGGCCAAAATTTTCTGTAACACCTTTTGAATCACTATGCGTTGGCGTTTTTGACGTCCATAATCTCCTTCTGGATCATCGTAACGCATTCGAGCATAGACTAAAGCCTGTTCACCATTGATTTTATGAGTCCCAGGTTCTACTTTTGCCTGATATTCTGGCTCATTGTCCGCAATAGAAATGGGAAAATCAAATTCATTTGTCACCGTAATCCCACCTACTGCATCAACTAAATCGACTAAACCTTGCATATTAATACGGACATAATTATCGATTTTGATGTTTAACAAATCTTGAACGGTCATAATTGCCATCTCTGCACCGCCAGCTGCATAAGCAGCATTTAGTTTGGCTTCTGCTCCATTCATGTCATTTGAACTAGGTCCCGTTAAGGAAATCAATATATCTCTTTCCAAACTAGTCATCGTTGTTTTCTTTGTTTTAGGATTGATAGTGACCAGTATCATTGAATCACTATTACCTTCCCATTTGGATTTTCTTTCAGAAGAACCTGTATCCACACCCATCAATAAAATCGAAAAGGGCTTTGTTTGACTAATGGCTGTGCTTTTTGAGCCTGGAGTTCCAAAGTCTTTGAAGGTTTTTGATAATTCTCCAGTTGAAAACGTATAAGCACTTGTAGCATAGACAGCCAAAGCAAGCACACTCGTCAGTATGATCGCTGATAACATCAAAAAGATTTTTTTTCCAATTTTCATTTAATTTTTTATTTTAGAACTTTTCCCATATAGTATAGATCTAAAAATTCTCCATCCTTTGTTTTCACACCCTTTTTGCGAGTGCCTTCTATCCTAAATCCACATTTTTCATATAATGATTGCGCAATCTCATTTCTAACCTGAACTTGTAGTTCTAATTTTCTTAAAACCGGTGTTTGGTTTGCCCAGTCTATGGCCATTTCTAATAAATCTCGTCCTAACCCGTAGCCACGAAATGGTTTTTGGATGGCCATAAATAGTTCTCCAATATGTTGGCTAGTTTCATGATGACTATTGGTTACATTCAGGATTCCAACAATTTCCTGGTTAATCTTTATAAGTAAGCACAGGTCTGATTCAGATTGATTTTGCAAGTCCAAATATTTTTCGAGTGCCGAGAGAGACGTTTGAGTAACATTTTCTGTCTCTGTGATATAAGTTGTTTCTTCTTCGAGCTCAATAAATAATTGTTTAATGCCGATTGCGTCTGAAGCTCTTGCCTCTTCGATAACAACTTCCATTTCAATCAATAGTTATTTCCTCTAGTAATTGTTGACTTCTTACGCCTTTGGCTTTTAAATCCAGCAAACGACCATCCTCTTTTTTGCTTAAAACAATTTCAAGGTAATCATCAAACAAGGATAAATCTAATAGATTTCCCCATTCAATAACAGTAACACCTCCGCCATAGATAAAGTCATCTAAATCAATCGAGTCTGGATCATCACCAATTCGATATACATCTAAATGATAAAGGGGTAACCGTCCTTGGTATTCTCTAACAATTGTGTAGGTTGGACTTTTAATCATTTGACTAATATCAAGCCCTTTTGCAATACCCTTAGTCAAAGTTGTTTTTCCTGCACCTAATTCACCCGTTAGGATGAGGATATCCCCTTCCTTAAGAAGTTTTCCAAGTTGTGAACCAAAATCCATCAGTTCCATTTCATTTTCACTATAAAACATAGCATTATTATAGCAGAAAACAAATTGACTTCCAAGTCTATTCCATGAGACAAAAAAAGCAAGTAATCAAAGACACTTGCTTTATCGATTAATTAAATAATTGCGAGAATGACAAAATTCAAAATAAATAAGAATGTTGCTCCCCATAAGATAGGGTGAATTTCTTTAGATTTGCCTGTTACAATTTTAACTAAACAATAGAAAATAAAGGCACCCGCAATACCATATGAAATTGAATAACATAAGGCCATGAAGAAAGCTGCGAAAAAGGCTGGAAGAGCATCTTCAAAATTGCTCCAGTCAACATCCAAGAATGATGATACCATCATAACCCCTACTATAATTAAAGCCGGTGCAGTTGCAGCTGCTGGTACAATACCAACGAGAGGAAGGAGTAAGATTGAAAGGAGGAAACACATTGCTGTTGAAACAGCAGTTAAACCAGTTCGTCCACCTTCAGCAATACCTGCTGCAGATTCCACGTAAGTTGTTGTATTAGATGTTCCAAATAAGGCACCGATTGATGTCCCAATAGCATCGGCAAAAAGGGCGCGATCCATTTTGGAACTGAAACCTGTACTATTTTCAAGTGCTTCTTCATCTGCTGCAGAGAAGATACCTGTACGACGACCAGTACCGATAAAAGTACCAATGGTATCAAATGTGTCAGATAAGGAGAAGGCAAAAATTGTCATTAATACTAATGGTAGACGACTCGTATCGCTAAATAAAGATGACATGCCACCAAAAGCAGCAAAAAATGTAGTTCCTAATTCGTTAAAGGCTTGGCCTATATGGTTTGATCCAAAATTGATTGCTGACAAATCAACAACTCCTAAAGGAATACCAACCAATGTTGTCACAATAATACCGATTAAAATAGCGCCTCGAACATTTTTGATGACTAAAACAGCCATTAACAATAAGCCAAAGACTGCTAATAAAACACTTGGGTTCGTAAATGTTGAAATTGCAGGAACAACCCCACCGTTTGCATTCACTGAAAAGATACCTTTCGCGAAAGTTTTAGCGGTTGCTTTGGCAGGTTCAACACCATTTACCGCAACAATATTTTGAGCAGACAATGAAAAATCAATAATATTGGCATTCTTGAAACCTAGATAGGCCACGAATACACCAATTCCTCCACCGATAGCATGTTGTAAGCTTTGAGGAATTGCTTTAATGATACTTTTACGAACTTTTGTGACTGTAATAAAAATGTTAAATAGACCACAGATAAATACCATCGCGAGTGCTTCTTGCCAAGAAAAACCAAGGCCAAAAACGACTGTGTAGGTAAAGAATGCATTTAGTCCCATACCTGGAGCTAGTGCATAAGGTACATTTGCAAATAGTCCCATAATAAGCGTTGAAATGGCAGCAGCAATGATAGTAGCTAAAAATACTGCCTTAGTTGGCATACCTGCAGCCCCAAGAATACTTGGGTTGACAAATAAGATATAGGACATCGCAAAGAATGTTGTCAGACCAGCAACAATCTCTGTTGAAACGGTTGTACCGTTTTCTTTTAATTTAAAAAACTTTTCCATTTGAATGGAGTCTCCTTAGTGTAAAAGTAAAATCAAAAAAAGCGTCATCCTAAATGACTGGCTTTCCTTATCATCTTATATCGTTTCAAACGACACCATTTATAGTACCACTTGCAGAATCACTTTTCAAACTATTTTTCAAAATTTTTAATAAACGTTCGCTTTTTCGGGGGAATCGCTAGCGCTTTTAAAAGATTTATAATCATTACTATTGAAATGACAGTTTTTTTGTTATACTTTAAGCATGACTAATAAAATTATTGCAATCGATTTAGATGGAACATTATTACACCACGATAACACAATTTCAGAATACACTAAAAAGGTTATCCAAAAAGTACAAGAGAAAGGGCATCAAGTTGTTATTTCAACTGGAAGACCCTATCGAATGGCCTTAGATTATTACATGCAACTGCAATTAAAAACACCTATGATAACATTTAACGGCTCTTTAACTCACATGCCCGAACAAAAATGGGAGTATGAACATAATGTTACTTTAAATAGGAAGTATTTATTTGATATCCTGAAATGCCAGAACGATTTCAAAATGGATTTTATTGCCAGTGAGTACCGCAAAAACTTCTACATTACACTTTCCAATCGTGATAAAATTGATCCCCAACTCTTTGGTGTTGATGAAATTACGGATGACATGAAACTTGAAGAAAGCAAAATCACACGCAATCCAAATGCCCTATTAATGCAAACTCATCATGAGGATAAATATGCATTAGCTAAAAATATGAGAGCTTACTTTGATGACGAAATAGAGGTTGATTCTTGGGGCGGTCCATTAAATATTTTAGAGATTTCTCCTAAAAACATAAATAAAGCCTATGCACTTAATTATTTGTTGAAAATTATGAATAAAGATAACAAAGACTTAATTGCTTTTGGCGATGAGCATAACGATACCGAAATGTTGGCTTTTGCAGGAACGGGATATGCTATGAAAAACGCAAGTCCTGTTTTATTACCTTATGCAGATCAGCAATTGGACTATAGTAACGAAGAAGACGGCGTAGCTAAAAAGCTTGAAGAGCTTTTCTTATGAGTAAAAACGAAACCACTTTTTGAATAAAAGTGGTTTTTTTGGCATTATTTTGCTTATTAAACACTTTTAAGTTTTCATATTTTTTCTGTCACTTTCACTCTTTTTCCTGTATTTTCTTCTAAAATATTTCCATTCAATCATAATATAATACCGATATTTAGGGAAAAATGATTATATCCTACTAAATTCTGAAAAGATTTTCATATTTTATAATTATTTTGAAAAAGGTATTGCTTTTTACTTGAAAACGTTTTAAAATAGAGACGTTCTTGAATTTCGTTTAAAAGGAAAAGAATTGCCAAATGATTTTGGAAGGAGATTATTCTTTTTCATTTCAACGAAAAAAAATATATAAGGAGGAAGAACAAGAATGGGTATCGGTATTATTATTGCCAGCCACGGTAAATTTGCTGAAGGTATTCATCAATCTGGTTCTATGATTTTTGGCGAACAAGAGAAAGTACAAGTTGTTACTTTCATGCCAAACGAAGGACCTGATGATTTATACGGACACTTCAACAATGCTATCGCTCAATTTGATGCTGATGATGAAATCCTTGTCCTAGCTGACTTATGGAGTGGATCTCCATTTAACCAGGCTAGTCGCGTGATGGGAGAAAATCCTGATCGCAAAATGGCAATCATCACAGGTCTTAACTTGCCAATGCTTATTCAAGCCTACACAGAGCGCCTTATGGATGCAAATGCAGGGGTTGAAAAAGTTGCCGCAAATATTATTAAAGAATCTAAGGATGGTGTTAAAGCACTTCCTGAAGAACTTAACCCAGTTGAAGTTGCTCCAGTTGTAGCTGCTGCTCCAGTTGCCCAAGGTGCAATTCCAAAAGGAACCGTTATTGGAGATGGAAAATTAAAAATCAATCTTGCACGTATTGACACTCGTCTTTTACACGGACAAGTTGCTACTGCTTGGACTCCAGCTTCAAAAGCAAACCGTATTATTGTTGCTTCTGATTCAGTTGCTAATGACGAATTACGTAAACAATTAATTAAACAAGCTGCACCTGGCGGTGTTAAAGCTAATGTTGTTCCTATTGAAAAATTAATTGAAGTTTCTAAAGACCCACGTTTTGGCAATACACATGCCTTGATTTTGTTTGAAACGGTTCAAGATGCACTTCGTGCTATTGAAGGTGGTGTTGAAATCGGCGAATTAAACGTTGGTTCAATGGCTCACTCAACAGGTAAAACAATGGTCAACAACGTTCTTTCAATGGATAAAGATGACGTTGCCGCTTTTGAAAAACTTCAATCACTTGGCGTTAAATTTGATGTCCGTAAAGTTCCTAATGACTCTAAAAAAGATTTATTCGAACTCATCAAAAAAGCAAACGTTAAATAATCAAAGAAATGGGGAAAACTTGTTTTTCTTATTTCAAAACCATTGACAACTCGTTATATGTGATAAGTTTACATATAATATGATGTTTATTTACACTTCGAAAGGATAAGAAAATGTCAGATATTTCAATTATTTCTGCTATCTTGGTCGTTGTGGTTGCCTTCTTCGCAGGTATGGAAGGTATCCTTGACCAATTTCAATTCCATCAACCACTTGTTGCTTGTACACTTATCGGTCTAGTTACTGGTAATTTAGAAGCAGGAGTTATGCTTGGTGGTTCTTTACAAATGATCGCTCTTGGTTGGGCAAACATTGGTGCTGCAGTTGCACCAGATGCTGCTTTAGCTTCAGTAGCCGCTGCTATTATTCTTGTTAAAGGTGGAAACTTCACTCCTCAAGGTATCGCAGTCGCAACAGCAACAGCTATTCCGCTTGCCGTTGCTGGTCTTTTCTTAACAATGATCGTTCGTACACTTTCAGTCGCTCTTGTTCACACTGCTGATAACGCTGCTAAAGATGGTAATATTCCTGCTGTTGAACGTGCTCACTTTATCGCACTTCTCCTTCAAGGTCTTCGTATTGCTATTCCAGCTGCACTTTTAATCGCTATCCCTGCTTCTGCCGTTAAAGATGCTCTTGGCATGATGCCAGACTGGTTAAACGGTGGTATGGCTGTCGGTGGTGGTATGGTTGTTGCCGTAGGTTATGCTATGGTAATCAACATGATGGCTACTCGTGAAGTTTGGCCATTCTTCGCTCTAGGTTTTGCTTTCGCAGCTTTAAGCGACTTAACACTTATCGCTCTTGGTACAATTGGTGTGGCTATGGCCTTCATTTACCTTAACCTTTCAAAACAAGGTGGTAACGGTGGTGGAAGCAACGGTGGATCAAACGATCCAATCGGCGACATCCTAGAAGACTACTAGAAAGGGGCCAAAAAATGACTGAACAAATTAAATTATCAAAAGCTGATCGTCAAAAAGTTTGGTGGCGTTCACAATTCCTTCAAGGTTCTTGGAACTACGAACGTATGCAAAACTTAGGTTGGGCATATTCATTAATCCCTGCTATCAAAAAACTTTATACAACTAAAGAAGATCAAGCTGCGGCTCTTACACGTCACTTAGAGTTCTTTAACACACACCCATATGTAGCTGCTCCAATTATCGGTGTTACTCTTGCTCTTGAAGAAGAAAAAGCAAACGGTACTGAAATCGATGATGCTGCTATCCAAGGGGTTAAAATCGGTATGATGGGACCATTGGCCGGTATCGGTGACCCAGTATTCTGGTTTACTGTACGACCAATCTTAGGTGCTCTTGGAGCTTCACTTGCTACTTCAGGTAACATTGTTGGTCCATTGCTCTTCTTCTTTGGATGGAATATCATCCGTATGGCATTCTTATGGTACACACAAGAGTTTGGCTACAAAGCAGGTTCTGAAATCACTAAAGACATGTCTGGTGGTATTTTACAAGACATCACTAAAGGTGCATCTATCCTTGGTATGTTTATCCTTGCTGTCCTTGTGGAACGTTGGGTATCTATTAACTTTACAGTTAACCTTCCTTCAAAACTCTTGTCTAAAGGTGCTTACGTTGAATTCCCTAAAGGAGCTGTTACAGGTCCTGAACTTAAAGGTATTCTTGGTCAAGCAATCGGTGGTATGAGCTTAGATAAATACCAAGCACAAACACTTCAAGGACAACTTAACTCACTTATTCCAGGTTTGATGGGATTACTCCTTACATTCCTATGTATGTGGTTACTTAAGAAAAAAGTTTCTCCAATTACAATTATCATTGCATTATTCGTAGTTGGTATTCTTGCTCGTGTTGCTGGAATCATGTAATCCGCTGGAAACCTGAGGCTTAAGTCTCAGGTTTTTTTTAGTGGTAATTAGTCATTCATTATGACTTTCCATGTGCTATAATATTTTTAAAGCAATGAAGGGAGTTTCACTTTGGCAAAATCCATGAACACTACTGTCGACTTTCAAACCAAAGCAACATCTTACTTGGGCATGGGAGGCAAGGTAGGCAAAATTTTAGTTGGTGACAAAGCTTTTGAATTTTACAATGATAAAAATGTTGAAGACTACATTCAAATTCCTTGGTCATCCATAAACCAAATAGGTGCAAATGTTTCAAGAAATAAAGTTAGCCGACATTTTGAAATTTTCACTGATCAAGGTAAGTTTTTATTTGCCTCCAAAGACTCAGGTAAAATTCTAAAATTAGCTCGTTTAAAAATTGGTAATGAAAAGGTCGTTAGACTTCCAACCTTAATCCAGTTAATGATTAGCAAATGGTTTCGACAAAAATAAGCTAGGACAAACTGTCCCAGCTTATTTTTATTCTTCAAAAGGGATCATTTCATCTAAACGATTCATCAATTGCTTAACATGTAACCATTTAAAAATATGTAATCGACTTTTTTCAATGAAGAAAGCAAAAATGTAAATCATGATACTAACACCTAAAATCAATAAAGGATAAATCACAATTGGCGTATTGACGAATGATTCAGCAAAGCCACGAATAACAAATTTCACCAATAATGGATGTAAATGAGCCAAGTAGACACCTAAAGTCGTTGGCGAAATTAAAACTATCCATTTAAACAATAAAGAACCTTTTTTAATTTTCATTTTGGCAAATAGTATGAATAAACTAATAGCTCCTAAACTCAAACTTGGAGACACATACCAATACCAAATGTTACCAACCATAAATTTCATCGCAAAGGTTACAACCATACATCCAAAATAAGTTGCTAATAATTTCTTTCCACTAAATTGGTTTAAATTCAAACGATGAAGATAGGCTCCAACAATATATAAAATCATTAGCCATGTCATCTCAAAACCTTTACTCAGTGAAAACTCAGCAACCCGGTTATTCATCATAGCAGGTAAGATTGAAAAAACAACTGCCATCAAAATAACCAAATGCTTTAATTGCTTATCCGTTAATGCATTAATACCAGCATTAATCATCGGCATAAAAATGAGTAGACCAAAATATGCTGTCATGTACCAATATTCACCACTGACTATTGGAAAAAAGGCATGACGCCAATTCAAGGCAGTTATTGGAAATCCTGAAAGTGCAAATAAAGATGTAATCGTAAAGGTATAGAAAAAAACTTGAAGCCAAATATTGGCTAATTTCGAATATTTATAGCGTGATTGAATACCAACATATCCACTAATTAAGGCATAACAATTGACCGCACCATAAACTAAAACCTGGATAATCCAAGTTGTAATAAAATAAATATCAACATGTCCTTCAACAGTGGATCGAAGCCCACCCTTTCCTAAAACATGGGTGACGACAATCATAAACATGGATAAGATTCTTAATAAATCAAGTCCGTAATGATGCTCTCTTCTCATTTCATTCGATTTAATAGTCATAACAATAGTTTATCATATCTCATTTATTATTTCTTTCCTCAAGTATTAACCAACTTTTCGTTAGTAGTTTACAAATCATTCATTTTTGATATAATTAACATATCGGATAAGTAATATTACCTTTCTTTTCAGAAAGTCTGTGGTTGCTGAAAACAGATAGGAATGGAATATGAAATTCTACCGATTGATACAATTGGATACGAATCAAGTGCACAGATTGTGAAGCTGGATGGAACCGCGCTATTGCGCTCCAGCATATTGACATCTGTGTTTTTTTCTATTCAAAAACAAAGGAGCATTATATGTTAGATTTAAAACGTATTCGTACAGATTTTGAAACCGTTGCCCAAAAATTAGCCACTCGTGGCGTTTCAGAAGACAGTCTTAATCATTTGAAAGAGTTAGATGAAAAACGTCGCCAACTCTTAGTCAGTTCAGAAGAATTAAAAGCTGAGCGCAATCTATCTTCTGCTGCTATTGCACAAGCTAAACGCAATAAAGAAGATGCTAGTCAACAAATTGCAGAAATGCAAAAAATGTCTGCTGATATCAAAGCAATTGATGCCGAATTAGCAGAAATTGATGAAAAAGTAACCGAAATCATCACAGTCTTACCAAATACACCTCACGATTCCGTACCAGTGGGTGCCGATGAAGATGACAATGTCGAAATCCGCCGTTGGGGAACACCACGAGAATTTGATTTCGAAATCAAAGCGCACTGGGATTTAGGGGAAGATTTAGATATCCTTGATTGGGAACGTGGTGCTAAAGTTACCGGCGCTCGCTTCCTCTTTTATAAAAATTTAGGTGCCCGACTAGAACGTGCTTTGTACAATTTCATGCTAGACGAACATGCTAAAGAAGGCTACCAAGAAATCATCACTCCATACATGGTTAATCACGACTCTATGTTTGGTACAGGACAATATCCAAAGTTTAAAGAAGACACTTTTGAACTCAAAGATTCTAACTTTGTTTTGATTCCAACAGCCGAAGTTCCTTTAACCAACTACTACCGTGGTGAGATTTTGGATGGAAAAGACCTACCCATTAATTTCACAGCAATGAGTCC
Source organism: Streptococcus uberis (assembly GCF_900475595.1). Classification (NCBI taxonomy): domain Bacteria; kingdom Bacillati; phylum Bacillota; class Bacilli; order Lactobacillales; family Streptococcaceae; genus Streptococcus; species Streptococcus uberis. The sequence continues at coordinate 1,590,301 of NZ_LS483397.1, forward strand.
ATCTTTCCGCTCCGAAGCAGGTTCTGCCGGTCGCGATACGCGTGGATTAATTCGTTTGCATCAGTTCCACAAAGTTGAAATGGTAAAATTTGCTAAACCAGAGGAATCTTATGAAGAATTGGAAAAAATGACAGCCAATGCTGAGAACATCTTACAGAAATTAAACCTTCCTTATCGTGTTCTAGCCCTCTGTACTGGGGATATGGGCTTCTCAGCAGCCAAAACTTACGATTTAGAAGTTTGGATTCCTGCCCAAAATACTTACCGCGAAATATCATCATGTTCAAATACTGAGGATTTCCAAGCAAGACGTGCTCAAATTCGTTACCGTGATGAAGCTGATGGTAAAGTAAAATTATTACATACCTTAAATGGTTCTGGATTAGCTGTCGGTCGTACCGTAGCTGCCATTTTAGAAAATTATCAGAACGAGGATGGTTCAGTAACTATACCAGAAGTTTTACGTCCGTATATGGGCGGAGCAGAAATGATTTCTCCAAAGTAAAAATCAAAAAAGAGTGATTGCCAGCAATCACTCTTTTTTTGATATAAAAATCCTTTTAAAGGATTTCTAAAAGTTTCTAAACCGTTGATAGCGGTTTTCCAATAGTTCCTCAAGCGGAAGAGAACGTAACTGATTGATTTCTGTTTTGAGATGCTCTTTTATCATTTCAACTATTTCACTTGAGAAATAACCCCTCTCAGGAATAATGCGGTCAATAACAGTCATTCTCTTTAATTCTTTAGCCGTGATTTTCATTAATTCAGCAGCTTCAGTAGCGCGTGAGCCATCTTTCCAAAGAATTGACGCAAAACCTTCTGGACTCAAAACAGCATAAATAGCATTTTCTAACATCCAAACTTGGTCTGCAACTGCTAAGGCCAAGGCTCCTCCAGAGCCACCTTCGCCAATAATGATAGCAATAATAGGTACCTTGAGGTCACTCATTTCAAATAAGTTTCTCGCAATAGCCTCACCTTGACCTCTTTCTTCTGCACCTACACCTGGATAAGCTCCCGCAGTATTGATAAAGGTGATAATAGGTCTACCAAATTTTTCTGCCTGTTTCATTAGTCGAAGGGCTTTACGATAACCTTCCGGGTGAGGTTGTCCAAAATTTCGAAAGAGGTTGTCCTGTAAATGACTCCCCTTTTGAATACCAACCATAGTGACTGCTATGTCATCTAGATACCCAATACCCCCTACGACCGCACCATCATCTGCAAAATGACGGTCGCCATGAAGTTCCATGAAGTCATCAAATAGTTGATTAGCATAATCTAAGGCCGTCATACGTCCTTGATCACGGGCTTCTTTCAATATCCTTGCAACATCTGTCATTTTACACCTCCATGGAATGAAAGTAAATAAGCAATCTTATCAGGTAATTCGGTCCGTTTGACGATAGCGTCTACAAACCCATGTTCTAAGAGAAATTCCGCTTTTTGAAAATCTTCTGGTAGATTTTCTCTAACAGTTGTCTCAATAACCCGTCTCCCTGCAAAACCGACTAAGGATTGAGGTTCTGCTAAGATAATATCACCTAACATCGCAAAACTTGCTGTGACACCACCGGTTGTTGGATCCGTTAATATGGTTAAATAGAAAAGCCCCGCATTAGAATGTCTTTTTACGGCTGCTGAAACCTTGGCCATTTGCATTAAGCTCATGATACCTTCTTGCATTCTAGCTCCTCCAGAAGCCGTAAAAATGACGACAGGAAGTTTTTCCTGTGTTGCCCACTCAAATAATCGGGTGATTTTTTCACCGACAACAGTTCCCATACTTGCCATAATAAAATGAGAATCCATGATGGCTAAAGCCACTTCTTCACCTTTAATCCTAGCCTTTCCTGTCAAAACAGCTTCATGAAGGCCTGTTTTTTCTTTTGCCTGAGCTAATTTCTCCTTGTATTTCGGAAAATGTAAGGGATCAGTTGTTTCAATAGCATCAAACATCTCTACAAAGGAACCTTCGTCAACCGTTAGTTGTAACCGTTCATAGGCAGAGATTCTAAAATTGTATGAACATTCCGGACAAATTTTAGCTGGTCCTAAATCTTTTTGATAAATGAGGTGTTTACAGGCGGGACATTTGGCAAAGAGTTCGTCAGGTACTTCTGGAATCGTTTGACTCACTGCACTTTTTAAAGAATGATTGGGAGTGATTCGGATATATTTATCTTTCTTACTAAATAATGCCATGTTAACTCCTAATTCTTATGATAATGTGGTAAAAATGTCTCCATTAAAAATGAAGTATCATAATCTCCAGCAATAACATGCTTATCTGAGATTAAATCTAATTGGAAATCAACGTTAGTTGCAATTCCCTCAATTTCTAATTCGTAAAGTGCGCGTTGCATCTTCATCAAAGCATCAAAACGGTCTTCACCATGAACAATAACCTTAGCAATCATGCTGTCATAATAGGGAGGGATAGTGTAACCATGATAAACAGCTGAATCCACTCTTAAACCAACCCCACCACTTGGTAAATATAAATCGGTAATTTTACCTGGACTTGGAGCAAAATGAAAACTTGGATTTTCAGCATTGATCCGACATTCAATCGCATGTCCCTTAATGGTAATATCTTCTTGCTGTATTTTAAGAGGGAATCCTGCTGCAATTTTGATTTGTTCCTTAACCAAGTCAACGCCTGTCACAAATTCTGTAACGGGATGTTCAACTTGAATACGAGTGTTCATTTCCATAAAATAAAACTTTCCTGAAGCTTCATCAAGTAAAAACTCAATTGTTCCCGCATTTTCATAAGAAACAGCTTTTGCAGCTTTTACGGCTGCATCTCCCATCTCTGTTCTTAAGCTAGTTCCGATGGCAATAGAAGGACTTTCTTCCAAAACCTTTTGATTATGTCGTTGTAAAGAACAGTCTCTTTCACCTAAATGAATCACATGACCTTGGGAATCGCCTAAAATTTGTACTTCTATATGTCTTGCGGGGTAAATAACTTTCTCAACATACATGGCTCCATTTCCAAAGGCACTCAAAGCTTCTTGAGAGGCAGAAGAAAAGGATTCTTCCAGTTCTGAAGCTGTATTGACCTTTCGAATCCCTTTTCCGCCGCCACCGGCCGATGCCTTTAGCATAATCGGGTATCCCACACGTTCTGCGACTGCTCGAGCCTCCTCAGCGGAGAATATTTCCCCATCTGAGCCCGGAATAACCGGAACTCCTGCTTTAATCATCTCTGCACGCGCGTTGATTTTGTCCCCCATTTTATCCATGGTTTGAGCTGATGGACCAATAAATTTGATATTCATTTCCTCACACATGGTGGCAAATTTAGAATTTTCACTTAAAAAGCCAAAACCTGGGTGAATAGCCTGCGCTCCAGTAACAATAGCTGCAGATAAAACAGATTTCATATTGAGATAAGAATCTGTTGATTTAGCAGGCCCAATGCAAATAGCTTGATCTGCAAGCATGGCATGAAGAGCGTTTTTATCCGCTTCAGAATAAACAGCAACTGTGGAAATCCCTAGCTCCCTAGCTGCGCGAATAATCCGAACTGCAATTTCACCACGATTAGCAATTAAGATTTTTTTAAACATACTTTTCCTCCACAGAATTCTTGGTTTCTAGCTACCTATTGCAAAGGTTAAGGTTCCACTTGCTGCTAGTTTTCCATCTACTTCTGCTTTTGCCTCAACAACAGCAATAGTCCCTCGTCGTTTGATAAAGGTCGCTGTCATAATGAGTTGATCACCAGGTATGACTTGTTTTTTGAATTTAACCTTATCCATACCCGCATAAAATACAAGTTTTCCTTTGTTTTCCTCTTTTGATAATTCAAGCACTCCTGCTGTTTGAGCAAGAGCCTCCATTATGAGAACTCCTGGCATGACAGGATAATGTGGAAAGTGGCCATTAAAAAAGGGTTCGTTGATGGTAACATTTTTCAGAGCTACAATGTGATCATCACTAACCTCTAAAACGCGATCAACCAAAAGCATTGGGTAACGGTGTGGAAGAGCTTCTTGAATGTCTTTGATGTCTATCATTTGATGCGCACCAAACCTTTTCCAAACTCAAGGATTTCCTCATTGTCTACAAGAATTTCAGTGATAACGCCATCTTTTGGAGCAGGAATTTCATTCATCACTTTCATCGCTTCAATAATCATTAAGGTTTGTCCTTTTTTGACTTGATCACCTACAGTTACAAAATTATCTTTTCCAGGACCTGGTGATAAGTAAGCAATCCCCACTAAAGGACTTTCTACCAATTCCCCACTGACTTCACCTACGGTCGGATCATCAGCTTTCAGAGATTCCATATGTTCTGATATCGGAGAGTCAGCTTGTGTTTTGTCGCTTGTTACTGTCAAAAGAGTTGGCTGACTCTCATTAATTGGTCTTTCATTCTTACTGAAATGCAATTCTTCTTCTCCTGATTTGAAAGTAAATTCCCTGATATCAGACTGATTGAATTGCATCATCAACTCTTTTATTTCTTGAATATTCAAAAATTATCCCTCCCAATTTTTGAAAGCTAGAACCGCATTATGTCCGCCAAAACCAAATGTGTTTGACATGGCGTATCGAATTTCTGCTTCTTTTCCTTGTCCAAAAATAACATTAGCTTCAATGTCATCAGATAGTTCTTTGGTTCCTGCTGTCATAGGAATATAGCTATTTTTCATTGCTTCAATCGTTGCAATAGCTTCAACAGCTCCAGCAGCACCTAATAAATGTCCAGTAAATGATTTGGTTGATGAAACCGGTACTTCTTTGCCAAGAACCGCAACAATAGCTTGACTCTCACCTTTTTCATTAGCCGGTGTTGATGTTCCATGGGCATTGACATAATCAATGTCACTGGCACTTATTCCTGCTTCTTGCAAGGCCAAATGCATGGCTTTACGAGCACCTAAACCTTCGGGATGTGGTGAAGTCATATGATAAGCATCACAGGTATTCCCATAGCCAACAATTTCTGCTAGAATTGTTGCTCCACGTTTTTGAGCATGCTCTAAACTCTCTAATACCAACATTCCTGAACCTTCACCCATGATAAATCCATTCCTGTCCTTATCAAATGGAATAGAAGCACGTGTTGGATCTTCTGTTGTGGATAGAGCAGTCAAACTTTGGAAACCAGCAATGGCAAATTTGGTGATTGCTGCTTCTGCACCACCAACAATCATCACGTCTTGTATACCAAATTTAATATGGCGATAGGCATCACCAATTGCATCATTTGATGAAGCGCAGGCAGTATTAATTGACTTGCAAACCCCATGAGCTTTTAAGGTCATAGCAACGTTACCAGCCGCCATATTCGGTAATGCTTTAGGTAAGGTCATGGGTTTCACACGTCGAGACCCTTTTTCATGCAAACGAATGACTTGTTCTTCAATTTCATGAATGCCACCAATTCCTGTCGCTACAATAACTCCCATGCGATCAGAATCAACGGTTTCAATATCAAGTTGTGCATTGTTTACGGCTTCTAATGAAGCATATAAGGCATATAATGAATACATGTCATAGCGATTTAAATCTTTTTTGACAAAGTATTTATCGAATGGAAAATCCGATATCTCAGCTGCATTTTTAACGATAAAATCGTCTGTATCAAATTTTGTAATTGGACCAATACCAATTTTACCATTTTTTAGACTTGACCAAAAGTCCTGGGGTGTATTTCCAATTGGAGATGTGACTCCGTAACCTGTTACAACTACTCTATTAAATGTCATCTTATTACCTCTATCTTATTGCATGGTCATGCCACCATCGATGGCAATAACTTGGCCAGTTATATAATTTTGACTGGCTAAATAGCTTGCTAACTTAGCAACTTCTTCTGACTTCCCAATTCGTTTCATAGGAATCTGGCTGAGAATGCTATCTTTGGTTTTTTCGGAAAGAATTTCAGTCATATCTGATTCAATGAAACCAGGTGCAATGGCATTAACGGTGACACCACGACTAGCAACTTCACGCGCAACCGATTTAGTAAAGCCTATAAGACCAGCTTTAGAGGCAGCATAATTAGCCTGACCAATATTCCCTGTCAGCCCAACGACACTTGATAGGTTGATGATAGCACCTTGTCTAGCTTTAGACATCGGTTTTAAGACTGATTTAGTCATGTTAAATGCCCCAATTAAGTTGATTCGAAGAACCGTTTCGAAATCCTCCTGTGTCATTTTTAGCATTAATTTATCAAATGTTATGCCAGCATTATTGACTAAAACATCAATTGCACCTAATTGGTCAGTAGCTTCTTGAACCATCCTATCTGCGTCTGCTTGATTTGAAACATCACCTGAAACAAAGATGACTTTTCCTTCTGCACCTTTAAAAAAATCCATGACTTCTGGATTAAGATTTGAACGACCATTTAATACTATATTTGCACCTAAAGATGAAAATTCTTTCGCAATAGCTAAACCAATGCCTCTGCTTGAACCTGTAATAAAAACATTTTTTCCTTTAATTTCCATTAATGTCCATCCTTTTCTTCAAAATAATATCTTAATGCTGTTATGTCTGAAATACTAGTACACTGAAGGTTTTTATCAATTTTTTTAATAAAGCCACTTAAAACACTTCCTGGACCAATTTCAATGACTTCTTCACATCCAAGTTCTTGTAATTTTGTGATGCTATCATAAAAACGAACAGGTTCCATTACTTGTCTTTCTAATAGTTCTGGAATACGTTTTTTTGTCATAATATCAGCCTCAGTATTACCAACTAGGGGTAGAGAAAAATCTTTGAATTTTACCTTGGCTAATTCTAAACTTAAATTTTTACTAGCAGGTTCTAAAAGCGCTGTATGGAAGGGACCAGATACATTTAAAGGTATCAAGCGTTTTACACCCTTTTCTTTCAATAATTCTAAGGCATGATTGACAGCTTTAGTTTCACCACCAATGACAATCTGACCTGGAGTATTATAATTTGCCGGCGAAACCACTCCTACTGAAGAGGCTTCTTCACAAATCTCTTCAATCAATTTAGCATCAGTATTTAAGACGGCAATCATTTTTCCAGAACCTGCCGGAGCAGCATCTTCCATGAATTGACCACGTTTTGCAACTAATTGAAGAGCATCATCAAAGGATAGGGCTCCCGAAGCTACGAGTGCAGAATATTCACCAAGAGATAAGCCCGCAACCAAATCCGGATATAATCCATGACTCTGTAAAACTTTAAAAATTGCGACCGATGTTGTCAAAATAGCTGGTTGCGTATAACGTGTCCGATTCAACTTTTCCTCATCAGTGTCAATCAGCAATCGTAAATCATAACCTAAAATGCCTTCTGCACGATCAAATAAATCTTTTACCATAGGATAAGCATCATAAAAATCTCTTGCCATTCCTAGTTTTTGGGCCCCTTGACCCGCAAATAAAAATGCACGCTTTGTCATATCATGTCCTCAATATTTCTTAGTTATTTTGGTTTTGTAACCATTTGCCAGCGTTTTGCTTCTTTTTGGATAATGTCTGCAGCTCCATAAAATAAATCTTCAATAATATCTTGACAGCTTTCTTCTTTCTGAACGAGACCAGCAATTTGACCAGCCATAACAGATCCATGTTCAACATCACCATCTACTACCGCATTTCTGAGTGCTCCTGCCCCCATCTCTTCAATATCTCCAGCCGATTTTCGATCAGCTAAAAACTCTTTTTCTGCTTTTGCATATGCTGAGGTTAGTTTGTTTTTTAGGGATCTTACAGGATGTCCAACAACTTGAGCGGAAACCACAGTATCGATATCCTTAGCTTTTAAGATTTTATCTTTGAAATTTTGATGGGCATTAGATTCTTTGGCAACGACAAATCGTGTTCCAACTTGAATCGCTTCGGCTCCTAACATAAAAGCAGCCGCTGCCCCTCTTCCATCAGCAATACCACCTGCTGCAATAACTGGAATGGAAATACTTTCAACAACTTGACGAACCAATGTCATTGTCGTTAATTTACCAATGTGTCCCCCTGCCTCCATGCCTTCCGTAATGACAGCATCAACTCCTAATTTTTCCATTCGTTTGGCTAAGGCAACACTTGGGACAACTGGTATGACAATAATTCCAGCTGCATGGAGTCGTTCCATATATTTTCCAGGATTTCCTGCACCTGTAGTAACTACTTTGACACCCTCCTCAATCACTAAATCAACAATGTCATCAGCAAAAGGCGACAAGAGCATGATATTAACACCAAATGGATTTTTGGTTATTGATTTGACACGATCAATATTAGCTTTTACAACTTCTTTAGGGGCGTTTCCACCACCAATTATACCCAATCCACCTGCATTTGAAACAGCTCCTGCTAAATCGCCGTCTGCTACCCAAGCCATACCACCTTGAAAAATGGGATATTTAATATTTAGTAATTCTGTAATTCGTGTTTTCATAGTTACCTTCTTTTGCGGATAAAAATTAATTTGATAATCAAACTATATAAAAATAATGAAAGAGTGAGTTAGTTCCTGATACAGGGGCTAATCTCACCCTCTATGATGATGATTCAACTAAAAGAGTTATTTTTAGTTGATAACTAATTTATGCTTATTTCATTTTTTCTTCAACGTAAGCAACTAAATCGCCAACAGTATTTAAACCTTCTTCAGTTTCAATTTGGATATCGAAGGCATCTTCAATTTCTGAAATAACTTGGAACACATCAAGTGAATCCGCGTCTAAATCATCAAAGGTTGTTTCCATTTTAACTTCTTCTGCTTCTTTTCCTAATTCTTCAACAATAATTTCTTGAACTTTTTCAAAAACTGACATTTTATTTCTCCTTAAAAATGTTTCTATTTTATTTTTATAAATGTGTTAGACACATGATATAACTAGATTTTAACAATTAGACTTCCCCATGTCAAACCTCCGCCAAAGCCAGAGAGTAAGACTTTTTGGCTACCATCTAATAAAATGAGTCCCTTTTCAACTGACTCAGATAAGAGGATTGGAATACTTGCTGCACTAGTATTGCCATAGGTCATCATATTTTCTAGAAATTTGTCTCGTGGACAACCTATTTTCCTCGCCATCTTATCTAAAATGCGACGATTTGCTTGATGTAATAAGAAATAATCAATTTCTTCCGCCGTCACTGACGATTCCTCCAGCAAGCTTATAATACTTTTTGAGACATCTCTGATAGCAAAGTCAAAAATGGCTCTGCCATCCATCTTAATGAGAGGACTGGCCTCCTCGCTATCAGAAAAAGGTGAGCGCAAAGGATTATTACCTGATGTTAAGTTTTGACCTCTAGAACCATCTGTATGGAGTGATTCAGCCATAAAGTGTTGTTCAGAACAAGCCTCAACCAAGACTCCTCCAGCTCCATCTCCAAAAAGGACAGCCGTCGAGCGATCTTCCCAATCCAAATATTTAGAAAGGACTTCCGCACCTATGACGAGACCTTTTTGATAAGAAGCAGACCTTATCAATTTATCTGCCATAGCTAATGCAAAGACAAATCCACTACAAGCTGCTGTCATATCAAAAGCAAAAGCATGTGTTGCACCAATAGTTCCTTGAACTTTTGCTGCAACAGAAGGCATAATGGAATCTCCCGTAATGGTCGCTACTATGATAAAATCGATCTCAGTTGCGTCAATATTTGCCTTTTCTAACAATTTTTCAGCAACTCGACTCGCTAAATCACTGGTATTTTCAGAACGTGAAATTCTTCTTTCTTTAATTCCGGTCCGTGAGGAAATCCATTGATCATTTGTCTCCAAAATCAAGGATAAATCGTCATTACTAATGACTTGCTCCGGAAGATGATGCGCTGCTTGACTAATTTTACTATAAGTCATTAGATTAAATCCTCCAAAAACTGGTGAAGATTTTCTAAGCCTCTTAGTAATGCCTTTATTGCCTCTTCATCCATATCCTTGACCACATGCCCAACCATATTTTTGTGGAATTTAGCATGCAATCGGTCAAGAAGTCGACCTCTCTTTGTCAACGACAGATAGACAACCCGCCTGTCTGTACTGGAGCGTCTTCTTTCAATATAACCCTTTGCCTCAAGTTTATTAAGACTTGTCGTCACGGTTCCTAATGTCACCATGAGCTCTCTTGCAATATCACTTGGGGTTACATCATCGTATTTTCCAATGATTTCAATTGTATGCATTTCTTTTAACGATACATCACTAAATTGACTCGTTTTTAGACTAATCTCTTCAATAACCAATATACGGTTGAAGATATCAACAAGATAATCATTAATTTTATGATATTCCAAGACAAGACCTCCTAACAATAAACTTTGACTGTCAAATTATATCAAATAGCAAAGTTTTTTGCAAGATTTAAGTTATTACTCCCCTTGAAATTGCGGTAATCGTCTTTCCGCAAAGGCTCTTACACCCTCTTTAAAATCTTCTTTAAAAGCAAGCTCTTCTTGTAAGTCTAACTCTAAACTTGCATATGCTTCCCAACCTTTAAAGAGACTTTGCCAAATAAGTTTTTTCATGGCCGCATAAGAATTTGAAGAACCACGTCTCAAACGTTTTAGTAGTTGATTAAGGGTTTTTTCTAGGTTCTCAGATTCAACAGCTTTATAAACAAAACCGTATTCCACACCTTTTTCAGCTGAGACTGCATCACCTGTCATAACTAAATGCGTAGCTCTATTGAGACCAACAGCGCGGGTTAACAAGAACAAACCTCCCGCATCCGGTGCCAAAGCAACATTAACAAAAGCCTGTATAAACTTTGTTTGAAGACTTGAAATGCAAAAATCTGCTGCTAAAGCGATATTAGCAGCCGCACCCGCCACTGCACCATCTGTCAGTAAGATAACAGGTTTTGGTAATTGTTTTATCGCAAAAGAAATTTCCTGGACCAATTTTGCAATATCAACCAAAGATTGAACATCGTCCTTTTCAACAGCATCCTCCATTTCTTTTAAATCACCACCAGCAGAAAAAACTTTTCCATTAGCTTTGATTAATAAAAACCGGATATCGCTATTCTTTTCAACAATCGCTATAGCATCAAGAATTTCTTGACACATAGGGATATTAAAACCATTTGAAACCTCTGGTCGATTTAATACAATCGTTGCTAAATCCTTTTCAAAGGTAACTTCAATATTTTGATAAGTCATAATAACCTTCTTTCTTTATTTTCTTAATTCGAAAAATAGTTTTATTGCAAAATGGTTTGATTATCAAATTAATTACCTGTTTTATTTTACAATAGTTTTTTTATTTGTTCAAGTAAAAATATCACTTACTTTTAGAAATTGTTGACAAAAAGAGTATCAGAAAAAGGTTAAGAAAAAATCTTAACCTTTTTCTTAAATGTCCTCAAGGGCATCTTTCATTTTATCAAAGAATCCCTTTTTCTTTGGAGTAGAAATTTCTTGACCACTTGCCTCAGCAAAAGCTCGCAGTGCTTCTTTTTGTTTTTCATTTAATTTAGTTGGTGTCACAATATTAACTGTTACGTGTTGATCACCTTGTCCAGCACCTCGTAATTTTGGTGCACCTTTTCCTTTTAGTCGGAAAACTTTCCCTGTTTGGGTTCCTGCTGGAATGGCCATTTCGACATCACCATGCACAGTTGGAATATCAACTGTATCACCTAAAGCAGCTTGAACGAAACTAATGTTCAAGTTGTAATAGATGGTTGACCCATTTCGTTCAAATTTTTGACTTGGTAATACATTAAGTACAACAAATAAATCTCCGTAAGGACCACCATTAAATCCAGCTTCTCCTTGACCTTGAAGGCGAATCTGCTGTCCAGTTTCGACACCCGCTGGAATTTTTACAGAAACCTTATGTGTTTCCTTTTCATGACCAGTACCGTGACAGGTTTGACAAGGTTCTTTGATTTCTTTACCACTTCCATGACAAACATCACAAGTCACCTGTCTACGCATCATACCAAGAGGTGTTTGTGTATCTACATTGATTACCCCTGATCCATGACAACGTCCACAAGTTACTGGACTTGTTCCAGGTTTAGCCCCAGATCCTGCACAGGTGTGACAAGTTGCTTCACGATGATAGGAAACGTCTTTTTCAACTCCGAAAATGGCTTCTTCAAAAGTCAGATTAACCCGATATTGTAGGTCATCACCTTGTCGAGGTGCATTGGGATTACGCATCCCACCGCCACCACCAAAGAAGCTTGAGAAGATATCTTCGAAACCGCCGAAGCCACCACCATCAAAGCCACCAAAGCCGCCACCACCAAAACCACCTTGGGCACCAGCCGCACCGTATTGATCATAGGCGCTTCTTTTTTGTGCATCACTTAATGTTTCATAGGCTTCTTGAACGTCCTTATATTTTTGTTCCGCTCCTGGTTCTTTATTGATGTCTGGATGGTATTTTTTTGACATCTTACGATAGGCTTTTTTTATTTCGTCTTGTGAGGCATCTTTTGATACCCCTAGACGATCGTAAAATTCTGTATTGTTCATATAATTAAGATATTAAGCCGTTAAGCGACTCAAAGAAAAATAGGAAAGTCGACGAAGATGCTAGCATCTTGGAGATTTTCTCTTTTTTCACAGAGTCGTAGGCGTATTCAGTTTCAAAAACTAAATTACCTGGTAGCCCGTGTTCAGTTTAGAACACTATCATTCCTTTCTTTTAAATTAAAAGGGTCATTTTACCCAAAAACAGAGGCTGGGTACAACCTCTGAATTCGGATATATGCAAGGTTAGATTTTCGAAAAAAGTATTACAAAAATCTTGGATTATCGGAAATCCCCCCTCCTTTTTAAGGTTTGGGGCGAAAACCATTCACTCAATAGCCTCGCTTTTGTATGTCAAGGCCCGGGATAAAAATGTTCACTAGACATTTCCCCTCATTTTTCTATTTTTTGGTTCGGGGCTAAAACCATTCACTGAATAGTTTTACTTTTCCGTAAACTCACCATCTACTACATCATCATTGTTTGCTGAGTCGCTTGATTGTGCACCTTCAGCTCCTTGAGCTGCTTGTTGTGCTGCTGCAGCTTGTTCGTAAATTTTAACCGCTAAAGCTTGTGCTTTTTCATTTAATGCTTCTAATTTTGCTTTCATATCATCTGCATTACCAGATTCTTGAGCAGCTTTCAATTCATCAAGTGCTGCTTGAGCTGCATCACGTTCAGTATCAAAACCTTTACCTTCAGTTTCTTTAATCGTTTTTTCAGTTGTGAAGATTGCTTGATCAACTTCGTTTTTAAGATCAACTTCCTCTTTACGTTTTGCATCTGCTTCAGCATTTGCTTCAGCATCTTTCATCATGCGTTCGATCTCTTCTTCGCTCAAACCATCATTTGATTTAATGACAATGTGTTGTTCTTTTTGAGTACCTAAATCTTTAGCTTTAACAGAAACAATACCGTTTTTGTCAATGTCAAAAGTAACTTCAATTTGTGGAATACCACGAGGAGCTGCCGGAATATCTGTTAATTGGAAACGTCCTAATGTCTTATTATCTGCTGCCATTGGGCGTTCCCCTTGAAGAACATGAATGTCTACTGCAGGTTGATTATCAGCTGCTGTTGAGAAGACTTGTGATTTAGAAGTTGGGATGGTAGTGTTGCGTTCAATTAATTTTGTGAAAACACCACCCATTGTTTCAATACCAAGTGACAATGGTGTAACATCAAGAAGAACAACATCTTTAACATCACCTGTGATAACCCCACCTTGAATAGCAGCACCCATAGCTACAACTTCATCTGGGTTAACAGATTTATTTGGTTCTTTTCCTGTTTCAGCCTTAACAGCTTCAACAACTGCAGGGATACGAGTTGAACCACCTACTAAAATAACTTCATCAATTTCTGATAATGATAATCCTGCATCTGAAAGGGCACGACGTACAGGAACTTTTGTACGTTCAACAAGATCACGCGTTAAATCATCAAATTTAGCACGCGTTAAGCTTACTTCTAAGTGAAGTGGACCTGCTGCACCAGCAGTGATAAACGGCAAGCTAATTTGAGTTTGAGTGACACCAGATAAATCTTTTTTAGCTTTTTCTGCTGCGTCTTTCAAACGTTGTAAAGCCATTTTATCTTGTGATAAGTCGATGCCATTTTCTTTTTTGAATTCTTCAACCAAGTAATCAATAATTTTTTGGTCAAAGTCGTCACCACCAAGTTTGTTATCACCAGCTGTTGCAAGAACATCGAAGACACCATCACCTAATTCAAGGATTGAAACGTCAAATGTACCACCACCAAGGTCAAATACCAAGATTTTTTCATCTTTATCAGTTTTATCCATACCATAGGCAAGAGCTGCAGCAGTTGGTTCGTTAACAATACGTTCTACCTCAAGACCAGCAATTTTACCTGCATCTTTAGTAGCTTGACGTTGTGCATCGTTGAAGTAAGCTGGGACAGTAATAACAGCTTTTTCAACTTTTTCACCTAAATAATCTTCTGCATAACCTTTAAGGTATTGAAGAATCATTGCTGAAATTTCTTGTGGTGTATAATCTTTACCATTAGCTGATACTTTTTCAGAAGTACCCATTTTAGATTTAATTGAAATAACAGTATCTGGATTTGTCACTGCTTGTCGTTTAGCTGCGTCACCAACAATGATTTCACCATTTTTGAAAGAAACAACTGAAGGAGTTGTACGATTACCTTCTGGATTTGCGATGATTTTGCTTTCAGTTCCTTCAAGAACTGCGACAGCTGAGTTAGTTGTACCTAAGTCAATACCAATAATTTTTGACATGTTTTTTTACCTCTTATATTTTCTTATACTAGTCTAGTTTAACGACTTGGCGGTCGAATCAGTGTTTTTTGTTTTTAGAGCTCAGTACCTTCGCAATGGCTGAGCAGGAAAAGCTTTAATTGTAGACAACAACCATGGCTGGTCTTAACAAACGTTCATGGAGCTTATAACCTTTTTGGAAGACCTGTGCAATGGTATCTGCTGGATGTTCTTCATCAGCTGGTAGTGTTTGAACTGCCATATGAATATTATGATCAAAGGTTTCTAATGGTACTTCTTCAATCCCTTCTTCTTTCAGGGCTTGAATTAAACTTTCTTGCACCATTTCTATTCCTTTTTTAACATCATCTGTCAACCCTTCCACAGCTAGAGCACGCTCAAGATTGTCTAAACTTGGTAAGATTTTTTTGGCTAAATCCTGTGAACGAAATCGTTGCAAGGATTGACGTTCCTCATTTGCTCTGCGTTGAATATTTTGCATTTCAGCATGAGCACGAAGGTATTTGTTTTCAAACTCTTCGGCACGTTCATTTGCGATTTCTAATTCAGATTTTTCGTCAACTTCTGAATTGTCATCGTTCGTTTTCTTTTCGTCAGCTTTTTCATCAAGGTTTTCAGCTGAGGTTTCAGGATTTTCCTCAATGATTTCTTCAAGGTCATCTTTTTTGATGTCTTCTTCATGTTTATGTGACATGGAAGCACCTCTTTCTCTCTTATTTTCTTTTCTAATTAACTTCTCTAATTAACTTCGTAATGATTACTGTTTAGGTAACGATAGTAATCCCTTAGCTTAATTGCTAAGATACGTCCCATCACATTGATTAAACTAACATTCCGACGATAATTCATATCAATAGGTCCAATTAAGCTTAGCAAGCCAAAACCACGATAGGGAATTAAAAATTTGTAGGTCAACAAACTCAGATTTGCTAGTGCTGGTTCATTACTGTCAGCAACCTGAACTGTTGCCATCTCATTTTCAGACATTCCTTGCCGTATCGTAAAGGCTAGATGTTGTTCATTATTTAAAAACTGGTAAGTGTCAAGACCAGCATACTCCAATGCATTGACCTTACCTGAAACAAAAATACTTTCTTGGAATAACTCCCGAAAAATGTATTCAAATAAATCCAAAACATTATCTGTAACGGTGAAATACTTCTGTAAAATTTGAGGTATCTCTGTTCTTAATTTATAATGGACATCCATCAGATTTCTACCTAGCAGGCGTTCATCAACAATTTCCTTAATTTTAACCAAGTCTCTGGTTAAAAAATTTTTGGGAATGGCGAATTGAACTGTTTGAGGTTTTGATTCATCCAAATTCAATACTGCTAAGGCATCATGATTAGAGAGTTGAACAATATCAAAAGCCGTCAGTTTTTGATGGGATGGTTCAACATCTAAGATAGCTACCGAGTAGTGCGTCATATCTGCTAAAACTTGACTTGCTTTTGCTAAAATATCTTCTAAGCGAAAAGCTTCAAAATCAAAAGCTTTAACCAATTGATAGATGTCACTCTCATCGACACTATCGAGGCTTAAGGAATGTTCGACAAAATACTTAAATCCAGCAGGACTTGGCATTCTTCCACTTGACGTGTGAGCTTTTTCCAAAAGCCCTAATTTTTCAAGCTTTGCCATTTCATTTCGAATAGTGGCACTGCTTGTTTCAATACTAGCTTGAAGCGCTTTGGAACCCACAGGTTCATGCGTTTGTGTAAACAAGTCAATAATCAGATTTAAAATCTCATTTTGGCGTTCCGTTATCACCAGCACTCCCCCTTTCGTTTAGCACTCTGATAATAAGACTGCTAACTTATATTTCCATTATACTCTATAAAAAAATACTGTCAAGGAAAAAACACAAAAAATTAGCACTCTTTTCTTAGAGTGCTAATTTTACCGATCATATTGCGTTAAATCATTTTCTTCTATTGTTTTGATCAATTTATCAGAATAATTTTTATCATATGAATAAAGATAATCCTCGATAGCTTGAGCAGGTCCTTTATAACCTTCTGAAGTTGCAAGTGTACGATAGAAGTGTTTGTCCCAAACATCACCAGACCTTAGGGTAAGGAAATAATCACGAATAGCGGCTTCCCAATCTTTATATTGGATGAAACGGACCTTGCTAGAGACAGGATGATTACCTAAGGGTCTATTGGTGACTAAGGTTACTCCGTCTTTTCCAGGTCTTGATTCTATTGCAAAAAGGTTATGATAGCGAGAGGCCAAAAGGGTTTGCCCACTTTGACTTTCTAGAACCGCTTGACCAATGATAATGGACGGCCTAATGCCATAAGCTTTTGCATAAGGCTTAATCTCGTTAGCAATTGTTGTGATAAATTCTTTTTTAGAATAGGGTACTGTCACCAATTTCCCAGCTTGACTAGCTTGACTGTTCACAATTAAAGGAGTAACCAAAAGAAAAAGAAAAGTCAAAAATATACCTATGAAATAGGAAAAAGTCAGTCGATTTCTCATTTTTTCTCCTTCAATAACTTAATATACTCTTCTAATGATATTTGATGCTTGCTGATATAAGCTGCTGATTTTTTTCCAACATAGCGAAAATGCCAATCTTCATAGCCGACTCCGGTTGACTCCTGTTTCCCATCTGGAAAGCGCAAGATAAAACCATATTTAGGAGCTAAAGCAGTCACTTGTTTGACAGTTTCGACATCACTCTGATTTAATGCATCTACTGTACTCATATCAATCGCAAGGCCTGTTTGATGTTCGCTTGATCCAGCCGGTTGTGAGTAGGTTTGGACAATAGCTTCCGCAGCCTCTTGCGTTAAACTCGGATCATTAGCCATTTCCTGAGACACATAAGATTGATAAAGCTCCGCTTGATAGGCAACGCTTCGATAACCAGAAATCAGATGCTCTTGAGCATTCACTGCCTGGGCGGCAGCAAGAAACTCTGCAGTAGCATCAGCAATCCGTTTATCGACAGAGATGCCATTAATGTCAACTAACTCAGGATTCATTTCCTCTTTTGGATGATCTCGATTAACTAGAACCAAGTCCCAATCATCAATGGAAACGTTTGGCAAATCCTTTTGAGAATCTTGCTTAGCTACTGTCTGTTTTTGCAAGGTTTCTTTTTGAGTAGTCTTTGCCGGCTCTTTTTCAGCCTTTATATAGTAGAAAAGACAAAAAATAAAGAGCAAAATAACCGACAGTTGAAATAAAAAGGAAAGTAATTTATTGTTTTTCATCATTCATTTTCTCTATGATTTCACGTCCACGATGTCTATAACTCATGTCTCCAATCGTTTGGATTGTAAATTTACCATCCTCAAAATCAACAACTGTTACACTACCGTTGTCAATGTATTGTTTTTCACGATTAGGGTCAATTAACCACATAAAGGTACCAATAGTCATCCCATGACTAACGACAATACCATTTCCTCCTCCTGAGTTTTGAAGAGAAAGTGCAATAGCTTCAAAACCATCATAAATACGTTTTCGTAGTACTTCCCAAGGTTCTGCCCAATTAGCCGTATCAACTTCTACAATACTTTCAGCCAATTCTGAATAGGGAACGTCTCTTAGATTGTCACGTCCCTCAAAAGCTTTGGTCCGTGGCAATACCCCTAAAAACAATTCAGAATCATAAGCACCATCTAAACTACCAAAGCACCATTCACGAATCCGTTTATCACGTGTGTAAGGAAGGAATTCATTTTCGGATTCCCGGAGAATGATTTCCATAGTTTGCATAGTTCTACCGGAATCACTGGAAAACGCAGCTTTAAAAGGGATAGCTGCGTCCTTCAAACCTAGACCTAGTTCACGGATACCTTCTTCACCTTTTTTTGTCAATGGTGTATCACTCCAACCCTGAGCACGACCAATCGTATTAAACATCGTTTTGCCATGCCGGGCAATATACAATCTCGTCTTTGTCATAAAATCCTCCAAATTCTCTTTTATCATTATAGCATGATTTGCTTTAGACGGGAAATCAAAGCGCTGTCATTAACTATCCAGAGGATAAAAAATAACTAGGATACAAAAAAGGCATCACTTCTGTGACACCTTATGGATTTACTTTTTCTTCAATTGGTCGATAACTTGTTTGGCTTTTCCAACTTCTTTTTCCACCAAACCTTCAACTTCTAATTGTTTATCACCAAGAACCTTTCCGGCAGCTTCTTTGGCTTTACCTTTGACTTCTTCAAATTTGGGGTCTAACGTTTCATGTGACATAGTATTACCTCCTTTGTTAGGTATATGGTAACACTTCCTAAAAAATAGTGCAAGACATAAACGTTAGAGACCATCTCTTTTAAAACAAAAGGGTCAATTTAACCTAGTTTTTAAAACTATGAATTGGGGCAGGAATTTGACCACCACGCGCAATAAAGTCTGCTGAAGAATGGCCATTGACAGCCATAACAGGCGCAGCACCTAACAAACCACCAAATTCAATCATATCCCCTACTTTACCTTTTGGAATTATTCTGACTGCAGTCGTTTTTTGATTGATAACACCAATAGCTGCTTCATCTGCAATCATCGCTGCAATTGTTTGATACGGGGTGTCTTCAGGAATGGCAATCATATCCAAACCAACCGAACAGATTGCTGTCATGGCCTCCAATTTTTCTAAATTTAGGGAACCATTTCGTACAGCAGCAATCATCCCTTCATCTTCAGAGACTGGGATAAATGCACCAGATAAACCGCCTACTTGATTACAAGCCATGACCCCACCTTTTTTGACAGCATCATTCAACAATGCTAAAGCAGCTGTTGTTCCATGTGTCCCAACCATCTCAAGACCCATTTCTTCAAGAACACGAGCTACAGAATCTCCAACAGCCGGCGTTGGAGCTAAAGATAAGTCGACAATGCCAAATTTCACTCCCAAACGTTCACTTGCCATCTGACCAACCAGTTGTCCAATACGTGTAATTTTGAAAGCTGTTTTTTTAACCGTTTCAGCCAAAATGTCAAAGCTCTCGCCTTTCACTTTTTCTAAAGCACGTTTAACAACCCCAGGACCTGAAACACCAACATTAATCACAACATCAGCCTCTCCGACACCATGAAAAGCTCCTGCCATAAATGGATTATCTTCAACGGCATTTGCAAAAACAACCAATTTGGCAGCACCTAAATCTGACTGCTCAGCCGTTTCCTTAATAATGCGTCCCATATCAGCTACCGCAGTCATGTTGATTCCTGATTTGGTCGAACCAATATTAACAGAGGCACATACTTTTTGAGTTTCTGCTAGCGCTTTTGGAATAGAATTGATAAGGATCTCATCGCCTTTTTGATAGCCTTTTTGAACTAAGGCTGAAAAACCACCAATAAAATCAACCCCAATCTCATGAGCAGCTTTATCCAAAGCTTTTGCAAGTGGAAGATAGTCAGTGGCATCGGTAGCAGCCCCAATCAAAGCAATAGGTGTTACGGAAACACGTTTGTTAACAATTGGAATTCCTAACTCAGCTGCAATGTCATCTCCAACAGCAACCAGTTGTGATGCTTTTTCAGTAATCTTTTTATAGATTTTTTCTGCTGCACGATCAATGTTTTGATCAATACAATCTAATAGGGAGATTCCCATAGTTATGGTGCGAATATCAAAATGTTGTTCCTCAATCATTTCGATGGTTTCTCGGACTTGTCTTATATCCATCTTTTTCTCCTATAGGTTATGCATGGCATCAAAAATGGCAGTGCTTTGAATGTTGATTTTGACATGAAGACTGTCACCAAAGGTGTCAAATTCTTGACGTAATTGCGTAAAATCTTTTTTTTCTTCCCATGATACCAGAGCCATCATAGTGAAATAATCATTTAAAACCGTTTGTGAAATATCATCAATATTCATGCCCAGATCGGCTATTTTCCCAGATACACCAGCAACAATTCCTTTGCTATCTTTACCTACAACAGTAATTATGGCTTTCATAAAAGCACCTCCTCATATTAGATAAAATTTTACCACAAAAAAAAACATTAAGCTATTTCTTTCAAGACATTATGAACTTTCTTTAGAAACTGATGACTAAGAGGTCAAAACTTGTCTCATTTGTCATTTTTTTGATATCATTTCACAACCTTCCTTTCCTATAATAAACATGGCAACCATTATAAGATAAGACATTTTTTGTTGCTATAGACAAGACGTGTCAAATGGACAAATTTCCAATTTTGACTCGTCTTGTCTTTTTGGGTGTTATAGAAAAGATGATCTAACGATAAAATGAATTAACAAAAGAAAATGGTTTTAAATTTTCTTTTATTGTAATGTCATTTTTTGTTAATTTTTTGATTTTTTTATATTATTTTAAGTTTTAGCTTGACTTCCTTAAAATTACTGTTATACTAGGGAATGTAAATAAGTTTTCATTGAGTCAAAAGTATCAGATTAGTCTATGTTTTACCTCTTTCAAAGTTTTTTACAAATAATATAAAGAGGTATACCCTACATGACAAACGGAACAGTAAAATGGTTTAACGCAGAAAAAGGCTTTGGCTTTATCACTCAAGAAAACGGTACAGACGTTTTCGCTCATTTCTCAGAAATTCAATCTAATGGTTTTAAATCATTAGATGAAGGTCAAAAAGTGTCTTTCGATCTTGAACAAGGCCAACGTGGACTTCAAGCTACAAATATTTGCAAAATAGCTTAAGGTTAAAACTCTAGTATTTCACTAGAGTTTTTTTGTGATTAAATTATAGACATTTGCCACTTATAATAAAAAAAACTTCTCTGATTAAACAGAGAAGTTTTTTAAGGTCTATCTAAAAAATAAGATACCACTGCAACGACAATGACTGCTCCTAAAATTGAAGGAAAGATTGCCATTCCTGCAAGGTGGGGACCCCAATGTCCAAAAATAGCTTGACCAACTGAAGAACCAATTAATCCAGCCGCAATATTGGTGAAACAGCCCATCTGTCCACCTTTTTCAGTAATTTTACCAGCTATCATCCCGATGATAGCACCAACGATAAGCGATCCAATCATAATCTTTCTCCTTTTAATAGTCAACATTATACCACATTTGTATTTGAAAGAAATTTTTTAACCCATTTCTTTTAAATGTTCCTGCTTTTTCAAGAAAACAAAATCTCTTAAAGAAATGAGTAAGACAGCTACCATAATAAGGAGCATTCCTAAGATATCCATGCTATAAAATGTTTCGGACAATAAGATTATTGAAAAAAAGACAGAAGCAATAGGTTCAACAGCTGCAATCAAACTGCCCTTGACTGGACCTACAATACTGGCCCCTTCAACAAAAAGAGTATAGGCGATAATTGTTCCAACTAAAACAAGACCGACTAGTGCAATGCCATTGCCAGTTGTTAAAGGCAGGTCATATTGCCAAGGTTGAGTGAAAAGTGTAAATAAAATCCCAGAAAATAGCATAGCCAAACTAATCACCGGCATACTTCCCCATTTATCCACAATTGGACCAGGTAAAAGGACATATAAGGCTGCAGAAATGGCAGATAAGACACCCCAAAAGAGTCCTTTTGGAGTAATGGCTAAGCTTCCTAAATGGCCATGGGTTGCGATAATAACAGTTCCAAGGACCGCCAGAATAATTGACAAGGCTTCCGCGACTGAAGGGAGACGTTTTTCAACAACTGATACAGCCACCAGAATCAATACAGGTGACATGTATTGTAAAACGGTAGCTGTTCCAGCATTCGTATATTTAATAGCATTCATATACGTAAACTGATTCATGAGAAGTCCAGCTAAACTAAAGAAAATCAGCTGTTTGACTCCCTTTTTATCACTAAGAAGAGTTCGTATTTTTTCTCTTTGCTTGATAAGCGTAAAAAGACCTAAAATACTGCCAGCAATGATAAGACGTAATGACGTCAGAAGGTTCAAGTTGACCCCATGTGTCATTAAATATTGACCAGAAACACCTGACAAGCCCCATGCTGTTCCTGCCACTAATACCATCAAGGAACCTTTGTTTTTCAAGGCGACCACCTACACTTTTTTTTAAAATTAAATTATATAAACAGATAAAACAGGACAAGAAAAAAGAGAGAGACCCTCTTTAATCTAATAATTTTTGTAATTCTTGAGCCAAGAGTTGCTGTGCAACTTGCGGATTAGCTTGACCTTTTGTGGCTTTCATTAAGAAACCAGTAAAAGCTTTATCGGCATTACGTTTTCCTGACTTAAAGTCAGCAACAGCTGCTTCTTGTTCTTCAAAAACGCGATGAATGATAGGAATTAAAACATCCGGATCAGAGATTTGAACAAGGCCTGCTTTTTCAACATATTCTCTTGCTGAACCACCATTTTTAGCTAAGTGTACAAAGACTTTCTTAGCAATTTTAGAAGAAATGGTACCATCAGCAATAATGCCAATCATTTCCACCAGGTTGGCTGGAGTTAATGAGATTTCTTGAATCGCTTTTCCTTCAGCATTCAAGTATTGAGCAACTTCACCTTGTAACCAATTAGATACTTGTTTAGCATCGCCTCCAAGAGCAACAGCTTTTTCAAAGAAATCAGACATAGCCTTAGTAGCCGTTAATTGGTTTGCATCATAAGATGAAAGTCCCAAGTCATTAATATAAGTTGCACGTCTTTGAGCCGGGAATTGAGGCAGTTCATGTCGCATTTCTTCAATCCAAGCATCATCAATTTCATACAAAGGTAAATCTGGTTCAGGGAAATAACGATAATCGGCAGCACCTTCTTTGACACGCATTAAGATTGTGCCTTTAGATGCTTCATCATAGCGTCGTGTTTCTTGACGAATCACTCCACCTGATCGTAACACTTTAGCTTGACGTTCTACTTCAAATTCCAAACCTTTACGCACATTTGAGAAGGAATTCAAATTCTTTAATTCTGTCTTTGTTCCAAACTCTTTTTGGCCATATGGACGTAAGGAAATGTTGGCGTCAACACGCATAGAACCCTCTTCCATTTTAACGTCTGAAATCCCTGTGTATTGGATAATTTCTTTCAGAGCTGTTAGGTAAGCATAGGCTTCTTCTGGTGAACGCATGTCAGCTTCAGAAACAATTTCAATGAGAGGAACCCCTTGTCGGTTTAAATCGACATAAGAGTAGCCATCTGTCCCATGCGTATTTTTTCCAGCATCTTCTTCTAAGTGGGCACGTTCAATACGAATTTTTTTGCTTGTACCATCTTCTAAAGTAATGTCAATCCATCCATTAAAACCAATTGGCTCGTCAAATTGTGAAATTTGGTAAGCTTTAGGATTATCTGGATAAAAATAATTCTTGCGGTCAAAGTGCATCTTTTTATGGATATCCATGTTCAGTGCCAGCGCAGCTTTGATTCCAGCATCTATAACACCTTTGTTAATGACTGGTAAAACACCTGGAAAAGACCAGTCAATAACATTGGTGTTTGCGTTAGCTTCTTGTCCAAAATGAGCGGAAGAAGGTGAAAAGATTTTTGAATTGGTATTTAGTTCAACGTGGACTTCTAATCCAATGATGGTTTCAAAATTCATTACTTCTCACCTCCAAAAATAACGGGTTGTTGTTTATGATAGTCAGTCGTTGCTTCGAATGCTGCAGCTGCTTGATAGATACGCTCTTCGCTATATTTTGGTCCTATGAGTTGTAGGCCAACTGGCAAGCCATCCACAAATCCTGAGGGGATTGAAATACCTGGTAGACCTGCCAGATTGACAGGAATGGTCAACAAGTCGGCTAGGTACATTGAAACAGGGTCATGATTGAGTGTGTCTAATCCAAAGGCAACTGTTGGTGCGGTAGGACCTATAATCAAATCATAGTCAGCAAATACCTTTTCAAAGTCTTGAATAATCAATGTGCGCACTTGTCCAGCTTTTTTGAAGTAAGCATCATAATAACCGGATGATAAACTAAATGTTCCAAGCATAATACGACGTTTAACTTCCTCTCCAAAACCTTGGCTACGCGTATTGACATAGATTTCTTCAAGGGTTTTTGCATCTTGAGCACGGTAACCATATCGGATACCATCGAATCGTTGTAAATTTGAAGAAGCTTCTGATGATGCAATAATGTAATATACTGCTACCCCATACTTGCTGTGTGGTAAGCTAACTTCCTCTACAGTAGCCCCCAATTTTTCAAATTGTTTGGCAGCTTCTAAGATATTTTCTTTAATTTTAGGATCAATGCCCTCACCAAGGTATTCTTTCGGCAAAGCAATTTTCATCCCTTTGACGTCTTTTCCAATTGCTGAAGTATAGTCTGCAATTTGCACAGGTGCTGATGTTGAATCTTTGTCATCTGATCCCGCGATGACATTCAATAACTGCGCATTTTCTTTAACAGTTTGTGAAAATGGACCAATTTGGTCTAATGATGAACCAAATGCAATCAAACCAAAACGTGAAACGGTACCGTAAGTTGGCTTCATCCCGACAATCCCATTAAAGGCTGCAGGTTGTCTAATAGACCCCCCTGTATCAGATCCTAAAGAAAGACGTACCTGACCTGAAGCAACTGCTGTTGCAGAACCACCAGATGAACCTCCAGGAACCTTACTGTGATCCCAAGCATTCTTGGTTTTCTTGAAGTATGAGGTTTCTGTTGACCCACCCATGGCAAATTCATCCATATTGGTTTTACCAATAACGATCATATCTTTAGCATAAGCTTTTTCAATAGCTGTCGCATTAAAAATAGGTTCATAGTTATATAACATTTTTGAGGCAGCTGTTGTTAAGATACCCTCAGTGGAAATGTTATCTTTTACAGCAAATGGAATCCCTGACATCACATTATTAGGATCAATGCCTCTGGCATCAATAGCTTCTGCTTGTGATAAGGCTTTTTCTTCTGCCAAAGTAATAAAAGAGCCAACGGCATCTTCACGCGCTTTGATATCGTCTAAGGTAGCTTGCGTTAGTTCTTTTGCTGAAATCTCTTTCGAAAGGAGTAACGTGTGTAACTCATCAATCGTTTTATGATTCAATGACATTAAGCGTCACCTCCGTCTTCAAGAATAGCAGGAACCTTGATAAAGTTATTTTCTTTCTCAGGCACATTTTTAAACAAATCTTCTCTATTCGTCCCAGCTTGTGCAAGGTCTGGACGCATGACGTTTTTCCGGTCTGCCATTGTTGTTGTAATGGCAACACCCTCTGTATCTACTTCATTCAATAGCTCTACCATGTCGACGATTTTAGTTAAGGTTGTCGCGAATTGGCTCGTTTCTTCTTCAGAAAATGCTAATTTTGACAGCGTCGCCACATGGCGTACTTCTTCTTCAGAAATTTTCATTATTTCTCCTTAGTTACCTTTTTACATAGTCTAAGTTATTATAACATAAGTAGGCTTATTTTTTATAGTAGAGTTTCTAGCAATTCCACCTTATTAATCCATAACAATTCTCAAAAAAATCCCTCTTAACACCTAGCTGTTAAGAGGGAAAAAAGACTTATTTATCTAATTGTAACTGTGAACCAGAGGCTTTTATCTTAGCTTGGGCAGCGGCTAACTTAGCAATTGGAATTCTAAACGGTGAGCATGACACATAATTCAAGCCCTGATTATAACAGAATTCAACTGTCTGCGGTTCTCCACCATGTTCTCCACAAATTCCCATCTTCAAATCAGATTTGGTTTGGCGTCCTAAGGTAACTGCCATATTGAGAAGTCTACCAACCCCTTTTTGATCTAATGTTTGGAAAGGATCCTTATCAAAGATATCTTTCTCAATATATTCACCTAAGAATTTTCCAGCATCATCGCGAGAAAAACCAAAGCCCATTTGTGTTAAGTCGTTGGTACCAAAGCTAAAGAAATCAGCTTCTTTAGCAATGTCATCAGCAGTCACACAAGCTCTTGGAATTTCAATCATCGTTCCAATGGTGTATGGAATTGAAAGTTGAGCTTCTTCAAGTTCATGATTAACCGTTTCTTCAATCAGCTTTCTAATAATTTTCAATTCTTCAACCGTGCTTACCAAAGGTACCATAATTTCAGGACTGACTGGATGACCCTCTTGATGCGCTTTGATAGCACCCTGAGCAATAGCTCTAGCTTGCATTTGATACATTTCTGGGTAGGTTATAGCTAAGCGACAACCGCGATGACCTAACATTGGGTTAAATTCTGCCAACTCTTTCACCCTCTTTTCAAGTGCCTTTGGTGACATGTTCAGTTGCTTAGCAAGACTCTCAATAGATTCTTGGTCGTGCGGCAAGAATTCATGTAAGGGAGGATCTAACAGACGAATCGTGCAGGATTTGCCATCAAGTACCTTAAATAATTGATAAAAATCATCCCGTTGATGAGGCAATAGCTTGTCCAAAGCTTTGACACGGTCTTCAAGATTATCAGCAACAATCATTTGACGAACAAGTGGTATTCTTTCTTCATCAAAAAACATGTGTTCTGTACGGCAAAGTCCAATACCTTCTGCACCAAAATCTAAAGCTTTTTGCGCATCACGTGGGTTATCAGCATTACTTCTAACCTTCATATCGCGTTTCTCATCCACCCAAGTCATAAAGGTTTTAAAGTCATTGTCCAAGGCAGTAGAAGCCATTGGAACTTGGCCAATATAGACAGAACCTGTCGCCCCATCAATTGATAGGTAATCTCCTTCTTCTATGACAATATTTCCTAAAGTAATCTCTCGTTCTTGCTCATCTACTAAAATCTGACTACAACCAGCGACACATGGTTTTCCCATACCTCGAGCAACAACTGCAGCATGAGAGGTCATTCCTCCTCTTGCTGTTACAATACCTTTAGCACTCACCATTCCTTCAATATCTTCTGGTGAGGTTTCCTGTCTTACCAAGAGAACATCATTTCCGTTTTTAGCTTCTCGCACTGCATCATCCGCATGGAAATAAACACGTCCACAAGCTGCACCGGGAGAAGCAGGCAAGCCTTTTGTAAGGAGTTCAGCCTTTTTAAGATCTTTAGGGTCAAAGGAAGGGTGTAAGAGTTGTTCTAATTGGCTAGGATCAATTCGTAATACAGCTTCTTCTTCAGTGATAAGACCTTCTTTAACTTGATCAACTGCAATTTTGATAGCTGCTTTTGCCGTACGTTTACCATTTCGCGTTTGTAACATAAATAATTTGCCTTTTTCAATGGTAAACTCAACATCCTGCATATCACGGTAATGATTTTCCAAAAGTTTTGTGATTTGCAAAAATTCTTGATAAATATCAGGCATGTCTTCTTTAAGTCGGTTAATACTTTGAGGTGTCCTGATCCCTGCGACAACGTCTTCTCCCTGAGCATTGATTAAGTATTCACCAAAAAGATCGTGTTCCCCTGTTGAAGGATTACGCGTAAAAGCAACACCAGTCCCACTATTTTCTCCCATATTACCAAAAACCATGGACTGAATATTGACAGCAGTTCCGAGATCATGAGAAATATCATTTAATTTACGATAGACTTTTGCACGCGGATTATTCCATGATTTAAAAACGGCTTCAATAGCTAAAAGGAGTTGTTCCTTTGGAGTTTGCGGGAATGGGTTTCCTGTTTCTTTATAATAAAGATCTTTGTATGCGGTTACAATTTGTTGTAAGTCAAGTGATGTCAAATCAGTATCATACTGATAAGCATTAGCTTCTTTTACTGAATCAAGAATAGCTTCAAACTTATACTTAGGAATACCAATGGCCACATCCGCAAACATTTGGATAAAACGACGATAACTATCATAGGCAAAGCGTTCATTTTGCGTCGCAGCAATCAATCCTTGGACACTTTGATCATTTAAACCCAAGTTTAATATGGTGTCCATCATACCTGGCATTGAAAAGACAGCACCTGAACGTACCGATACCAGCAAAGGATCCTGATCACTACCAAGTTGCTTGCCCTGTTCAACTTCTAATTGTGCCAAAGCACGGTCAATTTCTTCTAAAATTTCAGAACGAATTAGCCCTTCGTTAGCATAATAGTCGTTACAAGCTTCCGTCGTAATCGTGAATCCTTGCGGTACAGGTAAACCAATGCTTGTCATTTCTGCTAGGTTGGCACCTTTTCCACCTAGCAAATGCCTCATGTCTTTATGACCTTCTGCAAAACGATAAACAAACTTTCTCTCCATAATAGCCTCCATTATAATTGGTTTTCTTTAATCATTTCTAAAATAATTGTTGCTGTTTCTTCAATTGCCTTATCCGAAACATTAATGATAGGGCATTTTAATTTTCTCATGACTTCTTCAGCATAGGCAGCTTCTTCGTAAATACGATCTTTGTTGGCATAAGAAGCTGTTCCCGAAACGCCAAGCGACCGAAGGCGCTCTTTTCGAACCTGACTTAAACGCTCGACAGAATTGGTCAGCCCCACAATTTTTTTGGGACTCACCTCATTCAATTCTTTTGGTAGTGGTACTTCTGGAACAATAGGAATGTTGACCACTTTTAGATGTTTATCAGCCAAGTACATGCTTAATGGGGTCTTTGACGTTCTTGAAATGCCTAATAAAATCAAATCGGCTTTTAAAATACCTCTAGGATCTTTTCCATCGTCGTATTTTACAGCAAATTCGATAGCCTCAACACGTTTAAAATAGTGTTTATCTAGCTTTCTTAACAGACCTGGTTGACCTAATGGCTCTACACCAGATAGTTTCGACATAGCTTTAATCACATTAGATAAGAGGTCAACATAGACAAAGTGTTCTTCTTCTGATCGTTCTTGTGCATATCTTGCTAAGTCATCATCTACCAAACTAAACATTAAGCATACATTTTTATCTTTAGCTTTTTCAAGAACCTTATCTAACAATTCTTTGTTATTGATATTAGAATAACGCTCAAATTGCCAATTATCATGATTAGGAAATTGCTGAATACAGGCTTTAGCAATAGCACGTGCTGTTACACCAAGCGAATCAGAAATAATAAAAATTGTTAACTGATCGTCCATTTGTCCTCCTTTCTACCCTTTTATTTCCAAGAATAGTTTCGTTATGATGGTTTTAGATAACTTACCGACAACTTGATAATGATTTCCCTCTAGTAATCTGACGACAGGTAAACTATCGACTTGTCTAGCGACTAATTTTTCTGTCGCTTCAAAAAGAAGATCTGTCTCTAAAACCGTCGAAATATTTGGCATGCGTGTCATGATCATCCCAATAGGTATTTTCGATAAATCCCCGCCACCAATACTAGCTTTTAACAAATCTTTACGAGAGACAACACCACAGAGATGGTCATTATCATCTAAGATAAAGGCACAGCCAGCATCTTCCATAAAAATGTTAACAATGACATCATATACCGACTCCTTTTGTGAAACTGTCAAAGGAACTCCCATCACATCAGAGACTTTCATTTCTTTAAACAATTGGTATTCGTTATTTGTCTCTTCTTGTTCTATGTAAAAATACCCCACCTTGGGCTTTGCATCCAAAATGCCGAGCATGGTTAAGACAACCAAATCCGATCGAAGGGTTGCCCTGGTGACATGTAATAATTCCGCAATTTTTTCTCCCGTGATTGGTTGATGCGTTTGAACAATTTGACTAATTTCTTCTTGTCTTTTTGATAGTTGAATAAGGATCACCCTCTCTATATATGTGATATACTATTTATTATACAGTATATTATATTACTGGTTTTTAAAAAAATCAAGCAGAAATAATAAAAAATATTTTTTATTTATGTCTCATATTATCTTGTTATTTTCCTTATTTTCTGCTAAAATCCTCCTGTAAACCCTTACATTATTTTATCGGAGGTGTCGCAAATGACAATAAAACAAGTAACAGTAGCTGGCAGTGGTGTTTTAGGTAGTCAAATTGCCTTTCAGGCAGCATACAAAGGATTTGACGTAACCATCTATGATATCAATGACCAAGCCCTTGAAAATGGAAAACTTCGCATTCAACACTTAGCTTCTCTCTACCGAGATGAAATCAATCTTGCCAAAAAAAATTATAGTGAAAAAGTCCTCACAATTAATTATAATAAAAACCTCCTCCCAAAATTGGATGACATTTTCTTATCAAAGGTAGCCCATTCCTTATTTTTAGTGGATGAATTGCCAAAGGCTATCCACTTTACTTCTGACCTAGCTGACGCTGTCTCACAAGCAGATCTTATCATTGAAGCTATCCCAGAAAGAATCGATATCAAACAAGCATTCTATGAAAAACTTGGTAAAATAGCTCCAAGTCAAACCATTTTTGCTACAAATTCGTCAACATTATTGCCAAGTCAATTTGCTGAAATTTCGGGAAGACCTGATAAATTCATCGCCTTACATTTCGCTAATAATATTTGGCAAAATAATATGGTTGAAATTATGGGCCATGAGAAGACCAGCCCCGACACACACCAAGACGTCTTGACCTTTGCCCAACAGATTGGTATGGTTCCACTTGAACTTCACCAAGAACAGCCGGGCTACATCCTGAATTCTATTTTAGTGCCCTTTTTAGAAAGTGCTTTAACGCTTTATTACAACAAAATAGCTGATACAGAAACTATCGATAAAACTTGGAAAATTGGTACTGGAGCACCCTATGGACCACTTGAAATTTTAGATATTATTGGTATTGAAACTGCCTATAATATTTTAAAAAATTATGCTGATACCAGTCTTGATCCTACTTGTCTCCACGCCCGATTAGCCAACATGTTAAAAGAAGAATTTATTGATAAAGGCTATCTTGGACGAGCAAGTGGAAGAGGTTTCCACACCTATTCAGCATAGAGCCTCTAGCAAGAATTTTTTTCAAACTAGGAATTTTGAGTCGTTTCATTCTGAAAATATAAGCAAGTAAAAAGCTCATCCCCCAATGGAGTTGAGCTTTTTTTGTATTAAACTAATGGTCCATCCCAAGCGGCTGTTCCACCAGTTACGTTAATGACATGATAACCTTTTTCTTCTAAAAAGTCACAAGCCCTAGCTGAACGACCACCTGATTGACAAATGATATGATAAGTTTTCTCCTTATCCAAGCCTAGGTAACCTTCAGCTAAAGTACTTAAAGGCATGTTTTTGGCAGTTGGAACATGACCACTCTTGTATTCATCAACTTCTCTGACATCAATTAAATTGATGTTTTGACTAGCTAAAGCATTTTTTAACTCACTAATACTTTCTGACTTAATCATGGGTAATCCTTTCTGGGTAAACTGTTTTATAGAGTGCATAAGCACCATCTAAATTTTGAACATGAAAGCCTGCTTGCTTCAAAATACGTTCTGCCAAATAAGAGCGAAGACCACTATGACAGCTAACAATATAATCTTGACTTGAATCCAACTCTTCCAGACGGTTTCTTAAATCATCTAATGGTATATTAATGGCATTTCCAAAATGGCCTTGACTAAATTCTTTTTCAGTTCGGACATCAAGCAACTGTTTGCCTTGTGTCAAGGCTTGGTCCAGTTGGTACCATTGGATACTTTGGCTGGTTCCTTCAAGTAGGTTTAATGCAACATAGCCAGCCATATTAACAGGATCTTTGGCTGAGCCAAAAGGCGGAGCATAGGTGAATTCTAACTCAGGTAAATCGTCAACTGTCATTCCAGCCTTAATAGCGGTAGCTAGGATATCAATCCGTTTGTCAACCCCTTTTGCTCCTACTGCTTGTGCTCCATAAATACGACCACTGTCTTTTCCAAAAACCAATTTTAAGGTGATATCAGTAGCCCCTGGAAAATAAGAGGCATGGTCCTTTCCACTGGTGTGTAGAACTTGCACATCGTCAAAACTTTGGCGAGCTTGGCGCTCGTTTAACCCTGTTGATGCAGCTGAAAGTCCGAATGCACGTACAATGGCTGTCCCGATACTTCCCTTATTGTGACGTGGCAGTCCTGCAATAATATCTGCTACTTGACGTCCTTGTCTGTTAGCCGGATTTGCTAAGGAAATAAGGGCATCTACGCCAGTAATTCCATGTTTGACTACTATGGCATCACCAACTGCATAGATATCTTTTTGACTGGTTTCATAAGAGTCATTTACTAAAATACCACCTTTTAAGCCCAATTCAATTCCAGCATTTTTGGCAAGATCAGATGCCGGCAAGACACCAACTGACATGATGGTCAAATCAGACGTTAAAACGTCACCGTTTTCTAGGATAATGTTCTTACCTTCTTTTTCAAAAGCTTGCGCAGAGAGTCCCGTTATTATGGAAACACCATTGCGACGTAATTCTGCTTCCAGGAAGGCAGCCATTTCCTGATCCAAAGGTGGTAGAATATGTGGGGCCTTTTCAAGTATAGTAACCTGATAACCACGTTTCACTAAACTTTCAGCCATTTCTAATCCAATAAAACCAGCTCCAATAACCGTTGCTTTTTGACCAGCTTCTTGACTCAAATTGGCCATAATCTGGTCTAAATCTGGAATATTTCGTAAACTATAGACATTAGTTGCTGTTTCTAATCCTGGTAGATTTGGAATGAAAGGCTTTGCTCCTGGTGAAAGGATTAAATAATCATAATTTTCCTGGTATTCTTTACCAAGATGAGAGGCTTTTACCACTTTCTCTTGGGGATTGATTTCCAATATTTCGGTATTGGGACGGACATCCAAGTTGAAACGTGCCTTTAGTTTTTCTGGCGTTTGGACCAACAAACTATCACGCTCAGCAATTTCTCCAGAAAGATGAAAAGGTAAACCACAATTTGCAAAAGACACATATGGCCCCTTGTCAAACACAATAATTTCGGCATCTTCCATGAGACGTCGTAACCGAGTTGCAGCTGACATGCCACCCGCAACGCCACCAACAATAAGAATTTTTGTCATAAAACCTCCTTTAATGGGACCTAACAATAGGACCTGACCAAGCCATCATGCCACCTTTAACATGAATCGCATGGTAACCCTTATCTCTTAATTTTTGACTTGCTCTGCGACTACGAATACCAGAGTGACAAATGATGTAAACCTTTTGGTCTTTTATCCCTTTATAGTTGACAATTGTATCTACAGGGACATTTCGAGCATTTTTGATATGTCCTTCTTGAAATTCAACTCTAGTCCTCACATCTAAGACCTGTGTTTTAGGATGTGATTGTAACAAATCTTCTAACTCTTTAGTAGAAATAGTGTCCACTTTACTAAAAGCAGAGAACAATTTACTTAAAAATGGCATTTTTTCTCCTTTTTATTATACCCCATATGGTATATTAAAGATTATCATGCTATGCATCTAAAGTCAACTAAAAAACTTTTAAAAATTGACAAAGCCTATTTTGAAAAGTATAATGTCAAACAGAGAAGTGAGGTATTTATGAGAACTGAGAAAAAAGATATTATTAATAGACTGAAGCGAACCGAGGGGCAACTTAGAGGGGTACAACGTATGATTGACGAGGATAGTACATGCTTTGATATCATTACTCAATTAACAGCAATCCGTTCAAGTATTAATAGTGCTATGGGTGTTATTATTGGGAATAAAATCACCCAAGTTATTGAGAACCCGTCTGAAGACCCTAAGGAACAAGAAGAACGCCTCAATCAAGCCATTCAACTCATTGTCAAAAAATAGATTATCGTCCAAACGTCATTTAGCAGCCACTAAAAAGGAGACATCATCTGATGCCTCCTTTTGTTGTTACTCAAGAATGGTCGCGCCCAAAACCTGTTCAAAATGAGCCAAGGCCCACTGGTGTGATTGATCTGATATACTCGCAACTGCTGAACGAACAACCTCCAGCTTGTAGCCTAAATTGTAAGCGTCAATGGCAGTATGCAAGACACAGATATCGGTTAGGACTCCTGTTAAGACTACTGTATTAACACCACGTTCTCGCAGCCGAATATCCAAATCTGTCCCCGAAAAAGCAGAATAGTAGCGCTTATCTAACCAGAATACTTTAGGATCTTGTTTTATCTGTTGATAGACCTTGTCCAAAGGACCATAAAGGTCACGCCCTTTACTCCCCTTAAGATTATGAGGCGGGAAAAGCTTACTTTCTGGGTGCCATGGATCGTTCTCATCATGACAATCAATAGCAAAGAAAATATAGTCCCCTCGCTCAAATGCTTTTTCGGTCATCTCAGCTATGATTGACGCAATAGCTTGGGCAGCTTTTCCTGCACTCAACTTCCCATCATCTGCAACAAAATCGTTTGTGTAATCAATTGAAATCAATGCTCTCATCAAAATCTCCTAAACAGGGGAAGTCTCCCCTCATCTCCCCTATTGCTCTCAATTGTAACAACTTTATTTACAGGTGTCAAGACAGCCTGCTCCACCCAAAACAGAAACCAAAAAACACCTCTTAAAAAGAGATGTTTTCAGCTTAAAATTCTTTCAATTTATCAAAAATTCCCTCATTAATAACCTTGAGGTAGGTTCCCTTCATACCCAGAGAGCGACTTTCAATAATACCAGCACTTTCCAATTTACGAAGGGCATTGACGATCACAGATCGTGTAATACCGATACGGTCAGCGATGACTGACGCCGTTAAACGCCCCTCATTGCCATCAAGTTCACCTAAAATGGCAGCAACTGCTTTCATTTCAGAATATGATAAGGTATTAATTGCCATATTAACAGCCGTTTGCTTACGAATGGTTTCCTCAAGATTTTCCGTTTGCAAGTTTAACAACTGAATACCCACAACGGTACTAGAAATTTCAACCAAAATCAAATCTTCATCAAGAAATTTTTTGTCATTTCGCCAAATGATTAAAGACCCCAGACGCATACCACCACCATAAATTGGAGCAATTGTCGTTAAACCATCTGGATAAGTATCTTTTGATTCAATTGGGAAAATGGTTAATTCATTTTCTACAGGCAAGTTTGCTTCTGTATCATAAACACGACTAGCCGCTTTAACGTAAGAATCTGGGAATTGCTTTGCTTCAAAAAATTCTTCTACTCGGTCATTATTGGTTTTATATTTCATGGCGTAACCTAAAAGAGTACCGCCACCATTGATAATACATGCATTACAGTCAATGATATCAGCTAAGCGAGATGCCATTGCATTATAGGGCAATTCTGCATCCAAACTATCTACGGAACGCTGTAATATAGATGTGATTTTACGTGTTTTTTCTAATAAATTTGGCATGTGTCACCTTTTTCCTTCGATATATTTTGCGTCTCAATTATACCAAAGGATGTTAGATTTCGCAAGGAATTATCAGAAAATTTTTTATTATTTCTACAATTCTTGATTGATAGCCCTTAAGGTCCCCTTACACAAAAAAAGAAACCTGAAAACGACTCTCAGGTTTCATTTGATTTTCAGCAAATGAGAAAAAAATTAACGCTTACACTGTTTTAAAACACGTGTGATTTTCTCTTGAACATCTGCCAATTCTTCTACTCTAGGTAAGTAAACAATTCGGAAGTGATCTGGATCTTTCCAGTTAAATCCTCTTCCGTGAACTAGCATTACTTTTTCCTGTTTCAAAAGGTCTAACACAAATTGTTCATCATCATCAATACGGTACATTTGACGATCAATTTTAGGGAAAATATAAAGACCTGCCTTAGGTTTGACAGCTGATAATCCAGGGATATCATTGATGGCTTTGTGGATAAAATTACGTTGCTCAAAAATCCGACCACCAGGTAATAATAAATCATCAACAGACTGATGCCCTCCCAATGACGTTTGTACAACTTGCTGTGCTAAGACATTTGAACATAAACGCATATTTGCCAGCATATTGAGACCTTCAATATAACCTTTCACATGGTTTTTAGGACCAGAAAGGACCATCCATCCAACACGGAAACCAGCAATACGATGGGATTTTGATAAACCATTCATTGAGACACAAAAAACATCCGGAGCTAGACTAGCAATTGCAATATGTTTACCACCATCCATCACGAGACGATCATAAATTTCGTCAGCAAAAATAATTAACTGATGTTCTCGAGCAATGTCAACAATTTCCTCTAATAATTCTTTTGGATAAAGAGCTCCAGTGGGATTGTTTGGATTAATAATAACAATTGCTTTTGTTCTGTCAGTTACTTTAGACTTAATATCATCGATATCGGGATACCATTCTGCTTGCTCATCACAAATGTAATGCACCGCTTTACCGCCAGCTAAACTGACACAGGCTGTCCACAAGGGATAATCAGGCATTGGTACTAAAACCTCATCACCATCATCAAGTAAAGCCTGCATGGACATGGATATTAACTCAGATACACCATTGCCAAGATAAATGTCATTAATGTCAACTTCAGGAAAGTCTTTTAATTGACAGTATTGCATAATCGCTTTTCTGGCAGAAAAAATGCCTCTACTATCTGAATACCCCTCACTATTTCGAGCATTCAGAATTAAGTCTCTAATAACTTCATCAGGGGCTTCAAATCCGAAGGCAGCCGGATTTCCTGTATTAAGACGAAGGATTTTTTCACCATTTGCCATCATACGTTCAGCCTCTTCTAAAACAGGACCACGAATGTCATAGGCAACATGTTCTAGTTTTGATGATTTCTCAAAAATTTTCATAATCTGCACCTCGTAACAACCATTATAAACAAAAAAAAGATAAATAGGAAGAATTTATCCATAATTTTACTATGAAAAAAGCGATACTCTAAAATTTCAGAAAAGATATTAACCGCTTTCATTTTCTCGAAAAAAGGAGTATAATAACAGTAAATAAAGCAAAAGCTTTAGCAGGGCAAAAGGAGGTTCCACATATGGTACAAAAATACGAACACATTCTCGTTGCAGTTGATGGCTCTTACGAATCCGAATTAGCATTTGAAAAAGCCGTAAACGTCGCCTTAAGAAATAATGCCGAACTGGTCCTAACACACGTTATTGATACACGTGCTTTACAAAGTGTAGCCACTTTTGATACGTATATTTATGATAAATTGGAACAAGAAGCTAAGGAAGTTTTGTCTGACTTAGAAAAACAAGCCCGTGAACAAGGTATCACTAATATAAAACAAGTAATCGAATTTGGAAATCCAAAAAATCTTTTAGCGCACGACATTCCTGAACGTGAACATATCGATTTAATTATGGTTGGTGCAACTGGTTTGAACACCTTTGAACGTCTACTGATTGGATCATCCTCAGAATATATTATGCGACATGCAAAAGTCGATTTATTAGTCGTTCGCGATTCCAATAAAACATTATAAAAGGCCAAGGTGCTAATAAGCACCTTAGCCTTTTATTTTTCAAGTCTTTGCAAAGATTTTTGAAGTTGCTTATCCAACTCTTTTTTAATGGCTTTTTCAGGAGCATAATGCTTTTCCCAGTTAGCCGGTTTAAGAATCTTATGTGTTACGGGATCGAAGTGGGCTTTCCCATCAGGAAATAATTTTCCCATATTCGCCTCATGTACAGTCTCAAAAATAGGTTGAGGATCAACACCCATAAGGACAAATGAACCATAAGTGAAATAGAGCAAATCTGTTAAGGCATCTACCTGTCCCACCAATGGCGATTCAGAATATTCTTTAGATTGAACCTTAATAGCCGCACGATCGATGGCTGAGTGCATATCTAAAAGTGACTGGGTGAATTGATTTTTGTCCCCTTGACTAGCAGCAAATAAAAATTCGACCAGTTCTTCCACTTTGAAATCTGCTCGATGTCCAGCATCTTTAAGCGTGTAACTCTTTGGTGTCTCAATGGTATCACCATCCATAACACGGTGAAAGTCTTTAACTTTGTTGAAATTCTCATCGCGACTTTTAAAACTCTTCTCAACATCTAAATGAATAAGACCGTAGTGGGCAAGAGCTTTTGAGATACCACCATTATTATTGGAAGCTGTAATAAAATGGGCATCAGCCTTAAGGAGCTCGTCAGCATTGCCCATGGCAACGCCAACTCCTACTCCTCTTAACATTTCAATATCATTATCCGAATCCCCAAATGCCATAACTTCCGATAATTCAAAGCCAAACATGGCACCCAGACGCTCAATCCCTTTTATTTTTGATTGACCAACGGATATTAAATCAATGGAATAGGGACTACTTCGAGTGATTTTAATGTGAGGAAATTTATCTTTTATTTCTTGGGTTTCCTCTGCCGATGCTACCATTACGATCTGATAAATAGGTTCTCGCATAATGGTTACCAAGTTATTAAAACTTTGTGGTTTCACACGTCGGATTAAATGTTTAAAACTACCTTCAACAGTTGTTACCATACTTTTAGGAACGATACTGGAAACAACTTGTCCAAATGAGCTTGTACCCATATCGATAATGCGAGAACCCGCAAGACCTGATGCGGTTCCAAGTGATACTTCCTTTTTCTTATCACTGGCATAGCGAATGACTTTATAAATTAAGGATTTGGGTAATTGATTTTGATAGAGGATTTTATCTCTGGTCAGAATGTATTGACCATTGTAAGTAACCGCAAAATCTAAACCAAAATTTTCTAAAAAAGGTTGCACAAAAGCAGGACCTCGACCGGTAGCCAAGCCCACCAAGATACCTTGTTTTTTTAAACTTTGGATGGCCTTTTGCGTTGTCTTCTGAACGTTTTTACGATCATTTAGTAAGGTACCATCAATGTCAAAAAAGACTGCTTTAATTGTCAAAACCTTTAATACTCTCTTCTATATTATGATAAAATAGATTATATCACAAATTTGAAAGAAGTATGACAATAATGAAACAAATTCTAGTCTTACACACAGGTGGAACGATTTCCATGCAATCCGACGCCAGTGGAAAAGTTTCTCCAAACCTCATCAATCCCATGACTCAAGTGGGACTAGATCTTGA
This sequence comes from Streptococcus uberis, assembly GCF_900475595.1. NCBI lineage: Bacteria > Bacillati > Bacillota > Bacilli > Lactobacillales > Streptococcaceae > Streptococcus > Streptococcus uberis. The sequence continues at coordinate 1,629,712 of NZ_LS483397.1, forward strand.
AAATATCCAATTAACCGTAATCGATTTTTTGAATCTTCCAAGCCCTCATATCGTTCCAAAACATATGCTCCAGATTTATCATAAAATCAAAGAGACGGCCATAGATTATGACGGCATTGTTATTACCCATGGAACAGACACCCTAGAAGAAACAGCCTATTTTTTAGATACCATGGAAATTCCTGATATCCCAATTGTCATTACAGGAGCCATGCGAAGCGCCAACGAAGTGGGCAGTGACGGTATTTACAATTATCTCACGGCTTTGCGTGTAGCCAGCCATGACAAATCTAAAGGGAAAGGTGTCTTAGTTGTCATGAACGATGAGATTCATGCTGCAAAATACGTCACCAAAACGCATACCACTAACATTTCAACCTTCCAAACACCAACCCATGGGCCATTAGGAATTGTCATGAAAGACGATTTGCTCTTTTTTAAAACGGCAGAACCACGCGTTCGCTTTGATTTGCAAAGCATTTCTGGAACAGTTCCAATCGTCAAAGCCTATGCCGGTATGGGGGATGGGAGTATTTTAAGTCTTCTTAGTCCCGATAACATCCAAGGACTGGTCATTGAAGCCCTCGGCGCTGGAAATATCCCACCATTAGCAACCCCTGAAGTTGAAAAACTTATAGCCTACGGCATCCCCGTTGTCCTTGTTTCCCGTTGCTTCAACGGTATCGCAGAACCCGTCTATGCTTATCAAGGAGGCGGAGCCATGCTCCATGATGCAGGCGTTATGTTTGTCAAAGAACTAAATGCCCCAAAAGCAAGGTTAAAACTCCTAATTGCCCTTAATGCTGGGCTAAAAGGCCAAACCCTAAAGGAGTATATTGAAGGTTAACAAAATATCCTAGCTAGTTCCCTAGCTAGGACTTTTCATTATGGAAGAATATTGCCTGCGCTCCGATAGATGTCATACCATTCCTGACGGCTGAGTGTGACAGAATAAGCTTGAGCAATTTTCTTAAGTCGGTCAGGATTCATAGAACCAACAATAGCTTGCATTTGAGCAGGATGTCTTAAAATCCATGCAATGATGATTGCTTCATTAGCGACCTGATAGCCTTGCGCTAAACGCTCGATCGTTTCATTTAATTCTTGATAATCAGGATTACCAGTAAACAGTCCTTTTTCAAGATCAATTTGGAAAGGAGACCAAGCTTGAATGGTTAATCCATTCAAGCGACAATATTCAACAGTTCCATTATCACGGTCAATACCCGCCTGATTACGCATGTTAACATTAAGTCCTGCATCAAACATTGGTGTATGTGCAGGAGATAGTTGCATTTGATTAACCACTAATTTGTGATCAAGATAAGCATTCAATAATTCCATTTGATATCTGTTCTGATTGGAAACTCCAAAATGTTTTACCTTACCAGCTTTTTCCAGTTGTGTGAAAGCCTCAGCTACTTCTTCTGGCTCAACCAGAACATCTGGTCGGTGTAAGACAAGAAAATCCAAATAGTCTGTGTCAAGGCGTTGTAAAATACCATCAACAGATTCCATAATATGCTCTTTAGAAAAATCAAAGAACCCTTTTCGAATACCGCATTTTGATTGCAGAAGGTAATCCTCACGTTTTAGCCCTAATTGCTTAGCTGCCTGACGGAATCTTATTTCAGATTCGCCGCCTCCATAGATGTCTGCATGATCAATAAAGGTAATTCCTGCTTCTAATGCTGTTGCAAGGACTTTTTCAGCTTCAGATACCTCTAAAGCAGCCATTCTCATACAACCTAAGGCAATTCGAGAAGCCTGTATATCTGTCTGACCAATAGTTTGAAGTGTCATCTTATTCTCCTTTGAAATTATCATAAGATTATTATAGCATTTTTTGAAAACGATTTCCGTAAAAAGACTCTCTTTTCAATCTGAAAAACATCGGTAAACTAAGACTTAATCAAAGTTTTGATGATCTCTTAAATGTTTCTGGACACATGCCCATCGAGAATCATCTTGCCAATTTTCTTGTCCAGTGATAAGAGTTGCCACTCGTCTTGCCTCTTCTAAAATTGGATAATCTTCCACTAAATCGGCTGTTTTAAATTCGGGAATACCGGATTGTCTGGTCCCAAAAATTTCTCCTGATCCACGCATTTTCAAATCTGCTTCAGCTAATATAAAACCATCATTGGTGTTTGTCATAATTTTCATGCGCTCCTTGCCTGTTTCAGTCTTGGGATTTGCAACTAAAATAGCATAGGATTGTTTGTGACCACGTCCCACGCGTCCTCTTAATTGATGCAATTGACTTAGGCCAAAACGATCCGCATCCATGATAAGCATAATGGTTGCATTTGGGACATTGACTCCAACCTCAATAACTGTCGTCGATACCAAGATATCAATCTGACCTTTTTTAAATGTCTGCATGATGGTATCTTTTTCTTCATTCTTCATTTTACCATGCATTAAGGCAATTCTTGCTTTTTCTTTAAAATAGGCTTTTAACTCTTGTTCTAAAGCGACAGCATTTTTTAAATCCAATGCCTCTGATTCCTCGATCAATGGTGAAATCACATAGACTTGGGCACCTTTTTCAATCTCTTGAGTCATCCAGTGCAAAACTGTATCCAATTGCTGATGCTTAACCCATCGCGTAAGAATGGGCTTTCGTCCTGCTGGTAATTCATCGATAATTGATACATCCATCTCCCCATAAGCTGTTATGGCTAGTGTCCTAGGTATGGGAGTTGCTGTCATCATAAGGACATCGGGATTTTCGCCTTTTTCGCGAAAAATTCGGCGTTGTTTGACACCAAATCGGTGTTGCTCATCAGTAATGACCAAACCAAGTTGATGGTATTGAACAGCATCTTGAATCAAAGCATGGGTTCCCACAATCATATCCACATTACCTTCAGCAATAGCTGATAAGGCAGCTCTTTTTTCTGCAACCTTCATCCCTGATTTTAAAATGGCAATTGACAATTCAGGAAAAAGCTCTTGCAAACTGGTGTAATGCTGTTCAGCTAAAATCTCTGTTGGTACCATAAGTGCCGATTGATAGCCAGCAGTATAAGCAGCATACATGGCCAAGCTAGCAATAACTGTCTTTCCAGAACCGACATCACCTTGTAAGAGACGATTCATATGCTGACCTGAACTCATGTCTTTTAATATGTCTTGAAGACTCCTGTTTTGAGCATTTGTTAATGGGAAAGGTAAGCTCTTGATTTTTTCAGATAAAAGATCCTTACTATAGGCCATTTTTAATCCAGCTGTTTCAGCTTTATTGGCATGTTTTAAAACTTGCAAATTCATTTGAAAATAGAAAAGTTCTTCAAATTTGATTCGCCTCAAAGCTTGTTTGTAGTCCCTTAAATCATTAGGAAAATGCATGGCTTTTATGGCTGCCTGCCTTGGCATCAGACGGTAGTTTTGGAGTAACTGTTGTGGTATATTTTCCGGAATCGTTTCAAGCAAACCTGTATCAAAGGCTGATTTTATGGCTTTAAGGAGTGACGATTGACTAATACCTTGTGCTACATGATAAACAGGTTGTAAATCATCCTCTACCGTTATTAACAATTTCATTCCCGTCAAACTGGCTTTTTTTTGATCCCATTTGCCAAAAACAGCTATTTCTTGGTTTAAGGTAACTTTATCAGCCAAGTAAGGTTGATTAAAGAAATTCACAGCAATGACCAATTCCCCCTGTTTGACTTTGAAACTTAGTCTATTACGTTTGAATCCATAATATTGGACAGTAGCTGGTGTAACAACCATTCCTGTCACAACAGCTTTTTCACCATCTTGTAAATCAAATACGGATTTACTCTTAAAATCCTCATAGCGAAAAGGGTAATAGAGTAAAAGATCTTCAATTGTAAAGATTCCTAGTTTTTGAAATTTTTCAGCTGATTTTGGGCCCAAACCTTTTAGTTCTGAAATGGGTGACTGTAAGTGCATGATCTTTTCCCCTAACCTTTTTAAAACTCTTGTATCTATTATACAAGAGTTTCTTTATATTTTCAGTTAATATAGTGTCTTGGAATGCGGTCGCTAAGGAGACAGAGGACTTCATAATTGATTGTTCCTCTTTTTTCAGCGATATCCGTTGCTGAAATCATTTGATAACCCTCCTGACCAATTAAGGTCACTTCTTGTCCGATGTCAAAAGCTTTTGGTAAGCGAACTGTCAGTTGGTCCATTGAAACGCGACCAATAATTTCACAAAGATGACCATCAATGATAACAGAATACCCTTGCATATCTCTAGTCCAACCGTCTGCATAACCAATTGGAAGAGTTCCTACATACTCTTCTGTTTTGGCAGTGTAAGTTGCACCATAACCTACCGTATCACCAGCCTTAATTTTCTTAATGTGAACCAATCGTGAACTTAATGAAAGGGCTGGCTTAAGGGGATAGGGCAAATTTAAGGTTTTTCCACTTGGATTTAAACCATAGATGACAATCCCTAAACGAACTGCATTAAAAATGGTATCACTGTGCCAGAGACTAGTAGCTGAGTTACTAGCGTGAACAAGTTCTGGCTTAATAGCTAAAGCATTCACCAAATCTGTAAAGAATGCTAATTGTTGATGAAATTTATCAGTATTTTCTTCATCTGCGGTTGCAAAATGTGTAAAAATACCATCTACATGCGCCCCACTCTTAGTAAGACCAGTAATTAATTGATTAGCTTCTTCTAGTGACCTTACTCCAATTCGTCCCATACCTGAATCAACCTTAACATGAACATGTAGTTGAGCTAAGTCTTTTTGACAAGCTTTGGCTGACTCTAACCATTCATTACTTGCAACCGTAATGGTGATGCCATGTTCAATGGCTAGCGGAATTTCATTGGCAAGGATAACTCCTAAAATGAGAATATCTTTTTCAATGCCAGCTTGTCTCAATTCCAAGGCTTCATCTAAATTAGAAACACAAAAAGCATCAACTTCTTCATCCACAGCTTTTGCAACTTGTATAGCACCATGTCCATAGGCATTGGCTTTAACAACAGCAAAGGTTTTTGTGGTACTTGAAATATGTTCTTGAACTGCTTTAATATTATCTCTAATCACTTGTAAATCAACAGTTGCCACCGTTGGTCGATGTAAACTTGAAATCACTTTTCTTCCTCCAAAATCACACTACTTTGAACAAAATCACCACTATGAGAAATACTAATCCATGCCTTACCTGTAAATGGAGAACGGTTAATAAAGGGTTTCCCTTTTTCATCAGAAAGGACTTCAATGTCCTGAAAACTTAAGTTACCGATTCCAGTCCCCATTGCTTTTGCAAAAGCCTCCTTAGCAGACCATCTGCCAGCTAAGTAGGAGATTTGCCGTTTCCCCTTATAAGCTTCAAAAATGTCGAATTCCTTTTGAGTAAGGACTTTTTGTGCAAAACGTGGCTGTCGTTTATAAGCCTTCTCTACGGCTGAGATTTCTTGTAAATCAATACCATGTCCAATAATCATACGATTACCCAAATTGTCTTTCTTATTTGCTGATGGTTTTGTCATTAAACGCCAGAAGCCAAGACACAGTCTTAGCTTCATCACTATTTAAAATCATTGATTTTAGCATTTTTTTAAAATGCTTTTCGTCCATGACAATTTTTAAACTTCTTACCTGAACCACATGGACACAGGTCATTACGTTTGACATGTGAGTAATCTTGAGTTGAGCTTTCGCTAGATTGGTTAGATTGGGCAGCAATATTTTGTGCAGCTGTGGTTCTAGCATTCGGAGAAACACGTTCACGTTCTTGTTCATGAATTTGTGCCTTCATCATTGTCCGTGTGACATCAAACTCAATAGCTCCTATCATGTCTTGGAACATTTTAAACCCTTCTGATTGGTATTCAACCACCGGATTGTTCTGAGCATAGCCACGAAGGCCAACAGAGTTACGCAATTGATCCAAGGCATCAATATGTTCCGTCCATTTATTGTCTACAATCATAAGAATAAGCACTTTTTGGAATTCTAAAACAGCTTCTTGATCATGCAATTTAGAAATCTGACTTTCGTAAATTGCCAATGCACGTTTATAGAGCTCTTCTTTGATTTGATCATCTTTTAGGGAACGTAAGTCCTTAGCTGAGATAGAGTCTTCCGGAACAATATTGGTTCTAGCAAATGCTACAATCGCATCAATAGCGTCATTACGATTGCTACGTGCATGAGCATCAACTGTTCGTTTAATAGTCCTTTTAATCATGGCTTTGATTTCAGGGCCTAAATCTCGATTGGCTGTAATGACATCACGACGGTTAGCATAAATGATTTCCCTTTGCTCACGCATAACATCATCGTATTGCAAGACTTGCTTACGGGTATCATAGTTGTTTCCTTCAACCCTTTTTTGAGCTGACTCAACTTGGCGCGCAAGCATACCTGACTTAATTACAGCATCTTCTTCCTCAAGACGCATTCTATCTAGAAAGGCCTTGATTCTGTCTGAACCAAAACGTCTCATGAGATCGTCTTCTAATGAAAGGTAAAATTGTGATTCACCTGGATCCCCTTGACGTCCGGCACGTCCACGCAACTGATTATCAATACGACGACTTTCATGACGTTCCGTACCAATAACACACAAACCTCCAAGTTCACGAACACCTTCACCCAATTTGATGTCGGTACCACGACCAGCCATGTTGGTTGCAATGGTGACGGCTCCGCGTTGACCAGCATTCATGATAATTTGTGCCTCTTTAAAGTGGTTTTTAGCATTCAATACTTCATGAGGAACGCCAGCAGCCACAAGTTGTTTTGAAATGTAATCACTGGTTTCAACAGCTACTGTACCGACTAAGACGGGTTGCCCTTTCTCATGACGAGCTTTGACGTCCGCAATAACAGCTCTAAATTTAGACGCAAGTGTTGGGTAAAGTAAATCCGTGTGATCCAAACGAGCTACAGGTTTGTTGGTAGGGATTGGAATGATTCGCATGTTGTAAACTTCGCGGAATTCTTCTTCCTCTGTTTTTGCAGTACCAGTCATTCCTGCTAGTTTTTTGTACATGCGGAACATATTTTGATAAGTAATAGATGCGCTTGTTTTGGATTCTTCCTGAATGCTTACGCCTTCTTTGGCTTCAATGGCTTGGTGTAAACCATCGGAGAAGCGACGTCCTTCCATGGTACGACCTGTAAATTGGTCGACAATCAAAATTTCACCATCTTCACTGACGACATAATCAATGTCTAAGAGCATGATGTAGTTAGCTCTTAAAGCATTGTCTATGAAGTGGGTTAAAGCAACATTATCAATATCATAAAGGTTCTTAAGGTTAAAATAGCTTTCAGCTTTGTCAATTCCTGAATCACTCAAACCAATTGTCTTTGTCGGAACATCGATAATATAGTCATCTTTCTTCAAGGTTTTAACAAACATGTCAGCTCGGACATACAATTGGTTCGTTTCAGAACTTACTGCTCCAGAAACAATCAAAGGTGTACGAGCCTCGTCGATTAATACCGAATCGACCTCGTCGACCAAAGCAAAGTTAAGAGGTCTTTGAACCATATCTTCTTGGCGAACAACCATATTATCACGTAAGTAGTCAAAGCCAACTTCCGAGTTAGTTGAATAAGTAATATCACATAAATAAGCCTCACGCTTTTCTGCAGGGGATTTGGCAGCTAAGTTAATACCTACAGAAAGCCCTAACCAACTATAGACTTCACCCATTTCAGTGGCATCACGTGTTGATAGATATTCATTAACTGTGATAACATGAACCCCTTCACCTGCTAAGGCATTAAGGTAAACTGGCATGGTGGCTGTTAAAGTCTTTCCTTCACCTGTACGCATTTCAGGGACGTCACCGTTATGGAGAACAACTCCCCCCATAATTTGGACACGATAAGGGTATAACCCCAAAACACGTCTAGAAGCCTCACGAACTACCGCAAATGCCTCAGGTAGCAAGTCTTCTAGAGTCTCTCCTTCTTGGTAACGTTTTTTAAATTCAGGAGTCTTTGCTTGTAACTCTTGGTCTGTCAAAGCTTCCATCTCATCAGCGTAAGCTTCAACTTTTTTTGCAATTTTTTCGAGTTTTCTAATTTCGCCTTTGTCATTTTCAATGACTTTGCGTAGAATATTTGCCATTCTAATTCCTTTCGATCATCTTATCAATTCATTTTAACATAATTAGCCTATCTGTACAAGAAATCCCGATAAAAGAAAAGAGAAAGGGTAGGCTTTTAAAATCCCTTTCTCTCGCTATTTGAACTTAGATTTAGAAGAAAATTAAAGACTGTTTGGATGACTCACAATCATTTCTAATCGACCATCAAATGTCCAGGCTTTCACATCATTAGGAAGAATAAAATGCATGCCTTTTTTAATGTCATAAGCTTCAGAACCAACGGCCAAAGTCCCTTGACCATCTAAAACACTAATCAATAAATAGGGTGCGGTCTGTTTCATGTCGACCAATCCCTCTGTCACCCATTTGTAAACGGTGAAGAAGGGATTTGAAACAAGACAAGTATTAAGAAGGTGGTCCGCCAGCGTTGTAGCTGGAACACTATTTTCAGGTTTACCAAGATTTAAGACATCAACAGATTGCTTAATATGTAAATCCCTCAAGTTTCCTTCTGCATCTTTACGATCAAAATCATAAACACGATAAGTGGTATCACTAGATTGTTGGGTTTCCAATATCATAATACCTTTACCAATAGCATGCATGGTTCCGCTTGGAACATAGAAGAAATCCCCTGCTTGAACTGGGACTTTTGTCAGTAAATTGTCCCAGTCACCGGCTTCTATCAAAGCCTTAAGCTCTTCCTTAGATTGCGCATTGTGTCCATAAATAATCTCTGAACCTGGCTCCGCGGAAATAATATACCAACACTCTGTCTTACCAAGCTCGCCTTCGTGTTCCATTCCATAAGCATCATCTGGATGCACTTGAACACTAAGCCAGTCATTAGCATCTAAAATTTTTGTCAATAGCGGGAATACTTTTTCCTTAGGATTACCAAAATAAGCAGGATTTTCTGCGTAGACACGATCCAATTTCTGCCCCGCAAACTGACCATTTGAAATAGTTGAAACACCATTAGGATGAGCTGAAATTGCCCAATACTCACCAGTTGTTTCAGTTGGAATTTCATAATTGAAAACATCTCTTAATTTGGTGCCACCCCAAATTTTATCATGCATACAAGATTCTAGGAAAAACGGTTCTGCCATTACAAGCCTCTTTTCTAAACTAATACTATAATATATCCATTATAGCATTTTTTACCTCTAATTGACCACTTTCGGCCAATTGACGCATCCAATAGCCTGATTTTTTCAGAGATTTGACCTGGTTATGGATGTTATTGGTAACTAAGCCATAACGATTGCGATAAGCATTAGCCCATGACCAACAATCAATCGGTGTCCACAAATGGTAGCCTAGGCAGTTACTCCCTTCGCTGATACCTCGATGTAACCAATAGAGATGCTCAGTTATAAATTGAATGCGATAATCATCTTCAATTACGCCGTCTTCGTTAAGGTAACGATCTTCTCGAGAAACACCCATACCATTTTCACTGATATACCATTGAATATTATCATAGTTTTCTTGAATATCTTTGGCAATATCGTAAACTGCTTTTGGATAGATTTCCCAACCTTTGTCAACATTCATACGAGCCATTGGCATTTCGTAGGCTTGCCAGAATTTGGTTGGCAAGAAGTCAACAGCCAAGCTATTGTAGGAATATTTAGGGCGTTGAACACGGTTCGGATGATAGAAATTAACGCCGAGAATGTCAATAATGTTATTTTTTATGATTTCTAATTCTTCTTGGTCAGTCTGCCAAAGAGCACCTTCTTTTTCTAAAAGGGCAACCAATTCAGCTGGGAATTCACCCTTGCTACTTGCATCCATAAAGAGACGGTTGTACCATAGGTCAGCTACATGTGCTGCGTAGAGGTCTTCTTTTTCTTGAGTGGCAGGATAGGCTGGAGTTAGATTTAAAATAATCCCGATTTGGCCATCTAAATCAAGGGCACGATATTTTGCGATAGCTTTACTACTAGCTAATTGGAGATTGTAAGCAACTTGAACAGCAGCTTTGCCATCGACACGTTTAGGGTAGTGGAATTGTTCTAAATAGCCACCCTCAACCACCACGAGGGGTTCATTGTGCGTAAACCAATATTTAACACGGTCGCCAAAAAGTTGGAAACATTTTTCCGCAAAACCAGCAAATAAGTCTACCACATGCTTGCTTTCCCAACCACCATACTTATGCAATAATTCTACTGGAATATCAAAATGATGGAGTGTAAAGAAAGGAGTAATTCCTTGAGCAATAAATTCATCAATAACCGCATTATAGAAGGCTGCTGCTTCCTCATTAACAGTATTTGTCTCTAGGTCATCAATTAAGCGTGACCATTGAATAGAAGTTCTCACTGTATTAAGACCACAATCTTTCATCAATTGGATATCAGACTTATAATCATAATAAAAGTTTGAAGCTGTATCTGGCCCTACATGGTTATAAAAATCGTGAGGGGCAATATCATACCAGTAATCCATGACATTTTGGTGTTGTTTTTTAAATGAACCTTCTGATTGGGGACCACTTGTTGCTGCACCCCACCAAAAATTTTTGGGAAATTCTAATTGTGTCATTTTATCTCTCCTTTATGAAAAAACGGAGTTGGAATTTGCATCCAACTCCATTACTATAATCTTTAAATTTTATCTGCTTTATCAACCATTTTAAGGAATGGGAACCAGATTAATCCGATAACGATAACTTGAACTAATTGCAATAATGACCCCATAATTGAGTTGGTTGCAAGGAAGCCAGAAATGAATATAGGCATTGTCCAAGGAACTTGTGCACCAGTTGTTAATGGTACCAAACCACTGGCGAAACCAAGGTAAGCCACGATAACAGAAACGATTGGCGCTAATAACCAAGGGATGAAGATACTTGCATTCATAACGATTGGAAGACCAAAAATAACTGGTTCGTTTACGTTGAAGATACCAGGTCCTAGGGCAAAACGTCCAACTTCTTTATATTGTTTGCTCTTCATGATGAAAGCCATCATTAAAACAACAATTAAGGTTGACCCTGAACCACCTAAACCAACGGTAAAGGTATCCATAAATGATTTGGTAACGATATGACCATGTTCTGCTAAAGCTGCTGCACCTTGTTTTGTCAATTCGGCGTTGTCTAACATGTTAGTTTGCCAGAATGGTTCAAATACTGAGTTAACAATAACTTGTCCATGAAGACCAAAGAACCATAAGAATTGAACAAAGAAGAGGGCAACGATGGTTGCTGGTAAACTTGTTCCTAAACCAGTCAATGGTTTTTGAATAAGATTGTAGATAACATCATGAAGGTTTGTATGGAAAAGTGAGACCATAAGAGCATTCACAATCAAGAAAACCATTAAGGTTCCAAGTGCTGGAATTAAGGCTGAGAATGATTTTGAAACTGCTGGTGGCACACTTTCAGGCATTTTAATCGTAAATCCACGTTTTGTTAAATAAGCAAAAAGTTTAGCTGCAATAAAGGCTGCGATGATGCCTAGGAACATTCCTTTAGCCCCTAAACGATCTAAGCTAAGTGCTCCGTTGGCTTGAGCGGCCACTTTGCCATCGGCACCTAAGACGTCAAAGAAAAATGGTGTCAAAATTAAGAATGAAGACAAGGCAACGACTGCTGAGTAAATCCCTTCTTCAAGTTCTTCTGATTTGGCCATGTAGTAACCAATACCAAGGGTTACGAAGATGGTCATGATTGACATGGTTGCACTTTGACCATTACCAAAGAGGTTGGCAAATGTAGCTTTTAAGCTATCCGGCCAGAAAGGTAGATTATTGAAAACGACGATCAATGATCCAAACATTGTTAGTGGGAAAGATAACATAAAAGCATCACGAAGAACTAATAAATATTTATTGTTCCCTAAAACTGTCGCTACCGGTAATATCTTTTCACTTAGCATATCCATAAATTTAGTCATGGTAATCTCCTTTTACTAGTGACTAGTAGTATTTGTAAGAATAGTATACCATTTATGAAATTTATTTCAATACATTTTTAAAGATAAAATTTATTTTAAATTTTGATTGACATAGGCTGCTAGAATTTCTGACAAAATCAGGAAGAGGGAACGGTTATCCAATTGATAAAAATCTCCAGAGGGATTGCGTAATTGCATAACATTGGAGGGTAGAATAACTAATTCTGTTGCATACTGTCTGATGTAGGGACTATCGACCATTGTAACGATGATGACCTGACAGCCGACGGCCTTAGCCGCTTCAAATAATTCTTCAAAATCCTTGTTACCTGTTACAGTGTAAAAAAGGAGGACATGTTCTTTTGTCAGGGTTCTAGACAGGTAATACATTTTGGTTTTACTGGTAATGCTTTCCGTATATTTGTCCTGATAGAGTAGAGAATAGACCAATTGTTCAGCACTTAGACCAGAACTCCCGATACCTAAAACCTTAATGAGGTCAGATGAGGCTAATTTTTTAGCAATGCGATGTAATTGTCCTTCGTCTAATTGGCTTTCTAATAAGGCAATGTTATCTCGATAATTATTTAGAACCTTAGACATTATTTTCTTACTTTGTCCTTTAGGTTCCTTCTGTTTTTTTTGCGAAGATTCTTCTAATCCAATTTTTAAATCCGGCAATCCCTTGTAACCAATCTTTTTTGCTAAGCGAACTAAGGCTGCCGGTGAGGTTTCAATCAATTGGGCGGCATCTTGAACATTATGATTAATGAGATAATCTGGATGTTCTAATAAACAATTGTAAATCTTTTTGTCAGTCTTGGTTAGGTTGGTGAAATTTACTGATATCCGTTCTTTAAAATCCATCTTTATTCCTTTATTCTCTTATTTTCTTACATTTTAGATTAACATCTCTCTGCTAGAATGAAAAGATAAAACTTCCTAAAAGGCTATTTTAGGAAGTCTGAGAAATTTAATTTTCAGCGACAGCTTTCGCTAAGGCAAAATTACCGATGGTAGCTGAAGCATTGTCTGCTACTGCAGGGGTAACAATATAGTGGTTCAAATCTGGTACTGGAAGATAGCCATTTAACAAATCGGTGAACTTCTCATGAACCCGTTTGACCATATGTTCTTGAGCCATAACGCCACCGCCAAAAACGATAACTTCTGGGCGATACAACATGGTAGCCTGCAAGGCTGCTTGAGCAATATAGTAAGCTTGAACATCCCAAATGTCAGAATCAATCGGAATCAATTCTCCCCGAGTTCCGCTTCTAGCCTCCAAGCTTGGTCCCGCTGCCATTCCCTCAAGGCATCCCTTATGGAAAGGACAAACCCCTAAAAAACCTGAATCCACATCACTTGAATGTGGCATAACATAGGTATGTCCTGCTTCTGTATGCCCTAGACCTCCAATAAATTGGTTTTGTTGAATAGCACCCGCTCCGATGCCCGTTCCAATGGTGTAATAAACGAGGCTATCAACGCCAGGTCGTAACAATTTCTCGCCAAAAGCTGAACTATTCACATCTGTGGTAAAGTATATAGGCAAGCCTAGTTCTTTAGAAATAGGACCAACGATATCACAATTAGCCCAATAAGGTTTTGGAGTTGTCGTAATATAGCCGTAGGTTGCAGATGATTTATCCATATCAATCGGACCAAATGATCCAATTGCAATAGCTGCTAAATCATCACCGAAAGATTTGAAATAAGCTATCGTTTTTGCTATTGTCTCTTCTGGTGTCGTGGTGGGAAATTGAACCTTATCGACAATATCAAAATCTGTATTACCCACTGCACAGACAAACTTAGTGCCGCCCGCTTCTAAACTTCCATATAATCTTGTCATATTCACCCCTCATTTATTGTAACCGTATTCTTAAAATCTATTATAGGGAAATGCTAAGCTGAAATCAAGAGCCTTTCTTCGCCTTTGAAAATGCTTTTACGACTAATAAAGGGCTAAACATTTAGCCCTTTATCTCTAGCGATGAAGTGTCATAATGTCTTGACCAACAAAAAGATTTCCTTCAGCTTGAATCCTAATTGATTGATAGTCCGAAGCATTGGTTAGAATAACCATGGTGGTATCTTCTAAACCAGCTTCTTTAATTTTAGTTGATTCAAATTCTCCTAACAAATCGCCTTTTTTAACATGTTGACCTGCTGTAACCTTTGATTTAAAGCCAGTTCCAGCCATTGAAACTGTATCAATGCCGATATGAATTAAAAGTTCAGCCCCTTCATTAGATCTGATAGCAAAAGCATGTCCTGTTTCGAAAGCAACTTCTACTTGTCCATCTACAGGAGAATATACCGCATTACCACTTGGGATTACGGCAAAACCTTGACCCATGGCACCAGAGGCAAAAACCGGATCATTAACTTCTTCAAGGGTAATCACTTGTCCGTCAAGTGGTGCATAAAGAACTTCTTCTCCTTTATTTTCACTGACAGCGACTGGCATAGGTTCAGACTTTTTTACAGAAGTACCTTCTTTCTCGTCCTCAAAACCAAAGAGATAGGTTAAGGTAAATCCGGCAGCAAATGATACAGCTACCATGATAAGGTATGGAAGTAATTGACCATTAAGGTAGAGTAGGGTTCCAGGAATAATGGTGATCCCAAAACCAGTTGCCGCTAAAGGAAGCAACGATGCTGTCGCACCACCAATGGCACCCGCAATAAGTGATAAAAAGAAAGGTTTACGGTAACGTAAATTCACACCGAAAATAGCTGGCTCAGTAATTCCTAAGAAAGCGGAAAGGGCTGCTGGAAAAGCAAGAGCTTTCAGTTTTTTATTCTTAGTCTTCACACCCACTGCAACTGTTGCTGCACCTTGTGCTGTCATAGCGGCTGTAATAATAGCATTAAAAGGATTTGAACCATCATGAGCAATTAATTGTGATTCAAGCAAGTTGAAGATATGGTGGACCCCTGAAACAACAATGATTTGGTGAACACCACCAATTAAGAAACCAGGAAGACCAAATGGAAGATCAAGAACGGCTTTTGTTCCAACGAGAATATAGTTTTCAACCACGTGGAATACTGGACCAATCACAAATAATCCTAGAATGGACATTACAAATAAGGTAACAAATGGTGTTACTAATAAATCCAAGACTTCAGGAACATACTTCCGGACAAATTTTTCAAATTTAGCCCCGATGATACCAATAATAAATGCTGGTAATACTGATCCTTGAAGACCTACTACCGGGATAAAACCAAAGAAGATTGTCGGTTTAATATCGCCTCCAGAAGCAACTGCCCAAGCATTTGGCAATGACCCAGAAATGAGCATAAATCCAAGGACAATACCGATAACAGGATTACCACCGAAAACGCGGAAAGTAGACCAAACGACTAAAGCTGGAAGTGCAATAAAGGCAGTGTCTGTTAAAATTTGAGAATAAACATTTAAATCATTTGGTAACGTAATACCAAGTGCTCCAAGTAATCCTCGAAGTCCCATAAACAAACCAGTTGCTACAATAGCTGGAATGATTGGTACAAAGACATCACCAAATGTACGAACGGCACGTTGGAACCAATTTCCTTGTTTTGCAGCTTCGGCCTTCATGTCATCTTTTGAAGAGGTTGGTAAGCCAAGAGCAACCACTTCATCATAGATTTTATTAACAGTACCTGTTCCAAAAATCATCTGATATTGACCAGAATTAAAGAAAGCGCCTTTTACTTTTTCAATGTTTTCAGCTTTTTCCTTATCAATCTTTGACTCATCAAGGACCATTACACGCAGACGGGTCGCACAGTGGGCAACACTTTTTACATTGTCTCTGCCACCTAGTGCTTCGATAACTTCTTTTGCAATTTGATTATTATCCATCTCTGGAAAATCTCCTTTTCTTAAATATGATGAACCGTTTTCATCTCTTGCTTATCATTTTAGCACGATTTTATTTTATGTCAAGCGTTTGACATAAAAAATATTATATCTGCTTTTTATGTTGATTTTTAGAAGGAAAACGTTTAGTATATATACTATAAAGTCAGCTAAAGGAGTTTCATCAATGGAAATCGCACAAGAGGTTCGCTATCGTCCCTATCAGGATTGGACCCCAGAAGAAATCAAAATCATTTCAAAGAATGTAGCCTCTTCACCTTGGCATGCATCTTATCATATTGAGCCCAAAACCGGATTATTAAATGATCCTAATGGTTTTTCCTATTTTAACGGTCAATTTCATCTTTTTTATCAAAATTGGCCTTTTGGAGCAGCCCACGGCTTAAAGCAATGGGTACACTTAGTTTCCGATGATCTACTTCATTTCAAAGAGACAGGAATAAAATTATTACCCGATCACAAGCACGATAGCCATGGGGCCTACTCTGGTTCAGCTTATGCTGTAAACGATAAACTTTTCCTCTTTTATACTGGAAATGTTAGAGATGAGAATTGGGTCCGCGACCCTCTTCAGGTTGGTGCATATCTTGATGCCAAAGGACAAATCACCAAGTGTGAATCTGTTTTAATTCAACAACCTGACGACGTTACCGAACATTTCAGAGACCCTCAAATCTTCAATTATAAGAATCAATTTTATGCCATTGTTGGTGCACAGGACTTAAATAAAAAAGGTATGATCAAGCTTTATAAAGCTATTAATAACGATGTTGAAAACTGGACCTTCGTTGCCAACCTAGATATTGGACGAACTGCTAGCGAATATATGATTGAATGTCCCAACCTTGTTTTCATAGATGAGAAACCAGTACTCATCTATAGCCCTCAAGGACTTTCCAAAGCAGAATTAGCATATGACAACATCTACCCAAACACCTATCAAGTCTTCGACGCCTTTGATCCCGAAAAGGGCAAACTTCTTGGTGGTACTGACATTCAAAACCTTGATTTTGGGTTTGAAGCCTATGCCACTCAAGCCTTTAATGCACCTGACGGAAGCGTTTTAGCCGTGTCATGGATTGGTCTACCCGACATTCACTATCCTACCGATTCTTTTGACTATCAAGGAGCCCTAAGCTTGGTCAAAGAACTTACCTTAGAAAATGGACAAATCCATCAATTCCCAGTCTCATCGGTAAAAAGCTTGCGCCAAAATGCTGAAAAAATTCAAAACAAAAGTAAGACCAGCAATTGTTACGAATTAGAGCTGCGCATTAAAAGAAATGAAAAGGCACAACTCCAACTCTTCTCTGATGAAAGCACTAAAACAGGACTTTTGATGACAATCGACACCAAAGAAGGGAAATGTGTCATTGATCGCAGTCAAGTTGGCCAACAGTATGCTTTGGAATACGGTAGCTGCCGCTCTTGCCAAATACCACAGGAAGATGTTACACTTAATATCTATGTAGACAAATCCATCATTGAAATCTATATCAATCAAGGACAAGCAGTCTTAACCAGCCGTGTCTTCCCAGAAAATGAGGCAAGTGGCATTCAGATTCTTTCTGGTGATATTGACGGTTACTATTATGAATTGAGGTAAATACAGTGGTCGCTAAACTTACTGATGTGGCAGAATTAGCTGGTGTAAGTCCAACTACCGTTTCACGAGTGATTAATAAAAAGGGATACCTTTCTCAGAAAACCATTGATAAGGTAAAAAAAGCGATGAAAGAGTTGGGCTATCAACCCAACAACCTAGCCAGAAGCTTACAAGGAAAATCAGCCCAATTAATTGGACTCATTTTTCCAAATATCAGTAACATCTTCTATGCTGAGTTAATTGAGTATTTAGAGATTGAACTCTTCAAAGCCGGTTATAAAACCATTATCTGCAACAGTGAACACGATCCTCAAAAAGAAAAAGAATACCTGGAGATGTTAGCAGCCAATCAAGTTGACGGCATCATCTCATCCAGCCACAACCTTGGAATTGAAGATTACGAGCGCGTTGAAGCACCTATTGTTGCTTTTGATAGAAATCTTGCACCCAATATTCCAATCATTTCATCGGATAACTTCCAAGGAGGAAAATTGGCGGCACAGACCTTGCAGAAATATAAATGCCAAAAAATCATCATGATTACAGGTAATGACAACTCAGACTCACCAACAGGACTTCGACAACTTGGATTTTCCTATCAACTCAAAAAAACAGCTGAAGTCATCAAGCTCCCTAACCATCTCTCAACTATCAGACGTGAAATGGAAATTAAATCAATCTTAGCCAGCCGACAACCCGATGGCATCTTTGCTTCGGATGATTTAACAGCAATTTTAATCATGAAAGTTGCAACTCAACTGGGTTTAAATGTACCAAACGACCTGAAATTAATAGGCTATGACGGTACTCGTTTTATCGAAAATTATTTTCCACAATTAACAACAATCAAACAACCTATTGAAGAAATAGCTAAATTAACTGTTGAAGTTCTGCTTAAAAAAATCGCTAAAGAAAAGACTAGCAAAGATTATATCTTACCAATCACCTTATTACCTGGTTCGAGTATTTAGCCAAAAAAAAAGAATTCTCAATAACGAGAATTCTTTTTTTATTCAGAATCTGATACAAACTGACTCAGCAAACCGTTTATAAATTTAGCTGACGTTTCATCAGAATATTTTTTAGCAATTTCAATAATTTCATTCAAAGCCACACGGTCAGGAGTCTCTTCGAAAAATTTAATTTCATAGAGGCCCAGGCGTAACATGGTTCTATCTGTTAAAGTCAAACGTTCAATAGACCAACCCGCTTTTAAGTGCTCTTTGATAATGGCATCAAGCTCATCTTTATGATTAACAACTCCATTAACCAAGGTTAATAAAAATGCTGGGATATCATGTTCTTGATCAGAAACCTTATCATAGTCATAGGCAAACTGTGAGGCGCTTAGAAAATCGCCTCCGTGTTCCATATTAAATAGAGCTTGAAAGGCACGTTCACGTAAATCTCTTCTTGAATTTTCAAAACTATTAGTCATCCAAGAAATCCTCTTCAAAAAGTGATTTCAAGTCTGGTTTAGGTGTTTTTTCAGGAACAATACCTTCAACATGAATATTAACGGAAGAAATGGTCACTTCTGCCATATCATAGACAGCTGCTTTGACTGCTTTTTGAATAGCCATTGAGACTGTTGGTACTTTTACGCCATATTGAAGATAAACATAGATGTCAGCATTAACTGTACCATCTTCTTCCGTACGTAAGTAAACCCCTTTACCTAGACTAGCTTTATTGAAAGAGTCTGACATTTTTTTGTTATGAAGTGAATAGACTCCTTCAACTTGAGTTGCAGCAATCCCAGTTATTACTTCAAGAACACGAGGTGAAATAACAATTTCACCAATATTTTCACTTAACATAGCAATTCCTTTCTTTTCTCAACGGACAAGCTGACAAAATGATTAAGCACGAGAAACGTAAGTACCTTCAGCAGTGTTAATGACCAATTTTTGTCCTGCTTCGATAAAGTCTGGAACGTTAACCACTAAACCTGTTTCAAGAGTTGCAGGTTTTCCGGAACCTGTAACAGTCGCCCCTTTGATAGATGGTTGCGTTTCTGTAACAGTCAATTCAACAGTAGTTGGAACAGTTACACCAATCACTTCTGAACCGTAAAATTGGATTTTAACATCAGAATTTTCCAAGATATAAAGCAATTCTTGCTCAACATTTACGACTGGAATTTCATATTGATCATATGTTTCTGTGTTCATGAAGTAAGCTGTGTCGTCCATTTTATATAAATATTGTGCTGGAACAGTCTCGATAATAGCTTGTTCAAATTTTTCATCAGGACGGTAAGTCGTATCAAAAGTAGAACCTGTACGAACATCACGTAATTTCATACGCATGATTGTGTTCCCTTTTCCTGGTTTGTGGTGACTTGCTTCTAATACACGGATTAATTTCCCTTCAGATTCAAAAGTCATACCTGCTCTAAGCTTACTTGCTTCAATCATTATTTATTACCTCTTACTAAAATATTTATCATCTCATTTTACCACAAAAGATAGCTTTGCTCAAATCTTTTATAAGCATTTTATAAGCCTTAAACATTGAACTTTAGGAGTTTTTTATCTCTTGGTCTCCAAGTACGATTGTTGGGACATCATGTTGTACATAGGCCACTCCTTTTTTCTCCATCAATTCAATTGCAAAAGGGTGAGGTCTATAATGGGCTTTATAAGTTATTTTTTTGATACCAGCTTGGAGTAAGGCCTTGGTGCAGTTGATACATGGAAAATGCGTCACATAAATTTCTGTTCCATCTGTTGAAATACCCTCTTTAGCACACTGTATTAAAGCGTTCATTTCAGCATGTACGGTTCGAATACAATGCCCATCCTCCATATAATGCCCGGCTTCATCACAGTTATCCGTTGCGGAAACCCCACCATTATATCCTGTAGCTATAATTCGGTTGTCTTTGACAAGTACCGCACCAACATAAGCTCGGTCGCAGGTTGACCGTTTGGAAATCAATTCGGCATTTGCCATGAAATAATCTTGCCAAGATAATCTTTTTGTCATGCTTTTTCCTCTCTTGTCCTTTGTAAGAATCATCTACTTAAATAACAATTAATTCTTTTGGGGCTAAGGTTAGGATCCGACAGCCATTTTCTGTGATCACCAAATCATCTTCAATCCGTAGTCCATAGCGGCCATCGATATAAATGCCCGGTTCATCTGTAACAACCATACCAGCTTTTAAGACTTGGTCTGATTTTGTGAAAAATGGATTCTCGTGGATGTCTAATCCGATACCATGTCCTATCCCGTGTGTGAAGTTTGACCCATAACCAGCATTAGCAATGACTTCACGCGGAACAGCGTCATAATCACTATAAGTCATCCCTGCGCTAGCTTTTGCAATTAAAGCTTCATTGGCTTTTAAAACGATATCATAAATCTCGCGCTCTTGATCCGTTACCTGACCGACATGAATAGTTCTTGTCATATCACTCACATAATGGTTGTAATAGCAACCGAAATCCATGGTTAAACTGTCTCCGTTCTCTATTACTTTATGGCTGGCACGTCCATGAGGCATGGCAGAACGCTCTCCAGAAGCTACGATACTTTCGAAAGAAAGTCCTGATGCTCCATAGTGTCGCATCCTAAAATCTAAGAAATTCGCCACTTCTATTTCGGTGGTTTGTCCAGCTTTAATAAAGTCAAGGACGTCTATAAAAGCTTTATCTGTGATGCGACAAGCTTCAGCAATAGTCTCAATTTCACTATCATCCTTAATAAGACGTAAGGTTTCTACAAAACCTGATTGGGGAAGTAAGTCTATTTTGGGAAGCTGATTTTGGAGAGCTTGATAGAATGAAAAAGTTACTTCTTCTTCGAATCCCAAAGAATTGATGTGGTCAGTTTCTAAGAAATATGCCACAATCTTGAGAGGCTCACGACTTTCAATGATGTCGAAACCTTCCACGCTAGCCTTTGCCATTAAAGCATAGCGAGAATCTGTGATAAAGACACGACGGCTAGCTGTAATCAAAACTGTTGCAGCGGTACCAGAAAAACCTGTCAAATAGTAAATATTGGTTAAATGAGTAATTAAAAGAGCTTCTATCCCCTTTTCTTTCATCAACTGTTGACACTTACGAACACGTTGCTCTAAAAAACCTATCATAATGAGCTCCTTTTGCTTTGAAAAAACTACTTTAAGTTTACCATGATTCAAAGGGATTTGAAAGATAAAAAGGAGCTCCTAAGAGCTCCTGTCTGAACTTATCTTATTAGTGAACGGATTGTCATTAGAATTCTGTAAACAGGTCACTTCATTTGAATAGACAAAACTTCCTCTTTTCAGTCTAGTAAACGCTTGTGGTTACTGTCTCTGATTTGCGGTATTGCTGAGATGATATTATTATAGTTTTGCTTTCAAATATCGTCCAGTATAACTTGAATCTACTTGGGCAATTTCCTCTGGTGTCCCAGTGGCAATGATTTGACCTCCACCAACGCCACCTTCCGGTCCTAAGTCAATAATATGGTCCGCGGATTTAATCACATCGAGATTGTGTTCTATCACTAAAACCGTGTTGCCATCATCCACAAAGCGTTCTAAGACAGTCAAAAGTCTTGCAATATCATCGGTATGAAGTCCTGTTGTTGGCTCATCAAGAATATACAGGCTCTTACCTGTTGAGCGCTTGTGTAATTCACTCGCAAGCTTCATGCGTTGCGCTTCACCACCTGATAAAGTTGTTGCTGGTTGCCCCAAAGTCACATAACCTAGGCCGACATCTTTGATGGTTTGGATTTTTCGTGCTATTTTGGGAATAGCAGCAAAAAATTCTAAGGCATCATCAACTGTCATATCTAGCACTTGAGCAATATTTTTCTCCTTGTAGTGAACCTCTAGTGTTTCAGAATTGTAGCGTCTTCCATGACAAACTTCGCAGGGAACATAGACGTCAGGTAAGAAGTGCATCTCAATTTTGATAATCCCATCGCCAGAACAAGCTTCACAGCGCCCACCTTTTACATTAAAAGAAAAACGACCTTTTTTATAGCCTCGAATTTTGGCTTCATTGGTTTGCGCAAATAAATCGCGGATATCATCAAACACACCAGTGTAAGTTGCGGGATTTGAACGTGGGGTTCGTCCAATCGGGCTTTGGTCAATATCTATCAAGCGATCTACATGTTCAATACCTTCAAAAGATTTGTATTTTCCTGGTTTGTCTGAATTTCGGTTTAATTTTTGAGCAACTACTTTTTTCAAGATACTGTTTACCAGTGTTGATTTTCCAGAACCTGAAACACCTGTTACTGCTATAAATTTTCCTAGTGGAAAACGAACGTCAATGTTTTGAAGGTTATTTTCACTAGCACCTTTTATTTCTAAGAAGCGTCCATTTCCTTGTCGTCTTTTCGTTGGAACTGGAATACTTTTTTTCCCAGATAAATAGAGGCCTGTAATCGATTTTTTATTTTTAGCGACTTGTTTAGGTGTTCCAGAAGCTATAATTCGACCACCAAATTCTCCAGCCCCTGGCCCAACATCAATCAGCCAGTCAGCCTGCATCATGGTATCTTCATCATGTTCTACGACAATCAAAGTATTTCCTAAATCACGCATTTTCTTCAGACTCTCAATTAAACGATCATTATCTCTTTGGTGTAAACCAATGGAAGGTTCGTCCAATATATATAAAACACCAGACAGGTTAGAGCCAATTTGTGTCGCCAAGCGAATCCTCTGACTTTCACCACCTGATAATGTGCCTGCAGAACGTGATAGGGTTAAATAATTTAAACCAACATTATTTAAGAAGGTCAAACGATCATGAATTTCTTTTACGATAGGTTTGGCAATCGTTTCTTCATTTTCAGTCAAGACCAGACTTTCAAGCATGGCTAAATGATCTGAAATGGATAATTCGGAAATCTCCCCAATATGTGGTCCCTTTTCACCACCAACATGAACACACAAGGCTTTATCATTGAGGCGATAGCCATGACAAGTCGTACACGTCAAGGCATTCATATAACCTCTCATGACATTCCTAGTATACTCGCTGTTTGTTTCATGGTAGCGTCTGTTAATATTGGTGACCACTCCTTCAAAGCTTATATCAATATTTCGTTCACCACCAAAATCATTAACATAATGAAAATGAAACTCACGGTCTCCTGAACCATATAAAACCAGCTCTTTGTCTTTATCACTTAAATCTTGATAAGGAGTATCTAAATCCACACCAAAAGCTGTCATGGCCTGTTCCAACATCGTCGGATAATAATTCGAAGAAATGGGATTCCATGGTGCTATGGCTCCTTCCCTTAGAGTTTTACTTGGATCGGGAATAACCAAATCCATATCGACTTCTAGCTTAATCCCTAAACCATCACAGGTTTCGCAAGATCCAAATGGTGCATTGAAGGAGAAAAGACGAGGTTCTAATTCTGGCACTGTAAAACCGCAGATTGGGCAGGAATAATGTTCGGAGAATTGTAGCTCATTGCCGTCCATTGTGTCAATAATCAGATAGCCGTCACCAAGTCTCAGCGCAGCTTCAATCGAATCAAAAAGACGACTTCGAATACCTTCCTTATTCACAAGTCTGTCGATAACCACTTCGATATCATGCATTTTACTTTTAGAAAGTTCTGGAACTTCCGTGATATCATAAATCTCACCATCCACTCTAACGCGTACATAGCCATCTTTTTGAATTTTTTCAAATACGGATTTGTGTTGACCTTTTTTTCGGCGTACAATTGGCGATAAAATTTGCATGCGCGTTCGCTCTGGCAAAGCGATAACCTGCTCAACGATTTGTTCCACTGACGATGCTGTAATGGCTCCATGACCATTAATACAATAAGGTGTTCCAACACGAGCATACAAGAGACGCAAGTAGTCGTTGATTTCTGTTACAGTACCTACTGTCGAGCGAGGATTTTTACTAGTGGTTTTTTGATCAATGGAAATCGCTGGACTTAGGCCATCAATAGAATCCACATCAGGTTTTTCCATATTTCCTAAAAATTGGCGAGCATAAGCCGACAGACTCTCCACATAACGTCTTTGACCTTCTGCATAGATGGTATCAAAGGCTAAGCTAGATTTTCCTGATCCTGACAATCCAGTGACAACCACTAATTTATCACGCGGAATCTCCACATCAATATTTTTTAAATTATGAGCTCTCGCCCCGTGTATAATAATTTTATCTTGCATATAATTTGTGACTAAGCACTCCTTCGTTAAACTTTCCTTTATTATATCAAAATTTTCTAGTATAATTGATTTTTTAACTTGGCACAATTGCCTATATAATAAGGTTTATGAGTGTTCAGAAAAGTCTATTTTTCGTTTTAGCTTCCATTTTGGCTTGCTAAATTGCATTAATTGCCGTTTCGAAGTATGTGACGGCTTTTTTTGCGCTTTCTTTTGACAAGTGAGAATAGGTATCCATAGTCATAGCTAAAGTAGAATGGCCAAGACGGTTTTGTAATTCTTTATATTGGATACCTGAATTTAATAACAAGCTTGCATGGGTATGTCTGAATGCATGGAAACCAGTAACATCAACACCAGCCATTTGATAATGTTTATTCACCCTTTGGCGCAATGCTGAATGATCAGGATATAAATCAATAAAGTTTGAAAAGATTAGTTTTTCACTTCTTCCAAGTTTCCAAGCCTCTTGGGTTTGTCTCTTTTTGTATTCTTTCATCATGGCCACTGTGTTTTTATCAATATCAATAATTCTGTTACCTGATTTTGATTTAGTACTGTTTATCTTTCGGTAACTATTGACTGTTTTTGTTACTGAAATATATGAATTACTAAAATCAATATCTGACCACTCTAAAGCCAACGCCTCACCTATTCGGCAACCAGTGGCTAATAAGAACTTGTATAGGGTAATATCATAAAGATTTTTATAGATCCTAACATCTAAACCGTCAAGATATGTTAGAAACTTTTTCAACTCTTTATTATCAAGATAATTCAACTTTTTATCTTTTGATATTTTTCTAGGCAGAACAACATCACGCGCAGGGTTATTCAAAATTACCTGATTAATCACTCCATATTGAAGTATTCTCCTATTCATGGAATGGAGTATCCCAAAATTTGCGAAAGCATTCTTTTTATTATTATTGTCCCTATCGGCATAATCATTAAAGACTTGCTGAATGATAGGGGTTGTCAGTTTATCAAGCTTGTAATCTCCAAAATGTTTGAGTAGATGATTATCAAGCCTGCTCCTAGTGGCGATAAAATGATTGAGTTTAGATTTCTATTCTATTATTGTTTTAGGATTGATATTTTCTTTTTTTGTTATTTTCTTTTTTGAACGGATTGCTTCACTTTAAACTTCAAGTTATTAAATCGAGTATTTGTATGAATTTTATATATTTGCCAAGTTCTTTTTTCAAAGTGTCTAGAAAAGAAGCTTACTGCTTCTCTTAATGGATGTTGTCGCCACGTAACTACTAAAAGCCTGCTTCTTCCTTTTTTTCTATACCAATGCTATAATTTTTCTTATTTGGATTGAATGGGAATACGATAAATCTATTAGGTGTTTCTACTTCTAAAAAGTAATCATGTCTATACACAAGGAATTCAGAAAGAGCAAAATAATAACTAGTAGTTGAGTACGGTTCTAGAGTGATTGGTAATGTTTTTGTTTCAGCATCCATTTTTGTGAAAAACCTATGGTCTCTATCAATGACATTTCTCTTTTCATTTATAAGTTCGCCCACATTTGAAGAATAACTTTGAGACTCTTCTAGTGTCGCTGTTAAGTTTTCAATTGTTAACGGCAAAGAAGATTCGTTTACAAAAGTTAATTCTACATACATTACCTTTTCTTCAGTGTCAAAAATTGCTTGGGAATTATTTAATCCTAATCTGTACAGTTCTCGATAATGTTTAGAAATGAAAATGTACACGGAAATTGCCAAAGATACTATTGCAATCGCAAGTGATAGGTTATCTTTATCCATTTTTTAACTCAATATTTTTATTTTAATTATAGAACAAGGGAGTAAATTAAAAACAGTACCATTTAAGGTGCTGTTTTATTTATCTTTCACATTCTTAACCCAATAATCAAAGTTAGACTTCAAGCCATTTTTAGTTGTTCCATCTGGAGCAGTTTGACGTATCCAATTTAAAAATTGAAGAGCCTCATCGCCTTTAAGAATCAATGTATTATCTACTTTGTACCCATTAGAGGTCTGAAAAACCATACCAGTTTCTGTTCTTCCCTCACTTGTAATTGCAGAGTCAGGTTGAATATAAAAACCATCTCTTATAATTGATCCGTTGCTATCTGTTATTGGTTTATTAATATAATCTCTCAGGTGGACATAAACAGTTGTGTATTGAGGTTTTTGATTAGTTTGTGCTTGCGATTGTTCAGCTGTTATTTGGCTATCGGATTTATTTTCTGATGTTGGCGATGATGGTTCGTTGGAAATGGATGACATCTGCTTTCTCACATATTGTTCATCGTAACCTTTGTTATTAGTCCATGATAATTTAGATAAATTTTCTTTTTTATCATTAGCAAGTCCTAATTCACGTTGATCAAATTCAGTCATTTGTATATCAACCTTTTGTTTTAAAATTTCTATTGACTTTCCATTTTTCCCAATTTGCATGACTTGTTCTTTACCTTTTTCATCAGGTAGTGTCCATTCATAATACGCTATTTTACCACTGATATAAATAGTAAATGAACTCCTGTAATTAAGTGTGAACGTGTTTGCTTTAACAAGCAGAACAGGTTTTCCTGATTGTAAATAATAGATAGCACCTGCATGCGATCCGTCACCAACAATTAACTCATCGACTCCATCTTTATTTATGTCTTTAAAAACATATTTTTCTATGGTTTTATCTTTTTCTATTTCTTGAATCAAACTATCATATGATTTTCTACTATTCTTACTTGTTTGTGCTACATTATTATCTTTTTTAACGATTTTTCGGGTATTTCTCTTATCTCCATTAGAACATCCAACTAACATTAGTCCGATTGTTAATATAATAAATGGCTTAATTTTCATAATAATACTCCTTTAATGTCATTTTACCATTAAAACATTTATCAGAGTTCAATTATCAAATTTTTTCTATACTAATTACATTTTTGCAATAAAAAAGCCACCGCCTAGCAGTGACAAAATACGACAACAGAATAACAACTATAAAACTCAAAAAAAGTAAATTACAAGAAATGGATATCAACTTTAGTGATAATTTACTCATATTAAAAGTTGAAACGTGCTTAGAATGGCAATGTCAGGATCACAAAAATATTGCGGGTCAGTCCATTTGGGAAATCGGTCGCAGGTTAAATCACGTTAAAGAAAATGATTTGGCGCATGGTCAGTTTGAAAAATGGGTAGAGAACTTGGGAATGGCTACTAGTGAAGCTAGAAAATTCATGACTGTAGCAAAACGACTTCCAAATCGTTCAACGTTGAACGATTTAGGAACATCTGCTTTATACCTCATCGCAACTCTACCAGAAGAAGAAAAGCAAACCCAGCTTGAAAAAGTAGAGCAAGGCGACAATCCAACAGTAAGAGACTTACAAGACCTCAAACGTAAGTTAAAGGATTCAGAGGACGAATTGGTTAGATACATAGTTTAATCAAAAAATAGTATTGGCAAAAATACACTTTAAAAGTTTGATATTTTAAAAAAAGTATTAAAAAGTTGAAAAATATTATATAATGTAAATGTTTACGAATTATTTATGAAAAGGAATTTAGGATGAAAAAGAAATTTTTAACCGTTTTATTATTTATGGCTGTCTTAACTCTTGTTGGATGTTCCAAGTCCTCAAATACGAAAAAAGAGACAAAATACTATGATCAAGATTTTATCACTGCTTTACAAGACGGTATGATCGCAAGATGGGATTATATCGCTAAAAAAGATAAAGATAAAAAACACGTAGATAGCGGTAGTGATTATCAAAAATTTGTAAATTTAGAATTAAAAACTATTTCAAAATATGAGAATTTGAAATTCAAAGATTCTAAGTTGAAAGAATATGCAATTTCATATATCAATGAGATGAATAACGGTTTGAAAGTAGCAAAAACGTTTGGCTCAGAATCTTTTGATCAAAAATGGTATGAACATCAAAATCGAAGAAAAGAGTTAATTGTTGAAATTAATAGAATTCAAAAACTAAAAGTTCCTGAAAAACACCAACACTGGATTGATGAACTTTTAGCTGGTGGTAAAGAAGTTAAACAAAATAATAAAAATGAACAAGTTGTAAAAGATTTTGTTAATAAAATTGAGTTTGCTCGTAATGAGGAAAAATCTGATGAACATACTTCATATTATGAAGTAACAGTAGAAAATACAACTGGATTAACTATTAAAGAGTTAGGTATAGAGGTTAAATTACTTGATGCAAATGGTGTAGTTGTTGGTACTGAATATATAAATGCTCCAAATTGGGCAAAAAATGAGAAACGTCTACTAGGATTCATGGCTTTTAAAGATTTTGAAAAAACTGAATATGTTGTTTTATATCAAGAAACAGAATAAAAAATAGCAGGCATTTAATGCTTGCTTTTTCCGTGGTTAATCATAGGTATTGTATTTTAAAACGTGCTTAGAATGGCAATGTCAGCACTCTTCATAATCTCATTAGTGGTAAAATCGTGATACCAGTAAAATTATAGACATTGTCTTCTAACTTAAAGTTAAATCTGATATTTCTCAAAATATTACAGTTGCTGGCATTTAAAATAAAATAATTCTTACCACTTGATCTCATACAGTGCAAAATATCGTCTTTTAAAAAGACGGGTGGTTCTACCATTGTAGAATACTTTAAAAACATTTCCTCGTATTGTCGATAGTTTTTAGAATAATAATCAAAATCAGCTGCTGACTTTTCTTTATATCCGTATTTCATAAGCACATTATACAAAATTAGGGTATACTAGTAATGTTATAACTTTACACATTGAGCACGGGGTATACCTACCCCACCGACCCATTTTTAAGTACTTCCCGATGTATTATACATTTTTTCTCACGTTAGGATTTAGAACTCTTTTTAGTATTTTACTTTATTATGAAAAGTGGTAAAATACACTTAGGTAAGGTTCTTACCAAAACCTATTTACAATATCGACTTAACAATTTCGATTAGTAGTTTAATTATTTCTAGTAGCGCAATTACTATTGATAATTTTACTAATCTATCTTGTTGAGTCTTTTTTTGGAGATAACAATATGAGTAAATTAATCATTGTAGCTATCCTAGCCATTATAATAGCTATGTACGCTGGCGATAGAAAAAAATAAAAGTTTTATAATTGACAACGTTTTCAAACAGGATTATAATTACTTCAAAATTATAAAAAGAAACGAGATTATACATTATGGTTTTAGGAAAAAATGGTTATAATTACACAATCGAATTTAAGAATACTGATCAAGTAATTGACTTGAAAAGTAATTCAAATATAATGGAACACGTTGAAGTTTTAAAACACCTAAATGATAATATGTATTATGTTCTTTCTCAAAAGAATGATAAAAATTTAAAAGAGCTACTTATGGCAGAATTTAACCTCCAAGCAAACCAAGTAATAGTTGTTGTGCCAAGAGGTGTTATGGGTCTGGGTGGATTTATGTAACTAACTAATTGAGATAAAAAATAAGCGCCCCTAAAGGTGCCTATTTCTTTATAATATAAAAATTAACTGGTATTTATTGATAACGTTTTCAAATAAGAATATAATCATCTCAATTTATTAAGAAGGCTTGGTAAGAACATGGATATATTTATAAGATTATTAGGACTACTACTTATTATTTTTGTAATTTGGCTTATTTTTTATTTATTAAATAGAACAAATAGAAAAGCGATTGAGATAACGGGACAAAATTATTTAATAACTGTAAACTCGGCAAAAAATATTGATTTAGAAAATAATAAAAAAATACGTCAAGTAGTCCGTATCATTTCCCATAATAAAGATAATTCTACATATTCAATTCAATCAAAAAAAGACGCTAAATTCCTAAAAGATCTAATAAAATCAGAATTTGATTTAACAAAACAGGAAATTGAAGTTAAAAGAGTAACTTCAAAAGTATTATTTGGAGCTCCTCTAATTTAAAGGAAGTAATAGATTAAATAGTAAAATATTTAAATTCAATCGATCATTAGTACTTTAAAAGACACCATAATAGGTGCCTTTTTTCTTGCTTGTGGGACTCATTTTTTAAAATATATTAAATTTCAGCTTCCATTTTGGCTTGCTTTGGCTTACTATCTAAACCAATATTTAGAAAAGCTAATATTTTGAAAAGCCTATACTTAAGCATTAATAGCATTTATAGCTATTAAACGTTTTTATCTCGCAATAACAAAATTTTCTAATATTCAGTTGACCCAAATCCAGGCTTTTATAGTATAATAAGATAGTGTTTAGTTAAAATTGGGATAGTACGTGTTACAAGTTGTTTTCACAAATTTTCACGTTTTTCATCTCCGTTTGCACTCATTTAAAACAATCAATATCATGTAAAAGGAGGGCTTGTCATGAAACAAATGTTTCTTTCATCAGCAATAGAATTTAAAGAAATTGAAACATTCGAGCCAGGGGCTTGGATAAAATTGGTAAACCCTTCCCAAGAAGAATCTCTTGAAATTGCTGAACAATTTAACATTGATATTGAAGACTTAAGAGCACCACTCGATATCGAAGAAACATCACGTATTGCTGTTGAAGATGACTATACCTTAATCATTGTCGACGTTCCAACTTATGAAGAGCGTAACAATAAAAGTTATTATATAACGGTTCCACTTGGCATTATCGTTACCGAGCAAGCTGTGATTACAACCTGCTTACACGAACTCACTCTCTTTGATAACTTCCATAACAAAAGGGTGAAAAACTTCTATACCTTCATGAAAACTCGCTTTGTTTTTCAAATTCTTTATAGAAATGCAGAGCTCTTTTTAACAGCCCTCCGTACCATCGATCGTCAGAGTGATCGTTTGGAGGCCAGGCTAGAAGCGGCAACACGTAATGAAGAATTAATTGACATGATGGAGCTTGAAAAATCCATTGTCTATTTAAAAGCTTCGCTTAAATTTAATGAACGAATCGTCAAAAAATTGTCTAGCAGCACTAGCTCCTTGAAAAAGTATATTGAAGATGAAGATCTTTTAGAAGACACTCTCATCGAAACCCAACAGGCTATCGAAATGGCAGGAATCTATGAAAAAATCTTGAACGCCATGACCGAAACAACTGCTTCTATCATTAATAACAACCAGAATACGATTATGAAAACTCTGGCTTTAATGACCATGACTTTGGATATCCCAACAGTTATTTTTTCTGCCTACGGGATGAACTTCCAAAACAACTGGATGCCATTTAATGATTTAGAACATGGCTTTTTCCTAATCGTTCTCATTGCTGCACTAGGTTCTTCTGGTGTCATTATCTACTTCTTAAGGAAGAAGTGGTTTTAATTGTTCAAGCACTATTGCAATTTCATCGCTAATAGTGCTACGGGAGTCGCTATAACAACTCCCTAGAACACTCACTAGCTCAGAAGAAAAGAAATATCGTCTTTTCTTCTGAGCGTCGTTACTTGAAAAACTCTTTTCTAAACTGTCGTGATGGAGTCTAACTGTCTTTTCTTATCTGTCGTAATAAGATTTGGGGGTCGTGATTTGTAGTCGATGTGACTCTCTGACATTTTCAGATATAAAGAAATCATATTGTTCATTACTTATTTATTGGAATAAAAAGTTATAAAATAAAATTAACTAAGGAGATATAATGGATTTTCAAAATCTTACTAAAAAAAATCAAGAATTTATTCATATTGCAACTAATCGTCTGATTCAAGATGGTAAATCAGATCAAGAAATTAAAGACATTTTAGAAGAAACCGTACCAACTATTTTAGAAAAACAAGCTAAGGGCATTCCTGCTCGTTCATTTCTAGGTGCACCAACTGCATGGGCAGCTTCTTTTTCTGAAAAAGCTGTTGCTAAAAACTCTTCTACTAACAAAGTAGAAGAACCCAAGAACACCAACCCTTGGTTAATGTGGTTAGATACCTCATTACTTTTTATTGGGATTGTAGCTTTATTAAATGGCATCATGACTTTCTTTAATACCAACGCTACTGTTACTGGTTTAATGTCCTTATTGGCTCTTGGTTTTGGAGGTGGAGCATCTATGTATGCCACCTACTATTTCATCTATCGCCATATGGGTAAACCAAAAAGTGAAAGACCAGGCTGGTTTAAAATTATTGGAGCACTATCACTTGCTATGCTAGTTTGGGTGACACTTTATTACGCAACAGCCTTTTTACCAAAAGCTTTGAATCCACAATTACCACCAATCGTACTCATTCTTATTGGTGGCGCAGCTATTGCCCTTCGCTATTACTTACAAAAGAAATACAATGTTCAAAATGCAATGTCAGCGCAATAATAACAAATACCCTTGGAAAGATTTCCAAAGGTATTTTATTTTTTGAACACAAACTAAAGATTGTATTAGGCGCCTAGCTCACTCTTTCATTTTCTAGATCACGAAAAAAAGACCCACCGGGTCTTATCCACTCTTCCTTATTTTTAGGAGTAGAGAAAAAACAGCCCGCCGCCCTCTGCTTGTGTTGTCTCAATTTCAAGAACACACGAAAAAGAGGTCCAGTGGAGCTTGGCTCGCTCTTCAGTTTTAAGGCTCATGAAAAAAAGACCCAGTGGGTCTTTGTGTTTCTCTGATTTTTTGAACACAAACTAAAAAGCGCCACTGGCGCTTTTTACTAATCTTCGTTTACGTAAGGCATAAGTGCCATAACGCGAGCACGTTTGATTGCTGTTGTTACTTTACGTTGGTTTTTAGCTGATGTTCCTGTTACACGACGAGGTAAAATTTTACCACGTTCTGAAACGAAACGGCTTAAAAGTTCAGTATCTTTGTAATCAACATATTCAATTTTATTAGCTGCGATGAAGTCAACTTTTTTACGGCGTTTGAATCCGCCACGACGTTGTTGAGCCATGTTTAATCTCCTTTATAGTATTCAATTCCTTTAGTCCAGTTACCAATCTATTCTTAGAAAGGTAAATCGTCATCTGAAATATCCATAGGATTGGCATTGCCAAATGGACTTTCTTCACGACCAAAATGAGGTGTTTGTTGAGAAGGTGCAGAATAACTATTGCTTGAAGCATCATTGCCAAAGCCAGTATTACTATAAGAGTTCGAAGAACCACCTTCACGTGTAGCACGGCTTTCCAACATTTGGAAATTTTCCGCAACCACTTCAGTTACATAAACCCGTTGACCTTGCTGATTTTCGTAATTACGAGTCTGAATGCGACCTGTAATACCGATTAAAGCACCTTTTTTCGCCCAGTTTGCTAAATTTTCAGCAGGTTGGCGCCAGATAACACAGTTAATAAAATCTGCTTCACGCTCACCATTTTGGCTTTTAAAAGTGCGATTAACAGCAAGTGTAAAAGTAGCAACAGCCACTTGACTTGGTGTGTAACGAAGTTCTGCATCTTTGGTCATGCGACCAACTAGTACTACATTATTAATCATAAACTACCTTCTTTTTGATCTTACGCGTCAAGTTTTACAATCATGTGACGAAGAATGTCACCGTTGATTTTTGCAAGACGATCAAACTCATTAAGAGCTACTGCATCTTCAGATTCAACGTTTACGATATGGTAAAGTCCTTCACGGAAATCATTGATTTCGTATGCAAGACGACGTTTTTCCCAATCTTTTGATTCAACGATTGTTGCACCGTTGTCAGTCAAGATAGAGTCAAAGCGTGATACCAAAGCGTTTTTCGCTTCTTCTTCAATGTTTGGACGAATGATATAAAGAATTTCGTATTTAGCCATTGATATTTTCCTCCTTTTGGTCTAATGACCTACATGCCTCCATGTAGGTAAGTGAGGTATGCTCACAGATTACTAGTATACAGGAAAATTATCTAAAAATCAAGAAAAAATTCTTTTACTAACCATTTCTATCCTAAACATTTTTTGGGGTCTTTAAACATCATGACCACTCTCAAGAGATATTTCTCCATATTTTTTGATTGCCTATGCTACAATAATAACATGATAAATTTAGAAGACTATGGCATCAATATGTGGGACCAAACCACTATCGAGGATTTTCGTCGTACCCTCTTAAACTGGTACGATCATGAAAAACGCGACCTTCCTTGGCGTCGAACCAAGAACCCTTATCACATCTGGGTTTCTGAAATTATGCTACAACAAACCCAAGTTCAGACTGTTATCCCTTATTACCAACGTTTTCTGGAATGGTTCCCTACTGTTGCGGAATTGGCTGACGCTGACGAAGAACGTCTGCTCAAAGCATGGGAAGGACTTGGTTACTACTCCCGCGTACGAAATATGCAAAAGGCTGCGCAACAAATCATGACAGATTTTGATGGGAAATTCCCATCAACCTATGAAGGCATATCAGAATTAAAAGGAATTGGCCCTTATACCGCTGGTGCCATCTCAAGTATTGCATTTAACCTTGCCCAACCTGCCGTTGATGGAAATGTTATGAGAGTTATGGCAAGACTGTTTGAAGTGAATTATGATATCGGTGATCCTAAAAACCGTAAGATTTTTCAAGCCATAATGGAAATATTAATCGACCCAGAAAGACCTGGTGACTTCAACCAAGCACTGATGGACTTAGGAACAGATATTGAATCTGCCAAAAATCCACGTCCAGAAGAGTCACCGATTCGCTTTTTCAACGCTGCTTATTTGCACGGAACCTATGACAGATATCCCATCAAAGAGCCTAAGAAAAAACCACGTCCTGTCCAAATACAAGCTTTTGTTATTTTGAATAATGACGGTGCTTTTCTTTTGGAAAAAAATACTAAAGGACGCTTACTTGGTGGCTTTTGGTCATTCCCAATCATAGAAACCAATTTTATCAGCCAGCAACTAGACCTCTTTGAAGAAAACAATCCTCTTATGGAAAGAATCTCTCAGACCAGTCTTTTTGAAGAAAGCTATGGATTAAAGCCAAAATGGACTGAAGGGATCTTTCCAATGGTCAAACATACCTTTAGCCATCAAAAGTGGACACTTAGTTTGACAGAAGGGCATGTAAAGGAAAACAAACTCCCCCAAGACAAAGAATTAGCTTGGGTCAAGCTTGAAGATATGGTTCATTACCCAATGGCTACGCCACAGAAAAAAATGTTAACAAACTATCTTAAAACAAAAAATGAGCTCCGATAAGAGCTCATTTTTTATGCTAATTCTGCAATAATCGCTTTAATTTGATCTTTGGTGTGAACACCTGCTACTTGTTTCACCACTTGTCCATCTTTTTTAAATAAAAGTGTTGGAATTGACATAATACCAAATTGTTGTGCTGTATTTGGGTTTTCATCCACATCTAGCTTGACAATTTTCAACTCGTCTTCATCTAACTCTTGAGACAATTGTTCTAAAATTGGAGCTTGCATCAAACATGGACCACACCAAGTTGCCCAAAAATCAATTAAGACAAGGCCTTCTTTTGTTTCTGCTTCAAATGTTGCATCTGTAACGACTTGTGTCATCTTTTTTCTCCGTTTCTACTCATTTGATATGTCTATTTTAGGAGAATTTTGATGAGAAAGCAAGAATCTGCTACCGAATTCAAAAAACCCTATGCGGTATCCAATTGTCATTTATCCCAAGGTTGCTATCGTACAACCTGAACCACCTGCGTTTTGAGGAGCATAAGCGAAACTCTTAACATGTTTATGACGGCGAAGATACTTGGTAACAGCTTCTCTAATGACACCTGTTCCAATACCATGGATGATATCAACCTGGCTCATATTATTAACCAATGCTTGGTCTATAAAGGCATCTAGTTCTTGCATGGCTTCTTCATAACGTTTCCCACGAAGATCTAAACGTGCCCGAGGACCATTTTGATTGGCTTTTTTAACCATGTTAATACTTTGTTTTTTAGGTTTTTGTGCTTCCGCTTCCACTTTAACGAGTTGGAATTCATCCTCTTTTAAAGTCATCTTAATCAGTCCAACTTGAGCTTCCCACTTATTCCCTTTCACTTGACCAATTAAGGTTCCGCGTTGACCATATGCAGAAACAATAATATCATCACCTATCCTAGGCTCTCTTAATTTCTTAGCTTTTTTCAGAACTTTATTCTTAGATAAATCTCTTTGAGGAACCAGTGACTTCAGTTTTGATTTTGCTTCAATAATTTCATGTGGTTTAAGCTCTGCTTTTTCATGGAGCTTACTCAAAATCTCTTCACTTTCGGTTAAGGCTAACTCAACAATAGCTTGCGCTTCTTGACTAGCTTTCTCAATTTCCTTGTCTTTCGCCAGAGAGAATTCATTATAGAGTTTCTTGACAGCACGATTGAATTTTATATTTTCCTGCTCAACTTCTCTGATATGATCAAGGCGTCGCCGGCTAGAAAGCGTCTGTCGTTCTAACTCTTCTATAATACGATTGACGTCACTATCGGTATCTGTCATCTGCTCTGCTTCTTTCACAATCGTTTCAGCTAAACCAAGTCGACGAGCAATTTCAAAGGCGTTAGATCGACCAGGAACACCTTGCATAAAGCGATAAGTGGGTTTTAGGCTTTGACTATCAAATTCCATGCTAGCATTTTCGACATAGTCACTTTCAATACCATAGGCTTTGAGCTCTGGATAATGAGTTGTTGCCATGGTTTTGATATTGGTTAAGCGTAATTGCTCTAAGATTGCCATAGCAAGACTGGCACCTTCTTGTGGATCTGTTCCTGCACCCAGTTCATCAAAAAGGACTAAACTGTTACGATTTGATTCCTCTAAAATGTCAACGATATGTGTCATATGACTTGAGAAGGTTGATAGACTTTGTTCGATGGATTGCTCATCGCCTATGTCGGCATAAATGGCATCAAAAACAGCTATTTTTGAGCCTTCATCTGCTAATATTGGGAGACCTGACTGACCCA
The DNA here is from genome assembly GCF_900475595.1 of Streptococcus uberis. Lineage (NCBI taxonomy): Bacteria > Bacillati > Bacillota > Bacilli > Lactobacillales > Streptococcaceae > Streptococcus > Streptococcus uberis. The sequence goes on from NZ_LS483397.1 coordinate 1,667,166, forward strand.
TTAATTGTGCTAATCCCAGTGTTTTAAGCATTATGGTCTTACCACCTGTATTAGGGCCCGTAATCACAATCACGGCTAAATCATCTGCAAAATGCAAATCATTGGCCACAGGATTTTTTAACAAGGGGTGTCTAACATTTAATAGCTGGATATTTTTATCCTTGCTAATTTTAGGGATGGTTGCTTTGTTATTAACAAGATAATGATACTTTGCTCTAACAAAATCTAGATGTCCCAAAAGCCATGCATTATTTGCTAACGCACGACTATGAGGACGTAACAGCTGTGACAACTCTTTGAGTATCCTTGCAATTTCATGCCTTTCATCTGCTAGTAATTGCGTCATTTCTTCATTGACTTGCACTAAGGCACGAGGTTCAATGTAAACGGTATTTCCAGATGCTGAGATATCATGGACAACCCCTGAAACTCTGTGACGAAAAGTATTCTTAACAGGTAGGACACTCTTACCATTACGACTAGCAATCAATGATTCAGACAAATAATCTGCATTTTTCTTTAGGATGTCTTGTAGCAATTGGCGACTATAACGTTCATTTTCTGCTATTTGACGTCTAAGGCGATCCAATTCTGGACTGGCAAAATTTTCAATAAAGGCTGCATCATTAACAGCCTGTAAACTTCCTTGTAATTGTGGAAAGACTTCTATTTTTTCAAATATTCGTTTTAAAACCTGAAGGTCCACATTTTCTAAATCTTGGTAAAAGCGACTGATTTCCCCAGAAACTAAGAGCAGTTTTTTGATATCTAACAACTCTTGGATATTCAAGTCTGCTTCTAGTTCCAAGCGACGCATACTCTCGGAGACATCGCGAAGATTCCCTATTGAAAAATGATGATTTTCCACAAAAATGGTTGCCATTTCAGCAATTTCTTTAAAGTAATCTGAAATCTTGTCATAGTGGTTGCTTGGTTCAAGAAGACGTAATTCCTGGATTCCTTGCGCTGTCTGCAGATAGGGTTGGAATTGTTCTTTAACTTTTTGAAATTCTAATTGTTCTAAAATTTTTTGATTCATAAAGACTATTATACCTTAAATTTTCTTATTAATGCTAAAGGAAAAGACCTGATTGTCATAATCTGGTCTTAAATGATTTTATGAATCCAAAGATCACGAATCAATGTGGTCATTGGTGGGCAATGGTCAACTAAAGCTTTCAAGATGAAATGGCTAGATAGTTGATCTTGAATGGTTGGAATTGGCACAGTAGCTAAGATGCTCGTTATCATGCTTAGAAACATCAGAGCTACACTAACTGCTAAAAATCCACTCACGATATGATAGGGAAAATCATCAAAATGATTTAAAGGCATAAAATGTAGAAAAATCCCTATCAGGCGAACAAGCAGATAGAAAATGGCAAATAGACCAAAAAAAGCAATACCCGCATAAAAAACCTTATTGAGATCAAAGATATTGACCTCTTTAAAAAAAGCGGTTTGAACACCCTCTGCAGGATTGGAGTATGGAATCCAAAGTGAGATTTTAGAGGATAAGGTTTGATAATAATTTTTAGCAAGCCAAAAAGACAGGATTGCTCCAAAAACATAAAAAGTCTGCAGAATAATCCCTCTGTGATAACCAATATAGAATTGCCATAGGAGAATCATAAGAATAGCTAAGGAAATCATGCCTATTCTCCGTTATAATCAGCTTGATTCGTTTTTTCTTGAATCCCTACGACAGTTTTCTTTCTTAGGTCACTGATTTCTTTTTCTAACTTTTCAAACTCAATTTCACGGTTTAATTGTGTTGATAAGGCGTTAATGGCCATTAATATAGCAACTGTTTCATTATCCGCTTCAGGCAATCTTGATTTGATGGCATTGTATTTCTCTTTTGCAACATGCTCAACTTCTTCCATAAAAAGATTGTCTTTATCTGTCGTTAACGTTAACGTTTTTTCACCAAAGGTAAATTTATAGCGATTGTTACTTTTCATTGGTTCACCTCTTTCTAGCATTATACCTTAATTTAAAGCTTTCGTAAAATAACAACTTTTTCTCCTATAGAGTCAAGTTGGTTCCCCAAAAAAATCGCTTTTATGTTAAAATGAATTCTATGGAAACCATTGTAGTTAAAATCGAGGAAGGCCAACAAAATGCCTTGCAAAACAAGCTAAAACCTTATCAAATCAGTCAAAACAACCCACATGTAGCCTTTGCTGCAAGGTATAAAGCAGTTACCTGTCTCCTTTACCGTTCTGGAAAATGGGTTTTACAAGGTAATCTAGCAAGTCAAATCGCACAAGAGTTAGGATTTCAAACTGAAGAGAAAACAGATAAAATCAAACTTGGACAAAACTACCCATTAATTGGCAGTGATGAGGTCGGCAATGGTTCCTATTTTGGTGGCCTTGCGGTTGTTGCTAGTTTTGTTAAACCTGAAGATCATAATTACCTCAAACAACTAGGTGTCGATGATTCAAAAAGTTTGACTGATCATAAAATTCGTCAAATTGCTCCCTTGTTAGAGGAAAAAATTCCTCATAAATCCCTACTCCTAACTCCACAAAAGTATAATACCTTAGTGGGAAAAGGCAAAGCCTATAATGCTGTTTCCGTAAAAGTAGCCCTTCATAACCAAGCTATTTTTCTCTTATTACAGCAAAAAGTGATACCTGAAAGAATTATCATCGACGCTTTTACTAGTCACTCCAATTATCTTAAACACTTAAAAACTGAAAAAAATCAGTTTACAGAAGCAATCACTTTAATAGAAAAGGCAGAAAGTCAGTTTCTTGCTGTTGCTGTCAGTTCCATCATCGCAAGAAACCTGTTTCTAGAAAATTTAGATAACTTGAGCAATGAATTAGGTTATCAATTACCAAGTGGTGCTGGGTCAAAATCTGATCAAGTAGCCAGTCAGTTACTTGAAGCCTATGGTATGAAGGCTCTAGAATATAGCGCAAAAATACACTTCGCAAATACTCAAAAAGCAATCGCATTAGCAAAAAGAAAAGATTAGAGGACAAGATATAAATGAAACATTTCTTCAAAGAATGGGGCCTATTCACCCTTGTTATTTTAATTTTTGGTATTTCCAGATTATTTTTCTGGCAACCCGTCAAAGTAGATGGTCATTCCATGGACCCAACCTTGGCTCATGGAGAACGACTCATTGTGTTAAATCACACAAAAATTGACCGTTTTGATATTGTTGTTGCAAAAGAAGAAGAAAATGGTCAAACAAAAGAAATTGTCAAAAGGGTTGTTGGAATGCCAGGCGATGAAATCAGCTATAAAAATGACAAACTCTTTGTTAACGGCAAAGAAGTTAAAGAAAAATACCTCAGTCAATATATTTCTGCCTTTAAAAAAGATAAACTCAAAAAAACCTATGCCTACAATAGCCTATTCCAAGAATTAGCCCAAAATGCTAATGCCTTTACAACAAATACAGATGGACAAACCGATTTTACCGTCAAAATTCCTGAAGGAGAATATTATCTTTTAGGTGACGACCGAATCGTCTCACGAGACAGTCGTGAAGTTGGTAACTTTAAAAAATCAGATTTTATTGGTGAGGTCAAGTTACGTTATTGGCCAATGACAAAATTAAACCAATTTCAATAAGACCTAAACCTGCCACTGGCAGGTTTTAAACTATCATCTAAGAAAGGGCCTCAGGATGGAGCACTATTTCACTGGAACAATCGACCGCATTATCTACGAGAACGCCAGTAATTTTTTTAAAATCCTTCTCTTATCTATTGAAGATACGGACAGTGACATTGATGATTTTGAAATTATTATCACTGGTACAATGGCTGATGTTTTTGAAGGAGAAGATTACACGTTTTGGGGCGAATTAACTCAACACCCTAAATACGGCCAACAAGTAAAATTAACCAGATACCAAAAAGCAAAACCGACGTCGTCTGGCCTAATTAAGTACTTTTCCAGTGACCATTTTAAAGGGATTGGAAAAAAGACAGCAGAAAAAATTGTCACTTTATACGGAGACAACACCATTGATAAAATTCTAGAAGACCCTAGTCAATTAGAGACCATAACAGGATTTTCGAAGGCCAATAGAGAAGCCTTTCTGGCAACATTAAAGCTAAATTACGGAACGGAACAGATTATTTCATCCCTTGTTGAACTTGGCATTTCAAATCGTCTTGCCTTCTTAATCTATGATTGCTACAAGGAAGAAGCCTTAGAAACTGTCAAAACCAACCCCTATCAACTTGTAGAAGACATTCAAGGAATTGGCTTTAAAATGGCTGATACACTTGCCTATGAAATTGGAATCAAAAGTGATGCTCCCGAACGCTTCCGTGCAGCACTCTTACATTCACTTTTAGAAAAATCCATCAGTCAAGGAGATACTTATATAGAAGCGCGTGATCTCCTAGAATATGCCATTAATCTCTTAGAAGATTCGAGACCAATTGAATGTCAACCCGCCCAAGTGGCTGAACAATTAAGTCAATTGATTGCTGATTCAAAAATTTATCATATTGGAACAAAACTCTTTGATGCCACCCTTTACGCATCTGAAGCAGGCATTCATAAGCATATTTCGCGTCTTTTAGAAACCCCATTATCGCAGCCTCATTCAGAGGAATCCATTGATGAAGAAATCCAGTCAATAGAAGCTTCTTTCAATATGACTTATGATAGGATTCAAAAAGAAGCCATAAAACTAGCACTTTCCAGTAAAGTTTTTATCTTAACAGGAGGACCCGGTACTGGAAAAACAACTGTGATTAGAGGTATTCTCGAGGCCTATTCCTCCTTAAACAAGATTGATCTTGAAAAAAAAGATCTTCCAATCCTCTTAGCTGCGCCAACTGGCAGAGCAGCTAGACGAATGAATGAGTTGACTGGTTTACCTAGCGCCACCATTCACCGACATTTGGGCCTAAACGGGGATAACGATTACCAAGCAATGGATGATTATTTAGACTGTGATTTAATCATTATCGATGAATTTTCCATGGTTGATACTTGGCTTGCCAACCAACTCCTAAGCTCTTTACCATCAAGCACACAAGTTATCATTGTGGGCGACAGTGACCAACTTCCCTCTGTCGGACCAGGACAAGTACTAGCCGATTTGCTAAAAGTTCCAAGCATTCCAAAAATTGCCCTTCAAAAGATTTTTAGGCAATCCGAAGATTCTACCATTGTCGATTTAGCCAATCAAATGAGACTGGGACATTTGCCAAGGGACTTTAAAGAAAAAAAAGCCGATCGCTCATTTTTTGAAGCTTACGCCCAACATATTCCAACAATGGTGACAAAAATAGTAACTTCTGCTATAAATAGCGGAATTCCAAAAGAAGAAATTCAAATTTTGGCACCCATGTACAAAGGCCAAGCCGGAATTAACCATTTAAATCAATTAATGCAAGATCTCCTTAACCCACTTGGTGATGGACAAGAGTTTCTCTTTAACGATTTACATTTAAGGAGGGGAGATAAGATTCTCCACTTGGTCAATGATGCCCAATTAAATGTTTTTAATGGCGATATTGGATATATTAGCGACTTGATTCCAGCAAAATACACTGAATCAAAACAAGATGAAATTATCATGGACTTTGATGGAACTGAAGTTACTTACCCAAGAAATGAATGGCTGAAAATCACCCTTGCTTATGCCATGAGTATCCATAAATCACAAGGAAGTGAATTTCAAGTGGTTATTTTACCAATCACGCATCAAGGGGGACGGCTGTTACAACGCAATCTTATCTATACAGCTGTCACGCGCTCCAAGAGCAAACTTATCCTACTTGGAGAATATTCAGCCTTTCATTATGCTATCCAAAAAGAAGGAGATAAGCGTCAAACTTATTTGGTGCAACGCTTTACTGATAGCTCACTAACAGAAACTCTAGATAATGACTCAGGTGACGACCACCTTCAAAATGCTCAGCTTTCGCCTCAAAAAATTACGAATGACGTCCAATACCTACCAATCAAGGACTCAGATCCTCAAGAAGAAGAGTCCTATCGCTTGACCCTCGAAAATATGTTAAGCATTGATCCTATGATTGGTCTCAAAGAAGAGGACATTCTCATCTTTTTTAATAAAAATTAACTTGATACTATAAAGTCATTAAAAGATATGTTATAATAACCTTGTATTAGTCGTTGAATACAAATTTTTTGGAGGTTCTTATGATTTCATACGAGAAAGTGCGTCAATCACTCAAAACATTAAATATTGTCATCATTGTCCTAAACTCACTCTTAGCGGTCTTTTCTATTTTTGGCATCGTCTCAATTTTACTTGTCATGAACAATGAGAAAGCTGTCGCTGCTATGGGATCTGAAGCTGCTGCCATTTTAGAGCAATCAATGACTCCTTTTTCACTTTTTGTGTCAGCAGTTGCAATAGCTTTAACAATTGCGATTATTGTGTTTACTGTGATTAATCAATCTAAATTAAAACAAAATCAAGAATTATCTTATCTGCCTTATTTCCTAGGCTTCGGAATTGTCGCATTAAATGTCATCACTCAATTGTTAACAGCACCATCACTTCTTGCCATTCTCATTCAGGTAGCCTTTTTAGCCCTCTATTTCTTTGCTTTTAAAAAAGCTAAAAGCTTAAATGAAAAAGAACAAAATATAATAGAAGAATAAAAAAAACGTCCAATGGACGTTTTTTTAGATATCAAGTGAAATATGATTCTCTTTTTCCTCTAAACTGGTTACTGTCACCCCTAGAAGACGAATTCCTGTTTGCTTTTCTTCCAGTCGGTCATAAAGGTCACAGGCTGCTTGGGAGATTGTCTCATAATCTCGTGTTAAATAATCCAGACCAACTCTTTTTGTTATGGTAGTAAAATCTGCATATCTCACTTTAATGATGACAATTTTTCCCAGACGATCATTTTTGGCCATCGTTTCTGACACCCTCTTGGCCTGTTTTGACAGTTCTGCTTTGACATCCGACTCCCCGAAAAGGAGCTTTGCGTAAGTGCGCTCACTACCAATTGATTTTCGAATGCGATTAGGCTTTACGGGTGAATTACTGATGCCTCTGGCCTTTCGGTAAAGGTCAAAACCAAATCGTCCAAAATGATCAATTAAGGTTATTTCTGGTATTTCGAGCAAATCCTTACCTGTATAAACACCTAATTCATGTAATTTTTCAACCGATTTTGTCCCAACACCATGAAATTTCTCGATAGGAAGTTCTGCTAAAAAATCTTCTACTTGATCGGGTAAGATTAAGGTCAAACCATGAGGTTTCTGAAAGTCGCTAGCAAGTTTAGCTAAAAATTTATTGTAGGAGACACCTGCTGAACAGGTAAGATGGACTTCTTGCCAAATGTCATGTTGAATCATTTTGGCTATTTTTACTGCAGATTTAATGCCTAATTTATTTTCTGTAACGTCTAGGTAGGCCTCATCAATCGACATAGGTTCAACTAAATCTGTATAACGCTTGAAAATTTCTCTAATTTCCAATCCAACTTCTTTGTACTTCTCATAATTGCCTGAAATAAAAACAGCTTGCGGGCACCTTTCGTATGCCTCTTTAGAACTCATAGCAGAATGGATGCCGAATTTCCTAGCTTCGTAATTACAGGTTGATACGACTCCACGTCCTCCTGTTTCTCTTGGGTCCTTTGCTATGACGACTGCCTTCCCTTTTAAATTAGGATTGTCACGCATTTCCACTGCAGCAAAAAAAGCATCCATATCAATATGAATAATTTTTCGTGATAAATCATTGATCAGTGGAAAAATAAGCATAAAAACCTCCTTAACTATTATACCTTTTTTAAGTGGCAATGGTATTTTTGAATCTTTCTAATACAGTTTGTGACTGTTTTATCAAACTGTATTATAAAAGAAAATCTTTTTTGTCAAGAAATTTGCTTGGGAAACCGTTTACTTTGTGTTACACTTAACTTGTAAATGTAACAGATGCTCTGTTATTAGAATTTTAAGGAGAAGATTATGGCAACTGTAAAAACTAACACAGATGTTTTCGAAAAAGCTTGGGAAGGCTTTAAGGGAACTGATTGGAAAGAAAAAGCAAGCGTTTCTCGTTTCGTTCAAGCTAACTACACACCATATGATGGTGATGAGTCTTTCTTGGCAGGAGCAACAGAACGTTCATTGAAAATCAAAAAAATCATTGAAGAAACAAAAGCTGGTTATGAAGCTACTCGTTTCCCATTTGATACGCGTCCTTCTTCAATTGCAGATATCCCTGCAGGATACATTGACAAAGAAAACGAACTTATTTATGGTATCCAAAACGATGAATTGTTCAAGTTGAATTTCATGCCTAAAGGTGGTATCCGTATGGCAGAAACAACTCTAAAAGAAAATGGTTATGAACCAGATCCTGCTGTACATGAAATCTTTACCAAATATGTAACAACTGTTAACGATGGTATTTTCCGTGCTTACACATCAAACATCCGTCGTGCTCGCCACGCTCATACTGTAACTGGTCTTCCAGATGCTTATTCTCGTGGACGTATCATCGGTGTTTATGCTCGTCTTGCTCTTTACGGTGCAGACTACTTAATGCAAGAAAAAGTTAACGACTGGAATGCTATCACAGAAATTGATGAAGAATCAATTCGTCTTCGCGAAGAAATCAACCTCCAATACCAAGCTCTAGGCGAAGTTGCAAAACTTGGTGATCTTTACGGTCTTGACGTTCGTCGTCCAGCAGAAAACGTTAAAGAAGCTATCCAATGGGTAAACATCGCATTCATGGCTGTATGTCGTGTTATCAACGGGGCAGCTACATCACTTGGACGTGTGCCAATCGTTCTTGACATTTATGCTGAACGTGACCTTGCACGTGGTACTTTCACAGAATCTGAAATTCAAGAATTTGTTGATGACTTCGTACTTAAATTACGTACAGTAAAATTCGGTCGTACAAAAGCTTACGATGCGCTTTACTCTGGTGACCCAACATTTATCACTACTTCAATGGCAGGTATGGGTAACGATGGACGTCACCGTGTTACAAAAATGGATTACCGTTTCTTAAACACCCTTGATACAATTGGTAACTCTCCAGAACCTAACTTGACTGTTCTTTGGACTGACCAATTACCTTACGCTTTCCGTCGCTATTGTATGAAAATGAGTCACAAACACTCTTCAATCCAATATGAAGGTGTGACAACAATGGCTAAAGAAGGTTATGGCGAAATGTCATGTATCTCATGTTGTGTATCTCCACTTGATCCTGAAAATGAAGAACAACGTCACAACATTCAATACTTTGGCGCTCGTGTAAACGTCCTTAAAGCACTTCTTACTGGTCTTAACGGTGGATATGATGATGTTCATAGAGACTATAAAGTCTTCAACGTTGTTGAACCAATTACTTCTGAAATCCTTGATTATGATGAAGTTATGGCAAACTTCGAAAAATCTCTAGACTGGTTGACAGACACATATGTAGATGCTCTAAACATCATTCACTACATGACTGATAAATACAACTATGAAGCCGTTCAAATGGCATTCTTACCTAGCCACCAACGCGCTAACATGGGATTCGGTATCTGTGGTTTTGCTAATACAGTTGATACACTTTCTGCTATCAAATATGCTACTGTTAAAACTATCCGCGATGAAAATGGCTACATCTATGACTATGAAGTAACAGGTGACTTCCCTCGTTACGGTGAAGATGATGACCGTGTAGACGATATTGCTAAATGGTTGATGGAAGCTTATCACACTCGTCTTGCAAGCCATAAACTTTATAAGAATGCTGAAGCTTCTGTTTCACTTCTGACTATCACTTCAAACGTAGCTTACTCAAAACAAACTGGTAACTCACCTGTTCACCGTGGTGTTTACTTAAACGAAGATGGTACTGTTAACACAAGCAAAGTTGAGTTCTTCTCACCAGGTGCTAACCCATCAAACAAAGCTAAAGGTGGTTGGTTACAAAACCTTAATTCACTTGCAAAACTTGAATTCTCACACGCTAACGATGGTATCTCATTAACAACTCAAGTATCTCCTCGTGCACTTGGTAAAACATTTGACGAACAAGTTGATAACTTGGTTACAGTTCTTGATGGGTACTTCGAAAACGGTGGACAACACGTTAACTTGAACGTTATGGACCTTAACGATGTCTACGACAAAATCATGTCTGGTGAAGATGTTATTGTCCGTATTTCTGGTTACTGTGTCAACACTAAATACCTCACTCCTGAACAAAAACAAGAATTAACACAACGTGTCTTCCACGAAGTTCTTTCAATGGATGATGCTGCTGAAGCTATATCAGGAAAATAATCACAAAAAAGAAGGTTGTCTATTGACAATACTTCTTTTTTGTATAAAATAGTTTTATGATTATCAAACAGACTCGTAACACCCTATCCAAAACTTATATAGATGCCGTCAAAATCCGTCATAAAGTATTTGTTAAAGAACAGGGTGTTCCAACAACACTTGAAATTGATAAAAATGAAGCCCTTTGCCTACACTTCACGGTTTATCATGATAAAGGCAAGGCCTGCGCTACTTGTCGCTTGCTTCCAAATAAAAGCTACAAAATCGCGACCTTGCAAAGAATGGCTGTGCTGAAAGATTATCGAGGAGACCAAATCGGTCAAACCTTGATGACCTATATCTTAGACTACGCAAGCATCCAAGGCTTTGAAAAAATTGAATTACATGCTCAACTTTCTGCCGTTGACTTCTATAGTAAATTAGGTTTTCAAACCATTGGTGACCACTTCATGGAAGCTGGTATTGAGCACGTTACCATGGAGAAAGTCTTGATGCAGCCCTAATAAAAGACAGAATCAATAGATAAAAAACCTTTAGTCAAAGACTAAAGGTTTTTTGCCATTTCAACTTGAATACAGTCCATCAATCGATCCCTATCCTTTATCCATTGATCACGCTCATCTTTTTCAAAAGTGCGATTGGTCATAAAAATAACAGCTTCTTTGTTTTCATTGAACATAATGAATGGACCTGTGTAGCCTGTATGATCTAGCCAACCATCCTTTAAACGCCAGGCTAAGGATCTAGAGGCATTGTTGTGACTATAATCCCGAAATAGTTCCTTGGACATTTCCCAATTCAGATAAAAGTCCATAAATAACTGCAAATCTTCCAGTGTCGAAAAAAGCCCCGCTGAGCCTGTATCTTCTTTTAATACCTGGGCTTTAGGATCATGGACAATGCCATCTCGATGATTTTTAAGAGTCGGAACAGCTTCTTTTCTTGGCCCAAAACTGGTCTGGGACATTCCCAGGGGTTTGAAAATCTTTTCTGAAAAGATCTGATTCAGAGTTTTTCCAAACATTTCCTCTAGCATAAAGCCTAAAATGATGAAGTTAACATCAGAATAACGGAAATTCCTATTATCTTCCAGGCTTAACTCTAGCATAGCCGCCTTCAATTGGGAAGCATCTAGTTGATTCCTATTTGGGATATATGGATTTAAACCACTAGTATGGGTTAAAAGCTGACGCACTGTCGTTTCTGAGTTCCCAAAAGCTGGGTAATAGGACTGCACACTGCGATCAAGGTCCAAGGCTCCGCTTTTATACAAATCAATACATAAAGTCCCAACTCCAACCACTTTAGAAACACTGGCTAAATCATAAACCAGGCCTTTTTGGATGGGCTCTTTTCCGTCAATGGTTCCAAAATAATAGTCTTGCCACTGCCCATCTTGATAAAGAGCTAAACTTGCTCCATGATATACTCCTGAGGTGATTTGCTCTTCTATTAATTGAGAAATAACCGTTATCATTTCATAAACCAAATTTCAATCAGACTTGGATCGGAAAGAACTAATACTGTTTCTTTTGTGTCAAGATAGATGGATAACCCTTTGGCCTCCAATTGTGATTTAAGCTTAGCCAAATCAAAATCCTTAGGGACTCCCACTTCTAGAATTTCCAAGTCCCATGCAATGTGTGGTTCGAGAGCTAAATCAGGTCCTTGCATTTGAACAAAGTCAAGCTCGATTGGAAACTCCCCTTCAAAGATTTTTAGGTAAAAATCTCGGGAGTTTTCTTGGTCCAATACGTTTAAAACAATCTTTTCAAATGTGAAGTCTGACAACCCCTTGAAAGCATCATCTTTCGTTAAGGAAGGTAGATCCGTTAGCTCAAGATGACTCACATCCTCTTCAGCATGTAGTAAAAAATGATCTCCTTCTGGAGAAATTGTTTCAAAGGCATAACCGTTTTGCCCAATATAAACTTTATCCGCTTTGGCACCATGGGCTAGCAATTGTTCAATGTCTTTTGGTTGACTTGTTTTGATAATAATTTGATTGACTTTTTTAGGACCTTCCACAGCACGCGTTCTTACTGATGGTGATTCTTCAATAACAAAACGATTTTCTTTCTTTCCATATGATGAAAAAATGGCAATGGCATTTTCTTCCGATACCAGTCTAAATCCTAAATTCTTTTGATAAAAATCAATATTTAACTGACGGTTGTTGACACGCAACACCGGAGTTTTAAAAACTGCATTTTCTAATAAAGTCATCTTTTCCTCCTAATCCTATGTTATTATAGACGAAAAAATGCGTTTTTACAAGGAATTATGCGCTCTCAATAAAGTCATTGACCGAGACTCTTTTTTCTTGTAAACTATTAGCTATGAATGATATTTTAGTATTACGTCTTATTCAAGTATTGTTAATCCTAGCAATACTTTTCCTTTTTTTCACACTCTTTTTTTATCTGCGTAAAGAAAAGATTAATCCTTTTAAACGATTTCTAACAGGATTTTGGATTGGTCTTATTACAGATGCTCTAGATACACTAGGCATTGGTTCTTTTGCTACAACAACAACGCTCTTTAAAGTGACCAAGCTCGTAAATGATGATAGTAAATTACCCGGTACAATGACTGTGGCACATGCCATTCCAGTCCTAATTCAATCGCTTTGTTTTATTTTTGTGGTTAAAGTTGAAGTATTGACACTTGTCTCAATGGCTGCTGCAGCATTTTTGGGAGCATACTTTGGGACTAAAATTACTAAAAACTGGCATACACCAACGGTTCAAGCTATTTTAGGGACACTTCTAATCCTTGCTTCTTTTATCATGGTTTTTCGCATGTGGACCAATCCAGGGGCTGATATCATTCATTCCCAGCATGGTCTCCACGGCATTTGGTTAATCATAGGTATCGCCTTTAATTTTACGATTGGCGTTCTTATGACCATGGGACTTGGAAATTACGCTCCTGAATTAATTTTCTTTTCATTAATGGGATTAAGTCCTGCTGTTGCCATGCCTGTCATGATGTTAGATGCTGCCATGATTATGACTGCTTCAAGCAAGCCCTTTATCCAGAACAAACGGGTTTCTTGGGAAGGATTCGCAGGCCTTGTTACTGGCGGTGTCGTCGGTGTTTTAACAGCTGTTCTCTTTTTAACGCGTCTTAATATTGATAGTCTCAAAAAATTAGTCGTTGTCATCGTCATTTTTATCGGTCTGATGCTAATCAGATCAGCATTAAAACCATCCATTGGATTAACCATAAATAAAAAAGAGGCTTAAGCCTCTTTTTGTTATTATTTAATGTATAAGAATTTGAATGCAGCTACTGCAAGAATAGCAGCTGCGATTGGTGCTACTACAGGAACCCAAGCATACCACCATTTTGAATCAGATTTTGCTTCACCTAAAACTGATTTAGGTAAGAAATGGTGAACGATACGAGGTCCAAGGTCACGTGCTGGGTTCAATCCAGGTCCTGTTGGTCCTCCTAAAGAAGCAACAAGAGTCATAACTAAGAAACCAATACCAACGTGAGCAACTGATAGACTTCCTGAAATGTATGGAGAAACTTGGTCTTGAGCCATTGTTTTATCATAACCAGCTGCAACCAATTTTCCAACTAATTCTGCACCAAAATAATTTTTGGTTAATGCAAGTGCACCAAAGAAAAGAACGAATGACCCAACAAACTCATTAGCAAAACCATTAATGAGTGAAGCTTTTTGGCTTTCTTTAGTTCCATCATCAAGTGCTGAAATAGTTGAAAAAGAACCTAGAATTGGATTTGGATTTTCAGTTTTCTTAAAGTAAGGACTATAAACACCTACAACAACTAATTGACCAAACATTGCTCCAAGAACTTGTGCCACAATGTAAGGAAGTACATGTGCCCAAGGGAATAAACCTGAAACAGCTAGTCCTAGTGTAAAGGCAGGGTTAATATGGTTTCCTGAAACATTACCAAACATAAGCGCTGGCATCATAACCCCAAAACCATAACCTAAAGCAATAATAACCCAACCAGAGTTATTTCCTTTAGTTCCTTTTAAGTCAACGTTTGCTACGGCACCATTACCAAGAATGATTAATAATGCTGTTGCAATAAATTCTGTGATATACTTCACAGTCCATGTAACATCCATGTTTTTTGAGTTCCTCCAATTTTTAATATTTTAGACAAGTACCATTTTATCAAGTATAATAGACAATGTAAAGCAAGTTCAGAGAATAAAAACGTTTACTTATATGAATCAAGGGAGGTCAAATGCGCTATAATCAATTTTCCTACATCAAAACGGATGGACAGGTTGCCAAAAAAGAATTAGAAAATCTTGGTTTCCATTTCCCAATATCCAATAAGCCAAAAGAAATTTTTAGGAGTTTTTTAAACACTTATTTCTTCCAAAGTTCTGATAAAGATTATCAAATAGCATCTTTTATTGCAGATTTTGAAACTGATCTTCTTTCTTTTTTTAATGCTGACAAACCATTAACTAAAGAAATCTTTGATATGGTATCTTTACAACTCTTAGGTTTTATTCCAGGTTTCGATTTTGAAAACCTCAAGGAATTTACTAGCCAAATAGCTTTTCCGGTTCCATTTAATGAAAATGATTTTTTTGCTAGCATTCATCACCTACTAGGAACTCGTCATAAGAATGGAATGCTCTTAATTGATGACTTGATTAGTAAAGGTTTTTTAGGTCCTGATAATACCTATCATTTTTTTAATGGCAAAACGCTAGCAACTTTTGATACCAGTCAACTGATTAAAGAGGTTGTCTATGTTGAAGCACCAATTGATTCCGATAATGACGGTAAGAGTGATCTGATTAAAGTCATGATTTTGCGACCTAGAAGTCAGAAGCAAATACCAACAGTCATGACAGCCAGTCCTTATCATCAAGGGATTAACGAAGTTGCTAATGATAAAAAACTGCATTCCATGCAAACAGACCTACCGTTAAAAGAAGCACACAAAATTCATGTCGCGGATTCTTCCATTTCGACACTAGTCTGTGAAAGTGCTGACCTCCCAATCACAGAAAACACAGAGCAATTCTCTTATATTGATTCTTACACATTGAATGATTACTTCTTGTCTCGTGGTTTTGCAAATATCTATGTTTCTGGTGTTGGAACAGCAGGTTCTGATGGTTTCATGACCTCAGGTGATTATGTACAAATTGAAAGTTTTAAGGCTATTATTGATTGGCTAAATGGTCGAGCTAAGGCCTTTACAAGTCATAAAAGAGAAGCTTATGTTCTTGCAAATTGGTCCAATGGAAAAGTCGCAACGACAGGCAAATCCTATCTTGGTACCATGTCTAATGGTTTAGCTACAACGGGAGTTGAGGGGCTTGAGCTCATTATTGCCGAAGCTGCTATTTCTTCATGGTATGACTATTATCGTGAGAATGGCCTCATCTGTAGTCCTGGTGGTTATCCTGGAGAAGATTTAGATGTCTTAACAGAACTCACTTATTCACGTTCCTTACATGCTGGTGATTTCTTAAGGCAAAAAGAAAAGTATTATCAGTTGTTGAATCAGCAATCTCAAGCTATTGATCGTGATAGTGGGGACTACAATCAGTTTTGGCATGACCGCAATTACCTTCCAAATGCTAAGAATGTTACCTGCGAGGTCGTTTTTACCCATGGTCTTCAAGATTGGAATGTCAAACCAAGACAGGTTTACAGCATGTTCAATACTCTTCCGGATTCTGTAGCGAAACATTTATTCCTTCATCATGGGCAACACGTCTACATGCACAATTGGCAATCCATTGATTTTAAAGAATGCATGAATGCGCTTTTGTGTCAAAAATTGCTTGGCATTGCATCAAACTTTCAATTACCAGCTATCCTATGGCAAAACAATCAAGAAGAACAAAAATGGCAAAGCCTAGAAGAATTTGGAACCTCCAACACATTTCGTATTCCTCTTGGAGAGGGCTTTGCTAAGATTTCTAACCAATATTCAACAGAAACTTTTGAAAGGTATAGTAAAGATTTCAAGAGTTTCAAAAGAGACTTATTCTCTGGGAAAGCTAACCAGCTTTCGCTAGAGTTCCCGCTCGATCAAGACCTTCAGCTTAATGGTGAAGCAATTCTTCACCTCTCCTTAACATCAAGTGTCTCTAAAGGTCTAATTTCTGCTCAGCTTTTGGACAAGGGGCTAAAAAAACGTCTCGGAGATACGCCAACTATTCTTGACCTAAAAGTAATGGATAATGGGCAAAACTTCTCTAGGGAAGATTTAAAAGAATTGCCGATGCGAGAGTCTACGGAGCGCGTCATTTCCAAAGGCGTCCTTAATCTACAGAACCGTGATGATTTACTAGAAGTCCAGTCAGTCGAAGCTGATCAATGGCTATCTTTTGACTTTAAGTTACAACCTAGTCTATACCAGCTCCGTAAAGGAGATTGTTTACAAGTTCTTTTATATACGACAGACTTTGAACATACTGTAAGAGACAATAGTGATTATGAATTAAGGATTAACCTAGAAAAATCTTACCTATCATTACCTATTGCTTAACGTAATAAATCTTAGTTGATAAAGGAGTTCATATGACATTATTAGCACATGAAACATATGGTGAGAGCCAACATTTTTGGTATCAAGAGTCTATTTTACAGGAACATGACTATGGACTAATCTTTAATCATCATCAGGATTGGATTGATAATCTTGTCAAGATTATCTTATCTGATATATCTCCTGACAATGATACCAGTGATTATTTTTGGTATTTTGGACCTAAATTGGAAAATATGGTCTTAATGGTTCGGTATAAGGATAATCACTTTGACATCCAAATTAATGTAAAAGACTTTGATTTTGCTCTCCACCTAGACCTTATTAAGGACTGGAAGGAAGCATTACTGATGAAACTACAAGAAGAACAATCTTAAAAAAGAAAAAACCTTAATAGGTTTTTTCTTTTTTAGTGTTTTAATTTCATAAAAACCGAAGTGTCGTCTAAAAAAATATCATCAACAGATACGGATAAAGCCGCTGCAATGAGTCTAAGTTTTTCATATTTAGCACGTCTAAGCATGGCAACATCCTTTTCATAACGAGCTATGGTTCTAATGGAAATCCCTGTCTGTAGAGCCAATTCTTCTTGAGTTAGTCGACGATGTTTTCTTATTTCTCGTAAACTTCTTTTTCTCACTGAAACACCTCCTATATATCACTTAAATTAAATACAGATGATAATATTATTATAGACTTCGGTTTTTATGAAGTCAAGTTTTTCTTGCAAAAATAGTTGATTTTTTTCAAATATATTTTGAATTTATGCCATTTGTGGTATGATTAGGTATATAACCTGACAAAGGAGTCCGATAATGACCGATAAGATATCTTACTTCTCTAGTAATTTAAAATACCTAAGATTAAAAAATAATATCGATCAATTAGAACTTGCTCATAAATTAGGCCGAAAAAGTGCATCAACCATTAGTGAATGGGAAAGTGGTAAATACACACCAAAGCAAGAAACAACGCAACAAATTGCAGCCTTCTTTAAAGTAAGTCTAGATGATTTGGTGGGTGGCGATTTAACCAAATACCCCTTATCCGATAAAGAAGAATCCCTTCAAGACATTTCCTATATTTCTGAGCATCTAGATTCAGAACTTAAGCAAAAATGGATTGAATTGGGACAAGAATTACTGAATAAACAAGATAAGAAATAAAAAGCATGAGATTGAAGGAAGGCCCTTCAACTACATGCTTTTTTAGTCAATTATGGGTATGGTGCCATTTTTACTTATCTAACACCATACCTTTTACAACTCTTTCCTCAAGTCAACAGGATATTGAGTTTTTATCTTATTCTTTCAGGACTCGCTTGTTTCTTGGGCAATCTATATGGGGGGTATGTTTCAGATAAGATTGGCTATAAAAAATCACTTTTGTTAGGAACCTTTTGCCAAGTCCTATTGACACTACTTCTTTTTATCTTCCAACACCATTTTTGGATCAGTCTTATTCTTTTCTTCTGCTGGCAATTTATGGGGTGGTTTGTTGGTCTTCAATTAAATACAGGAATCAGCATAAGGCCCCAAAACAAATCAAGTTTTATTTTAAGCTTAAACAGTTCCAACATCCAACCAGGACAAGCCATCGGCTTAAGTATTGCCGTTTTAGTGATTAAAGCTTTTGGTATTCAAAGCCTTACTCTTTTAACACTTTCTTCTGCCCTTCTTGTTCTCATGATCGCATCACTCTTAAAAGAAAGAAACTAAAATAGAAGCCTTCCATTTGGAAGGCTTCTATTGATGAAATCTTTTATAAGATTTCCCCGTTACTTGCTGTAACTTGTTTATACCAGTCATAGGAATCTTTTTTACTACGTTCAAGTGTTCCTGAACCATCATTGTTGCGGTCTACATAGATAAAACCATAACGCTTTTTCATTTCCCCTGTTGTGAAGGAAACACAGTCAATACAGCCCCAAGGTGTATATCCCATCAGTTCAACGCCATCTTCATTGATGGCTTTTTCCATTTCTTGAATGTGAGATTTCAAATAATCAATGCGGTATTGGTCATGAACAGATCCATCTTCTTCTTTAACATCAATGGCGCCAAAACCATTTTCAACAATAAATAATGGTAGTTCGTAGCGCTCGTAAAATTGATTCAAGGCATAACGTAGGCCAATTGGATCAATTGCCCAACCCCAATCAGATTCTTTTATAAATGGGTTCTTAACATTATAAGGGTTTGAAGCTTCAATTGTTTTTGACAAATCAGCCATTTCTTTTTGGGAATCGACAACATTAGTCATGTAGTATGAGAAGCCAATATAATCCACTTTACCATTTGCTAAAATAGCTTTGTCTTCTTCAGTGATTTGAATATTAAATCCTTTACGTTCAAACATCTTCAAAGCGTAGGCAGGGTAGTGTCCACGAACTTGTACATCACAGAAGAACCAACGATCATGCATCGCCTGGCTAGCTAACAAGACATCCTCAGGACGACAAGAGAATGGGTAAATTGGAACCATGGCAATCATGTTCCCAATAAGGAAGTCTGGATTGATTTCTTTCCCCACTTTAACCGCCAAAGCTGAGGCTAGTAGAGTGTGGTGACCACAGATGTACATCGCTTCTTCAGGATTCTCATAATCTCCAAAATGAGCTCCAGAATTTGTCCAACCAAAGATATCATTATGGTAATTCATTTGGTTGTTGATTTCATTGAATGTCATCCAGTATTTGACTTTATCTTTGTAGCGTCGGAAAACAACCTCAGCAAATTTCACAAAGAAATCAACCGTCTGACGGTTCATAAAGCCACCATATTCTTTGGCAATATGATAAGGCATTTCAAAGTGAGAAAGGGTAATAACAGGCTCTATTCCATATTTCAAAAGCTCATCAAAGACATTATCGTAGAATTGCAGACCTTCTTCGTTTGGTTCCGTTTCATCTCCATTTGGAAAAATACGTGACCAAGCTATTGAGGTACGGAAACATTTGAATCCTAAGTCAGCAAACATAGCAATATCTTCTTTGTAACGATGATAAAAATCAATACCAACATGGTTTGGATAGTAATTGCCTTCAAGAACACCGTCAGTAATGACACGAGGAACACCATGAGCACCTGCTGTCATAACATCAGCAACACTTAAACCTTTAGATGTTTCAAGAACACCACCTTCAAATTGGTGAGCCGCTAAAGCGCCACCCCATAAAAAATTCTTTGGAAAAGTCATTTTTTCTCCTCTTTTCTATTAATTAAAACAATATATGAATCATAAGACCAGCAAGGCAACCACCTATCAGCATAGCTGCCAAATTATGAAGATGAACCTTTATACCCAACCCACGAAAAAGACCGTAAGCCAAGAGACCAATCGCTGTCGCATATCCCATATCAATAAAGACAGACGACCCTTGATGTATTAAGGGATGGGCCATACCATGGTTTAAAAACCAGATAGGTCCAATAATCATAAATGCTGCCAAGAAACCACCTTTAGCATCGAAACGATCAACCATTTTCCCCCAAAGTTGCAAAATGGTAAAAGGTAACAGAAAGCCACCAAGAAGGGTTGTGAAAAATTGTATCAGGGTCATTTTTCTGCTCCCTCTATTTTCCAATAGAGCCAACCAGCTAGGATTGCTCCTAAAATTAAGGTAAAGAGAGTAGGTAATGCAGCCAGAGTTTCAGAAAAGCCCGCTTTTAAAGCTGTTTTTACTAGAACAGAAGTCGCAATGGCTCCCCCCATATCAATGGCCAAATGTTTCCCTTGACTGATAAATCCTTTATAGTGACAAATATACCAGGTAGGTCCGATGACAATTGCTCCCGCAATGAAACCTGCAAACAGTCCAAAAGGAGTGGCAAATAATGGCCAAAAGATATTAATCATCATAGCAGCAAAACAATAGGCTAATATACTTTTTAAAAAGGACACTTTCTGACTCCACTTCTCTTTCGTTAAGGAAAATGATTCGCTTATGGTTTTATGATATCAAATGATATAATAAATGAAGAGAATTTCAATCATTTTGAACCCTTGTTTACAAATATAGGGCTTATTAAGCAGAAATTTTGGAACTTTGTTCCAAAGGAGACAGTTTTATGTTTATAAATGAAAAAATTGAACTTAGTGCTTTTTCGCCAAGCGAGCAAAAGGTTGTCGATTTTATCCTCAAAGAAAAAGAGCACATTAGTGAATGGTCAACTAGCCAGATTGCTAAAGAAACCTATACCTCGAAATCCACTTTAGTCAGAATATCACAAAAATTAGGATTTTCCGGATGGACTAGCTTTCGACAAGCCTTCCATGAAGAAGTGACATATTTACTCAAGCAAGCTGACGCACATGATGCTAACTTGCCTTTTGATAAAACTGATAATAATTTGGAAATTGCTAGTAAATTAGCCCATTTAAAAAAAGAAGTTATCGATGAAACCCTTCACTTAAGCAGAAACAAGGACTTAAACAAAGCTATTCACTTGATTTCGCATGCAAGAACTGTTCATCTCTTTGCTGCAAGCAATAACTTACACAATGGACGTGAGTTTGCTCATAATATGAAACGCATCCAAAAAGACGTTCAACTCCATGATTTACATGGTGAAATCCATTTTGATGCATTACTGGCTGAAGAGGATTCTTGTGCCATTATCATTTCCTATTCTGGTGGAACCTTAAGTTTAATCAAAGTAGCTCAAATCTTAAGGAAAAAGGAAATTCCTATTATTGCACTAACAAGTCTTGGAGATAATCCCATCTCCCAACTCTCGCAAGTGACGCTTCGCCTTTCTACCAAAGAAAAACTCTATTCCAAAATTGGGACTTATGCTACGGATACTTCCATTACCTTTATTTTGGATTTGCTCTATTCGATTTATTTTCGTCAAAACTATGATTACAATTTAGCATTCCGTCAAAAAACATCTCAAGAAATTGAAACGGAACGTTTTTCCTATTCCCCAATTACGGAGGAAACAAGTGAGTTTTAGAAGTGTTCAAAAGGTGTTTTTACAATTGTGGTAAGCGTTTTCCTTTGCTAAAATAGTATTATAAAAACAAAGGAGAATAAGCCTATGGCAACTATCAGTCGGTATCAAACAGAAAGCCTTGTAAAGGCCAACCCACATCTTTCTGCCACAAAAACTGTGATTGAGACGGCTTTTTATGGTAACAATGTTCGTCACATTTCAAACCTACAAGAAGCCTATCAATTGGCAAGTACTGCACCTAATACCATCTTATTAGATCAAAAAATTACCCATGCCAAAGAATTAGGGCTAGAAGAAGATTGCCGAGTCTTATTGGCAAATGGTGGTGCCGTTGTCGGTCGGACTGCAAAAGCACGTCGTATTTACGGAGAAAATACTCAAGAAGATCAAAAAATTGCGAAACTGTTACGTGAAGCCATTTACCAAGGGAGTTTTAAACCTTTCCTTGCAGGGCATGCTGTTGTTGGTTTAGACCAGCAATTTATGGTTTCTGCCCATATCATGATGCCTGAAACAGAAAGTAACAATCTTTACTCATGGTTGTTAAACTTTCAAATCCTTGATGAACACTATCAAAGATTACTTGAACAATCTATAGCTTTTGATGAAAATGATATTTTCCTCTATTTTGATCCTTCATGGAGTCATCCAGACTATCCTGATGGTTTAGCTTATTTTGACACAAGACAGAATGTGGCTGCCATTTTAGGAATGCAATATTTTGGAGAAATCAAAAAAGGGACTCTAACCCTAGCTTGGGCAACAGCTGCTCGTCATCATTTTGTGGCTTGTCATGGTGGCCTAAAAGAATTTCGTCGTCACCAAGACATTTATGTGGCTTCCTTTTTTGGCCTATCAGGGTCTGGCAAATCAACACTAACACATGCAAAACATGATGGCAAATATGATATTCAGGTCCTTCATGATGATGCCTTTGTTATTTCTACCAAGGATGGCTCGTCTGTTGCTCTTGAGCCTGCTTATTTCGATAAAACCAGTGATTATCCTGCTGGTCACCCAGAACAAGAGTTCTTCTTAACAGTCCAAAATTGTGGTGTCACTTTGAATCATGAGGGAAAAAGAGTTCTTGTTACAGAAGATATCCGTAATGGCAATGGTCGTACTGTAAAGTCACGTTTTTCTACTCCAAATCGTGTCGATTGTATCCACGAAGGTCTCTCGTCTATTTTTTGGATCATGAAAGACGACTCCCTACCACCATTGGTAAAAGTGGACGATCCAGTTTTAGCTTCCGCCCTTGGATGTACTCTGATGACCAAACGATCAACAGCTGAAAATGTTTCTGGTGACTTAGGAAGCTTGGTCATTGAACCATATGCCAATCCATTTCGGATTTATCCTCTAGTTGACGATTTTGAAAAATTCCACGATTTGTTCGTTTCAGGCGTTGAATGCTATATTATTAACACTGGTCATTATTTAAACCAGAAAATTAGCAAAGAAACAACACTTTCTTGTATTGAAAAAGTCGTTGATCATGAAGCTTCTTTTATACCTTTTGAACATGTAACCTCTTTTTCATACTTACCTGTTGACTCTATTTCTGTGAACGAGAGTGATCAAGATTATTTAAAACTTCTTTATGATCGAATGGCCTTCCGTTTAGAATTCTTAAAACAGTTACAAGACAATCAAGTGGACCATCCCTTAATCGCTGAAAGCATCTCTAAAATAGAAGGGATTTTAGAAGAACTATTAGAAAACTAAAAAACAATAAGGAAATATTTCCTTATTGTTTTTTTATGTCATGTCAATGTTAACCGTCACTTTCTGAACAGGAACATCGTAAAAAGGATCTTCACGTCGCCCTAAGAAATCTTGAGCTTGTTTAGGGAAGGAAGCATAGCTTAGGACATCTTCATCAGTTTTAGCATAGGCTGCAATTTCTTTGCGCAATTGTGGTAGCTGTGGTTCGATAAGATCAGCTGGGCGTACCGTAATGACTGCTTCATCACCAATAATTTTTTCTTTGATTCCTTCTGCTAGTGGAGCTGGAGGTCGGCCATAAAAACCTCGAACGTAGTCTTTAATCTCATTTGGAACCACTTTGAAACGTTCACCTGAAATGACATTCATCAAGGCTTGTGTTCCGACCATTTGTGATAATGGCGTTACAAGCGGTGGATAACCCAAATCAGCTCTCACTCGTGGCACTTCTGCTAAGACATCATCATATTTATCTGCAAGACCTTGTTCGGTTAATTGACTCAGTAAATTAGATAACATACCGCCAGGTACTTGATAAATCAATGTTTTGGGTTCAACATCTTTGACTTTTGGATTCAGCAGGCCTTCAGCTCGGAAATGGTCACGGACACTGTTGAGATGCGCAGCCACTTTTTCGACTTCTTTTAAGTCAATTCCGGTTTCAAAGCCAAGATCTTCTAATCCCATAACAACTGATTCTGTTGCGGGTTGACTTGTTCCTCCGGCAAATGAAGAAACTGCTGTATCTATAATATCTGCGCCAGCTTCCACAACTTTAAGATAAGTCATTTCTGAGATGCCACTGGTTGCATGTGTGTGTATTTCTAATGGTAAATCAACAACTGCTTTGATTCCTTTAACGAGATCATAGCCAGTTTGCGGTGTCAGAACCCCAGCCATGTCTTTTATACAAATGGAATCTGCACCTATTTGAGCATAGTCTTTGGCTAATTGAACAAAGTAGTCAACGGTATGAACTGGGCTTGTTGTATAGGAAATCGCTACTTGTGCATGTCCACCAAATTCTTTTGTGGCTGCTACTGCTGTTTGTAAGTTACGAGGGTCATTTAAAGCATCAAAAATACGAATGATATCGATGCCGTTTTCAATAGATTTTTGAACAAATCCTCTCACGACATCATCTGCATAATTTCTGTAACCAAGTAAATTTTGACCTCTTAGTAACATCTGTAATTTTGTATGTTTTACGGCTTTACGTATTGTACGTAATCTTTCCCAAGGATCCTCATTGAGAAATCGAAGACAGGAATCAAAGGTGGCTCCGCCCCATACTTCTAAGGCATGATAACCTGCCTTATCTAAATTTTCTAAAATTGGTAACATTTGTTCGGTGGTCATTCGAGTCGCAATTTGACTTTGTTGACCATCTCTAAGTACTGTTTCCGTGATACGGACTTTTGTCATCTCATTCCTCCTTTGCAGTCTTATATGTGTCGTCAATCAATTGAGAAATGACTGCTTGCATCTCTTCAATACTATGTTTTCTTGAGCGTCCGCAAGCTTTGGCATTATCAGAACAGACAAAACAAGTCCGTGCTGGTAGCCCTATATCTTGACGACTAATGGCCTGTAAGTGCCCGTCCATTAAAGAAAGGACATCTAAATCAAATAAGCGTCCTAATGGATGGTGACTCTCCAAGTCAATCATTTTTTCTTTTAGGTGTTGAGCACCCATATCTGTTACCAAATAATACTCATTACCTGTTTTCAAGGGTAAATAATGCTCAACTTTAGTGTCAACGCCAGACAATTGCCTTTTGATATCTCCTATAAAATCTTCAAAGATATCTTGTAAAATCGGTGATGTTTTAACTTCCCCTGGAATATTCATGGTTACCGATAGGAGATTAAACTCGGGATTAGATGAAAGGAGTGATAGATGCCGAAAACTTCTTTGCTCCCTAGCATCCATCATTTCTTCCAGAGTGATTGCATCACCACTAAAAATCAATTCTTTAGACATTTCTTACCACATCAATAAGTGACCCGTCACGGTACTCAATTAAGGCAACAACTTTGTCACCATATTCAATAGGATCAGGTTGGCCTACAATAGCATAAGCTTTTTCTTTTAATTCTTCCACAGTATATTGTGGAACCTTTAAGTCTTTGAAGTGTTCTACTAAATCTTGGCGATTTGGATTAATGGCAATACCAATTTCAGTAACAATGACATCAACGCTAGTTCCTGGAGTGATAACTGTGTTAACTTGATCCACAAAGGTTGGAATGCGTCCTCTTACTAATGGTGAAATAACGAGACTCATTTTGGCTGCAAATGCTGTATCACAATGTCCTCCTGAAGCACCACGAATGACACCGTCAGAACCTGTCATAACGTTGACATTAAAGTCTGTGTCAACTTCCAATGCAGACAAAACACAAGTATCTAATTGATTAATAACTGAACCTTTACTCAATGGTGAAGCGTACATATTGGCATCAATTTCATAATGTTGGCTGTTTTGATCTAGAGAAATCGCAGACGGGTGGTCAAAATCTTGAACATCCATAATTTTTTCAACGAGACCTTCTTGCAATAGTTCAACCATTGCATTTGTAATACCACCTAAAGCAAAGCTTGCTTTTATGCCATCTTTAATCATTTGCTCTCTCATATAACGAGTAACAGCTAAAGAGGCTCCGCCTGTTCCAGTTTGGAAAGAAAAACCTTCTTTATAGTATGGAGAGTTGGTGATAACTTTTGAAGCATACTCTGCAATGAGCAACTCTTTTGGATTTTTCGTAAAGCGTGTTGCACCTTTTGCAATTCCTTCTGGATCACCAATGGCATCAACTACAACCACATAATCTACATCTGTCTGTGGAATAGAGATTGGGGTATTTGGATATGGCATTAAAGTATCTGTGATGATAACTACTTGGTCAGCATATTTAGCATCAATTATGGCATAACCTAAAGAACCACAAGTCGCTTTTCCTTTTGTTCCATTAGCATTTCCATAGGCATCTGAACTTGGAGCTCCTAAGAAGGCAACGTCAATATGAATATCCCCTGCAGCAATAGCACGGGCACGACCGCCGTGTGAACGGATAACAACTGGATTTTCCATGATTCCTGAAGAAATAGCTGCGCCGACTTTATCGCGGAGTCCGGAAGAGGTAATGTTGGTTACCACACCATTTTTGATATGATCAATCAATGGCTCATGGACATTTGCAATAGAACTTGGGGCAATAGAAATATTTTTGATACCCATATTGGCAATTTCTTCCAAGACCATGTTCATGACATAATCTCCTTCACGGAAGTGATGGTGGAAAGAAATGGTCATGCCGTCTTTTAAGCCTGTTTTTTCAATGGCTTCTCGAATACTTGACAAGAGTTTATCATCTTGTGGTTTAACGGGTTTAATACGACGGCTTGCTTCTTTATATTCTTTAATATGTGCCAATTCCCCTTCAAAAACACCATAGTTATCTGCATAGGTTTGAGGAATGTCACGATTTACTTTATTCATTACCATTATAAGTCCTCCTCTGTTATCAAGCCAGCAGCCTTGGCAAGCATAATAACACGTTCTGCACGTTCAACAATTGGTTTATCCACCATTTTCCCTTTAAGTGAGATAACACCTGATCCCTTACTTTCTGCTTCACGAATTGCCCAAATAACTTCTTTGGCATTCTGAATTTCTTTTTCAGTTGGTGCATAAATCTCGTTAACAAGAGGAATTTGTCGTGGGTTAATCACAGATTTTCCATCAAATCCGAGTTGTTTGATAGCACGAACTTCATTTTGGAAACCTTCCGTATTATTAACATCAGAGTACACCGTATCAATAGCTGCAATTCCTGCTGCGCGTGCTGCATGAAGAATCATACTACGGGCAAAGAAAAGCTCTTGTCCATCTGGGTGACGACGTGTTTTCATATTGGTTACGTAGTCTTCAGCTCCCAAGGCAATACCAATAAGACGGTCTGATGCCTTGGCAATATCACGCGCATTTAGAACCCCTTCAGCAGATTCAATGGCAGCCATCATTTTGGTACGACCAACTTCAATACCATTTTCACGTTCTACACGTTCAATAACTGCCTCAACATCTATAATATCTTGAGCTGTTTCAGTTTTTGGTAAACGGATAACATCAACACCTGCAAGTACGACAGCTTCAATATCCAAAGCCCCTACGGTATCAAGACCATTGACCCGAACAACAGTTTCCACTTGGCTATAATCAAAAGTTTTCAAGGCAAAATGAACCAAGGCGCGGGAAGTATCTTTTTCTTTTAAGGATACGGAATCTTCCAAGTCAAACATAATGGAATCTGCACCATAAAGTGGCGCATCACGTAACATGGCAGCATTTGCACCAGGGACAAACATCATTGTTCTTCTTAAACGTTCCATGAGTCAATCTCCTTCCAGTTATACTGATCAAGACCTGCTGCGCGATGAACCGCAGCAATGGTACGAGCTTGAATGGTACAATCTAAAGCACCTTTGTCCACAGCTTGTACTAAAACCCCATTAACACCTAAGTGTTTTAGCGTTTCTTCAATGACTTGACGAATGCGACGTCCAAATTGTTTTTCAACACTACTTTCTAAATCAATGGTAATACCATCGGTAGCTGGGTTAACAGTTATCATGATATCACTAGATTCTAAGCTTCCTGCAACTGCAGTTTGCATAATATCCATTTCTTCACCTCTTCATTTTATTTCAGAAATTTTGATAATCTGTTGATTTCTTTTTAATCAGCAGGTAATAGTTTAATCAATAGCTCTGCTACAATGTACAGGATGCCTAATACAATGAAGACACCTGCCATTCCTAGTCCCATAAGCTCAAAAGCTTTGGTTAAATCTTCCATATTCATATTCATAATTATATCCTCTTATCTTTTTTCAACTTATTAACTAAAGAATGATAGTAAGAGTCCACCAGCTATAACTGACGCAATCTGACCAGACACGTTTGCACCAACAGCATACATCAATACAAAGTTTTGTGGGTCTTCATCTGTTGCCATTTTTTGAATGACACGACTTGACATTGGAAATGCTGAAATTCCAGCTGCGCCAATCATTGGATTAATTTTATTCTTACGGAAGAGATTTAATATTTTGGCAAAGAGCACTCCTCCGATGGAATCCATGATAAATGCGACTAATCCAAAGAGAATAATGAGTAAAGTTTGCACATTTAAGAAAAGCTCTGCTTGCATTTTAACAGAAATAGTTAAACCTAATAGGATTGAGACAATGTTAACCAATTCGTTTTGAGCAGTCATTGAGAGACGATCCAACACCCCACACTCACGTAATAAATTACCAAACATTAGGAAACCTACTAATGGCAATGAGATTGGAGCGATAAAACCGGCAACAAAGGTAATCACAATCGGGAATAAAATTTTGGTTAATTTTGAAACACTTTCAGCTTTATAAGTCATGCGAATAGCACGTTCTTTTTTAGTAGTCACTAATTTAATAGCAAAAGGTTGAATGATCGGAACTAAAGCCATATAAGAATAAGCAGCTACTGTAATAGGTCCTAAGAGTTTTGGTGCTAACTGATTGGCCACAAAGATTGACGTCGGACCATCTGCTGCACCTATGATACCAATTGATGCTGCTTCTTTAATATCGAAACCAGCCAAAACAGCCACAACGACAACAAAGAAAATACCAAACTGAGCTGCAGCCCCAAAAAGGAGCATAAAAGGATTTTGGAGGAGAGGACCAAAGTCAATCATCGCACCAATCCCAATAAAGATAAGGAGTGGGAATAACTCTGTACCAATCCCAATATTGAAAAGCGTATCAAAAACACCTTCTTGATGAACACCATTGACAACTTGCGTCAAAACTCCTGTCCCTGGGAAGTTTACCAAAATGGTACCCAGACCCATTGGTACTAAAAGAGTTGGTTCATATTCTTTTTTGATACCTAAATACATTAAGACACCACCAATTACCATCATCACAATCTGTGGGATAGTAATGGAAGTCAAACCTTGAATTAAAATTTCCACTAGACACTTCCTTCTTCCATTTTTTAGTAAAAGAGTAGCTCGAACAGTTAGCTAATTGTGATTAAACCATCACCGGCATTCACCGCTTGACCCGGTGATACATGAATGGCTGTAACAGTTCCTGCTTGACTAGCAACGATTTCATTTTCCATTTTCATTGCTTCAAGAATCATCAAAGGCTGATTTTCAGAAACAGAATCTCCTGGGTTAACAAGGATTTTAAGAATAGTACCAGGCATTGGGGATGCCATAGCATCAGCACTGGCTGGACTAACTGATGCAGAAACCGGACTTGGTGTTTCTGCAGCGGTTTCAGCAGCTGGAGCTGACGGTACTGGAGCCGGAGTTGATGCTGGGGCTGCTGCAACTGGAGCTTGTACTGGAGCACCTCCAATTTCTTCCATTTCAACTAAATACTCTTTACCATCGATTGAAATTTTAAATTTGCGTAACATGTATCATGTCTCCTTTAAGGTTTTATTTTTTTTGATAAATAGCTTTTACATTAAACTGACTGTCGGGAGCATCCCCTGAAGCAATGCTAGTCGCAATCAATGACAGGTTCACAACTTCTGGATTCCGTTGAAGAATCCTTTTGACAACAAATTGACTTTCCGGATAATCCCCAGCAGCTATACTACTAGCGATGAGGCTGACAAGTTGAAAATCAGCTGGGTCTGCATCAATATATGCAGGTAGCTGTTCCCAAGAACTTTCTTCCTTTATTTCTTCCTCTTTTATAAGGTGATCTTTGCTATCATCCACGTCACGCCTAAAGAGCTTTTGAAATAGTCCCATGTTATCCTCCTTTCTGATAACTATTACTAACAAACGTCTATTTACTGACGTCATGGCTTAAACCTATTATATTATGAAAACGCATTTATTTTTGGCTTTTTTGTGTTCTTTCATTTTCAGACAATTTATAAAAAACGATTCAAGCCTTTCATAAAATGGAAAAGGCATTGATGTTTTTTAAGTGTTTTTTTACAGAAAACCGCTTTCATTTTCAAGCGCTTTCATATAAACTATGGTTGTCAGTTATTTATGAGACAGGATTTGAATGAAAGCATTTTCATTCACAATGTCTCTTGAAATAACACATAAACACACTAAATATATTATTAAAAAGGAGAGCAGCACATGTTACTCACAGTTTTGGCCTATGCCATGATCGCCGTCTTCATGTATGTGGTAATGACAAAGAAAATGTCACCACTATCATCCCTAGTAATGATCCCTTTAATCTTTACGATTATTGCCTTTTTAACTGGTAGCGCTGATATTACTGCCGATGCTAGTTTTGTTGACTCACTTGGTGGTGAGAAACTTGCCAATAATTTAACAGCCATTGGCCCTATGGTTATGTATGGGATTAGTCAAACCGCTAAAACCGGTATTATGCTTTTATTTGCCATCCTCTACTTCTCAATCATGTTAGATACAGGACTTTTTGATCCTATCACTGAAAAAATGATTCGCTTTGCAAAAGGCGATCCAATGAAAGTGTTAATGGCAACTGCAATTGTGGCTGCAGCCGTTTCTATGAATGGAGACGGAACAACGACAACCTTAATTGTTGTTTCAGCTTTCTTACCTATTTATCAAAAATTAAACATGAAGGTTATGAATTTAGGTGTTCTGATTATCCTTCAAAATACCATTATGAACCTTCTGCCATGGGGTGGACCTACAGCTCGTGCGATGTCAGTACTCAATGTTGGTTCAGAAATATTAGCCTATTTAGCTCCTGGAATGATTCTTTCGTTACTTTATGTCATTTTTTATGTTGCACCAAGCATGGGACGTAAAGAACGTAAGCGTTTAGGAATCACTAATCTTACTGAAGAAGAACTTCTTAAATTAACCACTATTTCTGATCCAGAAAAAGAAGCCATTCGTCGACCACAATTCTTCATCTTTAATGGTTTACTCACCATTCTTTTAATTGCTTGGTTGGTTGCTGGTTCGTTCATTTCAGCTATTGAAGTGCCATCATTACTCTTATTTGCAGTTGGTACCATCCTAGCTCTCATGGTTAACTATCCAAAACTTAAAGATCAATCAAAACGTATTGGTGATAACGCCGGAGATGCTGTGCAAGTTGTTATCTTAGTCTTTGCAGCAGGTATCTTCATGGGACTTTTCCAAGGTTCTGGTATGGCCAATGCTTTAGCTCAAAGCTTTACAACAATCATTCCTAAACAACTAGCTGGATTCTGGGGAATTATCATTGCCCTAATCTCTGCACCAGGGACATTCTTCTTATCAAATGATGGTTTCTACTATGGAATCATGCCAGTCCTTGCTCAAGCAGGTGCTCGTTATGGATTTGATAATATGAGCATGGCTTTAGCTTCTCTAATGGGGCAAGCCTTCCACTTACTAAGCCCACTTGTTGCCTTTATCTATCTCCTACTTCGTTTAACAGGTTTAGATATGGGAGAATGGCAACGTACAGCTGGAAAATATGCCTTAGTCATTTTTATCATCTTTGTTGTAACCATTATATTGATGGGGCACATGCCTGTTTACATCCCACAATAAACAACCATCATACCTCCTTAAAAAGGTTATACTTGTCTCAAGCATAACCTTTTTTTAGTTGATGATGACTCGCATTCAAAGGATGAGCAAAGCCATGACTTCAATTTATGATATAATAAGAAAATATTAAAGGAGTGCTTATGAATTCAATTACACAAATTGTTAAAAATAATTTAGAGTTGTCACAAAATGTTCCCCTCAAAATTGCTTTGTATCATGCCTTTAAAAAGACAATTGTTTTAAGGGAAATTCCCGCAGGAACACGAATTAATGAAAAAGAATTTTCAAGTGAACTCAATATCAGTCGAACCCCAATAAGGTATGCTTTAGGTGTTCTTGAGGAAGAAAAATTAGTGGAACACATTCCAAATAGAGGGATTATCGTCAAAGGTGTAAGCTTACAAGATGCACTGGAAATTTTTGAAATCCGCAAAGCCCTTGAAACCTTAGCGTCAACAACAGCAATGAATTTGATGACTAAAGATGATTTCGAGGAAATGCGTCAGCTTTTGGAAACCTGCGAATGCTACCTCAAAAACCAGGAAATTGATAAAGTACTAGCCAATTTTAATGATTTCAATAATTTAATATATGAAAAAAGTCAGATGCTGCGCTTAAAAGAAATAGTATCTGAATTACAAGCCTATTTGCTCTATTTCAGACGGATTTCCATTTCTTCAGATGATAGACGTCGAAAAGCCTTAGATGAACATTGGCTCATCTATCGTGGCATGAAAAATAAGGATTACCAACAGGTCACGCTCATCACCCATGAACATTTGAACCATTCCTTAGAATTTATCATTCAAGAAATGGAAGAAACCAATGATCAGTAAGGAGACTTTATCTTATTTTAGTCAATTAGCTTGCAAAGCACTCTTAAATGAAGTCAGTTTAACACCAAAGCCTGGTCTTGTCGATTGTTCCAATAATGGTGCACATGATGATATGACCATTATGACATTTTTAGAATCAAGCCTAGCTTTGATGCCCCACTTCAACCGTTATATCGAAATCGGTTATCAGTTTTATCAAGATAATCCAAAAGACTTATTTGAGAAGTTGAGACAAGAAGGCATTTTAGCTGAAAAAACCATGTTTACCGCTACAAATGGGGTTAATACCCATAAAGGAGTCAACTTCTCCTTTGCTCTTATTCTAGGAGCCACTGGTAGTTACTTGGCTCAACATCCTCATATCGACAAACATTATCACTTCACATCAAGGGATAGCCATGCTATATGCCAACTCATTATTCCCATGACAAAGCATTTAATTGCTCAGGATTTAAGTCATCTTGAAGAAAAAAAGCAACTTACCAATGGAGAAAAACTCTACATAAAATATGGCATCAAAGGCCCTAGAGGGGAAGCTAGTCAGGGCTATCCAAGCTTAACACAAAAAGCCTTGCCATATCTCCGGGAATTATCCGAAATTGAGACAGATAAACGAATTCTTCAATTACGCTTACTCCTTTATTTAATGTCCTTTGTTGAAGATGCCAATCTTATTCACCGTGGTGGCATTGAGGCATTGTATCAAGTGCAATCGGAAATAAAAAGCTACCTCCAAAAAGAAAGTAGCACAGATGCCTTAATGACTTTTCTGACTGATTATAACCAAATATTAATCAATAGACACCTTAGCCCAGGAGGGGCTGCTGATTTATTAGCCTTAAGCTTGTATTTCGCCTTTTTAGAAAAACTACTTTAAAAAAAGTTTGGACTAAGCATCCAAACTTTTTTTAGAAGAAAAAGGTGATTAATTTTATCAATAAAGGCATTATGATAACCGTATATAGGGTGCGGCTAATCTGAATACTGGCAATCTTAGGCATATCTCCACCTAATTCTCCTGCTAACAAGGAAATATCTGTAGCTCCCGCTGGAGATGAAGCAAATAAGGCTGATTGGATATCAAAAATACCTCGCTTGTACATGAGGTAACCAAAAAAGGCATTTATGAGTAAATAACTTGTCAAAAGGAGAATAATCGGAACTATTAACTGAGACATCTGCCAAATACTATTAGGCGTAAAGCCTGATCCAATCAATGCCCCCGCACAAATTTGTGCCAAATAACGAATCCAAGGGGACATTTGTTTTGTCTCATGTGTGATTTTTAAAACTGTCGAAAAAATTAAAGATAAGATTAAGGTCCCTACAGGGATGCCAAGTTTTAAACCAATTACGCCACCAATACTAGCAACAAAGAGGACCAAAAGGTCGTTTTTCACCCTTTGAGACCCTGAAAGACTAACTTTTCGACCAGTAAATTGCGATAGGCCATTTGAAGGCTTTTGTCTTAATTCTGGGGCAAATCGTTTTGTGATAAAGGAAACCCAAACTGGCAAAATTAACAAAATCCCAATTAAGCGCACTGACTGCATAGTTGCAACAACATCTGTTTCTGCTCCCATATCAATGGCCATTAAGGAAACATCCACAATACCTCCAGGCAAGCAAGATAAAAAAGCCGTCACTAAATCCATCTTAAAAAAGAGACAAAATAAGCTACCAAGTATAAGCATATTAAGGGTAAAAAGTGACATGAGCCCCAAAATAGAGGGCCCCACCTTCGGCAGCTGGATGATATCTTTTTTTGTCACCTGTTGTCCGATATATGCTCCACTGATAATCTGAGCAAATAACTTCATTGAAGGAAGCGTGTCCAAAGAACCCATGGTCATTGAGACCACTGCTACCAAAAGCATGCTCCCAATCATAAAAGGAGCAGGTATTTTGAGGAACTTAGCAAGTAGCCCTCCCAACAGTCCTACGACTAGGGTAAAAACAAGCATTAACACATCATCTATCTCCTTTCTCAGATCATCACTTACTGGAATCTTTTTCTTAACCACTATCTTACCATGTCCGTACAATCACTGCTATGACAAATACGATAATATGTCTCACTAAGTTGTCTTTTTCTTGTTTTTTCGGAGCATTCAAAACCACTCCTCCTATCTTTTCAAAGTCAAGCAGTGGTATAATAGGCATAAAACGAGATAGGAAAGGAGTTATTATGTCTTTATTTAGAGTAGATAGGATATATTCATCCGACAAGAATAATCAAGAAAAAGTCACCAGACTATTAGAGGCCGCTGGCATCAAAAGAGATCAAAATATTGATTACACCTGTGGTATCTTTGAAGAAGATGGGACCTTAATTGCCACTGGTAGTCTTTTCGCCAACACTCTCAGATGCTTTGCTGTATGCAAACGCTACACTGGTGAAGGTTTGTTAAATGCCATCATCACCCATCTCATCCACAAACAATACGAAAGAGGCATCACCCATCTCTTTGTCTATACCAAACCTGAAACCAGTCCTTTCTTCCAAGATTTAGGCTTTTATCCCATTCTCTCCATTCCTAATCTTGTGACTTTTATGGAGAATCGCAGAGCAGGCTTTGCCAATTACCTTGACAAATTAAAAGCGGAAAGCCCTCAAACAAGTCAAAGTGCTGCACTCGTCATTAATGCTAATCCCTTTACGCTAGGCCATTTACACCTGATAGAAAAAGCAGCGTCAGAGAACGGGCATGTCCATCTTTTTATGGTCAGTGACGACAGTAGTTTGGTCCCTTTTCCTATTCGCAAAAAACTGATTAAAGCTTGTACCGCGCATTTAAAGAATATCACTTATCATGAAACAGGGCCTTATATTATTAGCCAATCAACCTTTCCTAGCTATTTCCAAAAGGATGATCAAGCCGTCATTCGTAGTCAAGCAGAATTGGATGTGACTATCTTTGTTCAAATTGCTAAAACATTAGGCATTAACAAACGTTATGTTGGGCAAGAGCCAACCAGTATGGTCACCAATCTTTACAATCAGATAATGTCTAAGAAACTTCCTGAAATGGGAATAGACTGTGTCCTCATTCCTAGACTAGAAGTTGATGGGCAGCCTATCAGTGCTTCTACTGTTCGACAAGCCATAAAAGAAGGGCGACTTGATGCTGTCAAAGCTTTGATTCCTAAAACAACCTTCGATTTTTTTAACAGTTCAGAGGCAGCTGATATTATTTCTAGGATTCAAAAACAAGACTCAGTCATTCATTATTAGAAGAAAGCCTAAACAAAAAACCACCACTAGCTTAGCTCTGATGCTTGTAATGGCGGTTTAAACACTAAATATATTATTAACATAATATCAGATGAATAAATACGATCTGTTAACCAAGCTTAAGGTATTGTTTTAACAATAGCAGGTTTGACCAACAGCAAAAGGATGTTCTCACATGGAAATAAAAGATATTGAATACGTCAATGCCATTCTTGATCACGGCAGTGTTACTAAAGCGGCACAAGCCCTTTATATCACACAGCCCTAATTAAGTACCTACCTTAACATCCTTTCTGATTGGTTTAGTCTTTTGACCTAACATAGACTTTCCATCTACCACTTGATCCAATATTATCCTTAACCCTATGATACTCCTCCCTTCCTATGCTATAATATTACAGTAATCACTTTTACTAAGGAGAAATATATCTTATGATGAATATGCAAGACTTGTTCCATGATTTTTTATGTCTTGTAATCATTAGAAATGTTGATTTAAAGCCTTTTTAAATTTACTAAGATCAACTAAAATCACTTAAATTTATTACAATAAGACAAAAAATAGACAAAGACAGTATCAAAATGTACTTAAATAGCTTTCATCGAATCGATGAAAGCTATTTTTATATTTTTTTGTAAATTTATTATCAACATAATATGGCAAGTTTGAAATTATGGTAGCCACATATGATATTTAATACTGAAAAAGTGCTACTTCCAGCTAATAAAATATCACTCATAATTAGTTCCTTTGATCTACATTTTATAGAATATCAATTAACTATTTTACTATTATGATTTAATATCATTTTCATAAAATTCCGAGCTTCATGATAAACTTCTGCTTCAATTTCAGCATATTTTATAAAAGTATTTTCGACCCAATTATTTCCATGCCCAGGTACATCTGGTACAAAACGTTCTATCTCACCACAATCCAAAATAAATATATTATTTTCTTTTAGAAATTCATTTATATAATTGAATAGATTTGTACACTCACCTTGAGGGATAATACTTTTCCCACCAGTTTTTAAGAGTTTTAAACTGTTTATCTCTCTTAAAATTGATTTTATTTGCTCAACTGATTGTGGTGACATAAATTTATCAGTATTATATATTTGATTAATCTCATTTCTTATTTCTTCTTGGGTCTTTACTTGACTATTGGTTTCTTTTTGGAATTTTTCTATAAATTTTTTATGATTAGGAGCTATCTTACTATAACAATTAGGGTTAGATGAATTTAACAATTGTTTTAAACTATCAATATTATTTATTAAATCAATATCAGCTATTATTTTATACTTTATACTCAAATCTTTAAGTAAAGGTACAATTTTCTTAAATTGTTCTTTTCCTCCAACTGCACAAAATAATGTATTTTGATAAGTCGTTAAATCTACATATTCTAATATTGCAGAGTAAAACTTGCAATCACTTTCGTTCTCACACAAAATAACCTGATTATAAAATAATCCATTTAGAATATTTGTATACTTCAAATTCTTATCACTAGAAATTTTACTGATACTGGAATTATCAATTAAATTAAATACATTTTGACTACCAAGTCTATCTATTTTTATTATTTTGATTCTTGAAGCATCTTCTTCAAGAGCACCTCTAATGAAATCAATATTGTGAGTTGAGATAAATAATTGTTTATCTCTAGATAACTTAACTACATTTTTACCTAACGTTCTAGCTTGAGGAGGATGTAAAAATGCTTCCGGCTCATCAATTAATATTAATGAATTTTCATTAACAATTAGCGAGGATAATATTGCAACTGTATTTCGAATTCCATCCCCTTGATCTTGTAAATCTTCTAATTGTTTTAGCTGATTTATTTTTTCTCGGCTATCTAATTTAAGAATTTTAGTAATCGTATAACTATCACTAATTTTATATTTCTTTATTATATTCCTATCTACATATTCCTCAAATATTTCAATTGATTTTTGAAAGCCTGAATCTAAAGCTTGGTTTAATTTATTAATCGAATCAAAATCTCTTTCAAGTTTTTTCAAAATATTTAGACTCTGCATATTATACGCATAATTCAATTCTATAGGCCTTGTTAATACTAAACGATTCTCAGTTGATAAGAATGAGAATAATGCTTTATAAAAACTTTTTTTATCATAAATATCACTAAAAGAATTAGAATCAAAATAATAAGAACTGTTATCATCTATCCATACACAGTATTGCCCATAAGTATTTTTTTCAAAATTATTTTCAAAATAATCTCTAAGTTTGTTTTCAGAAAAACCAAAAGTTTCATACTCTAGTTTCTTTACTAATACTTTTGTATTTGATATTCCATTTAAATCGTCTCTCAAATCCTTTAGGGTACGGCTCTTTCCCGCATTATTACCGCCAACAAGTAAAACAATATCATCATTATTAAATACAATCGTTTTACCATCATTAAAAGTAATTTCTCTAATGGTTACAGAGGGAAAATCAATATTTATATTATTCATTTTTAATATCCTTCATAAATTGTTTATTAATTAGCTTTCAAATAACTTAATAGTTAATAAGCAAAATAATATAAACAGTTATAAAACTTTTCCTATATTATAGTACAACAGATGAGAGTCATTTCTCGTTTTCTCATTAGTATACTCCTACTTCACTCAAATTGTTAGCTTTCAAGTACTAAATATCAATACTACCTTTCAGATATAAATTAGCTTGTCCTGATATTTTAACAAGATGCTCTTCCAAATGAATCATCATCAACCCTTGTCTTTCAGATAATTGCTTAGCTATTAATCGTTTTTTTCCAAGTTTTATCGCCCAAATTAGTGCTAGACGCGTTTGTGCTGAGCCAGTAACAGGATCTTCATTGATACCATAATTTGGTGCAAAGTAACGAAGAACATAATCAATATTTTTTTCTGAACTTTGGGCTGTAAGTGTCACTCCATGTGGTGCTAATTGACTAATTTTCTCTAAATCAATTTTGAAATTCTCTATAGATTCTTGATTTTCCAGATATAAAACAAGATGCTCTTCATCTGCTGTTCGATAAGCTTCCAGGATAGTAGATTCAATCGATTCTCTCATCATCGCTGTTATTGGAACTTGCTTAACGTCAACCATTGGAAAAAATAACGTTATATCTTCACCACTAATAGTTACTTCTAGAAGTCCTGACTTTGAAGAGAAAGTGATATGACTTAAATCATCTTCAAGATAACGTGAAATTACATAGGTACTTGCTAAAGTCGCATGCCCACATAAATCCACTTCTTTTTCTGGTGTGAACCATCTAATCTTATATAGATCTTTTTCTTTTAAAATAAATGCAGTCTCAGATAGTTTATTTTCTTTAGCTATTTTCTGCATTAAATCCTCTTTAATCGGTTCATCTAAAACCACAACCCCCGCAGGGTTGCCACTAAATGCCTTATTGGTAAAAGCATTCACAACATAATAAGGTAACATATCACATTCCTATCTTTTCAAGTAAAACATAAAATGAAGAATCCTATTATACCAATGCTATTTTTTCTAAAAGATTTTCTATTTCAAGATAATTTTATCCCTCAACAATTTGTAATGTAATGCACATTCACTTACAATCTCTGAAGTTTCTGTAACAATGGTTCTCTATTCTATGAGTAATAAGGCTATTCTCTTACGGAGTCACTATTAAATATTTTGTAAAGTACTTTTCAAAATTCATTACAAGGGTTTAATTTGATTTCCATTTTCATCAAAATTGGATTTATCCAACCATCTTTCCAATCGTTCTTTATTTTCAGGCCATTCTTTATCCAAAATTGAATACCAATTTGTATCTCTGCTTCGACCTTTATATATTATAGCTTGTCTAAACGTTCCTTCAAATTTAAATCCTAATCGCTCTGCAGAACGTCGAGAAGGAGCATTCAAACTATCACATTTCCACTCATAACGACGATATCGAAGATCTTCAAAGACGTACTTCATTACCAAATATTGTGCTTCAGTTGCCATTATTGTTCGTTTTAATTCTGAAGAATAAAATACTCCACCCATCTCAATAACTCTATTTTTTGAGTCAATACGCATTAATGAAAATGTCCCTACAGCTGTGTTAGTGTCACTATCAATAATAGTCAAATAATAAGGATCTTCTGACTGTAACATTTTTTGAAAAAAAATATTAAATTCATTTTTATCGTTAAATTTACTAAAAGACATGTACGTAAAATTTTCTTCGGGTGAATTTTCCCCATAGATTTTATACAAGTCTTCAAAATGACTCTGATTTATTTTTTCAATTCTAACGGAATCACCTACTAGAACACCAATTTTTGGTAAATAAACTTTTGTATCATTTTCAACAAGTTCTCCTAACGGTTGATTAAAACTATTATATCTCATTTCTATCCCCTATTCTTTAACTATTACTGCCTTAAAGTAGTTTGAGAAAAAATACTTTTTCAATCTACTTTTTATAATGCAGTTTCAAAATGCTTATTTTCTTTAGCTATTTTCTACATTAAATTCTCTTTAATCAGCTCATCTAAAGCACAACACCGTCAGGGTTGACACTAAATACCTTATTAGTAAAAAGATTCACACCATAATCCTGTAACTAATAAAATTCCTATATAATACTGACAACTAACCTATCACTTGTATAATCATCTTCAAGCCAACACAAATAGATACTTGTCACTAAATAAAGCTAACTAAACTTTTATCTCATGCAACGTCATTATTTAATTATTAAGTGAAATAAAATACTACAACCCACCATATCCAAAATACTTTTTATATTTAAAATAACTCTCTCATCTATTTCGAATTCTAATTTCCCTCGTCTAAGTGCTCGTCAAACCTGAAGTTTACACCTAGTTTACCACTTGTGGTAACATATTCTCTAAACTTATAAATAAGTGGTTCCCACTTGCTCACATTTAAATAGTTATCGTTGTATAAAATATTTTCGTCAACCATTATATTCAATACCTTACATTCAACTATTCCAAAGCCATCTCTAATCATAATTTCTGTCACTTTTGCTTCAATTTGGATTGGACACTCTTGAATTCTTTTTGTTTGTACTGTATGTCCGCTAAGTTTGGTAAAATTACCATAAGAAAATTTATCTTCACAGTATTGATAATTTGATAACTTTTTATATTCAGGGATATCTTTGCTTCCAGTTAGCCTACTAATAGATTCAACTTGTTTCCATATTTACTACTAGGAATATTTAGTGTTAGATCTGAGTTTATTTTAAGATTTTTAAACCCTTTATTCTCAACCCCTAAACCCAGAACAAAGTATTTATCAAGTGTCCAAGAAGAACTAATTGGTGTAATATTATCTGCCCCACTTTCTGGATCCACAGTTGTTAATAGTATTACAGAAGCACCATAATAAAAAGAATCTTTTTCTATTTTTTTAAACATCAATATATCCTCATTTCATTTTTGAATTTAAAATCAATAATTAAAACAATATAAATTCATAGATATTCTGATCCACACCTTGGTCTGAACAGTAAAAGATCTATCGTATAACCTCACATTCCATAAATGGCAATCTTCTTGTTTTATCAACAGAGGAAATAGTTTCTCCAACCTGTACTGCTCCCATTTTTTTATAAAAGCCAACTGCATTAGGCTCACTATCAAATGTAAACTTATTTATTTGTCTGTCCTTCAGTTCATCAATTAAATCATTCCACAAAAGTATTCCAAATTTCTTATCAATAAAGGAAGGTGAGACAAACAAAGCATCTAACATCATCATTTTAAAATCAAATGCATAAAAGCCGGCAACTAGCTGATTAGAATAAATAACTTTGACTAAATTATTTTCAATATAAGTCGCTGTTACAGTTAAATCTTCTCGACACTTTTCCATAAACTCATCAGAATATCCCCAATATTTTTTACTTTCAAAAGCGATTTTTGACAACAAATCTGCTTGACTCGAATTTGCTTCTTTAATAATTGGATTCATATTTTTTTGTTTTTCAAAATACTTCATTGCTCTTTTTTCAAGTTTTTGAACATAATCTTTTTTAGCTTTACTATAATCACAAGTATCTTCAAATTGATTTGATAATTTCTCTTTGAACTTACTATAGTTTCTTACTTCATTTCCTTTTATTCTTAAATAATCTCTAAGCATTAAATGCCTTTCGATTTCTTTAACATTACTTACTTGATAAATATGAATATGATGACTTCTATTGTCACCACCTTTTCGTAGCAGTCGTCTCCCGATAATTCCCCACTCCCCAGCATAGTCATAAGCGGCATCCTCAAGTATTTTTTGATAATGATC
Source organism: Streptococcus uberis (assembly GCF_900475595.1). NCBI lineage: Bacteria > Bacillati > Bacillota > Bacilli > Lactobacillales > Streptococcaceae > Streptococcus > Streptococcus uberis. The sequence goes on from NZ_LS483397.1 coordinate 1,709,590, forward strand.
AATCACTTGAATATCTTTAACAATTACCATTATATCTATAACTGGCTTAGCTTTCATTCCTTCAATCGCCGTACTTCCAAAATGTTATAACCTTAAAATTTCTGTTCCTAATATACTTTTTAAAAGAGTACATTCTTCCTGATATTGCTTTTTCCATTCAGGATTAAACTCTGATAATCTGACTTTCATATACCCTCCATTTGATAGGTGCAGCAATAATACACTATCTAAATTTTACAATTGTTCAAAGAAAGACAAAATGATTGGACTAATCAGACCATGTTCAATTTCCATTGCTGGTTGAAAAAGTGTGATCAAATAAAAATGTTTATTTGGTAGCTCTAAAGCTCTTATTTCATCCCCAAATGTGGCAGAGGTCACCCAATCTCCTTGATTGATTAATTGTGAACTGTATCTATTATTTAATGAATAATTACAATTGTACCAACCTAAGTAACTATCCTTCATAATAATTGATTGAAGAAGGGTTCCTTTGGCTATTCGGAGTTCTTGTGAAATATTTCCTGATAAAGAACAAGTCAACTTATTTACTACCTTATGAAGAGCTCCATTGTATAATTCTTCTGATGTTGCATCTGGTAATCCAACCGAATTTCTAAAATATTCAATGATTGAATATTGAAAGCCACTACAATTTGCAATGAAAGGAATATCGACTTTTAGTCTCATATAATTGATCAACTGTAAAACATTTTCATCGTTTTGATATGGTCCTCCTGGAGTCAGCCAAACACCATCAAAATGCTGTATTACCTCTAAATCTATCTTTTGTGTTGATACCCACTCAAAAGATACTATTTTTCTCCCATTATTATACACGTGGAAACACTTCTCTATTGCTAAATGATTAGTACTATCTTTCCGATCACCTACTAAAAGTATCTTTTTTTCTTTCAAATGACTTTGCCCCCTCAATTAAAATCCAAACTAAGTACATCAATATGCTAGCTTTAAAAAAATAATTTAATCATATTATATAATTTTTACATCAAATCGATAATTAAAAAGTCTCATATCGAGAACTTTAGTTAGTGTCATATATCTTGACCAAATAGAAATAACTAAGTCTTACAAAAAAACTAACCAGCAAATAACAATTTGTCTGATTAGTTTTTTTATTATTATTTAACAAATTTTAATATCCCAATACTTACAAATAAAAGGAAAATTCCTAGATACATAAATGTGATTGAAAAACTTAAAGAATCAATAATGATACCTATTAAAGGAAAAATAAAAATCATTATAAAGCTTCCAATCATAGCGTTAACACTTAACATCGTTGCCCTGATATGAGTTTCAAACTCTTGCTGGATGTCATTATTGTATATAGGTATAAACATAGCCACAAGTCCATCACTAACTATGAAGATGACAACATACATAGCAGGATGAGCATACATAGCTAAAATAAATAAGAACGCTGAAATGGGGATTATCATCTTAAAGACTTGTCTTGCTGACAATCTTTCACCTATCTTACTGGCAATCCAAACACCAAATATATTGATACAACAAGAGATTAACATCGTTAAACTAATTTGCCAAGATTGTAGTTGAGTCATTTCATTTTGATAATAGAAATAAAACATTGAAGTAAAAGTAACTAGTGTTTGGCTGATTACCATCCACTTTATTAATCTCGGATTGGTTTTAAATGTCATTAATACCGATTTATAGATATCTCTAAAAGTTGTACTAACTTCATTTTGTTTTTTAACTTTCGGCTCTTTCATAAACGAAATAACCAATATTGCTAATAGAGATAAACCTATCTGAATCATGTAGGTAATATCCAAAAGTCCGTGAACAAAGAAACCTGCTAAAACCATTCCTAAAGCTCTAGTTGCTTCGGAAATACCTGAAATAAAACTAGTATACTTTAAATACTTTTCCTCAAGTCCAGCTTCTTTCGAAGACTCGAACAGCATTGCACTACTTGTTCCCGAATCAAAATTATATGACCAGGCACCAATAATCATTCCTAAAGCATATATCCAAAAATTGCCATTCCCCATTAGCATTAGAAAAGCTGAGCAGATGGTTGAAAAACGGCTAAGATACAAATTAGTCTTATAGGTAAAACGATCTGCCAACATTCCTGAAGGAACCTCGGAAATTAGACTCGTTCCATGAAATAAACTTTCAAGGAGACCAATTTGAAAGAGACTCATCCCATTTTGACTTAAAAATAAAAGCCAAAAAGAGGTAATACCAAAAAAACTAAATAATTCACATGCTCCAAGCAGAGTAATATTACTTTTATACGATTGTTTAAACATATATTCACATTCCTTTTTTTAAAATTCTAGTTATGAGTCATATCTGACTAAACAATCATTGTGCCTACATCTTTCCTCCAATTGAACAGTTAAACTATTCAAATCTCCTTCTATCAAAATTTTTGTAAATATATGTTTTTATCGTTAATAAACCTATTATAGCATAATCTTCTTTTGAAATAATTAAAGTTCTTACTACCATCTCAGAAACATCCTTTCTGATTGGTTTAGTCTTTTGAACAAACATAGACTATCCATCTACTAACTTAATTCAATATTATCTTAACCTTATGACACCCAACCTTTCCTATGCTATAATATTACAGTAATCACTTTTACTAAGGAGAATGAAATCTTAGGATGAATATGCCAGACTTGTTCCACAATTTTTTAAGTCTCGAAATTGTCAGAAAGGTTAATTTTAAGCCTTTTAAAATTTACTAAGACCAACTAAAATCGCTTAAATTTATTATAATAAGACAAAAAATAGAAAAAGACAGTATCAAAATGTACAAAAATCGCTTTCAGATTTGAAAGACGATTTTTTATTATTAAGTTTTTTCTTTTTTAGACTTTACTAAGACTTAGTATATTATTTTATACTCCTTCGTTATTTTTTAACTATCAATAATTAATTACAAGATGAGATTCATCTAATAAATAAGCATTATCAAATTTTTATAAAGTGAGTTCTATTTTTTCATTACTCAAGACAAGTCTTCTTTCATGTAATCTTACTTTTTTCTGTTCAAAAAATTCAAATATTGTAATACTTCTCTATATAAGAATACTAAAATGAATTTATATATGCTTAATTTCATTTAAAGCTATTTACTTTTTTTAACCACATTTTCAATATCATTAATAAAAAACGAAAGTAAACTTCCCTTTCCAACCGATTTAACACCTAAGTCTTTTCTCATCTCATTCATTACCTCTTCCATCAAAATAAGAAGTTCTGGATCATCCTCAGATTTAACTTCAAGTGAACTTTTCCTAAAAGCATTCCACTTTTTCACTACTTTAGGAGAGCCCCAAAGTGACAACTTACTGTTAAAACTACTTATATCCTTGATCATTTCTTCTTGGGAGTATGAAAATCCATTGCTCCCATTTTGAGTCATTTTATAAACAAGTTCAATAAACTCAGAATATGGAACTTCCCTTTTAGCAGACAGATACTCTCTACGTTTATTTCTATTATCATAATATCTTGAAAAAATTGAAATTAATATTGATATAGAGCCTGTGATTAAAGCAACCAAAACTACAGCATCTAAACTTGAAGTCATATTTTGTAAATATTTGATTGTATGGTTAATAAATATAGGTATATATTTAATCAAATATTTCCCCACATAATATATATCAGTTAACAAAAAAAACAAAAGCAAATAATTCAATAATTTATTATCTTTCTGTGTGTTACCAATCACATATGCAATAATAAAAGTAAAAATCAAACTAATCAAAAAATACATAATTCCCCTATCTAATTTTCCCGAAAATTTATCATATTACATACATCCAAAATTCACTTAAACTATATTCTCTTATGGAGTCACTATTAAATATTTTGTAAAGTACTTTTCAAAATTCATTACAAGGGTTTAATTTGATTTCCATTTTCATCAAAATTGGATTTATCCAACCATCTTTCCAATCGTTCTTTATTTTCAGTCCACTCTTTATCCAAAATTGAATACCAATTTGTATCTCTGTTTCGACCTTTATATATTACAGCTTGTCTAAACGTTCCTTCATATGTAAACCCTAATCGCTCTGCAGAACGTCGAGAAGGTGCATTCAAACTATCACATTTCCACTCATAACGACGATATCGAAGATTTTCGAAGACGTACTTCATTACCAAATATTGTGCTTCAGTTGCCATTACTGTTCGTTTTAATTCTGAAGAATAAAATACTCCATCCACTTTATTAATCTTGGATTGGTTTTAAATGTCATTAAGACCGATTTATAGATATCTCTAAAAGTTGAACTAACTTCATTTTGTTTTTTAACTTTTGGCTCTTTCATAAACGAAATAACCAATATTGCTAAAAGTGATAAGGCTATCTGAATCATGTAGGTAATGTCCAAAAGTCCATGAACAAAGAAACCTGCTATAACCATTCCTAGAGCTCTAGTTGCTTCGGAAATACCTGAAATAAAGCTAGTATACTTTAAATACTTTTCCTCAAGTCCGGCTTCTTTTGAAGACTCAAACAGCATTGCACTACTTGTTCCTGAATCAAAATTATATGACCAGGCACCAATAATCATTCCTAGGGCATATATCCAAAAATTCCAAATCATAGTGTACTAATCTTCAAGAAAAAATTTTTTTAATATTATTTCTCTTTCAGGAATTTCAACTTCTTTCCAATTAGCTTCAAATAAAAAATTATATAACTCAACACAACCAATATATATTGACTTTATATCAATTGACTCAAGGTAATAATATACAATACCGATATTTAATCTTTCTGCTGAAAAAACCATCTCTTTATCTAAATGTGCTAAAAGTTTATCTCGAATTAATTTTATCTCATCGATATTTTTTTGCTCTTTATCAACAGCATCTTGTATAGTTTTCAAAATTGATAAAAGAAACTTATCCTTAGAATTATGTCTCTGCTTAGAAAGTATTTTAAAAATACCATTTTTTTCTCTAATATCAAAAATTTTAGTTATTCCGAATACTACTCTATAATACAGCGATTCATAAATTACATTTCTTGAAATATCATAACTAATAGTCGCTTTCATTGCTCTATCATGCCACTCATCTTTTACAATTTTTATTATTTCTAGTGTTACAAAAGTTGACTCAAGCTCCCTTAACATAGTGTTAAGATGAATCATTGCTTTCGAGTTTTCATCTGGTAATTCATCTGCAAAATTCATTTTTACAAAATCTTTTAAATCATAATTTTTCATGTTGTAACCTGTCCAAAATATTTTAATTTATACTCAAAATAAAATTCAAAGTGAAATAAAAAATGGTATGAAATTAATACTAGAACGCAGTTAGACATAAAAATAAATTTTAAGATTTAAACAGTTTCTCTATATTTTTTTGAGATCATAGCATTTGCAATTCTTTATCTTAATGAAAGCTAAATATCTCTCATCACTTAGACTACCTGTTTGCACTACAATTTTCATCTACCAAAATTTACTCACTAATTAATATTATACATCTATCTACAATAGTATTCCCATGTAACTAAATAAACCACATTTGATTTATTTCATCTATTATTTCCCAAATTTCTCCTGACTTATTAATTCATTTATTTCTTTTTCTTTAATTGCTAAGTCACTTTCAGGATGTTTTTTTATAAAATAATTTATTCTTGAATTTCCACTTATTTTCCATTGTAAATTTTGATAAATCATAGGTCTCAAAGTTTCCCTATCACCTGTTTTTAAATAATGTAAAATTTCATTACCATATTGATATTTTTTTACGTAACCTAAGTAATTACCTTGCCAATGAGAATCTTCCTCTCTAAAACTTTGAAAACTAATTAATGAATAAAGTAATTTTTCCAATAAATCTAATATGTATGTTGCATATATCGCATCAATATCTTCATAATCTAAATATTGATCAGTATACTTACCTAGTACTTTATCCATATTATCTTTGTTTAGAGTATTTAATAATTTATGATCCCATATTTCATTACTATATTTTTCTTTAATTTCCTCTGATTTCAAATCACCTTGATACAAATGCATCTCCTGTTGAATTGAAATAATTGACTCTAAGCTTTGATAAGTACTATTTTCCTGAATATATTTTTCCTTGTATCCATAATAACTACTATTATTAATAAATCCATCTATTTTTTTCTTTAAAATCTCATTATAAAATTCATTTAGATAAACATCAATAAGCGCTATTTTATTGATGTTTTTTGATCCAGTTTTTACACACTCCTCATAATATTCCCAAAATGAACCACTAACATTAAGAGCTTTTTCTGTAGCTCGAAAAATACCTGTCATAAACATTTCAAAATGCTCCTCAAAAAGTATGTTATATACTTTATGAATATCAACTACCTTTAATCTTAACTTTTCAAATTCAATATTAAGTGGCATATAGCCTAAAACTATCCTCCATAGATTTTCTTCATAAGATTCAAAAAGAATATCTAAAATAATAACAGATGATAAAAAAGATTGTAATTCCCATTGTTCAGAGCTATCTCCAAAACAAATCTCATCATATGTTTCAAACATTATATTACGTTGTATATATTTTTTTTCTTCAATAGAATTCAACCCTATCTTGGTTCCATGTTCATCCATTTTACAATTATTTAATACATCTTCTATTGAGTTAGGCGTATAAAGATATGGGTTCTTCGAGGTTATTTTCCCTCTTCTTATGAGGCTAATTAATGGAGCATTATTTGAAGAGATTTCTTTATTCGTAAGCTTTTTATATTTCTTATTAATTTTTTTCTCTTGTCCAGTATACCAGTAATACTCCCTAGAAGCTCTTACTTTTCGTTCATCATTTAAAATTTCAATTTTTGAATCTAGTCTAATCGAAGCACAATCAATAAAATACTGCTTCGTTCTTTCAAATAACATAATATTCCTTTTATAAATGTGGTGTTTTTTTATTCTATTTTTAAAATAATTACCTAAATTATACCACTTTTTTAATTTTATAATGTCATTAACCCTAACTAGGGATAAACACATAGTCCATAGGTGCACCAAAGGACGGATTGAAACAATATGATTACTAACTGATAAGGATTTAGTTATGCATATTACCGTTTAACCGTTTCTTTGTTGTGCTTTTTTGTATCCACTCGGTAATTTTGTTTCTTTTCGTCTGAGGACTGGAAAGGACTACTTATGCTAAAATCTGAACTTAGAACCCTCTATTGTGAATTGCTCGGTCAATCTATCAAACAAGAATTGATTAACCAAGAAATTCCTCAAAACGAAGTGTCTTACTACTTTAATGATGAAATCCGATTGATTTCAGCCCCTGCTATTAGTCAAATTCTAAAAGGTAAACGCAACCTCACCTTAGATACTGCGGAAGCCCTGCAAGAAACGCTGGGTTTACCAAATGTTAAACGTGTCTTCTTTCCTAGCCATGGTTTCTGTGAGTTACTCATTATTCAACTTACCGAGCTAATGCTTACTTGTGGTTTCAACTCTACAAAGGAACTCTTTCAAATAAAAGAGCTAGATATTCAACAAAATCTTTCAATATTGGCATCTGCCCTTTACGAATTCTTCCCCGATTTTCCTGAGGAAGAAGCTTCTTACCAAATCGCTGATAGCTTAGCTGTATGGTTAATTGAATTTGTTGCACTCGTTGCACAAATTTAAGTCCGATACTTTCAAGATTCTTGAAATCGAAGCAAGACTAAATCATCTATCATAGAGTTGTACTTAGCTAAGATACAAATAATTTAAAGAGGTAAACTACTATGAAAACAAGAAATCGTCAAAGTGGCTATTCTGCCAATACTGCCAGTCAATATATTGACACGAAACATGCTATTCAATTGTTATCTGTTGAACTAGAACCACAATTAAAATTTGAAGATAACCAACCTACAGATGAAATCATCGCTTATAAAGCATGGTTCTCACAAAAAGGACTTCCACCTTTTCAAGTTAAATTTGAATCTAAGATAAATTTACCTAACTATTTATCCCCTATCGAATTTGATCAATTAGAAGCCTGTGAAGTAGGATTTAATGTATACTTTCGCGCTAATGGTCTTAAAGAGGTTAAATAGTGACAAAAAAAGAGTTAAAGCAATATCTAATCCAAAGCCTTAATATGGGACTTGGATCTCTTATGCAAGGTGAGACTAGCTATACTAATAGCTTTGACATAACAATATTGTCTCATGGTTTCCTATTTGTTCCACGGTTACCAGCTGGCTATATTATCGACGATGAACTTTATCAGAAAATTTTTCTAATAGCTAATGCTTCTCTCTACCCTAGGTATACACTTCTCAAACAAAATTCAGCCTATTTTATGGCTTTGGACACAGATGATATACACATTCAACGCGGGTTGTTCTTTCCATGGAAAAAAGGAGTCTCAGAACGACTGATAATTTCAGATCTAGATGATTTCTCAAAGATACAAGAAAAAGAAGTTATTCCTATTATGAAGAATCTCACTCTAAACTTTAATAAGGTAACCTCATTAGCTATTGCTGGAAATAGTGGCTCTGGGAAATCATATGCATTAACTTACTTCTTAAGTTTATTAAAAAATTCTTCTGAACTCATTATCGTAGATCCTAAGTTCGATACCCCATCTCGTTGGGCTCGTGAAAATGATATTGCTGTGATTCACCCCCAAAAGAATCGCTCAAAATCGGATTTTGTTTCAGAAATCAATGAGAATCTCAGCACTTGCCTAAACCTCATTCAGCAACGCCAAGAAATTCTTTATGATAATCCTGAACATCAGTTTGACCATTTAACTATTGTCATTGATGAAGTATTAGCTTTGAGCGAGGGTGTTAACAGAACAATAAAAGATTCTTTCTTTTCCCTCTTATCACAAATTGCACTTCTTGGTCGGGCAACTAAAGTCCATCTACTATTAGTTAGCCAGCGTTTCGACCACAATACAATTCCTGTATCAGTTCGTGAGCAGTTAAATGTATTGATTCAAATCGGAAATATCAATAAGAAGACCACACAATTTCTATTCCCTGACTTGGACCCAGAAGGTATTGTTATCCCAATAGGTAAGGGAACTGGTTTGATTCAAATTATTGATAATGAACACCCTTATCAAGTACTTCCATTACTTTGTCCTACTTATTACACAAGGAAAGGAATAATCTAAATATGAAAAAAACTTTCTTTCAAAAAACATATTCTGTCATAGAAACTTCCTTCTTCCTTGGTTTTACTAGTATGTTTTTATATATTGGAGTCTTATTATTAAAAATAAGTATAGGCTCCATTAGTATAGAACCGTTAGGTAGCCTTATCAATATTTTCTTACAATATCTAAGTATTTTTTTACACTACTTAAAATTCCTTACGTATGGAATACTTATGATTCCTATCACATTACTTTTAACTGAGTTTATGATACGTATTAGGCAAGATAATTTCTGGAATTATTTCAAGTCCCTACATCAAACAAGACACCTAAGACAATTTCTAAAGCAGGAAGAAAAGTCAGAGTCTGTCATATCTATTGATGATCAAACAACTGTAACTAAGTTAAATCCAATATTAGAACAATTTAATCAGGCAATAGAGAAGTGTCTTGTGGATGTCCGTAATAAATCAGTTATTATATATATCCAATACCCTAAGACACAACAATCTCAAAAGTTATTGAAAGACATGGAAGAACATATTAAAGAGGAAGTTTCAAATCAAAATCCTAACTACTATTTCTCTGCACCAAACAGGGAAGGTAATAGTCTCTGGTATATTGGAACAAGAAGGTAAGGAAAAGGCTGGCTAGGCTCACGAAGTGAACGCCAATAGCACAGCCTTTTCATAACTAATAATTTGTAATGGGACTACTACGACTTCCCATTACATCATCAATCAACAATCATAAAATTTGTGAATTGATTTACAATCCATACAGAAAGACAAAGGTAATATTTTTGACTAAAGATAAACGATCCAATAAGTGGGCCTTTCTGATTTATAAGGAAAGCGTTCCTAATAATTACATAGAAATTTTAGAATCACTACATATTCCATTTATATTAAGCCCCTGGCATGATCAAGATATTAACACAAAAACAGGAGAATTTAAGAAATCTCACAAACATGGTGCATTATTCTTTGATTCTCTCAAAAGCTATTCTCAGGTGTCTGAATTACTAACCGAAAAATTAAATTCACCGGCTCATGTAGAGGTGGTTATGTCTCCCAAGGGAATGTATGATTACTTTGTTCATGCAGAGAATCCAGAAAAAACTCAATATAACATCGAGGATATTGAATCAGGTTGTGGCTTTAATCTTGAGGAATTTCTTATTAATAACAATAATGATATGTTTTTATCAAATGTCATAGACATAATCGAAGATTATAACTTTATAGAATTTAGTAGATTAGTTCAATATGCTAGACAAGAAGATCGTATTTTACTTAAATTCATCATCGATAAAACATATTTTTTTGCAAAATACCTTGATTCAAGACGTCATGGTAAAGGAGGCCATACTAATGATAAAATTAGTAAATAAAACCGATATAATGAAACTTACTGGACTCACTGAAAGCCAGACAAAAAAACTAATTAGAAACGCTAAACAAAGATTAACCTCTCAAGGATTTGATTGGTATTCAAACAAAAAAATTGGTAAAGTCCCACTGAAAACAATTGAGGAACTTCTTGGAATTGAGTTATCAAGTGAAAATGATATAATAAATATCGTACAGAAAGATACTGTCTTAAAAAGAGAGGAGTCTCAATGACAGTAACTAGACAAAAAAATAAAAAATGGAAGGTGGATATAAGTGATGGTTATGACCCTGTAACTGGGGAACAGAGACGTCATAGAAAATCTGATTTTAAGTCAAGGCGAGATGCTGAGCAATATGAAGCTGACTATCGTCTAAATAAACTTCATCAAGTATCCTATAAAGATAAAATATCAATTCACTATCTTTATAGTTTAGTAAAATATGAAGATGAAATTCGTGGAAACAAACGAGGAACGATAGACACTCAAGAGTCCTATTTTAGACAATATGTTTCAACTTATTTTGCTAAAGCTGATATGAGTAAAGTTACTATATTTGATATAAAAGATTATAGGGATTGGTTACGTTCCCAACCTAGTTTAAAAGGCGGAACACTTTCAAATAGTCATATCAATCAACAAATGATTTTTATACATAAACTATTTGAAGTCGCTATTAGCAATCAATTAAGGCAAGATAATCCCTGCTCTGGTATACGTCGACTACCTGAAAGACATAAGGAAATGAGCTTTTATACACCTGAACAATTTAAACTATTTGATAGTTTGTTCAATGAGGATGAGTATTCATTTCAATTATTATATAGAGTTCTTATGTATACAGGCATAAGGATGGGGGAAGCTCTTGCATTAACTTGGAATAATGTCAATCTTGTTGAAAAGTATATTGATATTAAATATTCGGCTTACTTTAGAAATAATGAGTTACATATTGGTTCAGTAAAAACTACTCAGTCAAATAGAAGGATTTATATCCATGATTCTTTTGTGACAGAATTAGAAGAGTGGAAAAATGTCCAAGCAAATTTACTTGGGAATTTCACAACAGATTTAGAGAGCTTACAAATTTTTCAAAATACACCTCAAGTGTTAACTACACCAAATGTTTCAAACTTCAGAACGATTTTGAAAAAAAGATTACCTCCAAATTTAAAATTAATTCGTAATCACGATTTTAGACATTCTCACGCAGCATTCTTAGTTTCAGAGGGACTTCGAAATGGTGAGGGAAAGGACTATATCTTCTTTACTTTAATGAAAAGACTGGGACACTCATCAATTAACACAACAATAAATGTATACTCACATTTATTTCCTACACAACAAAAAGAGATTGCATCTGCTTTTGATAATTTTTAACAATAAGGCAGTGTAAGGCAATTATAAAAAAACAACAGGGTCTAAACCCTTGATACGAAAGGAATCTTAGATATCTTATGATGAATATGCAAAACATGATGAAGCAGGCACAAAAGCTTCAGAAACAAATGGAACAAAAGCAGGCTGATTTGGCGGCAATGACTTTTGTTGGAAAATCTGCTCAAGATTTAGTGACTGCTACCTTTACTGGTGATAAAAAAATGGTTTCCATTGATTTTAAAGAAGCTGTTGTCGATCCTGATGATATGGAAACTTTATCAGACATGACAACTCAAGCTATTAATGATGCCTTGGCTCAAATTGATGAGGCAACTAAAAAAACAATGGGAGCATTTGCCGGGAAATTACCTTTCTAAGGAAAAGCAAAAGACAATGACACAGGGTCATTGTCTTTTATTTATTAGTCAAACCAACCACTTAAATCAGCAAACGGGTTATCTCCTGAGATGGTTTCTTGTTGATCAAGCAAGGCTTTATTGGCATCAAGCTCCATAAAATGTTGGTAGATGCGTGCTGTCATGCGGGCATCTTCTAAACTATTATGGCCACGTCCTTTGATGCCTAAAAAATCAGCAACACTTGTTAATTTCAAATTGGCAATGCCATTTAAATCGGTACTACGACGCTCAAAAGCTTCATCATATACATCCACGCGGTAGTAATTACTTAAATCCAAGCCATTTTCGGCTAAAATGGGTAAATCCGATTTGTGAGCATTATAGCCGATGAGGGGATAATCAGACACAAATGCCTTGAAAGCACTTAATACTTCTTCTATTTTGGGAGCCTGTGCGATTTTATCTGCAGTAATCCCTGTTAAACCATTGATAAAACTTTGTAATGGAACATCAGTGTAGACATAACTATCAAAATGGTCTATTTCTGTGTCAGCATCAATTTTAACGGCTGATAACTGAATCAAGTGACTCTTATCATTGACCGTATTGAATTCTAAATCAAAAGCTATAAAATGACTTAAGGTTTCCATATTTTCTCCTAGATAAAAAGACCCCTAAGGGTCAATTTGGCATCTCTCTTATTTTCCAAACAAGCGACTGAAAAAGCCTTTTTTAGCAACAGTTCCTTGAACTTCTTCCACTTGGCTTCTGGCTTCCACAACTTCAGCCTTTGCTTCTTCTAGTTCCAATTTCAAGGTTTCTTTATCAGCCATTGCTTTTGCTGTTAATTGTTGTTGTTGATCAAGTTGTTTGTCTTTCTCCGCAATTTGAATGTCTTTGACACGCATCTGCTCATCTTTGGCAGCTAATTGATCATCTTTTGCCTTTAATTGATTATAGAGACGGGTAATTTCAGTATTTTTTTCATCTACTAAAATTTCTAATAACTCTCTTTGTTTTGTTTCTTCGCTGATTGGTTCGTCGTCAAAAATGGTTTTTTTATAAATTTCTTCCAACTTAATAAGGCCACTACGCTTAACCACAGTGACACCTTTTTCATTTTTATCAAGATCTTCTTCAGGGAGCGCTTTGACACGATTGTTAACGGCCTGACGACTCACTCCCAAAATTTCAGCTAGTTCACTAACTGTTTTTTCAATTGCCATATTGTCCTCTTTTTATAACGATACTGAATATTCTTACTAAAAATAGTAACATAATACTAGAATTCTGTCAATTTCAGTAAAGTTAAGCTCCTATTAAGCCAAGCAAACAAAAGAGCCGTTCTAATGTACGGCTCGAGACATAGATATGGGATCACCTTCCTTTCAGTTTTCAGACGGTTTCAAGGAAAAAGCCTCCATTTCTATCTTGTATTCAATTATCATCAGTAAGTGAAATGTATCTCTTACTACTTCTATTATACCTTGAGTCGAATGGCTTGTCTAATGAATACCCCCAGCCATAATTTAAGGACGTTAAAACTACTCTAAACAGTATGAATATGATAAGATTAAAGTATGACTAACTACGATACAATCATCATTGGCGGTGGACCAGCAGGTATGATGGCCACTATTTCAAGTAGCTATTATGGCTTTAATACACTTCTTATTGAAAAAAATAAACGACTAGGTAAAAAGTTAGCCGGTACCGGAGGGGGACGGTGTAACGTCACTAATAATGGGACCCTTGAGGAACTTATAGACGGTATTCCTGGCAATGGACGTTTTTTATACAGTGTTTTTTCACAATTTGATAACCATGATATCATTCATTTTTTCCAGGAAAATGGTGTCAAACTTAAAGAAGAAGATCACGGACGAATGTTTCCAACCACTGACAAATCGCGAACCATTATTGAGGCGTTAGAAAAGAAAATAAAGGAACTTGGTGGTCACATCCTAACCGGAACTGAAATCGTATCCGTCAAAAAAGTGGATAACCTTTTTCAACTCAAATCCAAAGACCAGACCTTTACTTGTGAAAAATTAATTGTCACAACAGGTGGAAAATCTTACCCTTCAACTGGCTCTACAGGCTTTGGCCATGACATTGCTCGCCATTTTCAAATCCAAGTAACTGAGCTTGAAGCAGCGGAGAGCCCCCTGCTCACTGATTTTCCTCATAAAGCCCTTCAAGGTATTTCACTAGATGACGTGACCCTTTCATATGGCAAACACGTCATTACTCACGATTTACTCTTTACCCACTTTGGCTTATCCGGGCCCGCTGCATTACGCCTTTCCTCATTTGTCAATGGTGGGGAAATCGCAGAGCTAGACTTCTTGCCACAGACCTCGGAGGACCTTCTCAAACAATTATTGGAAGACAACCGGGAAAAAACTGTCAAGAATGCATTAAAGCAAGTCCTTCCAGAAAGAGTCGCCGAATTCCTTTCTCAGAATTATCCAGAAAAAATCAAACAGCTTAACAAAATTCAAATTGAGGATTTAGTCGGCAGTGTCAAAGCCCTTAACATTCCCATTACAGGTAAAATGTCATTAGCCAAATCTTTTGTTACCAAAGGAGGGGTTGATTTAAAAGAAATTAATCCAAAAACTTTAGAAAGTAAAAAAGTTCCAGGATTGCATTTTGCCGGTGAGGTTCTTGATATCAATGCACACACAGGTGGTTTTAACATCACCTCAGCCTTATGTTCAGGTTGGGTAGCAGGCTCACCACATTATTAAAGAAAGCACTGAACCAAGAAAACTTGGTTCTTTTCTTTTTGTATTTTAGTCTTGCAATATATTTTAAAAAGAGTATAATATGCTTATAATTGTTTAACCGGTTAATTACCAGTTAAATAATTGAGGGCCTGATAAACCCAAAGATTATTAATACATTAAGGAGAAAGTAATGGCAAAAAAATCAAAAATAGCCAAGTACCATAAGCAGCTCCAGTTGATTGAACAGTATGCGGAACGTCGTCGCGAGCTTAAAGCTGCTGGAGATTACGAAGCTCTTCGTAAGTTGCCACGTGATTCCAATCCAAACCGATTAAAAAATCGCGACAAAATTGATGGGCGTCCTCATGCTTACATGCGTCAGTTTGGAGTTAGCCGTATCAACTTCCGTAACTTAGCACACAAAGGGCAACTGCCTGGAGTTACAAAAGCTAGCTGGTAAACTTTCTACACTTTAAAGCAAATAGTTTGCAGGTATTTGTTTTCGTTATTAGTAATCATAGTAGCCAATTTATCACTAAAAACCTGGTATGCCAAGATACCAGGTTTTTTTGTTATTCTTTATAGTTTGGAAAAGCCAAACTCGGAATGGCATTTAAATCCCAACCAGCAAAATGGTGCTTCTCATATTCAATTGCAGCCGCAAGAGCAATCATACCAGCATTGTCTCCACAAAGGCGTAGAGGAGGTATCACTACTTCTGTATCTGTAATATCACTTGCTAACCGTTCTCTTAAACCTTGATTTGCTGCAACCCCCCCAGCAACAACTAACATGTTAACAGGATATTTGGCCAAGGCTTTTTTGGTCTTTGCTAATAAAATATCTAAAACTGCCGCCTGGAAAGAAGCACATAAATCTTCAAGAACTAAATTTTCTCCTTTTTGTTGAGCATTATGATGCAAATTGATAAAAGCTGATTTGAGACCAGAAAAGGAAAACTCTAAATGGTCCTCTTTAATCATTGCCCTTGGAAAATCATAAGTATCTCGACCTTGATGTGCTAATTGATCGATTTCGCGACCGGCAGGATAGGTTAATCCCATGACTCGACCAACTTTATCATAGGCTTCGCCAACTGCGTCGTCACGTGTCTCACCTATGATGTGGTATTCTCCAGCTTTTGGCACATAAACCAACTCAGTATGGCCACCGGAAACTAACAAAGCCATCAGCGGATAGCTCAGCTCTTTCTGTTCACGCGCAGCCATAAGGTGCCCAGCCATATGATTGACAGGAATCAAAGGGATTTGATTAGCCCAAGCAAATGCTTTAGCGGCAGCTATTCCCACAAGTAAAGCTCCAACAAGTCCGGGACCATAAGTAACCGCCACTGCATCAATATCACTTGCTTCTAAACCAGCCTCATCCAAGGCATCTTGAAAGCAAGTAGTGACGACTTCCACATGATGTCGACTAGCAACCTCAGGCACCACACCACCAAAACGCTTGTGGCTCTCTACCTGACTAGCAATGATGTTGGTCAACAAGACGTCATCGTTTTTTAAAATAGCAACACTGGTTTCATCACACGAACTCTCAACAGCTAATAGGTATCTATCTTTCATTTTCTCCTTCTCGTTTCATTAAAAGTGCCCCTTCAGTAGGGTTTCGGTAGTAATCTCGACGATGTCCTACGACTTTAAAATCATATTTCTGGTAAAGAGCTTGCGCGGCTAAATTGGACTCTCTTACTTCCAGAAAGATTGGCAGGTTATAATCCACAAGGTGTGTCAGCAAGTGAGACCCCACCCCTTTGCCTTGATAGGCCTTTAAAACGGCGATATTTGTTATTTCTAACTCTCCTACCAATTGCTGCAGAGATAAAAAACCGATGATTTTCTCTTGGTCGTAGGCAAAAAAATAATCAACATCTTTGGACATCAAATCGTTTTCAATTTGCTCCTGGGTCCAGGGTGATACCTCATGAGCATCTGTCAAAATCTGATAGACGGCCGCAATTTTTTCTATTAAAGATTTCATATTAGACTTAGACTCGCTTGATATAGTGAGATTCATCTCCTGCTTGGTGATCTTTCAACCAGTTTTCTTCTGCTTCAACTCGTTTAAGGTATTCCGGAGTAAATGCATCAACATTGACTGCTGGCAACTCTTTTCCTAACAAGCCAATAGCATAAGCTGAAGGTAAGCTGGGTTTTAAAAGGGCCTTCGGCTTTTCGTCACGAATGATCTCTTCAAAAGCCAAACATTCCCCTGTAAAAACTAACTTCTCATCATTTGGTAATTGGGCTAATAAGGCACTCAAACTGATGTGTTGATCTGCTTGAAGGGGTTCTCCATTTTTATACATACCGGCATAGACATTTTGTCGTCTGGCATCAATTAATGGTACAACTAAGTAATCACTGTCTTCAAATCCTGTTGCTAAAGCATAAAGACTCGAAATGCCTACTAAGTCAATTTTTAACGTGTAAGCCAACATTTTTGCTGTCGCCACTGCTACACGCAATCCTGTATAAGAGCCTGGTCCTTCGGCAACAACGATTCTTTCTAAATCAGTAGGTTTTAATCCCAAGTTTGACATTAAAAAATCAATAGCCGGCATGAGACTGACACTATGATTTTTTTTGATATTTAGGGTAAGATCTGCTAATAGTGTGTCATCTTCAAGGATGGCTACGGATAAACTTTTATTAGAGGTATCAAATGCAAGTATTTTCATCTTATCTTTTCTTCAGTCACTTTCTATTCCCCAATTATACCATAAAGAACACACTCTTAACAAAAAGTCCGTTTAGCAGACCCTGTCTATGTCATGCTAAATCTTTCTAGCTATGCTTTTACTAACAGCCTAAATTATGGTATAATTTTAGTAATTGCACAGAATCAGGATTAAAACTACTACACAATATTGAATACAAAAAAAGGTCATAATGCCACCATCATTTGACTTCTTTGTTATAGTTTTGGATAGATGATTCACAATGAAAGGAAATGACTTAAATGATTTATAAAATTTTTTATCAAGAAACAAAAGAGCGTAGTCCTCGCCGTGAAAAAACACAAGCTCTTTACATAGAAATTGATGCTGAAACAGAATTAGAGGGTCGTATTAAAGCTCGTAAACTTGTTGAAGAAAAAACAGCTTACAACGTTGAATATATTGAACTTCTTTCTGACAAACACCTCGAGTATGAAAAAGAAACAGGTGTTTTTGCTTTAACGGAGTTATAATATGTCAAATATCGATTTAAAACCTAATGAAGTTGGCGTTTTTGCCATTGGCGGACTAGGGGAAATCGGGAAAAACACTTACGGTATTGAGTATCAAGATGAAATTATCATTGTAGATGCTGGTATTAAATTTCCAGAAGATGATCTTTTGGGGATTGATTATGTTATTCCAGACTACTCTTATATTGTGGACAATATTGACCGCGTTAAGGCATTGGTAATTACCCATGGTCACGAAGACCATATCGGTGGTATTCCTTTTCTTTTAAAACAAGCGAATATCCCAATCTATGCTGGACCTTTAGCCCTTGCCTTGATTCGTGGAAAATTAGAGGAACACGGACTATTACGTGGCTCAAAAATGTATGAGATTAATCACAATACTGAGTTAACCTTCAAAAATATGAGTGTGACTTTCTTCCGAACCACTCACTCAATTCCAGAACCTCTAGGTATCGTGATTCATACACCTCAGGGTAAAATTGTTTGTACTGGAGACTTTAAGTTCGACTTTACCCCAGTCGGTGACCCTGCTGATATCCATCGCATGGCTGCCCTTGGTGAAGAAGGTGTTCTTTGCTTACTATCTGATTCAACCAATGCGGAAGTGCCTACTTTTACCAACTCGGAAAAAGTGGTCGGTCAATCTATCTTAAAAATTATTGAAGGCATTCATGGTCGGATTATTTTCGCCTCTTTTGCCTCAAATATTTACCGTTTACAACAAGCAGCCGAAGCTGCTGTTAAAACCGGTCGGAAAATTGTTGTTTTCGGTCGTTCCATGGAAAAAGCAATTGTGAATGGTATTGAACTTGGATACATCAAAGTTCCAAAAGGTACCTTCATTGAACCAAATGAAATCAAAAACTACCATGCTAATGAGATTTTAATCATGTGTACAGGTAGTCAAGGGGAATCTATGGCTGCACTTGCACGTATTGCAAATGGTACCCACAGACAAGTGACTTTACAGCCAGGAGATACTGTTATCTTCTCATCTAGTCCAATCCCTGGTAACACAACTAGCGTGAATAAGCTCATTAATACCATCCAAGAAGCTGGTGTTGAAGTCATCCATGGTAAAGTGAATAACATTCATACCTCTGGTCACGGAGGTCAACAAGAGCAAAAACTAATGCTTCGTTTGATGAAACCGAAATACTTCATGCCAGTGCATGGGGAATACCGAATGCAAAAGGTACATGCAGGTCTAGCTCAAGATACAGGTATCCCTGAAGAGAATATCTTTATTTTGGAAAACGGCGATGTCCTTGCCTTAACCAGTGATTCTGCTCGTCGTGCGGGACACTTTAATGCACAAGACATCTATGTCGATGGTAATGGTATTGGTGATATTGGGACTGCTGTTTTAAGAGATAGACGTGATTTATCTGAAGACGGTGTTGTTCTTGCAGTTGCAACTGTTGATTTTGATACGCAAATGATTCTTGCTGGTCCAGATATTTTAAGCCGTGGCTTTATTTATATGCGTGAATCCGGCGACTTAATTCGTGAAAGCCAACGCGTACTCTTTAATGCCATCCGTATTGCATTAAAAAATAAGGAAGCAAGTATCCAATCTGTTAATGGATCAATCGTCAATGCTTTAAGACCCTTCCTATATGAAAAAACTGAACGTGAACCTATCATTATTCCAATGATACTAACCCCTGATAAAGACTAAAAACTTCAATCTCATGATTGAAGTTTTTTTTCAAAAAATGCTTCCCACTTCTCTGTGAAAGGTATTAGCTTTTCTAGGAAGTGGAAAACATCTTTTTTATTTTTGGCATTTTGCTTTGTATTCAGCAGCTTCTGCTTCTGTTGATAGAACAAAGTGTCCTGGTGTAATTTCACGCATTTCTCTTTCTTGTCCATCATCCTCAGCACTTGGGTCATAGATTTCTGCGACACGCTGACGCTCAATGTCTGGATCTGGCTCTGGAATTGCTGAAAGCAAACTTCTTGTATAAGGATGGATTGGGTTATTGTAAACATCATCAGATGTTCCAATTTCTAGCATTTTACCCCAATGCATAACCCCAATTCGGTCAGAAATGTATTTAACCATTGACAAATCGTGGGCGATAAAGAGATAGGTCAAACCTCTATCTTCTTGTAATTTTTGCATGAGGTTAACAACCTGTGCCTGAATGGATACATCCAGTGCTGAAATTGGTTCATCAGCGATGATAAACTTAGGTTGAACGGCAAGGGCACGAGCAATGCCAATACGTTGACGTTGTCCTCCAGAGAATTCGTGTGGATAGCGTGTCACGTGGTCTCTATTAAGTCCAACATGCTCTAACAATTCTTGAACCCTATCTTCACGCTCTTGTTTCGTTTTGGTTAGGCCATGGATATCAAGTCCTTCAGCAACAATATCTCTGATTTTCATACGACCATTCAAACTTGCTTGAGGATCTTGGAAAATCATTTGAGCATTCTTTCTGAACTCATGTAATTCCTTACCTTTGAGATGAGAAACTTTTTCGCCATTGAAAATAATTTCACCCTCATTGATATCATAAAGTTTTAATATCGCACGTCCAACAGTTGTTTTACCTGAACCTGATTCACCAACCAGTCCAAATACTTCGCCTTCATAAATGTCAAAGCTAACATTATTAATGGCTTTCACTTCATTTTTTTTGCCTTTGTTAAAGATTAGAGAGACATTTTTGAGCTCAACTAATTTTTTACGATTTTCAGTCATTAAGCTTGTCCCCTTTCTTTTTCAGCCCATTTTGCCCAACGTTTTTGGATTGGAAGAGGAGGTGTTACCTTAGGTGCACGTTCATCCAATAACCATGTTGCAGCATAGTGTGTTTCACTGACTTTAAACATTGGTGGCTCTTCTTCATGATCAATATCAAGAGCGTATTCATTACGAGCTGCAAATGCATCTCCTTTTGGAGGATTCAATAAGTCAGGAGGTGTTCCTGGAATAGATTGCAAGCTTCCTGCTTCTGTATCAGTCGTTGGCATGGAATTCAATAATCCCCATGTATATGGGTGTTGTGGATTATAGAATACTTCATCTACAGTTCCATACTCAACAATTTTCCCAGCATACATTACCGCTACACGATCAGCCATACCAGCTACCACACCAAGATCATGGGTGATGAAAATAATAGAAGATGAAATTTGTGATTGTAATTCTTTCATCAATTTTAAAATTTGATTTTGAATGGTTACATCCAAGGCTGTTGTTGGCTCATCTGCGATGAGAATTTCAGGATTAGCGGCAAGAGCAATGGCAATTACCGCACGTTGTCTCATACCACCAGACCATTGATGTGGATAATCATTAATATGTTCTTCAGCATCTGGAATGCCAACTTGTTTCATCAATTCTAATGCACGTGATAATGCGTCAGCTTTAGATACTTTTTCGTGAATCAAGATAGCTTCTGCAATTTGCATGCCAATTTTCATTGTTGGGTCTAAACTGGTCATTGGGTCTTGGAAAATCATCGCAATTTCTTTACCACGAACTTTAACCCAATCTTGTTCTTTAAGCTCATTGAGCTTTCTCCCTTTGAAATCAATGTCACCTGATATAGTGGCATTTTTTGCATTTAATCCCATTAAGGTTCTCGTTGTTACAGATTTCCCAGAACCTGATTCACCAACGATAGCAAGCGTTTCACCTTTTTTTAACTCAAAGTTAATATCGCGAATAGCTTTAACATCTCCAGCATAAGTTTTAAAATCGACATGGAGGTTGTTAACACTCAAAATTGTTTCTTTTGACATTTTCTTCCCTCCTAGTCGTTACTTGATTTTGGATCAAATGCATCACGTAAACCATCACCTAAAAGAATGAAGGCAAGTGAGATAAAGACAAGTGCTAATGCAGGTAGAATAACCTGATATGGATAATATTGTAGGTTCTCCTGCGCATCTGTAATTAATGAACCAAGTGAAGCAGTTGGTGGTTTAACACCTAGGTTAATAGCTGATAATACTGACTCATACATAATAGCACTTGGTACTGTCATCATAATCTGAACGATGATGATTCCAGAAATATTTGGCAAAATGTGTTTAAAAGCAATTTTTAAGTTGCTTTCACCCAATGCACGGGAAGCCAAAACAAAGTCACGTTCACGATAGGATAAGGTCAAATTCCGAACCTGACGTGCCATAGAGGTCCATCCAACGATGGCGATGGAAATGATAATAGACAAGACTCCATTTCCTAATAAAAGACCTAGCATGGTTACAATAACTAAATTTGGAATTGAAGAAATAACTTCAATAATCCTTTGCATAATGGTATCCACTTTACCACCAGTAAAACCTGAAACCAATCCATAAGTTACACCAATAATTAAGTCAATAAAAGTAGCAACAATTGCAATTAATAGTGAAATTCTGATACCAACTGTAATTCGTTTACCAAGACTACGTCCTAAATTATCAGTTCCTAAAATAAATTTTTCATTTTCTGGAACACCTTGGTCAGCGTAAGCATCATTTGGCTCAGTATTTCCTGCATAAGTGATGCTTCCATTCCATACTGGTAGGTTGGCACTTAATTTTGGAGGTAAATTACGATAAATACTTACTTTTTTACTATTAAAACTATTAGCGTCTTGTTTAGATACAACAAAATTTGAACCAATTGCAAATAATAATAATCCAGCCAAAAAGACCATAGCAACAACAGCTAATTTATTATGTTTTAATCGACGCCAAGCATCTTGTAGGAAAGATAATGCTGGCTTTTCAATTTTCTCTTGTGAGTCAGATGAACCCGCACCCACAAGTTTAAATGTTCTTGTTTCTTCTAGCATGATACTCTCCTATCCTAGACGTACTCGTGGATCCGCAAGACTAATCACAATATCTGTAATCAAAATTGCTACCATAAGCATCAAGGCATACACAATAGTAGTTCCCATAATAACTGGGTAATCTTTAGTTGGGATAGACGACACGAATTGCTGACCAATTCCTGGAATTGAGAAAATTTGTTCAATCAAGGCTGATCCTGTTAGGATATTTGCTGCCATTGGACCAACTAAAGTCAATACTGGAATCATAGAGTTACGGTAAGCATGTTTATTTGTCACTTGTCGTTTAGTCAACCCTTTTGCTCTTGCTAATTGAATATAGTCAGAATTAAGAGTTTCAATCATTTCACTACGGAAGAATCGTGTGACTTGTGCAAATACAGGAATTGCCAAGGCTAATGTTGGTAAGACTGTTTGGCCAAAACTTCCCCACCCTGAAAGTGGTAATAAAGCCCACTTGAAACCAAAGTAGTCCAATAATAACAAACCGATAATAAAAGCTGGAACTGAAATTCCAAGAGTTGAGATAACACTCAAAACGGCATCGATTTTATTATTTTTGTTACGAGCTGACACAGCTCCTACAAATAATCCTGATGTAATACCAACGATTAAAGCTTGGATACCCAAATGCACGGATACACCAAGACGTTGTGCAATTAAACGAGAAACAGGCTGGTTGATAGACTGATAACTTGTTCCAAAATCACCACGTAAAACGTCAAACAAATATTTAATATATTGTTCCCACAATGGTTTGTCCAAACCATATTGCTTGTTCATCATGGCAATCATTTCTTGAGTCAACTTAGGACTGTTATATGGTGTTCCTGGCATAACCTGCATCAGGAAGAATGAAAGGGTTACAACAACCCATAGTGTCACTAATAAGATGGCAACACGTTTTAAAAGATATTTAATCATGTTTTTCCTCTAACAAAAGCAAGAACTGGCTTGCGACCAATTCTTGCATTATTTCGCTGCTGGTGTAATGTTACTTATTTTTTATAAGCATAGGTAAAGTCAACATTAAGACCTGTTGAATTACGAATTAACCCTTTAATACTTGGATTTTGTAATCCTTCTCCGCTACGGAAGTAAAGTGGGTTATAGTTTGCTTCATCATAAAGAGCTTTTTCTGCTTCTTTATAATCATTAGCTGCGGCGTCTGTATCTAATGCATCGGTTGTTAAAGCTTTTTCATAAGCAGCATCAAATTTTGCATTGGTGAATTTACCGTAGTTATATGCAGAACCTGATTTAAACAAACCATAGAAAGTTGATCCTTCTGGATAGTCACCACCCCAAAGTGCTACAGCAACTTCAAAGTTTTGATTTTTTGTATCTTCTAAACGTTGTTTAAATGGAACAAATTTTTCTTCAACTGTTAATCCTGGTAAAGCTTTTTCCCAAGTTTCTTTAATGTAGTCAACTGAAGATTTAGCTGCTGGT
Source organism: Streptococcus uberis (assembly GCF_900475595.1). Classification (NCBI taxonomy): domain Bacteria; kingdom Bacillati; phylum Bacillota; class Bacilli; order Lactobacillales; family Streptococcaceae; genus Streptococcus; species Streptococcus uberis. The sequence goes on from NZ_LS483397.1 coordinate 1,734,077, forward strand.
GCATCCGCATCAGCGGTAATTGTAATTTTAAGAGAATCTTTTCCGAGTTCAGCAAGTCCTTCTTTGAAAAGTTTTCCTGCTTCTTTTTCATCATATTTATAACCAGGAGCTACAAATTTAGTTAAATCAGATCCATCTTTAAGTTTTGCAAGTCCAGTAGGAGCAATTGCTGTTGCTGGTTTAGAACCAGTATCCACTGCTGCAGACACAATTCCTTTACGGTCTGTTGCTAAGTTCAATGCTTGACGAATTTTAAGGTTGCTCAATGCTGGTACAGAACCTGTTTGATTGTATACCATATAAGCAGTTGTTGCTTCTAATACGGGAACAACATCTTTGTTGTTTTTATTTGCATTGTAAATAGCAGATGTTCCTGAAATGTTTGCATAATCAAGTTTGCCTTGTTTATACATTTGAACGGCTGTATCTGGTTTTTTAACTGTTTGAACGTTAATAGTTTTCATTTTAACGTTCTTAGCATCCCAATATTTGTCATTCTTAACTAATTTGAATGAACCACTTGTACCATTCCAATCTTTTACAATGTATGGACCAGAATAAATTTGTTTATCAGAAGAAGTACCATAGTCTTTTCCTGTTTTAGTAACAAATTCTTCTTTTTGAGGCATGAAGTTAGCAAATGACAATAAGCTCTTGAATTGAGGAGCAGGTGCACTCAATGTAAAGATAACTTTGTTGCCTTCGGCTTTAACACCAAGAGAATTTAAATCAGTGTTTTTACCTGTATTAATATCTTCAGCATTTAATAAATGTGATTCAGTTGCTAAGTAAGCATATTCTGAAGCAGTTGCTGGGTCTACAATACGTTTCCAAGTGTAAACAAAGTCCTCTGCTGTTAATTCACTTCCGTCAGACCATTTCAAACCATCTCTCAAGGTTGCAGTATAAGTTAAACCATCTTCTGAAACTTCTACTTTTTTAGCTAAGTCTGGTTGCAATTTCCCTTTTTCGTCAACACGAAGTAAGTTACTTTCTGAGTTACCGATTGCAAGACCAGAATAAGTGTCAGTATTTTTTGAAATGTCTAAAGTGATGAGTTCTGTTGGTGTGTACCAGTTAATCTCATTTTTGTTATCATTTTTTGCTGCTGTCTTGTTACCACAAGCCATCAATAGGGCTGCTGAAGCAAGTGTTACAGCTCCTAGGCCGAACCGCTTAAATGTAGATTTTTGTGCTGCTGTCATTCATAGACCTCCTAGTCAAACGTATATAAGTTGATAAATTAAATTATACCACAATTTTGGAGAAATGGAATAGATTTATCTGAAAATTTCGATATTAAATTTTTATAAACCCTTATATCTATTGGGAAGAACTAACTTTATTTGTAACCGCTATCTTGTTAATGATTACACAATTTACTGAATATATGCAAAATATCACTAAGTTTCCTTAGTGATATTTTTCTAATAACTGTGTAAATAATTATCAATTTCCCATTGTGAAATAAATGTCGCATAGGAAGCCCATTCAATACGTTTTGCTTCAATAAAGTTTGTATAAATGTGCTCACCAAGAGCGTCACGAACTACATCGTCTGTTTGTAATGCTTTTAAAGCATTGTGTAGAGTAGATGGTAAGTCCACGATACCTGCTTCTTGACGCTCTTCAACTGTCATTGTGTAGATATTAGCTTCAACTGGTTCTGGTGCATCAATTTTATTTTCAATACCGTCTAATCCTGCTTCTAACAAGACCGCTAACGCTAAATATGGATTTGCTGTTGGATCAACTGAACGTAATTCTAAGCGTGTCCCTTGTCCACGAGAAGCTGGAACACGAATAAGTGGTGAACGGTTACGACCAGCCCATGCTACATAAACCGGTGCTTCGTAACCAGGAACTAGACGTTTGTATGAATTAACTGTTGGATTCATGATGGCAGTATAGTTGTAAGCATGTTTCATCAAGCCACCTAGGAAATAGTAGGCATCCTCAGAAAGTTGCATTCCTTTGCTGTCATTTTCATCATAGAAGGCATTTTTACCCTCTTTATCAAATAATGACATATTACAGTGCATACCAGAACCATTGATTCCAAATTTTGGCTTAGCCATGAAAGTTGCATAGAGACCGTGCTTGCGAGCAATTGTTTTAACAACCAATTTAAAGATTTGGATATTATCACAAGCTTTCATCACGTCAGCATATTTAAAGTCAATCTCATGCTGTCCAACTGCTACTTCATGGTGACTTGCTTCAACTTCAAATCCCATTTTAGTTAAAACATTTACGATTTCACGACGCGTATTGTCAGCTAAATCTGTTGGTGCTAAATCAAAATAGCCACCATTGTCATTAACTTCTAAAGTAGGATTTCCTTGTTCATCCATTTTAAATAAGAAGAATTCAGGTTCTGGTCCTAAATTAAAGGATTTATATCCTACTTCTTCCATATGTCTCAATGCTTTTTTAAGATTGCCACGAGGATCACCAGCAAATGGCTCACCTTCTGCAGTATAGATGTCACAGATTAAACCTGCAACTGCACCATTTTCATCACCCCATGGGAACACAATCCATGTATCTAAATCAGGATATAAATACATATCTGATTCATTAATACGTACAAATCCTTCAATTGATGAACCATCAAACATAGCCTTGTTAGATAAAACCTTGTCAATTTGCTCATCTGTTGCAGGGATTTCCACATTTTTCATGATTCCCATAATATCAGTAAACATCAATCGGAGGAAAGTAACATTTTTTTCTTTTACTTCGCGACGAATGTCTTCAGCTGTGATTGTCATAGAAATAGTTCTCCTTAACTTTTCCAAATTCCTAATCGTCAATTAAATACGAAAGTTGCCCATTGATTGAGATGGTGATGAAAAACCACCTTGGTTGAAGAGTTCATCGCGAAGAATCCGTCTCACATCAGCATCAGTTAACGACTTCTCTTTTTTACTATTGCGATCTTTACGATGTTCATATTCACGTTTGATAGCAGCAATATTTAGTCCATCATCAATGAAATCCTTGATTTCCAACAATCTGTCCATATCGTTCAATGAAAACATTCTACGATTGCCTTCGGTACGCTCTGGTTTAATCAGTTCTTGGTCCTCGTAATAGCGAATTTGTCTAGCAGATAAGTCTGTCAATTTCATAACTGTGCCAATTGGAAAAACGGCCATAGAACGTCTTAGTTCTTTTTCTTTCATGACTACCTCCTCTCACCCCACTATTATATGAATTATTAATCCAAATGTCAATAATCGATGTCACATTTTCTGACATCGATTATGTTTTTATTTTCTGAATATTTTATTTCTCAACCATTCCACATCAGTATTGACCAATATTGCAATAAAAACACCACAGAAGGTTTCAAAAATTCTAGAAAGGACATAAAAGACCGTGTCCCCCTGAGGGATAGACAAGGTTATGATAAGCAAGGCTGACACAGCACCTATGATTCCCGACTTATTATTAAATGCGACATTAAACATAATGGTTAACATCGTTAAAATTGGAACAAAAATCAGCGTTACCCAAAAATGATGATGAAAATAAATCTGCAAAAGGTAAAATATAAAAGCAAAGAAACCACCAATACTGTTTCCTAAAATCCTAGACGTCCCAAAAGAAACGGTTTGATCAATACTCTCCCTTAAGCTAAACACAGCTGTCAAGGCACCAATTTGCAACCCTTGTAAACCAAAAAGATGAAAAGTTAATAAGACTAAAAAGACAGACAACCCTGTTTTAAAGGTTCTCATTCCTAACGTCAATTTTTTCGGTTCAAATTTATATCTCATTGTCACCACCTTATAGCAATAATATTAATTAGTGTAACATACTTTAATCTTTTTTGTCATAGAAGATTTGTTTGTTGATAAAAAACATGAGGTCATCATAAAAATTTTTGTGATATAGAAACAATATTTCAAAAAAGGTACCTTAAGGGGTACCTTTTACCTTGTTAATCTTTCCTAACACCGAGTAAACCATATAGCAGTTCATAAAAGTAACTTGACGTTACTACCACTGAGTCTCCGTTACTTTTTAAAAATATCACTATATTTGCATATTTAAAATAACAAAGAGAGAGTTGGTTAAACCAACTCTCTCAATACCCTTTTTTGACGCAGTAACTGAATAACTGTTTACCACTTTGCAAAAGCCAACAACCTATTCTATCTCTAGGGATGTAGCTACGGAATCGTAGATTTCTGAATTACCTCCTATTTTTCTGTTAAAGTTGAAAAGCCTGGTAATTCCTTACCTCTAATAATTCCATTGAGGTTCCACCACCGCGTCATAAGTGCTTCCATTCACACAAAAAGGAAGCATTAGCTTCCTTTTTCTACAAAATCAGGATTTTACTGAGACTAACAGGTGGCGACTTTTACTTTTCTGTTAAAGCTGAAAGTCCTGGCAATTCTTTACCTTCTAGTAATTCCATTGAGGCTCCACCACCTGTAGAGATCCATGAGAATTTATCTGCACGACCTAGGTTGATAGCAGCTGCTGCAGAATCACCACCACCGATGATAGATTTAACACCTGGTTGTTTTACAATGGCATCCATTACACCGATAGTACCAGCTTGGAAGTCTGGATTTTCGAAGACACCCATTGGTCCATTCCAAACAACCGTTTTAGCACCTTCAAGAGCTTCTTCAAATTTAGCAATTGATTTTGGTCCGATATCTAAACCTAAGAATCCTTCAGATACAGCTTCACCTTCAGTATCGCGAACTTCAGTATAATCAGCAAAGGCATTTGCTTCTTTAGAGTCAACTGGTAAGATTAATTTGCCATTTGATTTTTCTAGTAATTCTTTTGCAATATCAAGTTTATCTTCTTCAACTAATGAGTTACCGATTTCGATACCTTGAGCTTTGTAGAATGTATAAGTCATTCCACCACCAATAAGCACTTTATCAGCTTTTTCAAGAAGGTTTTCAATAACACCAATTTTATCTGAAACTTTTGAACCGCCTAAGATAGCAACAAAAGGACGTTCTGGTTTTTCGACTGCTTCTTTAATGTAGGCAATTTCATTTTCAAGAAGGAATCCAGCAACTGCTTTATCAACATTTGCAGAAATTCCAACGTTTGAGGCATGAGCACGGTGCGCTGTACCAAATGCATCATTAACAAAGATACCATCACCAAGTGAAGCCCAATATTTACCTAATTCAGGATCATTCTTAGACTCTTTTTTACCGTCTACATCTTCAAAACGCGTATTTTCAACTAAGAGAACTTGACCATCTTCTAAAGCGTTAATTGCTTCTTCCAATTCAGCACCACGAGTAACACCAGGGAAAACAACTTCTGTTCCAAGTTTTTCTGATAAGTCTTTAGCAACAGGTGCAAGTGATTTACCTTCTTTATCAGCTTCTTCTTTAACACGTCCAAGGTGTGAGAAAAGAATTGCACGTCCACCATTTTCAATGATGTATTTAATAGTAGGTAAGGCAGCAGAGATACGATTGTCATTTGTGATAACGCCGTCTTTTAAAGGTACGTTAAAGTCAACACGGACAAGAACTTTTTTACCTTTTAAATCAAGGTCTTTAACAGTCATTTTAGCCATTTTGATAGACTCCTTAAAATTTTTTATACACTTTATTATATCATAATTTTCAATAGAATCACAAAATATGAAAATAATAAATTATTTTTTTCACAATTTTTTCGTAAAAAAAAGGAAGAGAATCTCTTCCTTTCAAAATAGTCTAAAATTATTTAGCAATTTTTGCGAAGTACTCAAGAGTACGAACAAGTTGTGCAGTGTAAGACATTTCGTTGTCATACCATGAAACAACTTTAACTAATTGATTTCCATCAACAGTTTGAACTTTAGTTTGAGTAGCATCAAACAATGAACCGTAAGCCATACCGATGATATCAGAAGATACGATTGGGTCTTCAGTGTATCCGTATGAATCGTTTGCAGCTGCTTTCATTGCTGCGTTGATTTCTTCAACTGAAGTTTCTTTTTCAAGAACTGCTACCAATTCAGTTACTGATCCAGTTGGAACAGGAACACGTTGTGCAGCACCGTCAAGTTTACCATTTAATTCTGGGATTACAAGACCGATTGCTTTAGCAGCACCAGTTGAGTTAGGAACAATGTTGCTTGCACCAGCACGAGCACGACGAAGGTCACCACCACGGTGTGGTCCGTCAAGGATCATTTGGTCACCAGTGTAAGCGTGGATAGTTGTCATCAAACCTTGTTTAACACCAAAGTTATCTTGTAAAGCTTTAGCCATTGGAGCTAAACAGTTAGTAGTACATGAAGCACCTGAAATTACAGTTTCTGTACCGTCAAGAATGTCATGGTTTGTGTTAAATACAACAGTTTTAACATCATCTCCACCAGGAGCTGTGATAACAACTTTTTTAGCACCGTTAGCATGTAAATGTTTTTCAGCAGCTGCTTTTTTAGCAAAGAAACCAGTTGCTTCAAGAACGATTTCTACACCGTCAGTTGCCCAGTCAATGTTTTCTGGATCTTTTTCAGCAGAAACTTTGATGAAGTTTCCGTTAACTTCGAATCCACCATCTTTAACTTCAACTGTACCGTCGAAACGACCTTGAGTTGTATCATATTTCAACAAGTGTGCAAGCATATTTGGGTCAGTAAGATCGTTAATACGAGTTACTTCAACACCTTCAACGTTTTGAATACGACGGAATGCAAGACGTCCGATACGACCGAAACCGTTAATACCAACTTTAACTACCATTAGTGATTTCCTCCTTATGAAAATCAAAAGAATTATTATTAAGGGCAATAACCCTACCTATTGTGAAAAGATTAACTTACAGAAATCCGAAATAACCTTTCAACAGAACTATTATATAACTATTTCTTAAAAAATGCAAACAAAATAACCATTTTCATAAATCAAGAAGTCAGCAATATCAAGGTATAGGACATACTTATGTAAGTGTTTTCACTGTTATATATTATTGTTTTTAGTCATTTTTGTTGTAACTTTTGTTTATAAAAGATCAAAAAAAGCTGAGATATTTCTCAGCTTTTTTACGAATGATTATTCACCGTGATTTTTTTTGATAATTTCTTCTTGTACAGATTTTGGAACATCTTCATAGTGGTCAAATACCATCATGAATGTACCACGACCTTGAGTCGCTGAACGAAGAATAGTTGCATAACCAAACATTTCTGCAAGTGGAACATAAGCACGAACAACTTGTACGTTTCCACGAGCTTCCATACCATCAACACGACCACGACGAGCAGTAACGTGACCCATAACGTCTCCCAAGTTATCTTCTGGAGCTGTAATAGTTACTAACATCATTGGTTCTAAGATTGATGGTTGTGCTGATTTAGCAGCTTCTTTAAGAGCAAGTGAAGCAGCAATCTTGAAGGCAGTTTCTGATGAATCGACATCATGGTAAGATCCGTCATAAAGTTTTGCTTTAACGTCTACCAATGGGTATCCAGCAAGAACACCATTTGCCATTGACTCAATAAGTCCTTTTTCAACTGCAGGGATGAATTCACGAGGAACCACACCACCGACAATTGCATTCTCGAACTCGAATCCTTTACCTTCTTCGTTTGGAGTAAATTCAATCCAAACATCACCAAATTGACCTTTACCACCTGATTGGCGTTTGAAGAATCCACGAGCTTGTGTAGAAGCACGGAATGTTTCACGGTATGATACTTGAGGAGCACCAACATTTGCTTCAACTTTAAACTCACGTTTCATACGGTCAACTAGGACATCTAAGTGAAGTTCACCCATACCTGCAATAACTGTTTCACCAGTTTCAACGTTTGTTTCAACGCGGAAGGTTGGATCTTCTTCAGCAAGTTTTTGAAGGGCAACACCCATCTTATCTTGGTCAGCTTTAGATTTTGGTTCAACCATTAATTGGATAACTGGTTCTGGAACTTCAATTGATTCAAGAATAACTTGTGCTTTTTCATCAGTTAAAGAATCACCAGTTGTTGTGTTTTTCAAACCAACAGCAGCTGCAATATCTCCAGAGTAAACTGTTTCAATTTCTTGACGAGTATTTGCGTGCATTTGAAGAATACGTCCAATACGTTCACGTTTACCTTTAGAAGTATTCATAACATATGATCCACTTTGTAGAACACCTGAATAAACACGGAAGAAAGTTAAACGACCTACGAATGGGTCCGTCATAATCTTGAAGGCTAAAGCTGCAAATGGTTCTTCATCTGAAGCTGGACGAGTTTCTTCAGCATCAGTATCAGGATTTACACCTTTAATAGCAGGAATATCTAATGGACTTGGTAAGTAGTCAATAACTGCATCAAGCATTAATTGAACACCTTTATTTTTAAAGGCAGAACCACATAATACTGGGAAGAATTCAACGTTAATAGTTGCTTTACGAATACCAGCCATGAGTTCTTCATTAGTGATTTCTTCACCTTCAAGGTATTTCATCATTAACTCTTCATCAGTTTCAGCAACTGCTTCAACTAATTTTTCACGGTATTCGTTTGCTTGATCAACATATTCAGCTGGAATATCTTCTTCACGGATATCTGTACCAAGGTCATTAGTATAGATTTCAGCTTTCATTTTAATCAAGTCAATGATACCTGTGAAATCATCTTCTGAACCAATTGGCAATTGAATTGGGTGTGCATTTGCTTGAAGACGATCATGCAATGTGCTTACAGAATATAGGAAGTCTGCACCGATTTTATCCATTTTATTAGCAAAAACGATACGTGGAACTCTATATTCAGTTGCTTGACGCCAAACAGTTTCTGTTTGAGGTTCAACACCTGATTGTGCATCAAGAACGGTAACAGCACCATCAAGTACACGAAGTGAACGTTGAACTTCAATTGTAAAGTCCACGTGTCCTGGTGTGTCAATGATATTTACACGGTGTCCATCCCATTGTGCAGTTGTTGCAGCAGATGTGATTGTAATTCCACGTTCTTGTTCTTGTTCCATCCAGTCCATTTGTGAAGCACCTTCGTGTGTTTCACCAATTTTATGAATTTTACCAGTATAATAAAGAATACGCTCAGTTGTAGTTGTTTTACCAGCATCGACGTGAGCCATGATACCGATATTACGAGTTTTTGCTAGTGAAAATTCGCGAGCCATTAGGTTGTTTCTCCTATTATTTTTTATTTGATATGTCTATTATAGCACTATTTATAAAAAACGGATAGGCAGGACCTACCCGTAATGCTATTTATTAGTTGGTGTTTAAGCAATTGAGTAAATAAAACTTTCCAAAAAGTTTTATTGTTAAAATTACCAACGGAAGTGTGCAAAGGCACGGTTTGCTTCAGCCATTTTGTGAGTATCTTCACGTTTTTTAACTGATGCACCAGTGTTGTTTGCAGCATCCATAATTTCTTTTGCAAGACGTTCTTTCATAGTATGCTCACCGCGTGCACGTGAAGCATTTACTAACCAACGTAAACCTAAAGTTGTACGACGTTCTGGACGAACTTCAACTGGTACTTGATAGTTTGATCCACCAACACGGCGTGCACGAACTTCAAGTACAGGCATGATGTTTTCCATTGCTGTTTCAAATACTTCAAGAGCATCATTTCCTGTTGCTTCTTTAATAGTTGAAAATGCATCATATACGATTGTTGCAGCAGTTCCACGTTTTCCATCAAGCATAACACGGTTGATAAGACGTGTTACAATTTTTGAGTTATATAATGGATCTGGTAATACTTCGCGCTTAGGCGCTTGATTTTTACGACTCATTGTTTCCTATCCCCCTTCTATTATCCTTTAGGACGTTTAGCACCGTATTTAGAACGGCCTTGTTTACGATCAGCAACACCTGCAGTATCAAGTGCTCCACGTACGATATGGTAACGTACCCCTGGAAGGTCTTTTACACGTCCACCACGGATAAGTACAACACTGTGTTCTTGCAAGTTGTGTCCGATACCTGGGATATAGGCAGTTACTTCGATAAGGTTGCTCAAACGTACACGAGCGAATTTACGAAGGGCTGAGTTAGGTTTTTTAGGAGTCATTGTTCCAACACGTGTTGCAACTCCACGTTTTTGAGGGGCAGCAATTTTTGTGTGAACTTTTTTATGACTGTTGTAACCAATGTTCAAAGCTGGTGAATCTGATTTTTCAATTTTAGATTTACGTGGTTTACGTACCAACTGGTTAATTGTAGGCATCTACATTCTCCTGTATTTTTTTATTTTTGGTTGATATAGCACTTGGTGACAGCCTATATCTGTGTGTACTTTTGCAACAATTGTCAGCACGTCTCTGTACACTTTTGAGAGACCAAAAGTAAAAAGTACCGTCTACTATAGTAACATAGACGGTACTTTCTGTCAATCAATTTTTCCTTTGATTTTCTTATTTTTTGCCATCTCTTCTGAGTTTGTAACCAGTAAGTCCTGCTGCTGCCAGCATAACAATTCCTGCTCTTAAAGCACGTTTTGTGCTTTCATCTCGTGAAGAAGTAGCATTTCCTACAGTTGATGAACTTGCACCATATGATTTACTTGCTGGGGCATTATTTTTCTTAATATTATCTGCAACTTTTGCAACAACTCCTTGATCAGGTGTTACTTCAGGTGCTACTTTCATAATCTCTTGTGCAACATTTTGAGCATTTGCAACAATGGCTTTTGCAGAATTTGTAATGACTTCTTCAGCCATTGTTTCTGCTTGAGCAAGAATTGTCGCTTCTTGAGCAGTATCTACTGCCTTCTCTCTTGTATCAGAAACATCCGGTCTTACTCTATTGTTTTCTGATCTTTGGACAATACTGCTGATTTTTGGAGCATTCGCCACTTGATTTGCTAAATGATTCTTCAACAAAACAATTTGTTGTTCAGTTGTTGTGATTGCTGACGTCAATTTTGCTTTTTCTTGTGTTAAATCATTTAAGATAGCTTTTTTAGTTTTAATTTGAGATAAGGTTTCTGTTAATGCTTTTTGAGCCTCTTCAACTTTTTCTTTTGCAACTTTTTCACGATTTGGATGAGAGTTAAAGGCTAGTTCTTTTTCAAGTTGTGCTTTCTTCAATGTCAAGACGTTAATTTGACTTGCCACTTGACTTTGTTTTTCTTCTAAGCTATGTAAAAGAATTTTAGACTGATTTAGGTGAACAAGCGATTCGTCAAGTTGACCTTTTAAATCCTTACGAGTTGAAAGGGCAAAAGCAAGTTGTTTATGTAAATCTTCTTTTGAATCTTGTAACTGTTGAAGTTGAGCTTTTGCTTTTTCAACGTTAGATTCAGCTTTTTGAAGTTTTGCAGCTAAACCATCTACTTTTCTCTGTGCAGAGATAACTAGTGCTTCTGAAGAAATATTTGCAATACGTTTTTGTAAGGTTTGAATTTTAGACTCAACAGAAGCAATACTTGCTTGAAGAATGCTAATTTTAGCACTGTTATCAACTGTTGTTAATGGACCTGAAACCACTTGTTTGCTGAACTGGCTGGCATTTACAATATTGCTTGCCGGGAAGATAACATAGTGGGTATTTAAACCACCAACAGTTTCTGTTGAAACTCCTAAATAGACCGGAGCACTTGGGTTTGTTTTATCAGAACGCAACAAGTTAACCGTATGTCCAAATGTATTTCCATAGGTGAAGTCTGTAAACAGCATGTACTTAATACTGTTATAAATGCTACGTTTGATTCCATTAACAGTATGAACATCATCAAAGAATCCGATGTTTTCATACATGTTATCATCATTAGCTTTTAAGCCAACACTTGTAGCTGCTTGTTCGATAATTGTTCTATCGTGTGGACCAATGCCTATATGACCATTCTTGCCAGGTTGATTGTAATTAAAGAAAGGAACAGTGTTTCCATGTGTTGCTTTATAGTTTTGAGTCAAAGTACGAGCAAACTCTTGAGCGCCTTGCGTCACTTCGACTGCAGAAAGACCAAATTGCTGACGAACAGAATTAATCAATGTTGCTGCAAATACAGCTAATTCATTTTGAACCTCAACTGATAAGTTATCTGGGTTAACGATACGGTTTAAGTCACTTGCGATATCAACGTAATGATTTAAGTATGCCCCAACTTCTGCTTTAGAAACCAGTTGATCTTTTAAAGCATAGAATGTATTTAGATAAGATTGTGTCCCAATGTAACCACTTGACATTAATTTTTTGATTTCATTAATTGGGTAATTAGTTGGAGCAACCATTTTATTAGCACCCATAACATTCACTGCGACATTACTTGTTTGTGACTGTACTTTAGCTAATTCATTTTGTTTGGCACTTAAGCTAGATTGAGCAGTCGCTAAATCATTTGCTAATTGTGTTTTTGTATTATCTGTTACAGCAACTAAATCAGTTTTGGCTTTTGCTAAATCTTCCGAAATGATTTTGACATTGTTTTGTTCTATTTCAACTTGAGCTGTTATTGCTTCTGGTTGATTGACCATTTTCGTCAAGTCTGAAACTTTTGTCTCTGCTTGTGCAACTTTTTCAGCCATTTTTTTAGCTTCATTAGCTGCAGCTGTTACCTCGTCAGATTGTGTCAATACCTGTGTTGCAACTTCTTCTTTTGTTGCTTCAGCAAGTTTTAGCTCCTCTTGAGTTTTAGCTAAGTCAGCTTTATTTTGTTCTGCTAATTGATTAAATTCTTCTTCTGAGGCATTTGAAACAGACTCCAATGTTTTTTCAGCATCTGCAACTGCTGTTTCTTTATCAGCTAAGCCTCCTTCTAAAGTAGCTAATTCTTCATTTGTGCTTGTGATTGTCTCATTTACAGTATTAAGAGCATCGGTTTGTTCTGCTAATGTAGCTGTTTTAGTATCAATGGCTGCTTTAGTATCTTCAATGTTTGTAGGCGCCAATGTTGCTTCTTCACCTTGTAATTTAGGTGATTGATCAGCAGTTGTCATGTCATCCGCATTAACGGTATGTCCCATACCAACACCAGTCCCAAGAAGTGCGAGTGTTGACGTTAAAGCAAGTGTTGTTTTAATCTGATTAGATTTTGTGTTTTCGAATTCCATAATATTCCCTTTTTCTCTCCATACATTATATATCGTTAAAAATATTCCCAACTTCAACGACGACTTTATTGTTCTTGACATCTATTTCAGAAACTTTAAGCAATGATTTATATGCCATCTGTTCACGTTCTTCTTTAGCATTTTCAGCAAAAACAGCCACTCCTACCAAATGACTATCAAATTCGGATAGAAGACTAATCATCCCCGTAATTGTTCCTCCTCCTTTTAGAAAGTCATCGACAATCAAAACACGACTGTTTGGTTGGAGACTCCTCTTAGAAAGAAACATTTTTTCAATGCGATCACTTGAAGCACTGGCATAATTTACTGAAACAGTCGATCCTTCTGTGATTTTCAAGTCACGTCTTACAATAACAAAAGGCACATTGAGTATATTGGCTACCGCATTAGCTAAAGGAACTCCTTTAGTAGCAACTGTCATGACGGCATCAATTTTTTGCCCTTTAAAAGCATTGGCGATAATTCGACCAATGTTTTGTAAAATTTTGGGTGTACTTAGTAAATCTGAAAGGTATATGTACCCTCCTGGCAAAATACGATTGTTTTCAGATAGCTTTTGACAAAGATCTTCGACAATGGCAATAGCCTCTTCTCGAGAAATACTTGGGGTAAAAATAACCCCACCACTTGCACCAGTTAGGGTTTCAATTTCTCCAATATTTGATTCTTCGAAAGCTTTTTTGATAATAGCAATATCTTCAGAAATAGAAGATTTAGCAGCTTCATATTTTGTTGCAAAGGTATTTAAACTTGTCAATTTATAAGGGTTGTTAATAAGATAATTTGAAATAACAACCATGCGTTCACTACGTCTTAATTTCATATTTTCCCCATCATGTTATACTTTATCATATTATAACACAAAGTTCTCAAAAAAAGACGAACGTTCGCAAGGAAAATTGTTCATCTTTTTATTTATTTATGTTCAATTGTAATATTTAAATATTTTTGTAACATTTAATATTTAGGTTTGTAAAAAGAGCGGTTATCCATTGCAAATATACGGTTTGTCATCTCTCCTTCGTCTACTCGACTGAGAGCAGTTAACATCATCATCATATTGGCATCAATATTGTCAATCATGTGGAGAATCTCAGCTTCCATAATGCGCGGACGTACTGGGCTCCCAAATTCTAACTGTCCATGGTGACTTAAAATTAAATGTCTCAAAACGACAACTTCTTCTTTCGTGTCATCAATTTTTAACTCATTTATAACTTTTGTAATCTCTTCATTGATGAGAGCAATGTGCCCAATGAGATTGCCACGAACAGTATATTCTGTATGGTCTGGACCCGTTAGTTCAAGGACTTTGGCAAGATCGTGCAACATGATACCGGCAAAAAGAAGACTTTTATTTAATTCCGGATAAATATCCCCAATACTATCAGCCAGTCTTACCATGGTAGCCGTATGATAAGCTAGCCCTGATTCAAAGGCATGATGATTGGTTTTAGCAGCAGGATAGGTATAAAATTCCTTATCAAACTTACGGTATAGAGCTCGGACAATCCTTTGCCAAGTTGCATTTTCAATTTTGAAAAGCATTTGTTCCAGATAATCTCTGACATCAGAGACACTAACTGGTGCTTTCTCCTTAAATTCACTTGGGTCATTAGGTTCACCATCACGAGTATTGCGCAGTGTAATTTGATTCACCTGAGGCGTTCCATTATAAACTTCTCGACGCCCTTTCATATGCACAATTTTTCCAGCCACAAATTCTTCAACGTTGTAGGCATGAGCATCCCAAAGATTACCTGAAATCTCTCCAGTATCATCTTGAAAGGTAAAAGCAATAAAGTCTTTCCCAGCCCTTGTCTTACGAACTTCTGCTGACTTAATCAGGTAGAATCCTTCAAAGAGCTGATCTTTCTTCATTTGATTAATTTTCATCTTCATCCTCTTCTAAATAGGTCATATTGAGCAAAGCTTCGGTATCTTTATCTTGATAAGTTTCGACCTTGGTTAAAGCACGGACAATAGCATTTGTACGGGTCGAAATCAACTGATCTAGTGTTGTGTTTGCCGTGTTAATTTGTTTTTGAGCCTTAACCAGAATACCGCCAAATTTTTCAAACTCCACTTTGACATTCCCAAGAATCTTACTAATATCGTCTGCATTTTTTTGGATATTTAAGGTTTTAAAACCAACCGATAGGGAATTAAGCAAAGCGGATAAGGTAGATGGACCGGCCACAACGATATTATCTTCCCTTCTAAGAGCATCGAAGAAGGCTGCGCTTCTGACCACTTCAGAGTAGAGACCTTCTGTCGGTAAAAATAGAATCCCAAAGTTTGTGGTTTCAGGAGGATTGATATATTTCTTATTAACATCTTTGGCAAATCGTTTGATAGCAGATAACAAGGCTTTACGAGATTGTTCAATCCTTTCTTTGTCGGCGGATTCATAGGCATCTTCCAAACGATAATAGTCTTCTAAAGGAAACTTGGAATCAATTGGTAGATAAACATATTCCCCGTCCTGATTTCCAGGCAATTTAACAGCATACTCCACGCGCTCACTTGAACCTTTAACAGTTGGAATTTCTTTTTCATATTGTTGAACGGTAAGGATATCTTCAATAATTTGTCCTAGCTGTAATTCACCTAATATGCCTCGCGTCTTGGTATTGGATAATACCTTATTTAAGGTCCCAACATCTTTAGCAACCGTACGCATTTCACCAAGACCGGCATTCACGTTTTCCAATTGTTTAGAAACCGTTTCAAATGAAACCTGAAGGCGTTTATTAAGCGTTTCTTCAAGTTTTTCTTCAACTGTCCGACGCATTTCTTCAAGGCGTTTCTCATTTGAAGCTTGCATGTCTTGAACAGACCGTGTCAAATTCTGATTCATGACGTCCAATCGCTGATCACTCCGATCACGACTTTCAGATAGATTGTGGTGAAGGACAGATTTCAAGTCATTTAGTTGCTGATATAAATCAGCTTGCTGACGGTTCATTAAGGTACTAACTTCTAGAAATTGTTCCTTACTAGAACTTTCTAATTGATAGGTCATTTGATCCGATAGATTATCCGCTAAAATTTCATGATGCTTATCCATTTGATTTTCAAGCTGATTAATCTTTTGATAGAGCAAGACACTCATGACACAAGAAATCACTAATAAAATAATGATAATAATTTCCAAATTATCTCCTATCTTTACTTTGAATGACGACAAGATACCCTTTATCCAGTGTAACTTCAATAGGCTTACCTACGAATTCATTACTGGAGTAGACTTTTTTTTGAAAATAATGATCTGACGTCAACTGATACTTGGCTTTTTCAATGCTTAAAGGAGCATCACCATCTGTCATAAAAGAGACATAAGTCATTCCCTCTACTTGTTCAACCTTGTGATGGCCACTTGGAAAATAATGGATATGATTGAGGTCGTCTTTTAGTATGATTTGCTTCATATAAGGAGCAATTTCCGGATCACTCGGTAAAAAAATATTCGACATCATATGATCTAAACGCCCACCAAAGGCTGCAAAAAGAGTTACCTGAGCATCCGGAAATCTCTCAAATACTGTTTTCAAGGCTAACTCAGTATCCGTATCATCCTTTTCAACAGGTGCTTGAATCCATTCTTTTGCTCTCTCTTTTATATTCGATAATTCTTCTTCAGAAACAGAATCAAAATCACCAATGGCTAATTCCAAAGGAAGCCCATTTTCAATTAAAAACAGGCTTCCTCTATCAATTCCAACATAATAATCGAATTGGGCAGAAAAATCTGTTATTTGCCCACCCGCAATCATCGCAATCCTAATCATTTAAAGCAGTCCTCAAGGTTTGCACCTGACTCACCAAGTCACTGGCCTTAAAGAGGTAAGATCCCGCAACAAAGATATTGGCCCCAGCTTTTCGGCAGGCTGCAATGGTTTTATTATCAACACCACCATCCACTTCAATATCAAATGTTAAACCTAATGTTTCTCTTAAGCTAGCTACTTCTTCTACTTTTTCTAAACATTCTGGGATAAAAGCTTGCCCCCCAAAACCGGGGTTGACTGTCATGATAAGCACTTGATCAACCAAGTTAAGAACAGGTTTTAAAGCAGAAACAGGAGTTCCAGGATTAATAACAACCCCTGCTTTCATTCCTGCCGCTTTAATTTTTTGTAGGGCACCATGGATATGCTTTGTGCTTTCAGTATGTATGGTCATAATATCCGCTCCTGCTTGCGCGTAAGCTTCAACATAACGTTCAGGATCAACCACCATTAAGTGACAATCAAAGACGAGCTTGCTGTGCTTACGCATACTTGCAACAACATCTGCTCCAAAACTAATATTGGGCACAAATTGACCATCCATAATATCAATATGAACATATTCTGCATCAGTCTCTTCAATTCTTTTAAGTTCGGAAGCAAAATTAGCATAGTCAGCTGCTAAAATGGATGGCGCAATTTTATTAGTAAACATGGGGTGACCTACTTTCTTTTTATTACTTTTTTAAAGGTTTCTCTTCTGTTTTCAATTTCACTCAGAAATTGCAGATAGTTGTCATAACGAACTTTCCAAACGTCGCCCGACTCAACTGCTGCAATAACCGCACATTGTGGTTCATGACGGTGACTACAAGACCTAAATTTGCATTGGTGACTGAAATGACGGATTTCAGGAAAGGCTTCACTTAAGTCTTCTGCCTTATCAATGGCATAATCTAAGTTGGAAAAGCCAGGCGTATCAGCAATTTTTCCGCCGTAAACATTGTAAAAACTGACAGCACGTGTGGTATGTCTTCCACGTCCAAGACTATCAGAAATAGCTGCCGTTTCTAAAGCAAGTTCGGGTGCAATCTTGTTAAGGAGTGTTGATTTCCCAACACCTGTTTGCCCCATAAAAACAGTAACCTGGTCCTTAAGGTGTGGCAGTAGTTCTTCTAAAGACAAGGCAAAATGATAACCAATCTTTTGGTATTCTTGACGAATAGACTCAATAGCCGACAAGTCATCAAGCAAATCTAATTTGCTAATATAGACCAGTGGTTTGATAGTCTTATGTTCTAGTAATACCAGAAATCGGTCCAGTAAGTTACTATTAAAGTCCGGCTCCTTAGCAGACATCACAACCACAGCTTGATCAATATTAACAATAGGCGGTCTAATCAATTCATTTTTTCGGGGGTGAAGGGCTAAGATATAACCTTCCGAATGATCTTCTGCAGAAAAATCCACAAAATCCCCTACATATGGTGTTTGTCCTTTTTTACGAAAATGACCACGCGCACGTGTCTGATAAACTTTCCCTTCCGACTCTACATAATAAAAGCCAGCTAAGGATTTAATAATTCTACCTTGCAAATGAACTCCTTATAATCATAATAAGTTTATTATAGCAAAAATAAGCGCTTAATTCAGTAGATTTAATTTTTTCCTCGGCTTTCATCTTGCTATCAACTTTTCTGAAAAAATTTAGAAAAAACCAGGCCAAAATGATTGCTTGCCTTTTTGGTTTGTGGTATAGTTCTCAGGGTAACTATTTATTTTCTGAAATTATAATTGTTTTTCGAGAGAATAATAGCAAATCAGATACAAAGGAGAAACGCAATGTCATCAAGACAAGAACACATTGATATACATGGCAAAAGCTACAATCGTACCGCAATGGTTATCTTATTATTAGTAGCAACCTTTGCCGGCATTTTGAACCAGACAAGTCTGGGAACTGCCATTCCAACCTTAATGAAAAACTTCGATATTAACTTGGCCACTGCTCAACAGGCAACCACTTGGTTTTTATTGGCTAACGGTATTATGATTCCCGTTTCAGCTTTTCTTGCAACCCGTTTTTCAACAAAATGGCTTTATGTGTCAGCTTATGCCATCTTAGTTATTGGCTTAATCATCACAGCCTTGGCACCTACTGATAATTGGAACCTATTCCTCTTTGGTCGTATTATTCAAGCCATTGCTGTCGGTATTACCATGCCTTTGATGCAAGTTGTAATGGTCAATATCTATCCTGCCGAGCAAAGAGGAGCTGCTATGGGGCTTAGTGGTCTAGTTGTTGGGCTTGGTCCTGCTATTGGTCCTACTTTTGCTGGATGGTTATTAAAGCATGACATTATTTTGTGGGGACACAACTTATCCTGGAGAGCTATTTTTGTTCTCCCACTCATTATTCTAATCCTTGCCTTCTTGTTATCACCAATCTTGGTTAAAGATGTTATTCCTAATAAAAAAATGTCTTTGGATTTACCCTCTCTTATTCTATCTATCATTGGTTTTGGCAGCTTCCTATGGGGCTTCACCAATGTTGCAAATGATGGGTGGACAGAAATGAAAACCGTCATCGCTCCTATTGTGATTGGGTTGATTTTTATCGCTATCTTTATTCATCGTCAACTTATTCTTGAAGAACCGTTCCTTGATATACGGGTTTTCAAGGTGAAACAATTCTCAATCACGACACTTGCCATTGCCCTTTCCATGATGGCTATGATGGGGGTCGAGATGATGCTTCCTCTTTATCTCCAAAATGTTCATGGTCTGTCTGCACTTGATTCAGGGCTTGTCCTTTTACCAGGAGCCCTAATGATGGGGATTGTGAGTCCTATTGCAGGAAGTGTCTATGATAAAGTAGGCGCCCGTCGTTTGGCTCTGATCGGGTTTTCTATTTTAGGAATCGGAACCATTCCTTTTATCTTCCTGACTAGTGCAACTCCTGATCACTATATTACTTTGCTTTATGCCGTTCGTATGTTTGGTATTGCCATGATTATGATGCCATTAACAGCATCTGCCATGAGTGCTTTGCCACCTCATGAAGCTGCACATGGTACCGCATCTAATAATACTGCACGTCAAATCGCTTCTGCCATTGTTGTTGCTTTACTATCAAGTGTGACCCAAAATGTCATCAATCACAACAAACCGTCGCACCTTTTAAAAGATCAAAATCCTCTTGAATACGCTTCTAAGATGTTAGAAGCTAGCCTTAAAGGGTTCCATGTTTCATTCACCATTGGACTATCCTTTGCCATTATCGGATTTATTGTTGCCCTTTTCTTAAGAAAAGGAAAAATTATTGAAGTAGAAAAGGAGCTCTAAGATGATATTAGCCATTATTAGTTTAGCCACAATCTTATCCTTTGCCACTTGGATGTACTTACCTAAAGCAAGTCTTCGCTATATTTTAGGAACCTTATCTCTCCTAACACTTTTAGCAAGCACTCTTTATTTGACCGATCATTTTGTTAACCATACTGGCATGACAGTTGAAACAACGGTTTCAAAGAAAAACATTTATTCTGCAGCTGACAAGAACGCTAGCTTTGGTTTATTGATTTACCAAAAGGTTGGTAGCAAATCAGACCACCATGTTCTTGTTTACAAAGATGCAAAAGACCAAAAACAGCCAAGAGCACACTTCATTCCAAATTCAAAGAAAATTAACGAAGCCATCAAAAAGACAGCCCAATATAAATTGGGGGAAATAGATCATGCATACCTTAAAACGACAACCAAGCGATACGTTTGGAAATCGGATTTTGACAAGCTGATGTTTGGTTTTGGGGGTGAAAATGGTCAGTTGATTTCTCAAAAATCGATTGTAACTGTACCAAAAGATACCTGGTTAGTCCTATCAAAGAAACAAGCTGCCAAACTTAGTCAACTTGCCCCACAAATGAAAGCTCAACAAGAAAAAGCCATGAAAGCTAACCCTCAATTAGCAATGAAATTACAAAGCTTAGCTCAAAATGATCCAAAAGCCTTGACCAAAATGCAGGTTGCTGAAATAAAAAAAGCCCTAGGCATTACAAAATAGCAAAAAAGCCTTTCCTCAATAGGAAGGGCTTTTAAAATCCAACTTCTTTCAAGGCATCAGCCAATTTCCCATATTGAGGGATGGTCAAAGCTTCGCCACGAATCGAAGGTTTAATGTCGGCAAGTTCAAGAGCCTGTGTCAATTTTGTCTTAATCTCTTCTGTTTTTCCAAAATGACTGGTTAAATTGTTCCATAAAGTCTTTCTGCGGTGGACAAAACCAACTTTAGCCACTCGGAAGAAGAAATCTTCATCAGTGACCTCAATTAATGGTTCCGGACGTCTCACCATTTTAAGAATGGCAGAATCCACATTAGGAGCTGGAACAAAAACAGTTTTTGGAACGATAAAGGCAACTTTTGCAGTCATATAGTACTGAACGGCAATGGATAAGCTGCCGTAGGCTTTGGTATTTGGCTCTGCAGATATGCGATCCGCTACCTCTCTTTGCATCATGACCACAAACTCTTGGAAAGGAATTTTACTTTCAATCAAGTGCATCAAAATAGGCGTTGTAATGTAATAAGGAAGATTTGCAACGACTTTTAAAGGTAAATCTGGATTTTTAAACTGCTTGATTTGACTTTGTAAATCAGATTTTAAGATATCTTGATTAATGACTTGCACATTATCAAAGTCTCTTAAAGTGTCGGCTAATATCGGAATCAAGCGATCATCAATTTCAAAAGCCATAACTTCTGCAGCATTCTCTGCTAAAAATTCCGTCAAAGCACCAATACCTGGCCCAATCTCAATAACATTGACATTTCGATCAATTTCAGCTGTATCAACAATTTTTTGCAAAATATTGGTGTCTGTTAAAAAGTTTTGTCCAAAGGATTTTTTAAAAGTGAAACCATGGCGGTCAAGCACAGCCCTAGTAACACTGTAATCTGCTATTCTCATCTAATCTATTTCCTACTCATTTGTTTTCTCTATTGTAGCATAATTTTTTTGACCCATAAAAAAATGAGGAAAATTTGTCAAAAAAAGAATTGACAAATCTTTTTTTATGATTTATTATACTTTTATAAGATTAATCTAATTAAATTAAAAGTGTCGGCTAAAATCATAAACAAATAACCAATAGAAAGGATTAATAATGAAAAAAAAGTTTCTTAAGATAATGACATGTATCATAGCAATATGCAGTATTTTTCCCTACTTATCATCAATGGCATCTACTGTTTATGCTAATGAAGATAATTACGTCAGCCAGACAGAAATTGAATCCGTAGCAAGTGAATTTGAGCAACTATTTACAAAGGGAATCATTATTAGTGGAAATAACTATACGTTTAATCATGATTATTTAACAAATAATTATACCTCTGATGAAATTCAGGCCTTTATTCATCTAATGGACTCAACTGATTTATCTCCAACATTCTCGAAACGTAGAAAAAGAAGCATTGGTTCATTCGCGGTTTGTATGAAAGATAAAGCTGTCTCTGATATTGCCGATATGTTTAAAGTTGGTGCATTTGTTAGCTTTGTACAGAGAAAGGCTTGGAAAGAGGCTGCTAAATTTGCTGTCTCTTGGTTAGCTAAGAATGGGATTAAAAGAAACGTTGCAGCTACAGCTGCTCTCTTGTCCTGGTACGGTATCCAATGCGCAGGTCATTAGTTTACTGGATAAAACACATATTACCATTAGCTTTCCTATTAACAATCACTTACCTTTTTATTACCTATTTAGCTAATCTAGGACATGGTCCATTTCAACCAAAATGGTTGGAAATTATTGGTCTATTTCTACTCATTAATATAGTTGCAATTATTTTTCGGGAATAAGAGAATCAGTCAGCAAAAAACTCACAAGTCTATCTTGTGAGTTTTTTGACGGTTATCATTGGTATTCTGACATGACTTCTTCAACTTGACCTAAGGTGATTCCAAATAATTCTAAGCGTTTGAGTAATTGTTTGCCATTGCAATAGCCAATCCTTAATGCCTCGCCTAAATATTCTCGTCTTTGACGACTATCTTTTCCTAAGGTTAATCCAAGCCGCATCAAATCGGCACTGGTAATATCAAAGTGATTATCGTCATCGTAAACTCGGGTTACCTTTTTCAAGGCCTTTTGTAAATCATCAAAAGAAGCGTGTTCCACGCC
This sequence comes from Streptococcus uberis, assembly GCF_900475595.1. Classification (NCBI taxonomy): domain Bacteria; kingdom Bacillati; phylum Bacillota; class Bacilli; order Lactobacillales; family Streptococcaceae; genus Streptococcus; species Streptococcus uberis. The sequence goes on from NZ_LS483397.1 coordinate 1,757,007, forward strand.
TAAGGAGCGACCTTTTGATTTGGAACTAGGTACGGCTTCATCTCGTTTGAGGAAAGCATGTTGAGCCTTAGGAACTGCCGCCATAATCAACTTACGGATGCGTTCCCCGTTATAATCAGGGTCGGTAAAAACGATTACCCCTCTTAAATCTTGTAACCGTTGTATTCTCTCAAGGTCATCTTCCGTAATAGCTGACCCTCTTGTCTCGTAAGTATCAACATCATAAAAACGCCGCAAGTTAGCCGTGTCGTCTTTACCTTCTACGACCACAACCTCATGAATTCTAATTCTATCTGTCAATTCTGAATATCCTTTTTGCATTTTCTGTTGTCGCGGCAGCCACTTCTTCAACTGAAATGCCTCGCAATTCCGCAATCTTATCAACCACGTACCGTGTATAAGCAGTGCGATTCTCCCGACCACGCTTTGGAACAGGAGCCAAGTAAGGTGCGTCTGTTTCTACCAGGATTTTTTCTAGGGGTAATTGCTGCGCTGCTTCCTGAATGTCCAGTGCTTTTTTGAAGGTGACGACTCCTGAGAAGGAAATCATCATTCCTAATTCAACAAATTTTTGGGCCATTGCCAAGCTTCCAGAGTAAGAATGCATGATGCCACCGCGTGGCCCTACACCAACTTCTTTGATAACATCATAAGTATCCTCTAGAGCCTCACGTGTATGAACCACAAAGGGCAAATCATAGGCTTTGGACAGTTGAATCTGTCTTTTAAAAACCTTAATTTGAACCTCTTTGGGATCCTCCATCCAATGATAATCCAAACCAATTTCCCCTAAAGCAATCACTTTAGGGTCTTTTAAATGCGAGACAATCATCTCCTCAACATCTTGGTTATAGGATCCGGCTTCTGTTGGATGCCAACCGATAGTGGCATAGATGTCAGGATAGTTATTAGCTAAGAACAGAGCTCCATCAATGGTTTCTTGATCAAAACCAACAACATTGTGGTAACCAACTCCCATTTCCTTAGAGAGAGCAAGTTCTTCTTCTATTTTTCCTTTGAAATTATCTACATTTAAGTGGGTATGTGTGTCAAAAATAGGGATCATTTGTCTTCCTTTAATCATGCTTTTGATTGACTCATTAGTGTTCCAATTCTCCCTATTATACCATAAAAAGGAATCCTTAATTGGATACCTTTATTCAAAAAATGATAAGAGGTGTAAAATCTCTAGGGCATGATGACTTTGACAAATCTGATCCATCCGTTCTTGGGATTGACTCACATAACGAATGACTGAAAAGAGTTTTTTAAATTCCGCATTTTTCAAATCGTCTTTACTAACAGAAATCATAATGACAATCCTAATTGCCTCATTATGCCAGTTCCCCTCCCTCCTCCTCCATCTGTTACAAGTATAAACTTATCATCTCCTTAACAATATGCTATACTGATTGATAGGGCTTACAGGAGGAAAAAATTATGCGACATAAACATCATTTCATGAGCAAAATTGAGGAAGCCATTGAACAAATGACACCTTTAGAAAAAGAAATTGCGCGTTTTTTTATCGAATCAGATTTGAAAGATGATGATTTAGCATCTGCCAAAATCATCTCACGTCTACATATTTCAAACGCCGCTTTAACACGCTTTGCTAAAAAATGTGGCTTTTCAGGTTACCGTGCCTTTTCCTTTGAGTACAGTAAAAGTGTACAAAAAAATGAGTCAAATGGTCAAAACTTTACCTTAGAACGGACAAAACGGGTTTTATTTGATTACGATTCCCTGATTGATAAAACATACGATCTCGTTGATGAGGCTAAGTTGCAAGCATTAGCTCAAAAAATTGATCAATCGGAACGTATCTATTTCTATGGCAAAGGAAGCTCTGCATTGGTTGCTCAAGAAATGAAACTTCGTTTTATGAGACTTGGTCTCATCTGCGATGCTTATTCTGACACCGACGGATTTACATGGGCCAATAGTTTAGTCAATGAAAAATGTCTGGTTATCGCTTTTTCACTTTCAGGTAAAACGCAATCTGTTATCTCGGCCCTAGAGAAAGCTAGTCAAAAGGGAGCTCCAAGTATTTTACTCACAACACATCCTAAACCTGCTTTCCCCAAAGAAATCGAAGTCATCAAAGTGGCTTCTACCCATAAACTCAATTACGGAAACCGCATTTCGCCACAATTCCCCCTGCTCATCATGATGGATATCATTTACGCCTATGTCTTAGCTATTGACAAAGCGAAAAAAGAAGAAATTTTTAAAGATACGATTATAAATTAAGAAAAGAATCCTAAGGCATTAGGATTCTTTTTCGGATGACATGATTGTAGAACCAATTAAGAAATCATAAATCAAATCATTGACACCAACATTTAAGGCCTCATGACCGTACTCAGGTAAAACATAATGATGTTTTTGGCCTTCTAATCTGTTAAATATTGCGTATTGCGTTGACGGAGGACAAACATCATCATCCATTCCAGTTACCATTAACACGGGATTTTTAATCCGTTGTGCCATATTTTTGACATCAATATAGGATAAGATCTGAAAGATTTTTTCCTCCGTTAGGTGAAACGGATCTGTAAATTTAAAATATCTAAATAATTCATCATAAGCTTCTGAATGATTACCAAGTTCAAGAACCCTTTCAAAGTCAGATAGAAAAGGATAAACGGTTACTGTCTTTTTGATCGAGGGATGAAGGGCTGCCGCTACTAAAGCAAGGGCACCACCTTGTGAAGCTCCTAAACTATAAAGCATATCTTCATCAACCATTGATAAAGAAGAAACAATTGATATCAGACGGTAAATGTCCAAATAAACATGTTTATAGAATAAGTGTTCTCGTCCTTCACTAACTCCCCTAATGACCTGACCTTTGACGGTAATCCCTTTATATTGACCAGAATCGACTGAGTGACCTGCTTGGCCAGGAACATCCATGCATACGACAGCATAACCCGCTGCAATATATTTGAGATTTTCTGTCCAATCTGGACTTTGTCCTTGGTAGCCATGAAAGACAAAAATGACTGGAACAGGTTCATTGACATTAGGAAATAGGCATTTTGCATAAACTCTACCTTTTCCACTAGCTTCAAATGTCAGTTCAAAACATTTGACAAAAGATAAGCCAAAATCTTTTTCTTTCAATTGATAAGGAATAGACTCTTTAATCTTTTGAAGATTGGAATTCCAAAAATCGTTAAAGTCTTCTGGAACTTCCCTTTTCCCCCTGTATGCCTGTAAGTCTTTTTTTGCTAACGTTTCAATCATGCCAAAGTTCTCTCCTTTTGTTTTTGACAAAAATGGTAATAGGCCCCTAGCATACCAGCATCATTCTTATGTTGAGCAAAACGTACGTCTAAAACCTCGAATAGACTTGAAACAAGATACTTTTTAAGAGCTTTTTTTATCAATGGTGCTAGGTAATCCTCTTGAGCCATAATGCCTCCACCTAAAACAATAAGATCTGGATTAGTGACATAAGCCATATTAGCAAGCCCTTGACCAAGAAAATCTACCGTTTGCTGGATTGCCGCAATACAGTGCTGATCTCCTTTTTTAGCCTCTTCAAAAATACGTCGTCCATTCCAACTTTCTTCAGACTCATTTTTTCTTTTGGCCACATCTTTTATTAAGGCCGTTGTAGAAGCCAAATCTTGGAAAGAACCTTTTCCAAGATGCATATAACCGACTTCACAGGCCGAATTGCCAACACCAGAGAAAATGTGATTATCGAGTAGCAAGCATCCTCCTATCCCTGTACCAATTGTCAAACATAAAGCCACTTTACTATCTTTTGCATTTCCAGAAATTGCTTCCGCTAAACCAGCGCAATTAACATCATTTTCAATTTCACAAGGAATGTGAAAACAATCTTCAATCTCACTTTTAAAGGATGTTCCAGCATAATTGGGAATTTGGGGACCTGAATAAAAAATTTCTCCCTTATCCGGGTCAACCATTCCCGCTGAAGAAATGGCTACTCCTGAAAGGGGATTTTTTTCCTGATATTGCTTGATCAAGTCTTTCACTTTTTCAAGAATTGCAGGTCCACCTTTATAAGCTTCTGTAGCCATTTCATGCTTTTCAATAAAGGTACCAGTTTCAGTTAATAAACCATACTTTATAGCTGTTCCACCAATATCAATAGAGAGATAATAAGTCATATCACTTCCTCCTGTCGTTAACAAAATGTTTCCTTTGCTTGCTGAATCAGTTTCGCCGCTTGAAGACAAATAGCTTTGTCCTCATCTCTCAAATTGCTTAAAGGAGAACGAACACCTCCAATATCTAAGGAGTCATTGATACGAAGAACTTCTTTTATGACTGCATACATATGCCCATGAGCGGACACCAAGACTGTAATGATATCGTTAATAGCATATTGCAATTGTTTAGCTTTTTGCAAATCTTTCTCAGAAATGAGTTGATTTAACTTCAAGAAAAGTTCTGGCATGGCTCCGTATGTTCCACCAATTCCAGCCTCAGCTCCCATTAGGCGACCTGCTAAAAACTGTTCATCAGGGCCATTAAAGACAATATGATTTTCTCCTCCAATAGAACAAAATTGTTGAATATCTTGTACTGGCATGGAAGAATTTTTAACACCAATAACTCGTTCGTTTTTGAGCATTTCCTGATACAAACTTGCATTGAGTTCAGTTCCAGCTAATTGAGGAATATTGTAAATAATGAAATCAGTATCTGGCGCAGAAGCTGAAATGGTCTGCCAATAGTCGGCTACTGCGTAATCAGGGAGTCGAAAATAAATTGGCGGAATAGCTGCTATGGCATCTACACCCATTTCCTCTGAGTGTTGGGCTAGAAGAATACTATCTTTAGTATTGTTACAAGCCACATGGTTTATGATGGTTAACTTTCCTTTAGCTACCGACATCACATTTTCTAGGACTAAGATGCGATCCGCCACACTTTGATAAATACATTCTCCTGAAGAGCCGTTTAAGTATAAACCTTGAACGCCTTTATCCATATAATAATGTGTCAAGGCCTGTACTCTTTCAGGGCTAATTTCTCCCTTCTCATCGTAGCAAGCATAAAATGCTGGGATAATGCCTTTATATTTGTCTAAATGTGTCATGATTATCTCTTCCTATTCTCATTTGTTTCTTTATCGTCAGTCATCCGAACTTTGAAGACAACTTTTTTAACCTGTTCATCTTTTAGCACTTGTCCGCCAGGTTGATGTTTTTCTTCAGGGAAAAAGACAATGAAATACCCTGGTCTCAAGAGAAGTTCTGCAATGACTTGGGATTGAGCCAAGGCAAAATCATTGTCACTATCATATGGTTTGATATCATTTCCCTTTTCATCACCATAAAAAATCTTTTCCGAGCCCTCCAAAATGATATGAATATCAGCATATTCTTTATGGTATTCGTAAGTACTCGAACTTTTTTCTTCAAAAACGCTGTTAGTATAATTCAAAAAGAGCTCTTGATCCTTGATAACACTTTGACCAAAAGGTAGACTTTGAAGGTCATTGTTCAAAATATAATCAATAGCCTCAGCAAGTCTTGGATGTAAATAGCGATAGTTTGACAGTTGGCTGATTGCATCAAAAATCATGTTATCTCCTTTTTGAAGTGTTTATTTAAGTGCTTTGGAATGTTTTTGACCTTCTTCAATTGCTTTATTTCCATTTTTAACAAATGCATCTAAGGCATCTTTAGAAGATTTTTCCCCTGTTAAAGCTGCTTGAATTTCTGGGAATAAAGCATTTCTGATTTCAACATAACCCGGAGTATTATTTGAAAAGTTAATCACATGTTTATCATTATTGATATAGGTTTCAAGCAATGGATTGTTTGCTTTTTCTTTGTCAACCAATGATTTACGTACTGGCACGAAGTTCATACTAGCTTTGATTAATTCTTCGTTTTCAGAATAATATTTCACAAAATCCTTAGCCAATTTCATACGTTTGTCACCGTTAGTATTAAATACAGCAGAACCTAAAACATAGGTGAATGATTTTGGATCTTCTACATTTGGAACATTTGCTAAACGGGCATCAAATTTAGTTAAAGTTCCATTATTCATGCTATCTTGCATGCCTTTATAAAGAACGGAATTGGTAAAACTAATAGCTACTTGTTGATTTTGGAACATGGCATTAACATCATTACTTGTCAATGATTCTGCTCCTGAGGTAATCATTTTTTTATCATTAAGCTCTTTAATAAAATCTAGTGCTTCGACACCTTTTTTATCATTAACAGTTAATTTTCCATCTTTACCAAAGAAAGATGAGCCAAACATTCTAAGGTACATCATCGTCCAGGTATCAGCCTGATTATTTTTAGCATAAAATCCAAGCGGAGAAACGTTCTCATTGCTAGCTTTTAAGCCGGTTAAAATCGTTTTAAAATCATCTACTGTCCAATCTGCAATTTTTTCTTTATCAGCAATATACTTTTGAAGACCCGCTTTTTCAAACATTTCAGCATTATAGACTAGCATGCCTGGATTTTGCGCAAATGGGTAAAAATAGGTTTTTTTGTTAATAGAAACATTCTTCCAAACAGATGAAGAAATATCTGATTTGCTTTTTGAGTCAATAATATTATCTAAAGGCGCTAACAGACCTTGATGCGCGTAATTGCTAATAGCAAAAGTAGATTCGAAGAAAACATCTGGAAGAGTTTTCGTTTGTGTGGCAACACTTAACTTGCTATCTCTTTCCTCGCCTGGGATAACCTGAACACTAATTTTTTTCCCTGGATGTTCCTTTTCATACATGCTTGCTGCCGTTTTAAAGAAAGAATCATAATCAGCTCCTTCCTCTGTCCCGCTGTATGTTCCTTTCCATTGTGGTGTTAACCATACTTCAATTTGATTTTGATTTTTATCACTTTTAGCTGATTCTTTTTTGGAAGAACATGCTGTAAGTCCTACAAAGGGCAAGATAGCTAGTGTAGCTAATTTTAAGATTTTTTTTGACATTTTGACATTCCTTTCAACTATATAATTTTAAAGTAGACAAAGTGACTTATTCTTTGATGGCACCATTTGTAGCGCCTTTTACAAAGAATCGTTGGAACATAAAGAAGATAATGATCATTGGCAAGGCAGCAATAGCCGCACCTGCTACTTTTAAACCAATATTGGGATTGATATCTTGCTGTAAGCTAGCCACCCCAATGGTTAGTGTTTTCATTTCTTTACTTCTTGCCATCAATAACTGCCACAAATAATCATTCCAAGCAGTTACAAAGTTTAGAATAAATAGAGCTCCTATACCAGGTTTTACAATTGGTAACATGAGCTTTGAAAAAACCGTCCATTCACTAGCACCATCAATCTTCGCGGATTCACGGATAGATTCTGGAATAACTTTAAAATAAGAATAAAGCATAAATGTTCCAAAACCTGTTGCTAGATTGGGAATGATCATGGATTGGTAGGTATCAATCCAATTCAAATTTTCAATAATATCAAATAATGGCACAATGAAAGTTTCTTTAGGTATCATGATAGAGGCAATAACGGTTAAAAAGAGAACTGTTCTACCTTTAAATGATAATTTTGAAAAGCCATAGGCTGCTAAAGCTGAAATGAAGACACTCAATAAAGCTGTTAAAAAAGAAACGATAAAACTATTCAGGACCCATTTTAGTGTTGGTTGCCCGGCAAATAGTTCCCCCAAATTTCCCATGTACCATTTTTGAGGGAGAATATCGGGTGGCATTTTGTAAATTTCTGCTGAGGTTTTAAAGGTATTAGTCACTAACCAAAATAATGGAAATAGGAAAAATAAGGCCAAAACTAAGACTATAACATTTGTGATGAGATCAAATTTTTCCATCTTTTTTAGTTTTTCAAGCATATCTTCTCCTATCGATCTGTTTTTATAAAGCTTCTTAATTGTGGCACACTCAGTATGAGTGCAATCATGAACATCAGAACACCAATTGCTGAAGCAGCCCCTGTGTTATTGTAAACAAATGCATTTTGATAGAGGTAATACATCATTGTCACAGAAGCATTATTTGGACCACCACCTGTTAACAGCTGAATAACGACAAATATTTTTAATACAGCAATAATATTAATGACAATGAGGTAGGCTGTTGTCGGACGAACTAAAGGAATAATAATATGGCGAATACGTTGCCATCTGGTTGCCCCGTCTAATTGAGCAGCCTCAAAATAATCCGGTGAAATCCCAATCATGGTCGCTAAATAAAGAATAATAGCTTGTCCCACATTTCCTACAAAGGTCACAAAGACAATAATTGGCATAACTGTTTTAGAATTACCTAAGAGATTGACATGACTGGCTCCCATTTGTTGAAAGACATAACTGACCAAACCATTCGATGGATTTAGTAAAAAATTCCAAACAATACTCATAACAACCATTGAAACCATAACAGGAAGATAGTATGAACCCCTGATAAAAGAGACGTATCTTGCATTTTTATCATAAACGGTCGTTGAGACAAAAAGAGCGAATATAATGGTTAATAACACAATGGCGACTACAAAAAAGACCGTATTCAGAATTGATTTGACAAAAACCGCATCTTCAAATAATGCTTTAAAATTATCTAGCCCTACAAAGTAAGAATCCATGCCGTAAACCTTATAGAGGCTCATCTTGAATCCTTTAATGACCGGATAGACAATAAAAATAAGCATTAAGAGCATTTGTGGAGCTATAAATAGATAGCCTGCCGTTTGACTCGTGTTCTTTCGTATCCTATTTTTTTCTAAGCTCAAAGCCATTCACCTCACATATCCTTAGTCTTTCAAAGCCTTTATAAATCTCGCAGCTATTTCCTTTGGTCTTGTTATAGCACCACCAATGACGATACCCGCAACACCCAATTCATTGATTTGGCGCGCTTGTTCTGGAGTATGAATCCTTCCTTCTGCGATAACTGGTATACCTTCTTGGCAAAGCTCCGCTATTAAAGTCATATCTGGCCCCTCTTGTTGACGGCTATAGGAAGTATAGCCAGAGAGGGTGGTTCCTACAAAATCAATTCCTGCTTCAAAAGCTTTAAGCCCCTCTTCAAACGTACTAATGTCTGCCATAAAGAGCTGATTCGGATATTTCCTTTTGATTTCTCTAATAAAATCCTCTATTGGTCGACCATCATAACGTTGACGTTTTGTGCAGTCTAATGCTATAACAGCAATGCCTAGTTCTGCCAGTTGATCAACTTCAGCCATTGTAGCTGTAATAAAAGGCTCCTGAGGTGGATAATCCTTTTTGATGATACCAATAATAGGCAAATCAGTCACCGCTTGAATTTCTTTGATATCACGAACAGAATTTGCTCGAATACCAACTGCTCCTGCCTCTTCAGCAGCTTTTGCCATCAAAGGCATAACGCCACCTTCAGGAGAATATAATGGCTCCCCTGGCAAGGCTTGACAAGAGACAATTATGCCATCTTTAATGTTTGTTAAAAAAGTTTCTTTGCTGATTCTATCAGGCATTTGATTGCTCCTTTGGGTAATGTATTAAAGAGAACGTTCACAATTTTCATTATAACAATAAATAAAGCGTTTTCAATAGTTTATAGGCCTTTAGATAATACTTTCAAAATCAGGTCTTTTTTCTCAAATTCTGAAACTATTTTCAGAGCACAAAAAAACCAAGAGCCTCGAGCACTCTTGGTTTGATTTTATTTTGTATTCGCAATTATGCAGATAATACTTTACGTCCTTTACGACGACGGCTAGCTAGCACGCGACGTCCGTTTTTTGTTGACATACGGTGACGGAATCCGTGTTTACGTTGACGACGGATTTTACTTGGTTGATAAGTACGTTTCACAATGAATACCTCCTCATAGATTTTCGTATTCGTTTAGCCGGCTATTGTGATATCAGTTACTAAACATACCATAATATTCTATTATATATTGACTGCCTTGTCAAGATATATTTTCTTTCAGTATGTGTCTGAAATTTTATATAGGAAGATAATCACAATTTCCATTAATTAACTTACTTGTAAAAGATGGTTCTCCTCATTTAAATTTCCTATATTGTTGAAAAAATAAATTTTATATTATATAATTGTGGTATATGAATTATAAATTCATTAAATAAAACAAGGGTATTGATATGAAGAAAGAAAACCAATTTTTTATTCTTACTAGACTTTATGTTTACATTTTTATTCTTGTCGGATTCATATTTCACGATTTAAACTATAAATATATCTTTTTCTTATTGAGTATTCTCCTGATCTGTTATGAAATTCTCGATACTTATGCTAATATAAAGAGATTAAAGTAAATAACCAGGCTTATCATTACTGAATTGAATTATCCTTTATAACAAGGAACAAAATATAACAAATTAAACAATCTAATGTGTTACTGGTTAATAGGCATGTTACCATAATAAAATATTCCCGAAGGAATCAATTTTAATGGGATTTTTCAGGAATGTTTTTCTTTTATCAGTTTTGCTCCTAGAATCAGATATGAATTAGGATTATTGATTAATCATATTAAAACTCATGTCCAACGAAAAATTAATTATATTTTGTTCAAAAGATTTTAAGTCGATGAAAATTAGAGCGATGTAAACCAAGGAAAAGATTATAAAAATTAGAAACTTTAAAATTAATAAGTAAAACACTTTAAACTGAAGTTTAAAGTGTTTTTCTGTCCTATGACTAAGTAAGTTTTTTAAACATAATTGAATATATCTAAGAAACAGTAGTGGCTCCGCAAGTAGCTAAAAACGCAAATAACGCTGCCACCCCTGCAATTCTTCCTGCTGTTGAGGAAGCTAATTTTGCTGCTGCTGCTTCAAATTTTCCTGCTTTAAATAGATTCACTATTCCCTTTAGTGTCACTAAACTAATTGTTGACCCCCAAGCTTCTTGTATACACCTTTGAATCCACGAAAAATCAGCTCTTTTAAAACGATTATTTTTTGAAATCAATATATTTATGTCATTTCCTTTTAAAACATATTCGATTTCATAAATTTTCTTATTTACCAATTCCGAAATGTTTGTTGAACCATTTGTGACTTCATCATTTAGACTATCCTTCATTAGATAGACACCTTTGACACTCTCATTATCGTAATTATAATATTGTTCAGTTTCAGTCTCATTAACATAAAATTTATTAGTTAATTGATCATATTGGATTAATTCTCTATAAATTGTAGTTACTTCAGAAGATAATCTAGAAATATTTTCATTTGCCAATATATTTTCTTTGTTTTGCTCTATGTTTTTGTGTAACTCATTTGCATAAATAATTGTTGAAAATATATTTGATAATAATAAAATCATTGTGGATAAAGCAATAAAAATCTTTTGTATTTTTTTCATATCAAACTCCTCCTAACTTTAAAATATATTCGCCAATATGTCCGCATAGCATATTTTAGATAATATAATTCCCGTATTTAATCCTTTCTAACCTAAATTGCTATTGCTAAAATAATTTTATCAAAAAAAGGAGATTTTTCAGTTCTATTTTTATGATATTATAATAAATTAGGTTTTTATTGTTTTGTAATTTTTTTTAAAATGGAAATGTTAGGGTTATTAACGGTAAACTAAAAACGTGATTTCTTTTGTTTTCATATATATCACATACATTCGATCAATTGGATTTTTAACAAGATATTTTATTAATTGCTATTTAGCGAACAGTAACCTTCAATTTTTTTAAAGATGACCTTTTTTAGAAAAACACCCCTTTTATCGAATTGCTCTCTAAAAATCTTATTGGTTACGTCTTTTTCCTTGTCGTCTTTCCTGTAATTTTTTGTTGATTTCTTTGCTGGTTTGATAATTCAAGAGATAGATACAGAGCCAAACAATGAGATAGATGATTAGAAATCTGATAAAGAAAGGCACAAAATAGTCTGGGTTTATCCATCCATTATAATAGTTGATGGCATACACCAAGAGCAAGATGCCAAGGAAATGAAGGAGATTTTGTAAGATAAAAGGTATTTTTTCCCAATCATAAATTAAAGAAACCAGTCCCATAAGCCCACTAAAGAAGAGGCAAGAAGCAATATTTGAGAAGGTTTGTGTTTGGACATTGCTAAGAGCCAAACTGATAATGTAGAGAATCCCACCAATGCCCATGCCATAAATATAAGTGTTAATTATTTTCTTCATGATATTCCCCTCATAGTCCTAAGGCTTTTTCCAAATTTTTGACATAACGTCTGCTAATAATGACTTTAATCTTATTGGTTAGGATTGCTAGCATATTCCCAGAAAATGAGGCTTCCATCATTTCTAGGTGGTTGATATTAATAATGCTTTGCTTAGACACTTGTATAAATTGTTCTGTCGCTAGCTTTTCTTTTATTTTGTAGAGCCGTTGACGGGTTTTGAAACGCGATTTACATGTCATAATATCTAAATAATCTCCATCCACTTCAATAGCAATAATGTCATCGAACTTTACGAAATGAATCTGATCAGCCTCTTTAACTGCTAGCATATCTGATTTGGTTAGTTGATAGGATTCCAAATAAGTGATTAAAGAAATCACTTCACTGTCATAGACCTTTTTTTCAATGGTAACCTCTATCTCATCTAATCCTTGTTTTTCTTTAAACTGCCATTTCATAAGACTTTCCTCTACTTTTTTTCTTAGCTCTATCTTATCAAAATTTTGACGACTCTTACCTCAGAAAGAACTAAGTGGTCGAAAAAGAATGACAAGCGGTAACACTTAAGCTTTCTCTCTTCTAATGACAATCAAGAAAACTAAGAAAAAGAGCATTCCAATAATGGTCATGAAAACAATATGATAATCTTGACTGATAGTTGTTAACTTATCCCACTTAAGACCGATTCCCATAAATGTTTTAAAGTCAGCATTGGCCATTCCTAAATCCACAAGCAATTCTTTCATCAAAACTTGCCTATAAAGAGAGGCAATATAGGTCGCAGGAGTCAATTTAACCAAAGTTTGGGCAAAATCTGGTAAAACGCCAATTGGCATATAGACACCGACTAAAAATCCTGAAGCCGTTCCAATAATAGTTGAAAGTCTACTTTCAACCTCACTCGAATGCACGAATTGCAAGATAATGGTCGCAAATAATGAGGCTTGTAAGGAAGCAAGTAAGGCAATAAAAGCGAGTTCGGGTAAAAAATTCACTTGCCATTCTAGCTGATCTTGCCATGAAAAGTAGGTAAACATAATGACAAAAACAAGTCCCTGCATGATCAAAGATATTAAGGTCCCACTCAAAAAATAGCCTATGGTCAATGAGAGTGGCGAAACATCCGTCAAGAGTAAATCATCCCAAACAGACTGCTCTTTATCAGAAACAATCCTCGATAAAGCAGCCCATGATGTCGTGATTGCTGTTACCGCTAGAACGCCCCCCATAATCCAAAAATCCAAATAGGGTTTAGGATCGGTAAAACTTTTTTCCCATGACAAGACTAGATTTTTTTGTAAAAAAATAATGTAAAGGAAAAAGGCGATAAGTGCCCCTAGAAGGGAAAAGAAAATACTAGCCTTTTGTTTAAAATATAAGCTTAAATGTCTTTCTATTGTAGCAATCATGATTCCATTTCCTTTCCAGTAATCGCTAAGAAGGCGTCGTTAAGACTGCCTTTTTGATAGTCAAAATCCTTCAGCTGTAACTCATATTGCTTTAAAATGGCAATGACTTCTTGCGGCGATACATTCTCAAACTCTAAGATTTCTTCTATCGGCTGCGAACCAGGACTAGACTCTTCTGATTTCATAACAGTGACTTCTAAACGATTCTTGGCATAATGATGGATCAGATCCTGACTGGACCCTTTAGCTAAGAGCTTACCCTGATCAATAATGTAAACCATATCAGCATTTTCAGCCTCTTCCAAATAGTGTGTTGTTAGAAAAATGGTCAAGCCTTCTTGTTCTTGCAGCTGTCGAAAAAGATTCCAAATTGATTGACGACTCTGAATATCTAATCCAGTCGTCGGCTCATCTAAGAATAGCAGCTGAGGTTTATGTATCAGTGCTCTTGCAATATCAACTCTTCGTTTTTGTCCTCCGGATAATGACTTGTATCTTTCCTTTAAGATAGATTCAATACCCGTCAAACGCATGATTTTTTGTAGCCATTCACGGTCTGAATGGCGGTACATTTTTAAACGATTGTTTAAGTTTTCACCAACTGTCAAATCAGCATCTAAAATCGACTGTTGAAAAACCATTCCTATTTTTAAATCAGATGCTCTCACAACTGAACCTGAACTAGGCTTTAACAGCCCCGTCAAAATCTTAATAGTGGTTGTTTTTCCTGCACCATTTGTCCCTAAATAGGCAACCAGACTACTTTTTTGAATGTCTATATCCAACTGATCAAGCACGCGCTTTGTACCATAATCTTTACTCAAACCCTCAGATTTAATTAAACTCACCATAGCAGTATCCTCCATGGCTTAATCATAACAAAAGCAAAAGGTAAATAGACATAAAATCAGCTAAGTGGTCATTTCACGCCCCTTAGCGGTTCTATGATATACTTAAGCTATGAAAAAGACACTAAGAAAATATTCTGACCACTACCAACTTCACATCAGCTACACTGTCCCAAAAGATCGACAAGCCGTTTGGGACCTGTTGACCACTCATAAGAGCATAGAGGAGTGGTTCCCTCAACTTAGCCGAACAAGAGATAGTCTCCTTTTTTCCGACGAGTCCTTTCAAGAAAAGCTGCGCATCACAGCTGAAAAACCACTCGAACTCTTTACCTTTGACTGGTTTGGAGCAAGGATTAGCTTCGCTTTACAAGAAACAAAAATGGGTAGCCAATTAGACTTCACTGAAGAATTACCTCTTAACTTCCCACATCCGCAACGTGATTTATCAGGTTGGGTCAATCAAAACTACCGCCTAGCAGACTATCTCAACAACAAAGAATGGCCTGATATGAAGACATATTTCAAAGAGAGCCAAGACTGGATTAACCAACAAATGCGCTAATAAAAAATAGTTCCCAAAAGGAACTATTTTTTATTGTTTTTGAAGACTGACAACCACATAGCGGTTTGGATCATTACCCTCTGAATAACTTTCAACACCTTCTATAGTTGAAATGGTTTTATGAACAATTTTACGCTCACTATTACTCATCGGATCCATAGTGTAATTCTCTTGACTTTCCAAAACACGACTAGCTACTTTTTGCGTGAAATCGATTAAAGTTTCTGTACGATGCTCAACATAATCATGAACATTTAAGGAAACCGAAAAATTCTTAGAATAACGGTCGTGTAAAAAGTTTTGAGCCAATAATTGTAAGGATTTTAAAACTTTTCCATGATAACCAATCACCCGTCCTGCTTCTTGCGTTTCAATTTGCAAGTTGATTTGACGGCGATTGTGACTTCTTTCAATGGTAGCTTCAATATCCATCTCATAAATAATTTTAGTGATGTAATCAGAAACTTCTTGACTTGCTTTTTCAATATCTTTGCTGACAGTATCTTCTGGAAACTCACTCGCTACGAATTCTTCAAAACTTTGCTCTTCAGCGTTTTCAGTTCCTTCGAGACTTTTTTCTTCATCAGCGATTGCTTCTTCTTCCACCACAGCTGTTTCTGTTAGCAGCTGATTTTCAACCTTTGCTTCATCAGCCTGAAATTCTTCAGGTTGGTCAATAGCGTCAGCTTCTTTTTGCTCCTGATTCTTTGCAACCCGTACATCATCCGGTCTAATAACAGGTGCGTTTTGACGATTAATGTCGTCAGGGACACCTCGGACCGCTTTTTTATCTGCTTTATAAACTGTTTTTTCGTTAATGGGCTCAATATCGACTTGCGCCAGCTTTTTCCCAAAACCTAAAAAACCTTTCTTTTCTTTTGAAATAACACGAATATGTGCTTTCATGCGAGGAATTTGTAATTCCCCGAGGCCTGTTTCAATTGCAGCCTCTACTGTTTTGCCTGTAAATACTACCATACAGCGATCTCCCTATTTTCTTTGTTTTAATGCTTTTTTACGAGCTCTTCTTTCTCTTAAACGGCGTTCTTTTTCTTCTTGTTCTTGTCGACGACGTTCTTCAATAATTTTAAATGGGTTATTGAGCAATAACAACTGAAAAACTTGGAAGGCGTTTGAAACAACCCAATAAAGAACGACACCGCTGGCCAACTTAAATCCCATCAGAAAAATCATAATGGGCATCATGTATGTCATAATGGTCATGACAACATTTTTTTCTCTAGCCGCTAGGTTTGTAAGCCAAGTGGATAAAAAAGTTAAGACTGCCGCTAAAACAGGTAAGATAAAATAGGGGTCATGTTGTGCCAAAGATACCCACATAAAAGTACCTGTTTTTAAGAAAGGTACACGGGTCAATGCCTGGAACAAAGCAATCATAACTGGCATTTGAATCAGTAATGGCAACATACTAGCATAAGGATTGACACCATGTGCTTTATAAAGTGCTTGGCTTTCCTCTGCTAATGCCATTCGGCTCTCTGTATCTTTTCCGGGATACTTCATCTGAAGCTTTTTGAGTTCCGGCTGAATATCTTGCATCTTTTGGCTTGATTTCATTTGCATATTAAACAAAGGCATCAATAAGATACGTATCAACAAAGTAAAGAGAATAATACCAATTCCAATTGAACCATTAAAGGACAACCATTGGACAGACTTGGCAAAAAAGTAAACTAATTGATCCCAACCATTTGATGACTGAGCAGAGACGTTTCCTCGGCTACAAGCTGCTAAAAGAGTTAGCATTGGTAACAAGGCTGCTATTTTAATGTTTTTTTTCACTTTCAAAACCTTCCTCGAGTAAATTGGCTAATTTTAGGACATGTTGTAGATTTTGTTTCACTTCCTGATAATCAAGATTCTCCACACCTTTTCGTGCTATAACAACAAAATCATCTCGTTTAAGATGATCTGAAAATTCCATTATCACATGTCTAATTTTTCGTTTGACAGCATTTCGGGTCACGGCATTACCTATCCGTTTCCCAACCGAAATACCCACTCGGTAGTGATCTTGTTCTTTTTCTAAAAAATGAATGACAAATTTTCGATTTGCCGTACTTTTCCCACCATCAAAAATGGCCTGAAAATCTTTCTCACGCTTGACACGATAGGATTTTTTCAAATTTCAACTCCAACTATCTAAATTAGTACCATTATACCATAAATCCTAAAAAAGCCTCAACCTTATTAGATTGTGGCTTATTCTCATTTATGATAAGTCTTTACGAGCAAGAGCTATTTGAGAAGAAACTTGATTAAACCCTGTTCCTCCAATCGATGTTCTTCTTTCAACTGCTGCTCTAGAGGTTAAGGTATCATAGATGTCCTCTTCAATAAGTGGACTGATCGCTTTAAAATCTTTAATAGGAATATCCTGTAAATAGATTCCTTCTTTACTGGCTTGTAAGACCAACTGTCCAACGATTTCATGCGCTTGTCGAAAAGGCATATCCTTATTTGCCAGATAATCCGCAAGCTCAGTCGCATTTGAAAAGTCTTTTTGAGTGGCACGGTACATGGTTTCTTTATGGACAGTCATCGTCGATAACATGCCTGCTAATATGTCAACAGCTACTAGTATTGTCTCTGCTGTGTCAAAGAGGCCTTCTTTATCTTCTTGCAAATCTTTATTATAAGCTAAAGGCAAGGCCTTCATAACTGTTAATAAGGAAAAGAGATTTCCATAGACGCGACCTGTTTTACCACGAATGAGTTCTGCCATATCTGGATTTTTCTTTTGAGGCATAATGGAAGATCCTGTAGAAAAAGAATCTGATAGGCTCACAAATTGGTATTCATAAGAAGTCCAAAGAATGATTTCTTCACAAAAACGACTCATATGCATCATCAACAGACTGGCATTAGCTAAAAATTCAATGATGAAATCGCGATCGGACACTGCATCTAATGAATTGTGATAGAGTTCATTAAAACCTAACAATTGAGCCGTTAGTTCCCTGTCAATAGGAAACGTTGTTCCAGCTAGAGCAGCAGCTCCGAGAGGAGACATATCCGTATGTTTCATATTAAATTTAAATCGTTCACTATCACGTGTAAACATCTGATAATAAGCCATCAAATGATGTCCAAAAGATATTGGTTGTGCATGTTGCAAATGCGTATAACCAGGTAATATGGTTTCAATATGCTCTTCTGCTAAAGTGACGAGAACTTTTCTTAGCTGAAGCAACTTCTCTAAGAGAGCCTCCAAGATATGTTTCAAATACAAATGCATATCGGTGGCCACTTGATCGTTTCGCGACCTTGCAGTATGCAATTTCCCAGCAAGTGGACCAATTTTTGCCAATAATTGTCTTTCAATAGTCATGTGAATATCTTCATCTTGACTGTCGAAAACTATTTCTTCTTCAAGGATATCTCTGTGAATGTCTTCGAGGCCAGTTTTAATAAGCTCAGCCTCATCTTTACTAATAATACCTTGTTGCCCTAGCATACTGACATGGGCAATTGAAGCTTTGATATCAAAAGTAGCCAGTTTATAATCAAAAGAAATGGAAGCTCCAAATTCTTCGACCCACTGTTCAAGACCTTTTTCAAATCGTCCGCCCCATAATTTTTGATTTCCCATCATACAACCCCTTTTTTATTTACTTGTGCATTGACCTGTGTTGGTAACCCCCACAACTTAATAAACCCAATAGCAGCTTCTTGATCAAAACTATCAGCTGACGTGTAGGTTGCCAAATTTTCATCATATAAGGAATTATCGGATTGACGCGCAACAACCTGTACATGCCCTTTATATAGTTTAACTTTTGCAATACCATTAACTACTTTCTGTGTTTCTTTGAGATAGGACAAAATAGCTTGGGTTGCTGGATTATACCACAAGCCATTGTAGATGAGATTTGACAATTCATTTTCAAGAATTGGTTTAAAGTGAGAAACCTCCCTAACAAATGTTAAATCCTCAATTTCTTTATGGGCCGCTAACAAAGTAATGGCTCCTGGACATTCATAAATTTCTCGTGATTTGATACCAACTAAACGATTTTCAACATGATCAATTCTACCAATCCCATGTGCACCTGCAATTTGATTTAACTCTATAATGAGATTTGCCAGTGACAAAACTTTTCCATTAAGAGCTATGGGAACACCTGCTTCAAAAGTAATATCAATATACTCTGGCCGATCTGGAGCCTCTTCAGGTGAAACAGTCATGTCATAGGCTTCTTCAGGAGCTTGATTCCATGGGTTTTCTAAAACACCACATTCATTAGCACGTCCCCATAAATTTTGATCAACCGAATAAGGATTATCTAAATCTGCTGGAATCGGAACACCATTTTCTTTAGCAAAAGCTATTTCTTCTTCACGAGACCAATGCCAGTCCCTAACCGGTGCAATGACTTCAATAGTTGGGTCTAATGCAGCAATTGCTATTTCAAAACGTACTTGATCATTACCTTTTCCGGTACAACCATGAGCAATATAGGTGGCACCACATTCATGAGCAATGTCAACCAACTTTTTGGAAATCAGCGGCCGACTTAAGGCAGATACTAATGGATATTTTTGTTCATAAAAAGCATGAGCTTGTAGTGCTGGTAATACAAATGCTTCTGCAAACTCTTCTTTAACATCAATAACATAAGACTCTATGGCCCCAATTTTAAGCGCCTTTTCATGGATAAACTGTAAATCCTTTCCTTCGCCAACATCCATACAGACCGCAATAACGTCAAAGTCTTTCTTGAGCCATGCAATGGCAACCGAAGTATCTAATCCACCTGAATAAGCCAACACAATTTTATTTTTATTCATATAAAACCCTCTTTTAAATAATTATTAACGACTATAATAACGTATAATTATTTAAAAATCAATAGTTTTGGTATTTTTATTCTAAGTAAACTCTTTTCCCAGACGATAATCTGGAAAAATATTTCTATCCCCTTCAATAGATATGTATATTTATTCTTACAAAAGTAAAAAAAAAACTCGGAATGCTCCGAGTTTTTTCAACTGATACAATCAGTTGTTATCATATCCAAACAAAGACAATTAAGTTTTGTTCTATTCTGCTTGAGAAGTTAGATCAAAAATACTATTTGTTTTATGGAGAGAGAGAGAGAAAACAATATTTTGATTGAATTGGGGATTAACTTCTTAAGATAGAAACAAAATGACGTCTTTATCTATGAATTTATTATAGCTAAAATGCTCAAAAATTTTTCTTTTTTTCCTGAAATGTCGGAATTTCGTCCTAAAATGTTCAAAATCACTCTTGTTTAGTGTAACATTTCCCATTTTTCGATTAATTGCTTCATTTTTAACCTTGAAACCGGACAAGAATCGCCATTTTCAAAATAGAGCATTTGATCAAATTTATCAATACGAACCACATTTTCAAGATTAACCAAAAACGATCTGTGACATAAGAATAGCTTCGGTGCAACTTCCTGAATTTCTGAAAGGTTTCCATAAAATTCTAAACGTTCCGTTAAAGTCCATAGACACACTTTATGAGGTGTCGTTGAAGTAGCGAAATAGAGGATATCTTTCTGAGGTAATTTTAATCGAGCCTGAGCTGTCTCAAAGTGAAACATTTCCTCAGGCTCCTTTGTAGACATCATTTTTTTGGTATATTGAATGCACTCACTAATTTGTTCTTTAAACTGTTGATTATCAACAGCTTTATCAATGAAATCTAGGGCTGACACTTTGTATTTAAATGAAATTGGAGCAAATTCTGAATGTGTTGTGACAAAAACAATGACCGCATTGGGATCCATCTTTCTAATTTCAGAAGCTACTTCAAGCCCTTTCTTTGTGGCATTTTTTATCTCAATATCTAAAAAGAATAATTGATGATCACCACGTTCATGAATACTATCTAGTAGTTTATCTGGATTCGAAAAAACTTCCATATAACTAACGGTGATTTTTTGCTCTTGCAAAACTTCTTCAATCGTTGCTTCTATACGATTTTGTTGAATAAAATCATCTTCAAGAATAAAAATGTTCATCTTACGTTTCCATTTCTAACATTTGTCTCATTCTGAAATAGTCACTTTTAGTCGAAAATATCAGTTGGGGGTTCTCTTCTAGTATATCATTAAATTGTTTTGCCTTAAGGGATAAACACTCTCCCTTTTCGATATAATATTTATCAAAAAGTGACATAAGGTTAATACGTTTGACCTTGGTACTATTTTCAATGATAAAATACTGCTTTTGGTTTTCACAAAAATAAGCGATCGATAAAAAAGGGTTTTGACTGCCTTTAGCAGTTTCAATAGCATTATCTAAAAGATAAGTGATAACCGAAATTAAATCCATTAATTTCAAGCTATTTTCTTCAATATCATCTGGTATTTCAATATAGACACGAATACCTTGTTGCTGTGCTTCAATTAATTTTGAATTAATTAAGCTTCGAATAACTGATTCTTTAATATTGTCTAGCGAACCAAAGTTTTCCCCAACATTAACAATAGCATTCCCAGAGGCCCTGACGACATTGTTATAAACATAGGTAATGGTATCCAAATCCCCATTATCAACACTATCCTTTAAAGAAATCATGATATTTTCCGAATCATGTTTAACATTCCGAATTTGTTGATAGAGCATCTCTATATAATTATTATATCGTTTAAGATTCTCAATACGTTCTGAATGAGCCAAATGCAATTTTTCTTGAAGTTTATCTTTAGCAAATCGATTTAAGGTCAAGAAAATCCAAGTCATAAAGAGCATATAAATCATAATCAGTAACATCCTATATTTCTGTAAATAGTCAATGACTGAAATATCCATCAGCATGAGAACATGAAATAAAAGATAATAGCCTACCATGACTAAATTGGTAAAATAGAGACGACGTTTTAAGGGAACAGAGGTCATTAATTTGAATAGGGATAAATCAATTGAAAACATGTAAAGTAGCAAATAGATTGCTGGTAACAGTATGATATATACGACACTCAAGAATCCAAAACTCGTTCTAATAATATCATAGGAATAGCCAAAAAGAGATGGTAACAAGAGACCTGCTATCAACCGATACATCATTTCAATCAATAAGGTTGTAAAAAAACTGTTAAAAAGATGTTCTGACCATTTCCTATCCCTGTCAAATAAAAAACTTACACCCAAAAATAAAAGCGGATCAAATAAATTACTTCTATGAACAAATCCATGACAAATGGTAAAAATAGAAAAAATAGACAGCATTCGCCAAAGAGTCAATTTAATACCTGAAACTTTCGAAAAAATCACATAGTAGTCCAAAAAAACAATTACCGAAAGTATTAGTGCATTGACGATAGTTGTCATTTTTGAGACACCTCCTGATTGGTAATGATGAGTGTTTGGTTAAAACGATGAGATTGACTCCTTGTTTTAAGTGTTATATTTGTGTATTTTCGAAGAATCCTTGAAACGTGTGCTAAACCAAAACCTCTTCCAGTACCCTTAGTCGTTATACCATCTTTATAGATTTCTTTTATATCAACCTTTTCACATAAGGTACTATTTGAGACAATAAACAAAGTGTTTTTATCTGATAAAAAACAAGCTATTTCAATGATTTTTTCACTTGAATGAATGGCTGCTTCAATCGCATTATCACAAAAAATAGAAAGTATCAAAATCAAATCATAACGAAGGATTAAAGCATCCTCTATCACATCCGGCACCTCAAGAGAAACCTTTATACCAAGTTTTTCAGCCTCAATAATTTTAGCTGATAGAAGGCTTTTCACAGAAGACATTTTAATCTTTCCCAATTTGGATATACTATAGTGATTTTTATCCCAAAACTCACTAGAATGGTTAACACTTTTTTGATAGACAGTCTGAATTTCTCGAACATTACCTCTTTCAATACTATGTCCGATTTGATCGAGCCGTTCCAAATAGTCTAATTGAAAATGTTTCACATTACGGTATAACTTTTCTAAATTTTGACCATAATTTTCAAGATTATTGATATAAGCCGCTTGTTCATTTGAAATTTTTTCTTCCAAGTAGTGCGTTGACTTATGATTGAAGTAGGAGAGTAAAAAGACAAGAAAAATCGTAAAAACAGAAAAGAGTATTTTATAAGCACTAGGAATAATGATTTCTTTTTGATAGCTCAAAAAAGGATCTGAAAAGCCCATCACGACAAAAATATCAAGATAATAAGCGAATATAAAGGCTAAAAAAATACTGTAAAATTGATTTGAAAATTCTGAACTCTCATCTTTTAAAAAGAGTTTGTATTCTTTACCAACCAAGAAATTTAGCATATCTAATCCAAAAAAGACCAGAATATATGACAAGAGATTCATCCAAACATTACTGAAAGAAACCTCATGAACTGCGAAAAGATAAGGAAGTATGATAGATACAATAAAACGCGACACCAGATCAACAAATACTGTCGGTGCAAAAATAAGAAATATATTTCTTAAGTTTAGTTTTCTCTCACCGTGCAACCAGAGCACTGCCAAGAAGACAAAAGGATCAATCAGCATCGGTGAAAGAATTCTAACTTGATTAACAAATAAAAATACCGAGATAATAAAAGCTTTTTTCCAAAGTTGTAATTTAATATCTGACAGAAAGGTAAAAATGCTTATCTCAGCAAAATAGTAAACGACGATACAAAAAATCAGACCAAGTAATTCTTTTCCTAACATCCTTCTCCTTTCTAGCAAAAATAGTATTAAGTTCACCAATCAATAAATCAAAACGCCAAACGCGAGATAATTCCTAGTGAATGGTCAAATGTTGAGTCACAGTGTAGTTACTGCTCTTAGTTGACAGACTACAATTGGGATATCGATTCATAATTTTCATGACATTGGAAAGACCAATGCCTCGATTATGACCTTTTGTGGAATAGCCAGAGGCAAAAATCTGATTTAAGTTGATTTTTTCGACTAAACTCGAATTTTCAATAATAACATTCACAGCTTCATCATGCATAAACATAGCTAATCTTATTCTTTTCCCATGAGAATCCATTGCAGCTTCAATAGCATTATCTAGAAAAACCGATAAAACAATGATAAAATCAATTTCTTTCATTGCAAGAGTGCTAATGACATCTGGGATTTCGATGGTAACTGAAATTCCTTTTTCTTGTGCCTCAAGTAACTTGGCAGATATCAAACTCTTTATAGGAGAAATTTTCAAATGAACCAATTTGTCCAAATAATATTTTTGCTCCGGAAAAGGATTTTTATGATTTTGGATGTATGCATTAAAATCTTTTTGAATTCTTTTTTTATCCCCACTTTCAATGCTCTCTTCAAGCAATAACAAATTCTTTCGCGTTTTATTTCGAAAGTCTGTAATTTCTTGATAAAGGGCCTCAAGATAGTGATTATAGTTGGCTAGATTATGATAATGTTTTTGACGCTCCTCATTAATTATTAAAGCCACTGTTCTAGTTGATATCTTGTTTAAATTTAGAATTCCCCACAACAATACCAAAGCATAAAAATAAATAATAAGATGTCGATAATAAGCATTAATTAAAGCAAAGCTTGGAAGATAATGCTCAATGAAAATAGAAGACTGAACTAAAATATAAAAAAGAACCATAGTAATATTCATAGTTTGATAGGTTTTTGAGACCATCTCTGAATTAGCCAATTGAATAGCATCATAGTCTATATGTAAAACACAGTGGATAAAAGCATACAATGGCAAAATCAAAGCATATACAAGTATGACATACCAAGTCTGAGTACTTAGATATTCATAACTTTGATGAAAAAGAGTTGGTAAGATGATATAACCAACCATTCTTGACATAAAATCAGAAATAGTTGCAGTTAAAAAACTATAAAAAACATGATTTGATAAGGATTTGTTTGGACGAATTAAGAGGCTAAAAACGAAAAAGTAAATTGGGTCTAAAATAATATAATAAGGATCTACGAAAAAAATAGTAGCAATGGTTACTATGAAAAATAATAAAATCTTCCATAGTTTTGCTTGCGCCTTCGAAATGGTTAAAAACAGAATAAGATTATTAAGCATAACAATCATATAAAGAATTAATTTGTAAAGGATTAGCAAAGTGGCTCCTTTCTCTTAATGTTGGCGAAGTCGTAACAATTGATAAGAAGTTGGCCCTTTTGTATAAGACTCGTAAGTCATTTTGGGATATTTCTCCAAATATGCATCCACAATCAAATTCGTACGATCAATTAAATCCAGCACATCATTTCCATGCCCTTTTAATGATGTATCAACACTTGATATAATACGCAATGTTTGACCAGCCTTATCTCTAAAAAACTCTAATCTTAAGAAACTTTTATCTCCATTTACAGCTCGTTCAATAGCCAAGCTAATAATTGTTGAAGTGATTACTAAAATATCCGATGAATGCACATAGCGACTTTTCCAATGCGAACTAATGTCAATTGAGGTTTTGATCCCCTTTTGATTCGCTTCATAAAATCTTAAGGCTAACAAGGTCCTTAAATCAAAAGATTCAACAGAAGCAAAATCTTCTAAATTAATGGAAAGTGGTCGGTCTATGCTAGTTTCCATTTGTTCAACAATACTGTAATAGACTTTCTTGATAGTATCAAGCCCTTCCGTCTGTATACTACCTTCCAAGCTAATCAGCATATTATTATAATCATGTTTAAAGGACTTTACAGATTGATACATTTCCTCAATATAACTATTGTATTCTTCTAATAGCTCTATATGTTGATTTTTCTCTTCCTCAATTTGGGCAATTGCTAACTTTCTCGCATACGTTGACAAATGAGACATTAAATAGAGACAAATAACAAAATAAAGCAGAATTATGATTCTTCGTAACCAATTCATTTCGCTATTATTTGCATTTACAAAAGGAATAAAAGCTAAATAGGATACTATTCCAATATCACTAATCAGTAAAAAAAGATTAATGTGTTTTGAAAAATGTCTGATAAATGAAAACGTTTCAATGCTAAAAACTTTCATTAAAAATAGAAAAGTTGGCAACGCAATACAAACAGACAAGATGACATGAGGAAGACTCTCAGAAATACTTGTATCTGGAACATTTAAAATAAAAGGTAGAATATATAAAAGAATAAGCCTATAAAGGAGGTTCAAAATAGAAAATGGAAAAAAAGAATAGAAAATATGATGTCTTAACTTATAATTTTGATGGTAATAGTAGTGATAAGCAAACATTAATGAAATAGCTACTATTTGAAAAGGAATTCGTAAAATCAGAACCCCAGTCATACCAAAAGAAATCATCAAAAGCATACGTATCCAATTGACTTTTTCATTACATGTCATAAAGAAAATAATCCATCCCACAAAAAAACGAGCCAGATGAAAGATTATTTCTTGTTGAAAATGTCCCATAGTCCCCTCCATTTATCATTACTTATCATACTATAAGAAAATGAATATGGCAATTTAGGTGATATTGAAATCTTTCTTACAATGAACAGGGTCTACCACTTTCTCGTAAAAGACCGTTCTAAAACATAATTCCTGTCTAGTTCGTTGAGTAAATAAATAAACTTTGAATAGAATATACCAATCACAAATAGGCAATTAGGATGCCCCATTCTCCTTAAAAAGTCACAAAAAAACTCTTGAAACAATCAAGAGTTTCTTTCTTATAACATATTAGCAATGTGTTGAATTGATTTTTCACGGCCTAATAAGTAGATTGTATTTGGCAATTCTGGTCCATGCATTTCACCTGATACAGCGATACGAATTGGCATAAAGAGATTTTTCCCTTTGATTCCTGTTTCTTTTTGAACAGCTTTAATTTGAGGGAAGATATTCTCTGGTTTGAATTCGTCATCAGACATGGCTTCCAGTTTTTCTTTAAAAGCTTTAAGCACAACTGGAACAGTTTCCCCTGCCATCACTTCTTTTTCAGCTTCGGTTAATTCTGGGAAATCACTGAAGAAGAGATCTGTTAGTGGGACAATTTCATCAGCTGATTTTAATTGCGGTTGGTAAAGTTCCACTAATTTTTCAGCTTTTTCTGTTAAACGGCCAGCTTCTTCTAAGAAAGGTTTACACATGTCAAAGACTTTATCAAAATCAGCATGTTTGAGATAGTCATTACTCATCCAATCCATTTTTTTCTGATCAAAAGCAGCTGGTGACTTACTGAGGCGATTTTCATCAAAGAGCTCAATTAATTGTTCTCTAGTGAAGATTTCATCTTCTCCACCCGGATTCCAACCCAAGAGGGCAATAAAGTTAAATACCGCTTCTGGAAGATAGCCTTTTTTACGGTAGTCTTCAATAAATTGAAGCGTATTGGTATCACGTTTTGATAACTTTTTACCAGTTTCAGAATTAATGATCAAGGTCATGTGTCCAAATTCAGGTGCTTCCCAACCAAGAGCTTCATAGACCATTAATTGTTTTGGTGTATTGGCGATATGATCATCTCCACGAATAACATGTGAAATTTGCATATCGTGGTCATCAATAACAACAGCAAAGTTATAAGTTGGGTAACCATCTTTTTTCTGAATAACCCAGTCACCACCGATGTTGCCACCTTCAAATTCAATGTCGCCTTTTACCATATCCGTCCATTTGTAGATGCCTGATTCATTAACTTTTAAACGAACAGTTGGAATAATCCCTTTAGCTTCACGCTCAGCAATATAAGCTGATTTTTCCTCTTCAGACATGCCAATAAACTCATTGATGTATCGAGGCGTTTCGCCAGCTGCTTCTTGTCTTTCACGTTCTGCTGCTAGTTCTTCTTCGGTAACATAAGATTTGTAGGCTAAGCCTTTTTCCAAAAGCTCATCAATGTATTTTTGATAAAGTTCTAGGCGTTCAGATTGACGGTAGTTTTCATGGGTTTGAGGGCTTTCGTCCCAATCCATTCCCAACCACTTGAGATTTTCAAGCTGTGAGCGCTCACCATCTTCGACATGTCGTTTACGGTCTGTATCTTCAATACGAATAATGAAAGTTCCACCGTGATGACGGGCATAAAGATAGTTAAAGAGTGCTGTACGGGCATTACCGATGTGCAATAAGCCTGTTGGACTTGGTGCGTAACGCACACGAATTGGTTTAGACATTCTAATTCTCCTATTCCTATTAAAAAGCATTTTAGTCAGCTAAAAACAAGCAACAATGGGGCTTGAGCTTGTTCTCTTTTGTTTTTCTACTAACTCTTAATGTTTTAAATCTTTACTATTATAGCACATTTTATAGCTTGGAGCGAAAAAAATCAGCCTTAAATAGACTGATTTATCTGATTTTTAGTTGCCACTTGTTACGATATATTTTTGGAGTGATGAGGCGAATTGTTGAAGGTTTAAGGTTTGTATATAGATGTCACCGACACCTCGGAAGGTATTGACAACACCTTCGCCTGTTCCAATTGACTGCATAAAGCCATTTTCTAAATGAATATCATAATCTAACTCTTTACTCCATGCCACTACGTGAGCGTTGTCGATGGTCATTTCACCGCCAGTTAGCTCAATTTTCTTGATAGAGCCAAAGGAGTTTGCTAAGAGTGTGCCTTGGCCATTAGTCGTCATGACAAAAAGCCCACCTTGACCGCCAAATAAAGCCTTGCCAATGCTTTGACGTTCCATTGTGTATTGTGCAGAACCATCTAAAGCCAAGAAAGCACCATCATTAAGACGGTATTGTTTCGCTCCCAATTCTAGTGCAATAACTTGTCCAGGAGTATTTGGAGCTAGCGCAATTTTGCCGTTATCACCACTAGAGTGCGCTTGGGTGATAAAAACTGATTCTCCCGATACCATTGAACGACCTATGGCTCCAACTAGTTTACCCAAGCCAGACCCTTTGCTATTTAGCTTTGTCGTCAATTCGACTTCGGGATTGTGATAAACCATGCTACCATGTTGTAAGTAGATTGACTCACCCTTTTCCAAATCAATCTCAACCAATGGGAATTGCATGTTTGAATCAATTCTATACTTCATCCGATTGTCTGCCATTGTGATTCTCCTTTAAATCTCCAATAATAGTGATGTCTCATCACCTTCAGTATAGTCATTATCACAACTTTTGTCCAATATTTGCACAATAAAGATGAAGTGAAAAAATATGATGATAGCAGATTAATTGTCCCAGGCAAAAATGACATCAAAAAAGCCTAGGATTTAATATCCCAGACTCTATAAACGTATGTTTTAAAGAATGACTTGTGTCATTTTGCCAGTATCAACATCATAAACAGCACCGTTTATGACAACGTCACTCGGAATTAATGGTGAATCTAACAAAATTCGCATATCTTCACGGACAGATTCTTCCACATCTTGGAAAGGTAAGAAATCTTGACCAGAAACATCCACACCTAATTCATGATGAATATGTTGAGCGAAGCCTTCATTTGTAAACGTCTGAGCCCCACAATCGGTATGATGGAGGACCACAATCTCACGTGTTCCCATTTGTTGCTGTGAAATAACTAAAGAACGAATCATATCTTCAGTCGCTCTTCCACCAGCATTTCTTAAGATATGGGCATCTCCTAATGCTAAACCTAAAGCTTGCGCAACGTGCAAACGTGAATCCATACAGGTCAGAATAGCTACTCGAGTTTTAGGTTTTAGAGGTAAATGGGCAGTGCCATGTAAATCCACATAAGCACCATTAGCTGATAAAAAATGTTCAAAATATGACATAATGTCCTCCTAAGACGAATTGACAATCTTTCCTTATCTATGTCATATCTTATCACTTTTTCGTGAAAAAGTCTGAAAATTGAACTGTTTTTCATTTATGTTCGTTTTTTACACATCCATTTGCTTTTATATATCAAAACATTCGTTAACTATGATTGTTTAAGCTTTGGAAAATACTGCCTTTAAAACCTCACCGACGGTTGTGACCCCTACAACTTGAATCCCTTTGGGAATATCAATACCATGTAATGCATTTTTGGGGGCATAAATTTTTGTAAAGCCTAATTTAGCCGCTTCGTTGATTCTTTGTTCCATTCGAGTTACCCTTCTGATTTCACCTGTCAGCCCAATTTCACCTAAAAAGGCTTCTTGGGGGTTTGTCGGCATTTCTTTGTAGCTAGAGGCAATGGCTACTGCGACAGCCAAATCGATAGCAGGTTCATCTAACTTAACTCCACCAGCTGACTTCAGATAGGCATCTTGATTTTGTAATAAAAGACCACATCGTTTTTCTAAAACAGCCATAATCAAGCTAATTCTGTTAAAATCAAGACCTGTGGTCGTTCTTCTGGCATTTCCAAAAACGGTAGGCGTAACTAAAGATTGGACCTCAGCCAAAATCGGACGACTGCCTTCCATGGTAACGACAATGGCAGAACCTGTGGCACCATCCAAGCGTTCTTCTAAAAACACTTGACTCGGATTGAGAACTTCAACCAGACCACCTGACTGCATTTCAAAAATACCAATTTCATTTGTAGAGCCGAATCGATTTTTAACTGCCCTCAAAATTCGGAAGGTATGATGCCTTTCACCTTCAAAATAAAGAACAGTGTCAACCATATGTTCAAGCATCCGTGGGCCAGCAATTGTTCCTTCCTTTGTGACATGACCCACAATGAAAGTCGCTATATTATTCGTTTTAGCCAATTGCATTAATTCAGCTGTCACTTCACGGACCTGACTAACAGATCCCTGAACACCTTGAATCTCTGGACTCATGATGGTTTGAATAGAGTCTATAATCAAAAAATCAGGTGCTATTTTTTCGATTTCCGAACGAATGCTCTGCATATTGGTTTCAGCATAAAGGTAAAATTCATTATCAATATCACCTAAACGCTCACTTCTTAGCTTAATTTGTTCGGCTGATTCTTCGCCAGATACATACAAGACAGTTCCCTTATTTGCTAATTGTGTGGACACTTGTAATAGCAAAGTAGATTTTCCAATGCCCGGATCGCCACCGATTAAGATTAAACTGCCTGGTACGACACCTCCGCCAAGAACTCTGTTAAACTCCTCCATATCCGTCTTAGTTCGGGCGTAATTGATATTATCAACATCTTTAAGCTTTACAGGTCTACTTTTCTCCCCAGTCAAACTCACACGCGCATTTTTTACCTCTTTCACCTCAACCTCTTCTATAAAAGAAGACCAAGCTGAGCAATTAGGACATCTGCCAAGGTATTTAGGGGATTGATAGCCACACTCCTGACAAACATATGTCGCTTTCTTTTTAGCCATTTCGATTTAATACTTCCTTATTTATTTCTCAAGAGTTGGTAACCTTTTTAGCGATCTGTTGAGCCAAAGCCACCTATACGAATACCATCTGCCTGATCTCCATCAGCTAAAAGGTATGGGGCAAAAACCGCTTGAACAATGCGCTCTCCCGCTTCAAGCTTAACCGTCTGATCTGAAATATTTTTCATTTGGGCAAAAATATGACCTTCATTAGCTTGGTTACCATAATAGTCTCCATCAATCACGCCAACGGAATTAATCAAGACCAAGCCTTTTTTACGTGGGTTTGACGAACGGTCATACAAGTAGAGAACTTCACCATCTTGCATATAGGCCTTCAAACCTGTCGGTACCAATTTAATGTCGCCAGGAGCAATTTCCATACTTTCTGCAACCTTCAAGTCATAACCGGCAGCGTGTTTGGTTTCTCTTTTGGGCAAAAGCTCCGCTCGATCAGCATAAGTTGTAATTAATTCAAAGCCACGTACTTTCATCAGATTAAATCCTCTTCTTTAGATAATTAATGTCTCTATTATAAAGTATTCGTAAAAGAATAGCAAAATCGTACAAAAAAAAGACTTTTATGAAAAGTCTTTTTGAAAGTATTAATTATTTTTCTGGCACAAATTTAAACAAAACAAAGGACATTATTGTTGTCATCGTAAAGAAAAGGATTTTCATCCAGACAAAAGGTGCAAAAATAATAGAAATACCCATTAAAATCCAAACCTGAATCAAGATTTGTTTTTTGCGTTCACGTTTGATAATTCTAGTTTCCAAATAATCTCCGACATAATATTTATAGACTTTTGTTCCACGTAACCAATTATTAAAACGATCAGAGCTGCGAGAAAAACAAAATCCTGCTAATAAGAGCAAAGGAGTCGTCGGTAAAATTGGTAAGGGAATGCCAATAATGGCTAAAACAAAACTGACACAGCCAGCAATAATATATAGTGTTTTTTTCATAGGAATCCTTTAGTTCATTACTTCAATAAATCATTATAACAGAATGTGTACTTGACTGCTCATCTATTTGCTTATTATAACATTTTATAAAAATGAATAATTCGGAAAATAATTGATATTCTTTCATTAAAGCGTTATCATATTGGAAAGAGCCCTACTCTTGAAATTTTAGAAATCGAGGACACACTATGAAACTCATTGGTCTTGTCGGTACAAATTCCAGTCGTTCCACTAACCGTCAGCTTCTTCAATATATGTCACATCATTTTGTAGATAAAGCAGATATTGAACTCATGGAAATCAAAGATTTACCACTTTTCAATAAGCCTGCAAATAAGGAATTACCTGAGAGGGTGAAAGAAATGGCTACAAAAATCCAAGAGGCTGATGGTGTTATCATCGGTACTCCTGAATATGACCATTCCATTCCTGCTTCTTTAATGAATGCTTTAGCTTGGTTATCATATGGTATCTACCCTTTACTTGGTAAACCCGTTATGATTACTGGTGCTTCATATGGTACATTAGGTTCATCACGTGCTCAATTGCAGTTGCGTCAAATTTTAAATGCACCTGAGTTGAAAGCAACCGTTCTCCCTGACGAGTTCTTACTATCCCATTCTTTACAAGCCTTTGATGCAAACGGTAATCTCTTCGACTTAGAAACCATTCAAAAACTGGATGCTATCTTTGATGATTTCCGTATTTTTGTCAAAATCGCTGGAAAATTATCTAATGCTCAAGAACTTTTGCGGAAAGAAGCTGAAGATTTTGACTGGGAAAACTTGTAACAAGAAAGGATCTTACTTATGAAATTTGTTGGAATCGTTGGCTCAAACGCAGATCAATCATACAACCGTATGCTTTTAGAATTCATGAGACGCCATTTTAAATTAAAATGTGAATTGGAAGTCTTAGAAATCAAAGATATTCCTATGTTTAACCAAGATGAAGACCAATCGGACTCTTTTGCAGTTAAATATCTCTACAATAAAATTACTCGCGCTGACGGTGTTATCATCGCAACACCTGAACACAACCACACTATTACTCCTGCTCTTAAGAGTACACTTGAATGGTTATCCTTTAACTTGCACCCACTTGAAAACAAGCCAGTCATGATTGTTGGTGCATCTTATTACGATCAAGGCACTTCCCGTGCCCAAGTACACTTACGTAAAATCTTAGAGGCACCTGGGGTTAACGCCTTTACCCTTCCAGGAAATGAATTCTTACTAGGAAAGGCTAAAGAAGCTTTTGATAACAATGGCGATATTATAAATGAGGGTACTGTGACATTCTTAGAAACCTGTTTAGATAACTTTATAAAGTATGTTGGTGTTGTATCTGCCTTGAGAAAACCTAAACCAATCGCCAAAGAAGATTTGGATTGTAACAATCCCATTGCAACAACCATTCCTGGCGTCGATCCTGATGATCCTGAATGGGTTGAAAAAGCCGCTAAAATCGTAAATGCTGTTGAAGGGGACACCTATGTCAAGCTCGATCATGGTATCTTAACCGTTGACCAGATCAATATGTTCTTAAAAGCTATGCCATTTGAACTAACCTACTCAGATGACAACAACCAATTCCTTTATTACAACAATGCCCATCAAGATCCAGAAACCATGTTTGCCAAACGTTTACCAGAACAAGTCGGTAATCGACTCTCCACCGTTCACGGATCACTTCCTCCTGGACGCATGAAAAATGTTGAGTGGGTGGTAGGTTCGCTACGTAATGGTAACGAAGAATACGTTCGAACGATTGTACCTGGTGGTCCATCAGAAGTTATTAATACTCATAACTACCAAGCGATGTACTATCCCGATGGTTCTTTTGCAGGAATCAATGAGATTGTCTTTAATTTTAAACCTTGGCTAGATTGGTACTTAAAAGAATCCGGTCAGTATCTTGCTGGCGGAAAAGCTAGCGCAATGCCTGTTAGTCAAGCCAGTGTAGATGCTACTTCTGGAGCCTCTGATGCAGGTGGAGCTACCGCTACTCCAGTAGTCACTGCTGCTGATGCCACATCTGGTGCCTCTGAGCATTAACAAATAAAAGCCAACTCTCCTCTGATAGTTGGCTTTTTTGTCTTAAATTTCTTTGCCTTGGTAAAGAAAAGGCACCGTCTTCTTGTCTTCTATTTTTGGGTTTTTAAGAAAAGATTTTGCCTCCCTATTTACTTTTTTCAAATCTATCCCTTGAATACGAGCGGCATAAACACAACCACAGTAGCATTGACGATAAATGTCGTACTCCTGACACATTTGTACTGAACGTCGGTAGCCATTATTTTTCTTAAAATCACTTGGAAGATACCTAGTTTGATAACAGTTTTGAATATCGATACCAATCTTATTAATGAGCTGTGCATTTTTATGGGGACTGATGGTTAAAGCACTCGCAAAATAGTCAAAACCAAGTTCTAGAGCCTTTTGAGCAGTCAAATCTAGACGATAGTCGAAACAAAGACGACAGCGTTCACCACCTTCAGCCTCCTTTTCATATCCTTTCACTTTTTGTTGATATTCATTGGGTTGATAAACTTCTTCTAGATAAGTCACTTTATGACCTGTCTTTTGATTAAAAGCTCTAATAAATTCTTGAGTTACAAGTGCCCTACGCTGGTATTCGGATTTAGGATGAATATTTGCATTAGCAAAATAAACGGTAATATCGGCAAATTCTGCTAAATATTCTAAACTATAAGTTGAGCAAGGGGCACAACACACATGTAGCAAAATCCTAGGTCGTATCTTTTGAAGAATCCAATGGTCACGCATTTCTTGCATTAGTTTATCATAATTAACTTTTTGATTTGGCTTAACCTTAGCAAGAATATCTTCTACATTAATCATTTCGTCCCCTTTCAAATCTTTACTTATTTCTTATCATACTTGATGTCTCAAAGACTGTCAAAGTAGCTTTAGACACAAAAAGAGCCTTAATGATAACCTCTATCCTAAAAGTTAGATACAAATTCTAACGATTAGGCGGTAGTTCACTATCGGCTCTTTTCATTATTCAAAGACAAATTGGTTGTGGTATAGTTCGGAATAGAAACCTTTTTGGCGTAACAATTCATGGTGATCGCCTTGTTCAATCACTTTACCATCTTTTAGAACAATAATTTCATCTGCATTTAGAATCGTTTTCAAACGATGGGCAATGACGAAGCTGGTTCTCCCTGCTACGATTGCTTCCATGGCTTTTTGAATCTTACTTTCTGTTACAGTGTCAACATTAGACGTTGCTTCATCTAAAATCAAAACTTGCGGATCAGTCAATAAAGTTCTGGCAATTGAAATCAATTGCTTTTGCCCAGTTGAGAAGATATTTTCATCATCTGAAACCTTGGTGTTATATCCCTCTGGTAAGGTCATGATAAAGTCATGAATGTGTGTGGCACGCGCAGCAACTTCCACCATTTCTTGACTAATGGAGGCATCACCAAAACGGATATTATCTGCAATCGTACCTGAGAAGAGCACTGACTCTTGTAACACAATACCAACGTTTTTACGAAGACTATCCAGATCGTAATCACGAATATCAATGCCATCAAAGGTAATGGAACCACTATCGACATCATAGAAGCGGTTAAGCAAGTTCATGATAGTTGTCTTACCTGACCCTGTCGGCCCTACGACAGCTACCATTTTCCCTTTTGGCGCCTTAATGGTTACATCAGATAGGACTTTCTTACCTGGAAGATAGCTAAAGTCAACATGATTAATTTCCACAGCTTCTTTTAATTCAGTGAATTGCGGTGCGTTTTGAGGACGTACCTCTTCTTTCTCATCAAACATTTCTTGGATGCGGCTAGCGCCTGTGAAGGCTAACTGAAGCTCGCCCCATGAAGCTGCAATCTGCATAATGGGTTGGTAATATTGTTGTGAAAACTGAACAAAGGTGACAACTAAGCCTAAACCTACTGCCATAGAAATGGATTTATCATTTAAGACAATACTTGACCCAACAAAAATAACAATGGCAGTGTTTAATAAACTCATTCCATTCATGACTGGAAAAAGTAGACCTGAGAAGAGGCGTCCTTTAAATGTCGCAACTCGTACTCTTTCATTGTGTTCTAAGAATCCTTCAACAGTTTCTTCTTGGACACCTTGTACAATGATTGCTTTTTGACCGGAAATCTTCTCGTCCATATAAGCGTTTAGTGCCGATACTTCTTTCTGCTGAATATCAGTGTATTTACGAGCCAAGCGAATAATAATGATTAAAAAGATGAGAGCTACAGGAGTTGAAGCCATTGTTAATAAAGCCAGTCTTGTGTCTTGTCGAAACATCATCCAAATCAATCCAATATATAAGGCAATATTGGTCACAACTTGTACTAATGACTGGTTAAGTGAATTTTGAATGTTATCTAGGTCACTGGTGAATCGTGATAAAATAGCGCCATCTTTTCGACTGTCAAAAAAGGCAACCGTCAAGCGTTCTAATTTGCCAAAGAGACCCTTACGCATGCGGTTTGTCGATTGAGCGACAATACGTGTAAAGAGCAAGCTATAAACAAAATTGGCTAAGGCTGTAAATAAATAAGCGAGTAATAGCTTCCACATAACCGCCATAAAGGCTGATGTGTCAGCTTTAAACCCAGTTTGTCCGGTCATTTTAGCAGCATAATACTGTTGGCCAATTTTACCAAGTTCTGTTAAGGATTCTCCTAAAAATACGGGTGCTTTAACTTGCAAATAGGTCGCAAGGACAATTGCCACAAAAATCAAGGCAAATGATAATTGATAACGTTTAAAATAAAACCAGAAAAAACGTGCTGTTTTCATTATTCTTCCTCCTTGCCTTTTTGTGTTTCGTATATTTCACGGTAAACGGCATTCGTTTCAATTAATTCCGCATGTTTTCCTTGTCCAATTAATCGACCATTGTCTAATACCAAAATGGTATCTGCCTTAACCACAGATGAAATTTTTTGAGCAATGATGATTGTTGTTGTTCCGTGTAAATCTTTATTTAAAGCTTCCTGAACTAATTTTTCAGATTTGGCGTCAAGGGCCGAAGTGGAATCATCTAAAATAAGAATTTTTGGATTGCTGATAACCCCTCTCGCAATTGACATCCGTTGTTTCTGACCACCAGAGAAGTTATTGCCTCGTTCTTCTACCTTGCTGTTATAGCCGTCTTCCATGCGATCAATAAATTCTCTTGCCTGAGCAATCCCTGCCGCCTTTTGCATAGCATCAAAATCTGCTCTGCTATTCCCTTGACGAAGATTCTCGGCAATGGTACCTGAAAAAAGAATAGCTTTTTGCAAGACGATTGAGATATTATTCTTCAAGGTTTTCTTACTAAGTGATTTTAAGTCTTTCCCACCAATGGTAATGGTTCCTTCTTGCGGATCAAACAAACGTGGGATTAATTGAGCTAAAGTTGATTTTCCAGATCCAGTAGCACCAACCACACCGACCATTTGACCTGAAGCAATTGAGAAAGAAATGTCTTTTAGAGTGGCTTCTTCTTCATTGGGATAAGCAAAGCTGACATGGTCAAAAACGATATCTCCTGTGATCTCTTCGTCGACATCCGAAATATAAGTCATAGCAGGTTCTGTTTCCAAAATCTCTTTTAAGCGTCCAATTGAGATAAAGGCACGACTAGCTTGCATCCCCATAAATCCAACCATGATAATCGCAAACATGATTTGCATCATATAGGTCATAAATGAGGCAATGCTACCAATGACCGTTGGTTCTGTTTTAACCATTCCAGAAACCACCATGATTGAAACATAAACAGCCAGATAGGAAACTAACATAAGCGCTGGTTGCATCAATGAGAAGCCATATCCAATAAAGAGATTAAGACCTAACAGTTCATTGGAAGTTTCTTTAAATTTTGCATACTGTTCTCTTTCTTGAACGAAAGATTTAAC
The DNA here is from genome assembly GCF_900475595.1 of Streptococcus uberis. Taxonomy (NCBI): domain Bacteria; kingdom Bacillati; phylum Bacillota; class Bacilli; order Lactobacillales; family Streptococcaceae; genus Streptococcus; species Streptococcus uberis. The sequence goes on from NZ_LS483397.1 coordinate 1,795,031, forward strand.
CACACGAACCCCACGCAAATTTTCTTTAGCAATGCGGTTGATTTGGTCCATTAAGGCTTGGAATTTTCCAAATTTTGGACCCATTTGACTCATCACTAAAGCCATTATGATAGCAATCATAACAACCATCAAGATGAGTACCCACCATAATTTAGGTAATGTTTGAACAGCCATATAAAAGGAACCAATAAATAGAATTGGCAATCTAAATAAGACTTGGAAAAGCATCATAACCAAGTTTTGAATTTGACTCACATCATTGGTCATGCGAACAACTAAATTACCAGCATTAAATTTTTCAACATTTGCATATGAAAAACTTTGAATTTTACGGAAAGTTGCTTCCCTAATATCAGCTGAAACTCCTTGAGCAATTTTGGCTGATAAAATGGTATTGATAGTACCTGCAACTAACCCCACTCCTGCAATAATCAGTAGCAGAGACCCTACCTCTGAAATCTTTGATTTGTCGTTTTTAATAACTGCTTCTAGGACATCCTTCAAATAATGAGGTTGCAGTAAGGTACTTGCGACAACTGCAATTGTCATTATGATAGATGCTATTGCAAACCATTTATAACGTAAGATGGCTTTTTTAAGCATGATCTTCTCCTTTTTTATAATCTAGCATATTTTGTTTCAATTGATCGATAACTTTACGAACAGTAAAAAATTCTTCTCTAGTGATTTCCTTAAAGAAATAATTCTCTATGTCTCTTCGACACTCTTGTACCAATGGCAATTTTTCAAGTCCTTTGTCCGTAATCACAACTCGTTTATAGCGTTTATCTGTTTGAGAAGGAATGATATCAATGAAGCCATTTTTTTCCATTCGCTTAACGAGATTACTAGCTACGGATTTTGAAATACAAAGGGCATTTTCAATATCCTTAACATATATTTCTTGATTTTGATGCTTATCCAAATAAATAAGGACATGCCCTTGAGGTCCAGCTAAATGATCGATATGATACTTTCGAGCAACCTCTTCACTAATTTGTTCTATCTGATGGGTTAACTCTCTTAAATCAGCAATAATCCTTGACATGGCATCCTCCTTAGTTCTCGTGAAAACCATTTTAGTTCTTAAGAGAACTATTGTCAAGGAAATTGATTATTTCTGAAAAATTTATTATTTTTCAATAGTTTTCACATGAGCCTCAAACACTATTTCTAATAGAGTATTAGGGGCTCTTATGTTATAATGAAGTGATGACTCTTAAAGGAGAAAAGAAATGTCAAATGAAAAAATTGCCATATTAGGTCCCGGTTCTTGGGGTACTGCTCTGGCTCAAGTCTTAAATGATAACGGCCACCAAGTATGTCTCTGGGGAGATTCTCAAGAACAAATTGATGAAATCAATCAAAAACATACAAACACGCGCTATTTCAAAGATATTGTTATTGATGAAAAGATAAAAGCCACTACAGATTTAAAAGAAGCACTAAAAGATGCTAATGCTATTTTATTTGTAGTTCCAACAAAAGTGACACGTCTAGTCGCTAAACAAGTAGCTGAAACGTTAGATCATAAAGTTATCATGATGCATGCTTCTAAAGGGTTAGAACCAGGAACGCATGAACGCCTTTCAACTGTTATTTCAGAAGAAGTCCCTGCAGAACTTCGTAGTGAAATTGTGGTCGTCTCTGGACCAAGTCATGCGGAAGAAACCATTGTTCGAGACATTACCCTAATTACTGCTGCATCTCGAGACCTTGAAGCAGCCAAGTATGTACAAGCTCTTTTTAGCAACCATTATTTCAGACTTTATACTAACAGCGATGTCATCGGAGTCGAAACAGCTGGTGCTTTAAAAAATATTATAGCTGTAGGCGCAGGTGCTCTCCACGGCTTAGGCTATGGGGACAATGCAAAAGCAGCTGTCATTACACGTGGGCTCGCAGAAATAACACGTTTAGGGGTTAAATTGGGAGCAGATCCACTAACCTACAGTGGTTTATCTGGCGTCGGTGACTTAATCGTTACAGGTACTTCTGTTCATTCTCGCAACTGGCGTGCTGGCGATGCTTTAGGACGTGGCGAAAAATTAGAAGATATCGAACGCAACATGGGCATGGTCATTGAAGGTATTTCAACCACAAAAGTAGCCTATGAAATTGCCCAAGAATTAGGGGTATATATGCCGATTACAACTGCTATTTATAAATCCATTTATGAAGGTGCAGGAATCAAAGAAAGCATTCTGGGAATGATGTCAAATGAATTCCGTTCCGAAAATGAGTGGCACTAATATCAAATAAAATGAAGAAGGGAAATGTGATGACTAAAGTAAGAAAAGCCATTATTCCAGCTGCCGGACTTGGCACACGTTTTTTACCAGCAACAAAAGCTCTCGCTAAGGAAATGTTACCCATCGTTGACAAACCAACCATTCAATTCATCGTAGAAGAAGCTTTGCGTTCTGGCATTGAAGAAATCTTGGTCGTAACAGGAAAATCAAAACGCTCCATTGAAGACCATTTTGATTCCAACTTTGAACTCGAATATAATTTGCAAGAAAAAGGGAAAACTGAACTCTTAAAATTAGTGGATGAAACCACTTCTATAAACTTGCATTTCATTCGTCAAAGTCATCCCAAAGGCTTAGGGGATGCTGTTTTACAAGCAAAAGCTTTTGTAGGAAATGAACCCTTCATTGTTATGCTTGGTGACGATTTGATGGACATTACAAATACCAAAGCTGTCCCATTAACCAAACAATTAATGGACGATTATGAAACAACACATGCTTCTACAATAGCCGTAATGAAAGTTCCTCACGATGAAGTATCCTCTTATGGTGTCATTGCTCCAAACGGCAAAGCCTTGAATGGCTTATATAGCGTGGATACCTTTGTTGAAAAGCCAAAACCTGAGGACGCACCAAGCGACCTTGCTATCATTGGACGTTATCTCTTAACACCTGAAATTTTTGACATTCTTGAAAATCAAGCACCAGGCGCCGGAAACGAAGTCCAATTAACTGATGCTATCGATACCCTCAACAAAACACAACGTGTTTTTGCTCGTGAGTTTACTGGCAATCGCTACGATGTTGGAGACAAGTTTGGCTTCATGAAAACATCTATCGATTATGCCCTAAAACACCATCAAGTCAAAGATGACCTAAAAGCTTATATTATCAAATTGGGTAAAGAATTAGAAAAAGCACAAGATACTAAAGAAAGCAAATAAAGCAGTCCAAAAAGGACTGCTTTTTCCATTAAATCATTAAAGACAAGGTGATGAGTACCAGTGCTATCGTAAGGTAGGAAAGTAAAGCTGAAGTTTTTTGTTTTTTCGTGAAAAGCTCTGCATCAACCAAAGTCGGTAGAAAAACAGCTGCCAAAGCTCCTCCTAGAGCCCCACCTAGGTGCCCCACTATACCTACATTGGGCATAAAAAGATTCATCACCAAGTTCAAAATTATCAAAGTCTGATAGGACTTCCCTATGCTTTTCAGATGCTGATTGTGACCAAAATATCCCACCACAACAATAGCTGCAAATAGGCCAAACAATGAGGTTGAGGCCCCCGCAGCAACGACATGAGGAGTGAAAAAGAGAGTCATCACATTGCCCATGATTCCAGATAAAACATAAAGCAACAAGAAAAACCGAGACCCCCAGATGCTTTCTGCTAACTGCCCTACAAAATACAGAGTTAAACTATTTATCAAAAAATGTTCCCATCCAATATGAATAAAAATAGGAGTCACCAATCGCCACAACTGAGAAGGCATACTTTTGACAACCAGACCAAACATGCCGCCAAATTGAAAAACAATTTGAGGACTTTTAGCCAAACTACCATAAAAAACTTGCATGACTATAAATAGCAAGATGGTTACTGATAAGAAAAAGAAAGTAACTGGTTTTTCTTTCAAATGATAAGTCATTGACAAAAGACCTCCTGAACCGCAACATCATGTTCTTCAGGTTGAAATGCCATCTGTTGACAAGCATAAATCGTACTAAACGTTTTTCCACTATAATCCGCTAAATAGCGATCATAATAACCAGCACCATATCCTATCCTAAAACCATCTGGATTAAAAGCTACACCGGGAACATGAATCACATCAATCATTTCCTTTGGAACGGCTACATCACTCCGAGGTTCTAACAAACCAAAGCTTGTTCGGACCAAATCTTTGGGATCATAGTCCACAAAAATCATTTTACCTTTTGGATAGGTTTTAGGCACAAGAATTCTCTTACCATCTTTTTGTGCTTCTTGAATAAGCAAAGCTGTCTTGTATTCATTAGGCATGGCTAAATAAGTCGTAATAACATGCGACTCTTGATAAGCTTTTGACGATAAGACACTTTCTAATAAGAGGAGATCTTTTTGGGACTTCTCTCTTTTATCTAGGCCTCGCATTCTAGCAAGTACCGTCTGACGTAATTCTTTTTTTAACATAACCCCATTTTATCACAATTTCTCATTTTCAAGGAATCCTGAACCTGAAACCGTGTTGCCATTTTCTAAGACAAAAGGTAGAATAGAAAGGAATGACTAGCAAATTCGGAGACAATCATGCAAAATCTTACAAAAGGTAATCCTATTACCGTCATCTTAGCCTTCACTCTTCCACTTTTAATTGGAAGTTTTTTTCAACTCACTTATAATTTCGCAGATAGTATCATTGTTGGTCACACCCTGGGTCAAAATGCTTTTGCCAGTGTGGGGGCCACAGGAAGCTTAATGTTTTTGGTCCTCGGATTCGCCCAGGGACTTACCTCTGGCTTAACCATTGTGACCGCACAACGATTTGGAGCAGATGATCAGAAAGGCGTAAAAGAAAGCTTCGTTCATGGACTCTTTTACTCAGTTCTTGTTAGTTTGGTCTTAACGGTCATTTCACTTATCTTTTTGAAACCCCTTTTGCTGATCATGCAGACCCCAATCAATTTAGTAGCGGATGCCTATGACTTCTTACTGGCTATCTTTGGGGGTATGATTTTCACCATTTTATTCAATTACCTCTCCAGTGCGATTAGAAGTTTAGGGAATTCAAGAACCCCTCTCATCTCACTCATTATCGCCAGTATTTTAAATATTCTACTCGAGTTTCTCTTTATTCTTTATTTTAAAATGGGTGTACTAGGTGCTGGAATTGCTACTATTATTGCGCAAGCTTTCTCCGTACTCTATTTGATCCTTTACATCAACAAAAAGATCCCCCATTTCCGACTAAAGAAAGACGATTTGACTCTAGATAGGGAAAATCTCAGAAATCATGCTCGCCTTGGTTTTCCCATGGCATTTCAGGCTAGTATTATAGCCATTGGAGCCATTACACTGCAGGTAACCATTAATAAGTTGGGGACTGAAGCTATCGCAGCTATTGCTATTGCCAGTAAAACAGACCAACTGGCCATGCTACCGATGTTAAATCTGGGCTTAGCCTTGTCAACCTTTACAGCTCAGAACTATGGCGCTAAAGCTTATAAAAGAATCCTTGAGGGTCTTAAAGATTCACTCATTATCTGTATTATTTGGTCTGTTCTTTTTGCTATTCTGTTAATTTTCCAACACCGCTTTTTCTCTGGCATTTTCATTAGTAAGGCTGATCCAGCTGTTTTCCATTTAGCCTATCTCTATTATCTGATTAATGGCTCTCTTTATTGGATTTTAGCCATCCTATTTATACTAAGAAGTTTCATTCAAGGTCTCGGATACGGTTTTGTTCCTACTTTAGCAGGCATTATGGAATTAGTCATGAGAGCAGGAGTCGCCATTATTGGCCTGTTATACTTTGGTTTTGTTGGTGTGGCTTCAGCTAATCCAGCAGCCTGGATAGGCAGTCTCCTGATTCTCATTCCGTCAAGTTTAATTCTCATCAAAAAATTAAAAAGACAAGACCTAAACGAAAACGAGTTAAGAAATCTTTAAGGTTGATAGCTTATGATAAGACTATCCTAAATAACGGTCTCCCAAACCGTTGGGGAGATAAGTTCCCTCTTATCTCCCTTTTCATAAATCTCCTGAGCATCCTAGCAATAGGATGCTCTTTTGATCGTTAAAAGGAAGAAGCAGTTGCTTCTTCCTTTTTGCTGTTATTATGAATTTACTTTTTCTCCTAAAAATGCCTTTATCTCTGGTAAGGCCTGCTTGATAGCTCCTTCATCTGGGCTCATTTTAGCGTGGTGTAGGGGGTAAGGTGTGTCAACACCCAACCAGAACATAACGCCTTTCACCTTGCTTAATAAGAAGCCAAAATCTTCACCTGTCATGGCTGGCAAGCATTCAATCATATTGATTGTATCACTTTCCTTAAAGAAAGAAATCAATTCATCAGCAAGCTCGGGGTTATTTTCAACAGGAAGGTAACCACCTTGCTTTAAGTGAACATCCACTTCTAATCCAAAGCTTTTTGCAATACCTTCAGCCATCTCAGTCAGACGTTTCTGTGTTAACTGGCTCATGTCATGTGTCAAGGTACGGATAGTCCCATGTAAAAGGGCTTCTTGAGAAATCACATTGTTGGTAGTTCCAGCATGAAGCGATCCGAAAGTGACAACTGCACCTTCAATCGGATCAACATTACGTGAAACAATTGTTTGCACTTGGGTCACAAAATAAGACGCAGCAACTAGGGCATCGTTGGCATGATGAGGGAAAGCAGCATGTCCCCCTTTTCCCTTAAAGCTTACCTTAACCTCACAAGTCCCTGCAAAAAGCGTTGCTCGATTACTAGCTAGCGTCCCAACAGGTAAATCTGGACGAACATGCAAAGCATAGACTTCATCTGGCATCCACTCATCCAAAGCACCAGATTGATACATCAACATCCCACCAGCCTCATTTTCCTCAGCTGGCTGGAAGATAAAGAGCATGTTATGTTTGCTCTGCTTTTCCACCAAAGCCTCTAAAAGACCCAAAGCCATGGTCATATGAATATCGTGTCCACAAGCATGCATCCTCCCTTGGTTCTTACTGGCAAAGGCTAAGCCAGTCTCCTCAGTTATTGGTAAACCATCCATATCTGAGCGCCAAGCAACCGTTTTTTCAGGGGCGTAGCCTTTCAAAAAAACTAAAATACCAGTCTTCCATGTCTTGATCTGGATGAATGGTTTGTCTTGGCAAAGCTGCTCAATAACAGAAAGTAAAAAAGCTTGTGTTTGATATTCTTCCAAGCCGATTTCAGGGATTTGATGCAGTTGACGGCGGATAGCAATTAAATCTAGCATAAGTTAACTCCTTTAAAAGAAAATCCCGTGGAAACCACAGGATTTTTCACCGATTCCTAAACTTTTAAATAAGACGTAGAGCGTCTTCAAGTGCTGTTTTTTGTTGTGTTTGAGAATCAATTTCCTTAATGATTCGAGCAGGGACCCCCGCAACAACAACATTTTCAGGAACATCCTCAGTAACAATAGCTCCAGCCGCAACAACAGAGCCATTGCCAACCTGAACACCTTCAATGACAACAGCATTAGCCCCTACAAGGACATTATCACCAATACGTACAGGCTCTGCTGAAGCTGGTTCAATAACGCCGGCTAAAACTGCTCCAGCTCCGATATGGCTATTTTTACCAACTGTTGCACGTCCACCAAGAATAGCTCCCATATCAATCATCGTACCAGGACCAATTTCAGCTCCAATATTAATAATAGCCCCCATCATAATCACAGCATTATCACCAATAACAACTTGATCACGAATGATAGCTCCAGGTTCAATACGAGCATTAATCCGACGTTTGTCTAATAAGGGAACAGCCGAATTCCGACCATCTTGTTCCACAATAAAGTCAACATTTTCTTTTAAATCAACGAGTAGAGGCTCAATAGCTTTCCAGTCTCCAAAAAGAACATTCCCTAGTTTTAGAACTGATTCAGGTACTGGTGCTGATAACTCCCCTTCAAAAGTCACCTTAACACTGGTTTTTTTCTCTGCATTACCAATAAAGGCAATAATCTCTTGGGCAGTCATTTTCTGTACAGTCATAAGCATCTCCTCAAAATCATTTTTTTTATTATAACAAATTTTCAGAAAATGAGTATTCTTTTAGGCTATATTGACAAAAAAAAGCCCTAACAGGCTTTTTAGTATATGGGGGAGTCTTTTCCTGGTAAATCAAAGGTAGTCTTAACTATATAATGCAATCATACTCCCTTCAGTAATTCGAGGAAGTTCCTGACCTTCAACGTGCAATGTTCCGGGTAAAGATCCCTCAGTTGAGCCATCAAAAGCGATGGTAATGTGACCCAAATTTTTCAAATTTGTTTCTACAACACTACCAATAGAAGTCACTTTATAATCTATTTGATTAATTGACAAGATACTACCTTCATGAATTGCTCCACTTAAACTTTTGTTGTCAATAGTATAACAGAATTCTGCAAGATCAGCTGGAGCACCTTCTCCAAAGAGAATGAGCATATTAGCGTTGTCTATCATACTATCTGCCTCCATACCGACAGCCGTCACTTTCGTTTCAAATATTTTTACCATATTAACTTCCCCTTTTTTTACAAAATTTTCTATTACTATTTTACTGATAAAGTCCAATACTTGCAATCCATGCCACAATAACACGAGGAACACCATTTAAGAAACGTGAGTAAAGAACAGATGGCACCCCAACTTCAACCGTTTCTGAATCTGCCTCAGTCAATCCTAAAGCAACTGGAATGAAATCACAACCATTTTGTGTATTAATGGCAAATAAAGCCGGTAATGCCATTTGAGGTGGAATATTACCTTTACCGATTTCAACTCCTATTAACGTCCCAATAATTTGTGAAATAACAGCACCTGGTCCTAAAAGTGGTGATAAAAATGGTAATGAACAAATAAATCCAATAATAACAAGTCCCCATACATTTCCAGCAAGTGGTACCATCAATTTAGCTAACCAATTTCCGACACCTGAACCTTGAATGATACCAATTAAAAGTGATACAAAGGCCATGAAAGGCAAGATGGTATTAAGCATTGTTTGAATAGCATCACGTGCTGCTTGGTTAAAGGTTGCCACAATTTTACCAGCACCCATACCAATTCGAGCTACAAAACTAGATTCCGCACGTTGCTCTGTTATTTTCTTACTTGTATCATAAGTAGCAGCCTTAGGGCTTTCTTGGTCACTTGCTGCAACACTTGCTGCTTCATCAGTTAATGATATTTGATTGACACCAACAGCTGAGACGTAGATATCCTCGGTAATATACTGTGCCAAAGGTCCACTCTTACCTGTTGCAACAACATTAATGGTAGGGATTCCTTTTTTAGGATAAATCCCACAACGTAGAGTTCCTCCGCAATCAACAATAGCAAGTGCAATTTCATCATCCGGAATAGATGTTTTAAAACCATTAACAGCTTCCATTCCCGTTAGTTCCACAATTTTATCTACTATTTCTGGTTTCTCACCACCACCCGTAATGTAAATAAATTTATGTTTTTCTGGTGTTGGCGTAATGACTAAAGGTCCTCCAAAACCACCACTTCCTTTGACAACTTTAATACTTTGATAAGCCATTTTATAGTCTCCTCATTCCTAATCAAGATTAACTGTTTTACTCAATGTGATGCCTTGTTGTTTAGAAACATATGCAGTCGTAAAATCGGTTACCCATCCACTAACAAAGTTCATAATTAAACCAACAAGTAGATAACGAATAGCCAACTCCATTTGACTCAATCCTAACGTTTTAATACCACTTGCTATCCCTAACCAGACAAACAATTCACCTGGATTAATATGGGGAAAAACACCATTAGATGTGTGGCAAAACTGCATCTGTGAAGCAACATAACTAGGTTTATAATATTCAGGCATAAATCTACCCATACTAATAGCCATTGGGTTACCTAACATAAATGCTGAAATAAATGGTAAAATCATGTAACGACTTACTGGATTTTTAGCAGAAACAGCTGCTAATTTATTCACTCGCTCTTCACCAAGTAAAGCAATAAATGCATTCATGGCAACTAAAAGCATTAGGACAACTGGTACGATTCCTGTCATCCAACTAATAAATGTGTCGCCACCTAATTGAAATAACTTCATAAAACCTTCTGCGAATTTTGTAATGTAATCCATCGTAAACTCCTTTTATTTTTTAAATTGATATTTAAGTCGATTTTTTAAACTTTTTAAGTAAAAGTCTAAATCAAAGGCTGAGCCATATTTTGAAACATCCTGGTAAGAGCCTGCTTCCATTCTTAGAAACAATTCCCGTGCATCCTCAATAGCAATCTGAACCAATTTGTTTTCATTTCTGACCAAGGGATTATAGGTATCAAAATAATGAATATCTTGACCGATAAAATTTGGCATCTGTTTGAAATGAGCTGCAACTGTAACACCTTGCATTTTACGCGCATCTAAAACAAGACCTTCCTTGTCAATAGCAAACATAACAATGGTACCTGATTTAATTTTCCCAGACCGTCTGCCAATAGCAACACGTCCTTTTTTACGGAGCTCAGCATATACCTTATTAAAATGCTTCAATTGTTTCATTCCTAAAATAATCTGTACTACATAGGCAAGGATGACTATAATGCCAAATATAACGATTTTATCCATTAAAATACTCCTTTTTCCGCAATAAATTGATTAAACTCTTCCTGAGACTTAAGCAGTTGCAGTTCATTCCACAAACATTTATCACTAGCTATCCTAAAGATATCATCATAGACTTCTAACAACTCTGTCTCGGTATCTTCTTCAACTGATTTTGGAATAGCTACCATAAAAATGAGGGCAACTTCCTGACTCCCCGCCACAAAGAGTTTCTCCAAAATACCGACCATTAATACCGGATTCTGATCAAGTAGATTGAGGGTGTGGGGAAAGGCAATTTGATTGCCAAATAGGGTGGATTGTTTCTCTTCTCTTTGAAGAATTCTTTCTGGAAAAGCCAGGTCAACTAAACCTTCATCAACTAAAGCAGTTGCCATTTTAATTAAATAGGTTTCATAAGTGGATTCTTCCTCCAAACGAATGAAACGTACTGTATTGCTTTTTTGTCTTCGCTGATGAATATGTTGAACTTTTTGCCATTCATTTTGCAGCCACTGATCGTTAAAAAGATTAGTGATTTGAACCAGTGGAGATTTTAGCTGGCCAAATTTCAAGGGGACTGTTGTAAAAATAGCAAAGTAATTATCATCTTTTTCAGGATTGAACTGCTCCTCAGAAAATTGCGAAATGACAATATCTGGTCCCAGAACCTTAGCTAGGCGCCTACAGATCATATTCGCTGTTCCTCTTCCTGTGGTGCAAACGACTGCTATTTTCTTCATCTTTGTCTGAACAATTTGGTCTTCTTTTTCTCTCATAATGAGTTCAAAGTATAGCGCCAAATAACTGCATTCTGACAGTTCGATTCGAGTAGCAAAGTTTTTTTCTAAGACTTTTCCTGCTACTGTTGCCATTTCAAATGCTAAAGGGTATTTCTGCTTAATTTCCCCATGAAAAAGATCATTAGCTTGAATATGAAAAATGAGACGATTAACTAAAAATTTTAAATGCGTGTGCATTTCAACAAAGAGTTTTTCTTGATCAAAGTTAATCAAAAGGCTATCTTTAACTTCTTCAACCATTTCTTGATATAGGTTCAAGAGTTCTTGACTTACCCCTCCCTCTTGATAAGATAAACTGTCAATGTATTGAGTGTTTAAAGCAAAGGAAATAAAGTCTCTTTCAAATTGACTCAAGGAAATTCGGTAGGCTATTTCCAAATGATAAACCAACTCTTCCATAAATGCGTCTGAATTGACTTCATTACTGTAAAAGGGAATACTTTCTAATAAATGATGATTCGTTTGTATACGCTTGATGCTAATGGCAATACTCTTGGTTAAGAGTTCCTGGATTTTGAGTGGTAGTCGATAGGTTTGATAGAGTTGTTCTAAAAACAGATAACTCTCTTCTTTCAAAGTATCGATTTCAAAATAATTATTGACTTCATGGATAAATAAAAGTCTCAATTGCAATTCATGCCCCAAAAGTTGAACACCTCTATTGGGAATTCCTTTTATAGAGACGTGATAGTTTTCAGCAACTAACTTTGCCGTTCGGAGATCCTTATTAATGGTACTTCGACTAACACCAATTTCCTCTGCAAGGTCGTCAATAAAAGTTGACGAAGATGATTCAAGAAGGCGTTTCAACAAATAGGCAACTCGTTTACTTGCCGAATTAAAATCACTTGTTTTGCGTAAACTACCTGCTAAAATCGTTTCAAGCCTAGCATAGTCATATACTGCTAGCTCTAGTTGATTATTTTTTTGAATGATTTCAACATCGCCATCTAAAACAGCATTTAACTGTTCAATACTTTTGTTCAAAGTTTGTGAACTTATTTTTAAATTCTGTTTTAAGGTGTCAAAAGACATCTGATTTTGAATCACTAAGTTTTCTAAAATATCATACCAACGATTAACTAATGCCACGACTCACCTTTCTAGCTAGTATCTATCCCCTTGTTTTACCACCTGCTACATTGGTTGTAATACCTGTAATATAACTTGAACGGTCTGATATGTAGTAAGCAACAAGATCAGCAACTTCACTCAATTTACCACTACGGCCAAGCGGTGTTGTACTTGTAGAAGAATAACCTGCTCGAATTTCTTCAACTGTTTTTCCTCTAGTATAACCTAATGCCTCTTCATATGCCAATGTTCGTAAACCAGTTGCCTCCATTATTCCAGGAGCGATACCTACCACACGAACGCCATGTTTTCCTAACTCTTTTGACCATGATCTCGTGTAAGAATAAACAGCAGCTTTTGTTGCTGCGTAGGCACTTTGACCTTCAGAGCCTTCTAATCCTGCTTCTGAAGCCATATTAATAATGACACCAGATTTTTTTTCAACTAAGATACGGGCAACAGCTTGACTAACCAAATAAAGACCTTTTTGATTAATACTTGTGATTTTATCAAAAGTTGCATCATCCAACTCGTATTTCCCATGTGGATCTTTAGGATCAACAAGTAATCTTGGAATATTGATTCCAGCATTATTAACGAGGGCATCAACCGTACCAAAATGTTCTATCACTTTTGCCACACCTTCCTCAACTTCTTTACGAGAAGTAACATCAACCTTTACATAAAAAAGATTAGGATGGTCTATTTCATTATCTGTAATGTCAAAGTTAGCAACTTTAACATCAAGCTTTAAAAATTCTTCAACAATTGACTTCCCAATTCCTGAAGAAGCTCCTGTAACAATGACTGTTTTTCCAGCGATATTTAACCAGTCTGTCATAATAGTCTCCTTTTTTTAGATTACGGACTTATTATAAAACGCTTACAACAAAAAATTAAGACAGACTTTTTTAGCAGTTCGATAAATTTCTAACACTAATTTTAAAACTATTTCATTCGCATTTTTGTATAAAACTCCTAAAAAAAGCAATCCTCTAAATCGAGGATTGCTTTTTACCTTATGAAATATGTTACTTTTTTATAAACGTGCGTCTAATTCTGCACCTAATTCTTCAAATCCTGGTTTTCCAAGAAGTGCGAACATGTTTTTCTTATATGCTTCTACACCTGGTTGGTCAAATGGGTTAACACCATTCAAGTAACCAGAGATAGCGATAGCAATTTCAAAGAAGTAGATGGTGTATCCAAGTGTGAACTCATCTTGGCTAGGAATGGTCAAGTAAGTATTTGGTACGCCACCATCTGTGTGGGCAAGAAGAACACCATCTGTAGCTTTTTTGTTAACAAAATCAACATCTTTTCCTTGCAAGTAACCTAAACCATCAAGGTCAGCTTCTTCAGTTGGAATAGTAATGTTTTTACGAGGTTTGTCAACACGGATAACTGTCTCAAAGAGGTTACGGTAACCTTCTTGGATAAATTGTCCTAATGAGTGTAAATCAGTTGAGAAGTTAGCTGAAGTTGGGTAAATGCCTTTTTGATCTTTACCTTCTGATTCGCCAGCTAATTGTTTCCACCATTCGCTGAAGTATTGTAAAGAAGGCTCATAGTTAGCAAATACTTCTGTAATATAACCTTTACGGTAAAGAATATTACGGATGACAGCATATTGGTAAGCTTGGTTTTCAGCAATTTTATCAGAAGAATAGTCTTTACGAGCTGCGTTAGCACCTTCCATCAATTTCGTGATGTCTGCTCCTGAAGCAGCAATTGGAAGAAGTCCAACTGGTGTTAACACTGTAAAACGTCCGCCAACGCTATCTGGAACAACAAAAGTTTCCCAACCGTTTGCATCAGCTTCAACTTTAACAGCTCCTTTTGCTTTATCAGTTGTTGCATAAATACGTTTGTTAGCTTCTTCTTTACCGTATTTTTTAACAAGAAGTTCTTTGAAAACACGGAAAGCAATAGCTGGCTCAGTTGTTGTACCTGATTTCGAAATAACGTTTACAGAGAAATCTTTATCTGCGACATAATCTACTAAATCAGCAAGGTAGTTTGATGAAATAGAGTTTCCAGCGTAAAGAATTTGTGGTGCCTTACGTTCTTCAGCTGTTTGTAGGTTTACAAATGAGTTGTTAAGGAAATCAATAGCAGCACGAGCTCCAAGATAAGAACCACCGATACCAATAACCACTAATACTTCACTGTCAGCTTTGATTTTTTCAGCAGCTTTTAAAATTCGATCAAACTCAGCTTTATCGTAATCTTCTGGTAAGTTTAACCAACCAGTCATTTCAGATCCTGGTCCAGTTCCTTGACGAAGTGCTGCATCTGCTGCAGAGACATGCATTTGCATATAGTCAAGTTCATGTGGTGCTACAAATTGTCCTAACACTTTTGAATAATCAAATGTAATATGTGACATAATATACCCCTTTAAATTTTGCGTTCACTACTATATTAACTCTTTACTATCAAATTTTCAATCTTTTTGAATGTTTTTTCACAATTTTTTCAAATTTTTGTAACGACATATTTTTGAAGAAATAAGTTCCAATTATATTTCAATTAAAGATTATACATTTTAAAAAAAGACTCTATACTCTCTATTTTGGATAAACCGTAATAGAAGATATATAGAGTCTAAGAACTTACTAAGAAGATTTTTTCAAATTATTTGAGAAATTTTTACTTAGTTTTCTTTCTTTTTCAAACCTACGAATCCTAAACCTGCAAGTAACGCACCAAAACCAATTAATAATGAATTTGTATTATCACCATTTCTTGGTAAAATTGGTCGACTTGGTCGTGTCGGCGGTGTTCTTCTTGGTGGTGTTTCACCAGGAGGAGGAGTTACTGGTTTATCAGGAGTTGTTGGTTTTGGTGGGAATACATGAACAGGTTTTGTATCTTTTGTCCATGTTGAGTTTGGACCATGGTTAAAGCTTACTGTTGCAATATTTTCAAATCCATCTTTCAAGTATGGTTTTAAGTCCGTACCTGGTTTGATTGAAGAGTAAATGATTGTCTTAACAGTGTAACCTTTAAGAGCTTCTAGAGTGTCCTTATCAGTAATTTCAACATTTACAAGCTGTCCTTGACTCTTAGCGGTAGATATACCAAGCTCTGCCATCTCACTTGCAGTTAGTTCACCTTGGTTAATCAATTTAGCTAACAAGTTAGCTTTTTCTGCTACTTCCTTAGCTTTTGCATCTGCTTTATCGAATGCCTCTTGTGCTTTATCAACAAGTTTTTGTTGATTGTCAAGTTCCACTTTAATTTCAGCAGGTGTTTTAGCTTCTGAAAGTACCTTTTGAGCTACTGTTAAATCACTTTTAGCTGTTGCTAGTTGACCTTTAAGATCTGTAATAATTGCTTCCTGAGCAGTAATTGCAGCAGTATTATCAACCGTAGAATCCGGACGGGTTCCATCTGTAGGAACGGGTTCTGTAGTTTTAAGTTCTGCTAACTTAGCTTCAGCCTCAGCTAATTTATTCTCGAGGTCTGTTACTTTTGCTTGTGCATCTTCAACAGATTTTTGAGTATCGGTGCTTGTTGCTGCTTTACTAATTTCGTCTAATTTGGCCTGTGCATCTTTAAGTTCTTGCGTAGCTTTTTCAAGATCTTCGTCAATATAATTAAAGTTAGCTTCAGGAATAGTTGACGTAGTAGATGTGATTTCAACTGCAACTCGTGCAACCATCAAATTAGGGTCAAGTGTATCACTCATGTTAAAGTGTGTCAAATCGATACGATTCTTCTCATCTTTATCAGTCGGTACAACTGCTTGAACATCAAAGCGGAATGTCTCATCTGCTGTTTTCAAGATAAGTTTATTACTTTGATCTGTATCATCATGTCCAACAGATTTCACTGGTGTTTCCGGTGTTGGTTCTTCTGGAACTTCCGGTGTTTCTGGTGTTGGAGGTGTTACAGTTACTGGTTTAGTTTCTTTACTTCCTTCTTTACCATCACTGTTGATGAAATCAACTGTTGCAGTATTCGGGATTTTATTATCAGGATATATTGCTTTATCCAATTCGAAATCTTCCTTAATTGCTGAAGGAATATAGAGTTGAATTTGTTTATAGCCTGCTAATGTTGCAAAATCTTTAACAGTTACTGTTACATGATTACCATCTGTAACAACCTTAAATGTTGAATCAGCAAGTTTGTAACCATCTACGTGTACTTCTACTGGGCCATTAATAGCAAGTGCATCATCTAATGTATCACTGATAATGTACTCTTTATAAGAAGATATATCATTTGGAAGATCACTATTGATAGTGTACATATAAGATTTACCACGATCAATTTCTAAGTGAGTTTCAGTACGATTAATTTTCTTATCAATGTTTGGTTCAGTTGGTGTAGGTGGTGTAATGGTTACAGGATTAGACTCTTTAACCAGTTTCGGATCATTATTGATTTGATAATTTGCAATATTAGGAACGCTTATATCACCTTTATCATTTCGATAAGGACTTAAATCTGCACCATCTTTTACTTTGGCATTAAATTCAATATGAACAGCTTGTCCAGCATAAGCTTTTAGTTGTTCTTTAGTGAATTTCACTGAAAGTTTTTGACCATCTGTTACAACTTGCTCAATAGGTATATTTTTACCATCTACAGTTGCTTTGATATCTCCATCAAATGAAAGAACATTTTCTAGAGTATCAGTAACTTCAAATGCAAAAGCATTCTTAGGTAAAGTTGTATCAATTGTATAAGTAAATGGTTCTTGACGGTTTGCTAGATCCGCATGTTCTAACTTATTAACTTTCTTAGTTAAATCAGGCGTATCAGGAGTTGGAGGGGTTACCGTTACTGGTGGTGTCTCAATTTCCTTATCTGGTTCACCGGCAACATGTGATTTATCTTGGTAAGTCACTTTTGCAGTGTTTGGAATGTTTTGACGTGTCACACCTGCTTTGATTTGTGATGTAATCACAAGTTCTACTGTTTTACCTGCAAAGTCTTTAGCGTTTGCGAAGTCCTTCATAGTCGCTGTGACAGTTTGTCCATCTACTTTAACATCGAAGAATTTAGCCGCATTGCCTGTGATTGTTGGTGTGCCTTGGATGGCTAAATCTTTATCCAAGGTATCAACGATTACATAGGATTTGTACTTAGTAATGTCTACTGGAAGAGTTGACTTAATGTTGTAAGTGTAGTCTTTTTCGTTGGCAATATCTAAGTCATCCAAGTCTCCGTTGATTTTCTTCTCTACAGTTGGTGTTTCTCCTGGAGGAGTTACTGTTACTGGTGGTGTCTCAACTTCCTTATCTGGTTCACCGGCAACATGTGATCTATCTTGGTAAGTCACTTTTGCAGTGTTTGGAATGTTTTGACGTGTCACACCTGCTTTGATTTGTGATGTAATCACAAGTTCAACTGATTTACCTGCGAAATCTTTAGCGTTTGCGAAGTCCTTCATAGTCGCTGTGACAGTTTGTCCGTCTACTTTAACATCGAAGAATTTAGCCGCATCGCCTGTGATGCTTGGTGTGCCTTGGATGGCTAAATCTTTATCCAAGGTATCAACGATTACATAGGATTTGTACTTAGTAATGTCTACTGGAAGAGTTGACTTAATGTTATAAGTGTAGTCTTTTTCGTTGGCAATATCTAAGTCATCAAGTGTGCCATTAATTTTCTTCTCTACAGTTGGTGTTTCTCCTGGAGGAGTTACTGTTACTGGTGGAGTTGGTGGTGTTTCCTTGTCTGGTTGACCATCTACATGTGATTTATCTTGGTAAGTCACTTTAGTTGTATTTGGAATGTTTTGACGTGTCACACCTGCTTTGATTTGTGATGTAATCACAAGTTCTACTGTTTTACCTGCGAAATCTTTAGCGTTTGCGAAGTCCTTCATAGTCGCTGTGACAGTTTGTCCGTCTACTTTAACATCGAAGAATTTAGCCGCATCGCCTGTGATGCTTGGTGTGCCTTGGATGGCTAAATCTTTATCCAAGGTATCAACGATTACATAGGATTTGTACTTAGTAATGTCTACTGGAAGAGTTGACTTAATGTTATAAGTGTAGTCTTTTTCGTTGGCAATATCTAAGTCATCAAGTGTGCCATTAATTTTCTTCTCTACAGTTGGTGTTTCTCCTGGAGGAGTTACTGTTACTGGTGGAGTTGGTGGTGTTTCCTTGTCTGGTTGACCATCTACATGTGATTTATCTTGGTAAGTCACTTTAGTTGTATTTGGAATGTTTTGACGTGTCACACCTGCTTTGATTTGTGATGTAATCACAAGTTCTACTGTTTTACCTGCGAAATCTTTAGCGTTTGCGAAGTCCTTCATAGTCGCTGTGACAGTTTGTCCGTCTACTTTAACATCGAAGAATTTAGCCGCATCACCTGTGATTGTTGGTGTGCCTTGGATGGCTAAATCTTTATCCAAGGTATCAACGATTACATAGGATTTGTACTTAGTAATGTCTACCGGAAGAGTTGACTTAATGTTATAAGTGTAGTCTTTTTCGTTGGCAATATCTAAGTCATCAAGTGTGCCATTGATTTTCTTCTCTACAGTTGGTGTTTCTCCTGGAGGAGTTACTGTTACTGGTGGTGTCTCAACTTCCTTATCTGGTTCACCGGCAACATGTGATCTATCTTGGTAAGTCACTTTTGCAGTGTTTGGAATGTTTTGACGTGTCACACCTGCTTTGATTTGTGATGTAATCACAAGTTCAACTGATTTACCTGCGAAATCTTTAGCGTTTGCGAAGTCCTTCATAGTCGCTGTGACAGTTTGTCCGTCTACTTTAACATCGAAGAATTTAGCCGCATCACCTGTGATTGTTGGTGTGCCTTGGATGGCTAAATCTTTATCCAAGGTATCAACGATTACATAGGATTTGTACTTAGTAATGTCTACTGGAAGAGTTGACTTAATGTTGTAAGTGTAGTCTTTTTCGTTGGCAATATCTAAGTCATCCAAGTCGCCGTTGATTTTCTTCTCTACAGTTGGTGTTTCCCCTGGAGGGGTTACTGTTACTGGTGGTGTCTCAACTTCCTTATCTGGTTCACCTGCAACATGTGATTTATCTTGGTAAGTCACTTTTGCAGTGTTTGGAATGTTTTGACGAGTAACTCCAGCACGAATTTGTGAGCTGATCACAAGTTCTACTGTTTTACCTGCAAAGTCTTTAGCGTTTGTGAAGTCCTTCATAGTCGCTGTGACAGTTTGTCCATCTACTTTAACATCGAAGAATTTAGCCGCATCACCTGTGATTGTTGGTGTGCCTTGGATGGCTAAATCTTTATCCAAGGTATCAACGATTACATAGGATTTGTACTTAGTAATGTCTACCGGAAGAGTTGACTTAATGTTATAAGTGTAGTCTTTTTCGTTGGCAATATCTAAGTCATCAAGTGTGCCATTAATTTTCTTCTCTACAGTTGGTGTTTCTCCTGGAGGAGTTACTGTTACTGGTGGAGTTGGTGGTGTTTCCTTGTCTGGTTGACCATCTACATGTGATCTATCTTGGTAAGTCACTTTTGCAGTGTTTGGAATGTTTTGACGTGTCACACCTGCTTTGATTTGTGATGTAATCACAAGTTCAACTGATTTACCTGCGAAATCTTTAGCGTTTGCGAAGTCCTTCATAGTCGCCGTGACAGTTTGTCCGTCTACTTTAACATCGAAGAATTTAGCCGCATCACCTGTGATTGTTGGTGTGCCTTGGATGGCTAAATCTTTATCCAAGGTATCAACGATTACATAGGATTTGTACTTAGTAATGTCTACCGGAAGAGTTGACTTAATGTTATAAGTGTAGTCTTTTTCGTTGGCAATATCTAAGTCATCAAGTGTGCCATTGATTTTCTTCTCTACAGTTGGTGTTTCTCCTGGAGGAGTTACTGTTACTGGTGGTGTCTCAACTTCCTTATCTGGTTCACCGGCAACATGTGATCTATCTTGGTAAGTCACTTTTGCAGTGTTTGGAATGTTTTGACGTGTCACACCTGCTTTGATTTGTGATGTAATCACAAGTTCAACTGATTTACCTGCGAAATCTTTAGCGTTTGCGAAGTCCTTCATAGTCGCTGTGACAGTTTGTCCGTCTACTTTAACATCGAAGAATTTAGCCGCATCGCCTGTGATGCTTGGTGTGCCTTGGATGGCTAAATCTTTATCCAAGGTATCAACGATTACATAGGATTTGTACTTAGTAATGTCTACTGGAAGAGTTGACTTAATGTTATAAGTGTAGTCTTTTTCGTTGGCAATATCTAAGTCATCAAGTGTGCCATTAATTTTCTTCTCTACAGTTGGTGTTTCTCCTGGAGGAGTTACTGTTACTGGTGGAGTTGGTGGTGTTTCCTTGTCTGGTTGACCATCTACATGTGATTTATCTTGGTAAGTCACTTTAGTTGTATTTGGAATGTTTTGACGTGTCACACCTGCTTTGATTTGTGATGTAATCACAAGTTCTACTGTTTTACCTGCGAAATCTTTAGCGTTTGCGAAGTCCTTCATAGTCGCTGTGACAGTTTGTCCGTCTACTTTAACATCGAAGAATTTAGCCGCATCACCTGTGATTGTTGGTGTGCCTTGGATGGCTAAATCTTTATCCAAGGTATCAACGATTACATAGGATTTGTACTTAGTAATGTCTACCGGAAGAGTTGACTTAATGTTATAAGTGTAGTCTTTTTCGTTGGCAATATCTAAGTCATCAAGTGTGCCATTGATTTTCTTCTCTACAGTTGGTGTTTCTCCTGGAGGAGTTACTGTTACTGGTGGTGTCTCAACTTCCTTATCTGGTTCACCGGCAACATGTGATCTATCTTGGTAAGTCACTTTTGCAGTGTTTGGAATGTTTTGACGTGTCACACCTGCTTTGATTTGTGATGTAATCACAAGTTCAACTGATTTACCTGCGAAATCTTTAGCGTTTGCGAAGTCCTTCATAGTTGCAGTGACAGTTTGACCATCTACTTTAACATCGAAGAATTTAGCCGCATCACCTGTGATTGTTGGTGTGCCTTGGATGGCTAAATCTTTATCCAAGGTATCAACGATTACATAGGATTTGTACTTAGTAATGTCTACCGGAAGAGTTGACTTAATGTTATAAGTGTAGTCTTTTTCGTTGGCAATATCTAAGTCATCAAGTGTGCCATTGATTTTCTTCTCTACAGTTGGTGTTTCTCCTGGAGGAGTTACTGTTACTGGTGGTGTCTCAACTTCCTTATCTGGTTCACCGGCAACATGTGATCTATCTTGGTAAGTCACTTTTGCAGTGTTTGGAATGTTTTGACGTGTCACACCTGCTTTGATTTGTGATGTAATCACAAGTTCAACTGATTTACCTGCGAAATCTTTAGCGTTTGCGAAGTCCTTCATAGTTGCAGTGACAGTTTGACCATCTACTTTAACATCGAAGAATTTAGCCGCATCACCTGTGATTGTTGGTGTGCCTTGGATGGCTAAATCTTTATCCAAGGTATCAACGATTACATAGGATTTGTACTTAGTAATGTCTACTGGAAGAGTTGACTTAATGTTATAAGTGTAGTCTTTTTCGTTGGCAATATCTAAGTCATCAAGTGTGCCATTGATTTTCTTCTCTACAGTTGGTGTTTCCCCTGGAGGGGTTACTGGAACATTGTTTGTTTCCTTAGACTGTCCACTATTATCACCAACAGTTAGTTTAGCCTTATTTGGGATAGAACCTTCTGGAGTAGAAACATATTTAGATAGTTCATCATTTGTGATACCAGCCTTGATTCTAGCCTTAATTGTCAATATGACTTCTTTGCCAGCATAATTTGCTAATGAATCTTTTGGTAAGGCCGCAGTTACTTTACCACCGTCCTCAGTTGTAAGTGAAACTTTATCATCTGATTGACCCGCAACCGTAACGCTTGTACCAGTAACTGTTAAGATATCTTCAAGATCATCATACAATGTAAATTCTGTAATAGCTGATACATCATCAGGTACAGTGGCTTTGACATGATATTCAAATTCTTGATCTCTTGTGGAAAGATCTAAACTTGGTTTTCCATCAACATCCTTCACAGGTTCAGGTGCTGGAGTTGGAGGGGTAACATATACTGGAGGGGTAGTAATAATGTGGTCTTTACCATCTGGTTGAACTCCATGTTTAGTAGCTTCATTTGGAATTTTCTTATCAAGGACATCTTTCTTGATTTGAGCAGGAATTACAAGACGAATATGATATTTATCATGTAATTTGTTCATGTCCTCTGGATTTACCTTAACAAGTATCTTGGTAGTATCTTTTCCGTCGACTGTAACATTTTCTGTAGTTACATGGTAGTATTGAAGGTCACTTGCATCTGCGCTTTGACCATCAAGTGGCTCTCCACCGCCAACAAATTGAAGATACGGAGTTTTACCTGGTTGAAGCTCAATTCGAGGATCTAAGACATCTTCTAGTTGCCATGCTTGATATTCATAGATATTAGATGGCATAGTAATGTCAACAAAATAATTATATGCTTTTTCATTTTCAATCACTAAGTCATCAACAAGCTTACCAGTAGATGGGTCTTCAATTTTCTTAACGATTGTTGAAGGTACTGGTGGTGGTGGTGCTACTTCTGCAGTATCTTTCTTCTCACTTGGTTGGTTGTTAATGAGATATGTTACCTCATTTGGAATATGGGCTTGATTTTTAGCATCTGTAAAATCACGATATTTCGATAAATCAGCGTTTTTCTTAACACGACTAGAGAAACGAATTGATAATGTTTTCCCTTCATTCCCTTCAATTTGAGCGGTTTTCAACATAACAGAAATATTTCCGCTTGTTGCATCGAAGGTAACGATGGATCTTTCTTTGCCATCAACAACAACTTTATCCGTAGCAGAATATACCTTATCCCCAATTAGCACTTCAAAGTTCTCAGGTGATGTTATCAATTCAAGAACAGGTTCCAATTTATCAACAACTTCAAATTGAGTAGCATTATAAGGAATACTTGTATCAATTTTATATGTGAAGATTTGATATGGACCACTCAAATCTTTATTTTTAACACCATCGACAGTCTTACTAATGTCAGGTTCATTTATTGGAGGTGTAACTTGGACTTCGTTTGATGGGATCGATTTGTCATTTATGACTAAATTAGCAACGTTTGGTACCCAAGGTTTACCGTCAGTGTTTAGGTTAACATAATCTGTCAAACTTGCATAACGTTTAAATTGTGAATCGAAAGTCAGACGAACTCTATTACCAGCAATCTTATTCATCAAATCAAGTGATTGACTATGAGTAATTCCTAGAGTTGATTCTGCATCTGCGAAATCAACTACCATGGTGTACATATTCTTATCAACACCGGCTTGTTGAATACCTGATTCAGCATCAGTTGCAATTCTCGATGTTACTTTAATTAATTTAGATAAATCATAACCTGTATCTACGACATTTCCACTTTGATCTACTATTTCAACTTTACGTGTAGCGTCATAACCGCTAATCATATCGCTTGCAACTTGACCATAAGGTTGAAATGCGAATTCAAGTGGGTCTTCAATCTTAAAGGTTGAACTACCAAATGGTACTTCTGCCTCAACAGTAAATCGGAACGGATCATTCCAGATTCCCACCTCAAGCTTTTCACCATCTTTCACAATTATTGGACTAAATGGCCCACTATTTTCAGGTAGTAAATCAAATGAACCACCTGTACGTTTCTCGACTACAGGGTTAACTGATTTTGTAATTGTCGGAGGTGGTGTAACAACAACAGGAGGCGTTTCTGGAGTATCAACCGGTGGTTCTCCATCCTTTGTATAGTGAATTGTTGCAACGTTTTCAATCGCACCTTTTGCACCATCTTTAATTTTGGCAGTGACAATTAAACGAATCATATCACCACCATTAACTACTGCAAATTTATCTGCATTTAAAGTAGCAGTTATGATTTGTTTGTTTGCTTCACTTCCATCCGCTTTTCGTTTTGAGGTATCGTTCTGATTAATTGTAAAGTAGTCTTGTGGTAAGTAGGTAGTTGATCCACCTAACGGATCAAATGGAGCACCTAAGATTCCCGAATCTGATGTGCGTGGTATCGATGATATCTTAACATCAGTAATTTCGAGTCGAGGGTCTACCGCATCACGGATATAGTACTCATTAAAGTTTCTAATATCACTAGGTAAGGTAGCAATTAATTCATAAGTAAACGTCTGATCATAACTATTAACATTTCTTAAAGTGTCAACTCCATCAATCAGTTTACTTACAGCAGGGGTATCTGGTGTTACATAGACTTTCTCTGAAGTTTTTGAATTTCCATCTAAAGTAACTTTGGCATCATTTGGTACTTTGATTTTTCCATCAACAGCATACTTACTTAAGTCAGCATCTTCACGAATCAGAGCATTTATATTAAGTTCGATCACTGCTGGTCCATTACTAGTATTGGCAGCTGTGATTTCTCTTGTAATATTTCTAAGATCGGTTCTTCCAACCTTAGTACTGTCAATATCAAGAACTACTTTTTGAGATGTTCCATCCATAACAACTTTAATAAACTTTTGCAAGCTTGGAATTTCAATTCCGTCTACAGTAATCCACACTTGATCTTTTGTCGGTGCAAAGTCCATTCCAACTGTGCTGTTATTTACTTTTAGCTCTGGAACTAATGTATCCTCAAGTATGTATTGACCTACAACACCTGGCCAAGTTGAAGTAATTTGGTAATAATAAGGTTGTAGACGGGTATTTAGCGTTTTTTCACTTGCCCTATCTGATCCATCTTTTGAAATTGATACTGTTTTCTTAATATCTGTTTCGAGTGGAGGTTGTACGTATACAGAGTTTGAGCGACGAACTTGCGGTGTATCAAGACCAACTTGGTCCCACGACATTGTCGCCTGGTTAACTGCTCCTAAACCACCATTATCTTGCATTAACTTTTTATATTCAGAAGCATTAACACTGTAACGATATTGATCTTTCAATTGCGCAACAATTTTAACAGTATACTCTTTAAATACATGTCCACCATATTCGGTTGCCTTGACAATTGTTCCATCTACGACCGTTTCTGGAGTTGGGGATTTTGGAACAGTCACTGCAACTTCGGTTTGTCCTGTAGCTAGTGTCGTTTGTGTGACATTCCAATCTAATTTTTGAGTGCCTTCGTATACTTCAACAGATTTTACATCAAAACGAGGATCAATTTTATCCAAAAGTTTTACATTGTCTTTAAACTCAAGTGGTGAGTTGAACATTTTGTAATTCATGGTATATGTAAATTGTTCACTCTCAGATGTAAGTGAGGCAGCATAGGATGATCGACTTGGGAGTAATTCATCTTGTGCAATAACACCAGATTTGCCATCATCACCATTTTTATCATTGGAAATATCTTGGTCTTTAACATCCTTCTCAACACGAGGGTAACAATAAGCCATATCTGTATAGGTAACGTCTGTCGGCGCGGTATCCCCGATTTTCGGACTAGTATACTCACCCACAGAGAAGGTACCTACAAGTCGTCCAACTTCTTCAGTTACTGTTCCTGCTTTATAGTCATCAGCCGGTGGTTTTTCCTGTTCTTCAATTGGAACGTTAGGATCAATAGCTGTATCAGTCGGTGCCTCAGTTTTGACTAGATTATATGTAAATTTATTATCTCCAGGATTAAAGACACTTTCTGGAACACTAATAGTAACTTTGTTCCCATCTTGGGTAATTGTTCCCCTAATTTGAGTAGTAGGATCAGTTAATTTATCTTCAGGAACGATTGTTTTACCATTAATTTGGACGGATCCAACTTCATAACCAGGAGTGATGTCAAAAGTACCTTTAACATCTTCTTTAACAATCGCTGAAGCGATAGATTCTAGAATTTTCTTAGCAAAAAGATCGACATCACCTTGCTCATTTACAAAATATGTTCCTGCTTTACCGTTAGGTAAAACATCATCCGGACTTGCCATTGTTTGTAAGGAATCATGAAATACTTCTTGTACTGATCTAGAGTCACCTGTTGTTATAGTTGTATTTGAGCCTGGATTTCCAAATCCGTTTTGATAAGCATAACCATATCCAGAAAGTGGAGCAGGTGCTCCTTGACTTTTGAATGTCTCTAACCATTTCAAATCCTCGAAGAAGCCAATAACTACTTTGCCGTCAGCTCCCACTGCTGCTTTTAGTTTATCACCAGCAGCTTCTAGTTCTTTAGCACGAGCTAAATAGTTTTGAGAGGCTTCCGGAAGATAACCATTTGTTGCCCAGTCATTCGCCAAATTATAGGCTCTGTAAAGACTCCTATCCATATAGACAGTTGAGTCACCAGCATTGCGATAACCATTGGCAACACCATCTGTTATTAGTAAAAACACGGTTTTACGGTTGTTCGCCATGCCACCGCCGGTGTTTTTAACTGCTTCATATGAAGCTATAGCGTCTTCAACAGCTGGCACAGTCGGTGTTCCACCACCGGTAACAATGCTGTCAATTTTTGAATCAATTTCGGCATTACTTGTCAGCAATCCAGATGCGTCGTAGCGGTATCCAGTTGATGAAGTGTAACTATTAAAGTTAGTAAAATTCGAGTCAGTTCCAGTAACTGTTGACTTATAGTTGGTATAGTTACCAATAGCCCGAGTTCCATTTAGTTGTACAAGTGGTGCATTACTTGAAACATAATAACCAGTGAAAATATTAAATGCTCCAGCTGGAATAAAATATTTATTCCCATAATAATCCGTTTCAATAACACCAGCTTTTTGTACACTGACACCATCTACTAGGATAAAGTCATAATAATAAGCATATTGAATGTAACCATAAGAATCAGTATACGAATAATAACTGTAATTGCTTGCCGGAGCGTTAAATCCCGTTGCAGTTGTAGTACGGCTGACATTGTCATAGTTTTTAATGTAATCAAGACCACCATAATTAGCAAGCATTACACGGTCAGTCGTGGTTGGATCATTTGTGAATACAAGTTTGGGATTGTTTTCATCATAGTTTTCTTCAGTTGTTGAAGATGTCAGTGTTTTAAGTGCAGTCTGGATCTTAGGCATGTTATCTTCAAAAGATCCACTGGCATCTTGTAAAATAACCAAGTCAATTGGTTGCCGTGGCAAATTCCAACTGACTGATTCTGTTGATTCAACACGAATCGAACACCCTTCTTGATATGTTTTAGTTTCAACAGTACTAGTTTCAGCCGCGAATGCTGAAATAGCAGTTGTTGCTAAAACATAAACCATAGGAACTAGTACCCCTATAATTCCTAAGGTACTTAGGATTTTTACCCAAATCCTTTTATCCGTTTTTACTTCCATTTCTCTCTCCTAGTAATTAATCGTAGTTCTCGCGAACCTTTTATTTACGTTCTCTTTTCCCCAAAAATGTAACTAGTGCAAACAACCCTGTCATTATGACTGAAAACATTCCAAAAACTGATTCTTTTATTTCTCCTGTTTTTGGAAGTTCGCCTTTATTTTCAACTTTCTTAACATCAGTTGAATTCATTTTACTTTCATTTGCTTTAATCACTTTTTGATTTTGATTTTCGACTGGCTCCTTAGTACCAATTTCAACTATCTCGTCGACTGGTTTCTCAATTTCCTTTTCTGAAATGATTTCCCTTGATATTTCTAAGCCGTTAACTTTTACAATTTTATAAGTTACTTCAATAATCCCATTTTTTCCTAACCTAACTTGGCGAGAAATTCCTTTTAAAAGGTCGGGATTATTTATAACCACTTTTCCAAAAGATTTCGTCTTTTCGACAATTTCTTCAACTATTTCAATGACATCTTCTTTCGTTCCAACTCTATAGACATCCGGACTTGCCGCTACTGTCTCAACCGTTGGTGTATTGGCTGTCACAACACCTGTTGTTGCATCCATACTATAAGTTGTCGTTGTTGTAGTACTGCCTGTGCTTCCAGCCGTTTTTAGAACGCGTGTCCCTTTTGCTAATGTTGCATCTGCTTCCTCAACATCTGCTGGCTTGGCTATCGTTACAGTTTCAACTGTTGGTTTCGTTCCAACCCGGATTTCTTCTGCAACCATTGCTTTAGTTACGACACCGGCATCTTCTACTCCATCTGTCGTAGTGTATGTTTTCTCACCATCAACCCCAGCAACAACCGTCTGGCGTTGTCCATAAGCTAAGGTGTCATCTGCAATATATTTTGTTGTATGTGCGATAACTTCTGTACGAGTAGTAACAACTGGTACAGGCACATCTTCTTTCGTTCCAACTCTGTAGACATCCGGACTTGCCGCTACTGTCTCAACCGTTGGTGTATTGGCTGTCACAACACCTGTTGTTGCATCCATACTATAGGTTGTCGTTGTTGTAGTACTTCCTGTGCTTCCAGCCGTTTTTAGAACGCGTGTCCCTTTTGCTAATGTTGCATCTGCTTCCTCAACATCTGCTGGCTTGGCTATCGTTACAGTTTCAACTGTTGGTTTCGTTCCAACCCGGATTTCTTCTGCAACCATTGCTTTAGTTACGACACCGGCATCTTCTACTCCATCTGTCGTAGTGTATGTTTTCTCACCATCAACCCCAGCAACAACCGTCTGGCGTTGTCCATAAGCTAAGGTGTCATCTGCAATATATTTTGTTGTATGTGCGATAACTTCTGTACGAGTAGTAACAACTGGTACAGGCACATCTTCTTTCGTTCCAACTCTGTAGACATCCGGACTTGCCGCTACTGTCTCAACCGTTGGTGTATTGGCTGTCACAACACCTGTTGTTGCATCCATACTATAAGTTGTCGTTGTTGTAATACTTCCTGTGCTTCCAGCCGTTTTTAGAACGCGTGTCCCTTTTGCTAATGTTGCATCTGCTTCCTCAACATCTGCTGGCTTGGCTATCGTTACAGTTTCAACTGTTGGTTTCGTTCCAACCCGGATTTCTTCTGCAACCATTGCTTTAGTTACGACACCGGAATCTTCTACTCCATCTGTCGTAGTGTATGTTTTCTCACCATCAACCCCAGCAACAACCGTCTGGCGTTGTCCATAAGCTAAGGTGTCATCTGCAATATATTTTGTTGTATGTGCGATAACTTCTGTACGAGTAGTAACAACTGGTACAGGCACATCTTCTTTCGTTCCAACTCTGTAGACATCCGGACTTGCCGCTACTGTCTCAACCGTTGGTGTATTGGCTGTCACAACACCTGTTGTTGCATCCATACTATAAGTTGTCGTTGTTGTAATACTTCCTGTGCTTCCAGCCGTTTTTAGAACGCGTGTCCCTTTTGCTAATGTTGCATCTGCTTCCTCAACATCTGCTGGCTTGGCTATCGTTACAGTTTCAACTGTTGGTTTCGTTCCAACCCGGATTTCTTCTGCAACCATTGCTTTAGTTACGACACCGGCATCTTCTACTCCATCTGTCGTAGTGTATGTTTTCTCACCATCAACCCCAACAACAACCGTCTGGCGTTGTCCATAAGCTAAGGTGTCATCTGCAATATATTTTGTTGTATGTGCGATAACTTCTGTACGAGTAGTGACAACTGGGCCTGTTGGTAATGGGGTGCCGTAAATCGCTTGATAAATAGCAGCATTTCTAGCCTCATACTCTAACCTTACAGATGCAATTTTTACATTTGGAATCTGATCAATTTCGTCTTTATAACCATAAAATTCCAAACTAGCTCCTTGAAAAGTATCTGCCAATTCGTAACTTTCTTTAGCGGCAGCAATATCTCCGCTAGCAATCATAGCCTCTAAATCATCTAAAACTTTACCGATATCTACTCTTAATTTTGCATCGGCTACATCTTCTGTTTGATCATCTGGAGCAATTGGATCTGTCGCAGCTAAGGCAACCGAATTAGATAAAGCTTCGCTTGTTTTAGCTTCTAAAACTTCAACTGACCCCACTTCCGAAACAACAGAAGCAGTGTTTTGATTTGTTAAATCAAAGCTTGCACTCGGAGTCTCAACAACTGTAGTCGAAACTATTTTATCTACTGTAGACTCTGAAGTTAAAGTAGCATTCTCTACCACTTCTGTATCGGTTAGGACACCTTGATCTGTCGCATCAACTTCAACCACTTCATCAGCATTAACGCTTTTAACGTTGAAAAATGAAAGATGATTGTTTTCGACAGAAATCTGCGATAACGCTGCTACCGATAACAAAGAAATAAATGATGTTTTTGCTAAACGACTCTTTTTCATAACTCTACCCCTTGGATTTCCTTAATAATTAATTAGTTAGTTGATTAGTTGATTGATTTTATTTTCCATGTCTTTAGCCGACATTTCAGAGACTGTTACATCTTCAACAATATTCTTGTTATTTATATAGAAGAAAGTTGGGACTGAATCGACTTTTAAGGTTCTCGTTACTGCCATAGCATCATCATAATAGTAAGGAAATTCAAACTTTTCTTTTTCAATATATGTTTTTGCAGTAACACGAGTTTCAGTTCCTTTATTTGAGCCGGTTGCATTAATAAACACAAAATTAATTTCTTTTTTATGCTTTTTATACATATTATTCATAATTGGTAACATTTTATGACAATGTGGGCACCAACTTGCCCATTCAATTATGATAGTGGGTTTATTTTTTAGTTGACTTGACTCAAATGATTCACCATTTGAATCAATTAATTTAAAATCGGGTAATTTTTTCCCAATAAATTCTTTAGCTGCAATCTTTTCTGTTTTATCTGTTTTAACTCTATTTGTCCTATTTTTAACAATTAAAAATGACAAACTCCCAACAAAAACTAATAATAAGACTATTAAAATGATAAAATTTCTATACTGCTTCACCAACAAATCCCAATCCCTCCATTTTCTCATTATTAATTATATCATATTTACATTTTAAAAACTGATTTTTTTAAAATAATTTAAAATTTAATTTTTCAATTTATTGATTATTTTTTACTGATGTTAATATGAATAGTTTTTTCATATCAAGGGTGCGCATATCTGATGAGTGTATGTTAACCTCAATCAAGAAGGAAAATCATTTTTAAGGTGAGTCACAATGATAGGAAATATTCCGATATCGCTTTTTAGATTTCTATTACAAGGCATTAAAGAAGTTGTGTGTTTTAGTTATGAAGGATTATGATTAGAATTGGTAAATGAAATAAAATATTAAAACTAACAGAGAAAATCGGGTTACTAGGTCCATTTGAACTCATCAACGTACTATAAAGGAACAAAAAAACGTAACAGATGGCACTGAACCTATTTCAGATTTACACAAAAAAGAACCCTGTAAACGTTGATTTTACAGGGGTTTATTTATAAACGAAAAAGAGCACACACTCGAAATCGCTTAGGGCTGCTGGATTCCTCCCCTGACCCACTTCACGCACAAGTGTTGCTCCATCACTTATTATACCACAAATGCTTTCAATTGCAAACCAGCTTATTCTTCCAGCTTTGCTTGTTTTTTGGCTTCCTTCTTTTTCATGCGTCCTGCTCTAAAGAAAGTTTGCATGATAGCTGCGCATTCCTCCGCCAAAAGGCCGGTCTCAAGTTCAACGCGATGATTGAGACGTTGGTCTGTCAATATAGCATATAAACTGCCTGCGCCACCGAATTTTTGGTTATGAGCCCCAAAAATAACTTGAGGTATTCGAGCTAAACCAATAGCTCCACTACACATGACACATGGCTCAATGGTCACAAATAAAGTAGTGTCCAAAAGTCGCCAGTTACCGACAGTCGCGTTAGCTTCATTAATGGCCATTATTTCTGCATGCATAATAGCTTGATTGCGCTCTTCTCTGGCATTATGACCGCGACCAATAATACGTCCCTCTTTGACGATGACACAGCCAATAGGAATTTCTCCCTTATCTAATGACTTTTTGGCCTCTTTGAGGGCCTCACGCATAAAGAATTCTTTTTCTTCTTGACTATATGACATTAGTTCACATCACCCAAATCCCACGATTTATGCGGAAAGGCAAGCTCTACTGGAATGGAGCCCGCATGATCTTGAGTTTCTTCTCGTAAAATGTCCAAATGCCTTTCTGGGTCAATCCCTTGCGGTGGAAGAGGTGGCATATGGGTGAGAACCAGTTTCTTAACACCAGCTTTCTGAGCGATTTGCCCAGCTTCTTTAGTGGTTAAATGCGCTGGATGGTTTTCATTTCCTTCATAAAGGTACACATCTGCCAAGAATAAATCCGCATCTTTAGCAAAAGCAGCCAAGTCTTCAAAATAACCCGTATCAGCAGTAAACACTAAAACTTGACCCGTTTGTCGTTCCCTAATGCGAAAAGCGTAACAAATGACAGGATGTACCGTTTTGATAAAGGTGATATCAAAAGGTCCAATGGTTTGACCAGCTTCAACATTGTAAGCCACTCCTTGGGAAACATCTGCCAGACTCAATTTGGCAAATTCTCCCTGATCTTCATTATGAGCATAAATGGGTAAAACTTTTGCATCCCATAACTGTTTTGGGTAAAGTTGACGGTAATGTCTTAAGACGCCTAAATCAGCGACATGATCAGGATGGTAATGACTAATAATCACAGCATCTAGCTCAAGAGGACTCAATTCCTTTTCTAACTCATTCAGAGCCCTACTTCCTGCGTCCATCAGTAAATGAAAACCATTTTCAGAAGTAATTAAATATGAGGTTGTTCCTTGATCTTTAAAGGGATAGCCTCCCCAAGAACCTAAGGTGGTTAGTTTCATATGACAAACCTTCTTTCTTCATTTCTATTATTATACCAAAAATACTGTCTTCTAACCCTAACAAAAAACAAGTTCAGAAGTGAACTTGTTAAGCTTTAATTGGTTTATAAATATAGGCATCTTTAAATTTTAAAACAATCACAGTCGCCAAGAGGGCTTTAATGGTATCACCTGGGATAAAGACAAGATTTGAGGTCAATGCAGGAAGCAAACCCATACCAGTATAGACAGATAACCAAATAGCTCCAATAAGGTCAACCACTAGAACACCTGCTAGCCAAATAAGAACAAAGACCATCATTTTATTTTGGGAAGCCACTACCTTTGTTAGTAGCGCAAAAATGAGTGGCACCAATAACCAAGCAAAAACATAACCTGCAGTTGGTCCCATAAAGACGGCTAGAGTTGTTGCTTTCCCTGAAAATACTGGAATGAAGAGACCTAATAAGAGAAACATAAGAACGGAGAGGCCACCTTTTTTACCGCCAAGTGCTAAAGCTGCTAGCATAATACCCATATTTTGAAGAACAATAGGAACTGGTATAAAGCCCAGAGGAATTGCTGGTATAAAGCCCAAAACAATAATTAAGGTTGTCATCATAGCCATATAAGCTAAATCTTTTGTTGAAAACATCTTTACTCCTTTTTAAAATAAATATCATAGTGAAGGGAACACTTTGGATTAAAGGGATGCTGGCAAAAAATACAATAGCCCTTTTGGTAATCTTTAAGCGACAAGAGATGCTGGCAGGCCCCGCACATGACAGGGTAGCTTTCTTGACTGTTTGTTGCCACAAAAGGATGATCCTCTAAACTGTCGTGGCAATGATAACAAGCATAATATTTTTGACAGCTTTGACATTTCAATACCACAATGTCATTTTCTGAATGATAATGGTAGCAACGTGACTGCTCATCCAAAGCCATTCCCCAAAATGGTAAGTTTTTCGCCTTCATAGATACATTTTAAAAAATGAAAGTTTTTGTGTCAACCTTTATTTTTAAATAGGGTAACAAAGAACACTAAAAAAACAGGGCAAGCCCTGTCTCCTTAAAAATTACGATTTGAGGTATTGTAACCATAGCGCTCTAAAAAATCTTCACGGAATTCTAACAAGTTATCATCCATAATAGCCTGTCTCACTTTTTTCATCAGATTAACAAGGAAATATAAGTTATGATAGCTGGTTAAACGTATGCCAAAGGTTTCATCAGCTTTTAAGAGGTGACGAATATAAGCACGTGTATAATTTTGGCAAGTATAGCAATCACAATCATGGTCTAATGGTGTGAAATCTTCAGCAAATTTTGCATTCTTAACCACTAGACGACCTTCACTTGTCATACACGTTCCATTCCGAGCGATACGCGTTGGTAAAACACAGTCAAACATATCGATACCACGTATAACACCGTCAATTAAACTATCTGGTGCCCCAACTCCCATCAAGTAACGGGGTTTGTTTTCTGGTAATAAAGGTGTGGTAAAATCAAGGACAGCATTCATTTCTTCGTGAGTTTCGCCTACGGCCAGACCACCAACGGAATAACCTGCAAAGTCCATACCTACGAGATCTGCTGCTGATTGGCGACGTAAGTCTTCAAAACCAGCACCTTGAACAATTCCAAACAAACCTTGATCATGTGGACGGCGATGCGCTTTAAGACCACGTTCTGCCCAACGACTTGTCCGTTCAATAGAATTTTTGACATAGTCATAGGGTTGATAGAATTGTGGACATTCATCAAAACTCATCATGATATCTGAACCAAGATTATTTTGAATAGAGATAGCCTTCTCAGGTGATAAGAACATTTTTGAACCGTTCAGATGATTTTTAAAGGTCACCCCTTCTTCAGTGATGTTCCGTGAGTCTGCTAGAGAATAAACTTGGAAACCACCTGAATCGGTTAAAATCGGTTGATCCCAATTCATAAACTTATGAAGGCCACCCGCTCTAGCAATTAATTCATCACCAGGACGTAACCAAAGATGATAAGTATTAGATAGAATAATTCCAGAACCCATTGATTTGAGTTCTTCTGGAGATTGCGTTTTTACCGTCGCTTGTGTTCCGACTGGCATAAACATAGGTGTTGGAAAGGTCCCGTGGGGAGTGATAATCTCACCCAAACGAGCACCCGTGTGCTTTTCTTTTTTGATTAAACGGTATTTAATAGGATAATCTGTCATATTGTCCTCGCTATCAAGATAAACAGTCTTGAGCTTTCTTTTTTTTAAAAGGCTAAGCCTTTTTGTCTTGCTTCATTCAGCCTATCCATTTTACCAAAAAAAGAGACTCTTGTCATGAAAGCTCGCGCTGAAAAACAGGTTGTTTCAAGTTCCACTATCAATCCACCCTATGTTATAATAAACCAAAGGAGTTTTTAATGAAACAATCACAACTGAAAAAGCAGGCGAAACATCTTTTGAAACACTTGCCTGGCAAATATCAACTTTTTGCTATTCCGATAGCTCTCCATATCATCTTATTATTCATACAGCTTCATCAAAATTATCTGGTCGAACAAGGCATTAGCATTTCTACCTTTGCCTCTATTTTCCCAATTTTACTGAACATATTAGCCTCATTCTTCCTTTTTTCTGCAGCCTTCACTATTTTGAAGGTTATCAGACAGCAAAAAAAACAGGTGACCTTTTCAGATAGTAGCCTTGTATTTAACAATCCCCTCTTTAGAAAACTCATTATCCTCTTATCCCTTAAGTTTCTCTTAATCTTTCTATGGTCATTGATTTTTATGTTAGGACTTGGCTTACTTGGTATTGGTTACCTGTTTTATAGCATTAATCTTAAAACGGGATCACCAATAATGGCACCAATCAGTGTCATGATACTGGGAGGACTTGTTGCCTTAATTGGCCTAATAATTGCTATTAATCGTCAACTTGCTTATTCCATGTCAGAAAACCTTTTGTTTGATCAGATTGAAAAGGGAGAGGATCCAGCTGCTATTGATATTATTGATCATAGTATCAGCCTTATGAAAGGCTATAAATGGAAATTTTTCCTATTTCAATTCAGTTTTATTGGTTGGTTCCTGTTAGCCATCCTCTCATTTGGCATCTTATATATCTATCTCTTGCCTTATGTGACAACCAGTATCCTTTACTTCTACGACTTTATCAAGGATTCAAAAGATAAGAGTCTTTTGGATGACAAAAAGCATAACCTAAAAAACTGACTATCTCTCATAGTCAGTTTTTTGATATTAATAAAAGCGTTTATTTTTCTTTTGACAGTCAGGGCAAATACCATAAGCAATAATAGGAATCCGCGTAATGCGATAGCCAGTTTGATCATGGGCTTCTTTCGCTACGTCCATGACATCAACATCCATGAAATCAGCTATCTTGCCGCAATCTTCACAAACCACATTAACGTGTTGGTGCCCCATAAAATCATAATATGTGGTTAAATCATTTGAAATTTTAATTTCAGAGACAAAACCCTCATCTACTAAAACCCTTAAATTGTTATAAACCGTTGCCAAACTCATGTTAGGAAAATCATCTTTCAGATCACGATAAATCCTATCAGCACTTGGATGCTCAGTGGATAAAACCATATAAGAAATAATGGCTTTACGCGTCTCCGTAATCCTAATGTGCTTTTCACGTAGATGCTCTAGAACATTTTCATAGGCATCCAATGCTTGTTGATTATGTGAATGAACATCCATAAGCATCTCCTAACTTTTGCTTTTATGTGCGAGTAATTCCTTATTACTTTTCTAATAAGTTCTGATAATCAATTTTGATACAATGATCCATCACGATATGGTGACGTCCAGCTGATGTTAATAAGAAGGTTGCCTCTTCACTTTCAAGACCTAATTGTGCCCAAAAAACCTTAGCATCTGTTTCTAAAAAGTCTTTGGCAACTTGCGGCAAGGCCTCACTTCTTCTGAAAACATCCACAATATCAATGGGATAAGGAATGTCTTGCAAATGAGCATAGACTTTCTGTCCCAAAAGCAATTGCCCTTCACATTTGGGATTAACTGGAACAATATGATAGCCTTTTTCTTGTAAAAACTGGGCAACCCTAAAAGCAGCTGTGTCTTGTCTATCTGATAGTCCAACTACCGCAATAGTTTTAGCCTCTTCTAAATAGTTCTTAATAACCTGATCTGAAGGATTTTGAAACACTTCTGCCATTTGACTTCCTCTTTTTTATTTATACAGATAATAGCAACTCAAAAATAGTAAGATAAAAGCCAATGCAAGCAAAAGCATTATTACCGCTAACTTCAATATCAGTCTAAGCAACCACTCAAAACCATTCATTGACAAACTCATCTTCCTATTTTCATTTCATTATAACACAAGTAAGGAAAATGAGAAAGATTTGATAATAGCCCTACTTAGCCTCGTACCAACTCTTACCTGAATTTTCATCTGCCCTTAAAGGAACTGATAAATCAACAGCATGCTCCATAGTTTCTTTGACCAGTTGTTTGACCTTCTCGAGTTCATCTTTTGGCACTTCTAAAACAATTTCATCATGTACCTGCAAGAGCATTTTTGTTTTGAAGCGCCCCTCTTCTAAGGCCTTATCTAAATTAATCATGGCAATTTTGAGAATATCGGCAGCACTACCCTGAATAGGCGAATTAATAGCTGTCCGTTCTGCAAAAGATCTCACATTAAAATTGCGTGAATTAATATCTGGTAGTTCACGACGACGTTTAAAGAGTGTTTCCACATAGCCTTTATCTTTAGCTTCCCGAACAATAGAATCCATATAATCTTTGATTCCTGGATATCGGTCAAAATAAGTATTAATGTATTCTTTTGCTTTTTGACGACTGATGCCTAAATTGTTAGATAAGCCAAAATCAGAAATACCATAGACAATTCCAAAGTTTACTGCCTTTGCATTACGACGGTCGTTAGCAGTCACATCTTCTTCCTTGTCAATACCAAAGACACGCATAGCTGTGGATGTGTGAATATCCGCATCTTCATTAAAGGCAGTAATCAAATGTTGATCTCCTGAAATATGAGCTAAGACACGTAATTCGATTTGAGAATAATCCGAACTCAACAAAAGAGCATCTTCTGACGATGCCGTAAAAGCCTTACGGATCAAGCGCCCCTGTTCCATTCGGATAGGGATATTTTGAAGGTTGGGATCAATACTTGAGAGTCGACCTGTTTGGGTTAAATCCTGAACATATCTGGTATGGATTTTCCCATCTTCCATAATATAATCTTGAAGACCAATCAAATAGGTAGACTGCAATTTTGTAATTTGACGGTAGTCTAATATTTTGGCAACGACTGGTGCAATTGGGGCTAGACGTTCTAAGACATCAACAGCAGTGGAATAACCTGTCTTAGTTTTCTTTGTCATTTCTATAGGCAATTGCATCTTTTCAAATAAAATCGATCCTAATTGCTTTGGAGAATTAATGTTGAATTCTTCACCAGCCAAGTCATAAATTTCTTGCGTCAGCCTATCAATAATCACCTTATTTTGCTCAGCCATTTCAACTAAGGTTTCTTTATTGACCTTAATACCAGTGATCTCCATCTTTGCGAGAACATTTGCTAAGGGCATCTCAATGTCTTCAAAAAGTGCCAGTTGATCATGGTCAGACAACTTGTCTAGCATAGTCGCTTTGCTTTCAACCAAAACTTTGATTTTTTTGGCTAAATGAGCAAAAAGGAGGCCTTTGTCTGGAAAAGCACGTTTCACCCCTTTTCCGTATACCACATCATCTGATTCCAAATGGATATTGGTATGCACCCTTGCTATGGTTGACAACTGATTATCATCAACATTTGACAAAAGGTAATTGGCCAAACGGGCATCGAAAGCTCCTCTTGGCACATCAATGTTTAAATGACTCAATAAGATCTTAGCTCTTTTAAAATCATAGGTTGCCATCGGCTTTCTCAAAAAGGCCTGAAAGACATCTGTTTTCAAGACTTCAGGATTTTGAGAGACATAAATGTTTTCAGTATTTCCCCAAGCAAAAGTTGTAATGTCTTCACGGTGGTAATTGTCATTTAAGAGTTCAAAATAAATGAAAGTATCATCGGTGAACATGTCTGGACTGATGTCATCGACCACTTCATGGTAGACAATCTCTTCTTCTGGCTCTTTCGGCAATTGATTCGATAAAGCTGCACGCAATTGCACAAAGCCCATCTCATCATAAAAGGAGGCAAGTGCCTCATGATTTGGACCGTGATAGACCAAGTCTTCTAAACCAATTGTGATAGGAGCATTGGTATCAATAGTTGCCAAGGTTTTTGATAAAAAGGCTTGCGCTTTATCATTGATTAAATTCTCTTTCATCTTAGAAGGCTTGAAAGAATCAACGTTTGCATAAATGCCTTCTAAACTGCCATATTCCTGTAAGAGTTTTAAGCCAGTCTTCTCACCAATTTTAGTAACACCTGGAATATTATCTGATTTGTCACCCATTAGGGCTTTCAAATCAATGAATTGTTCTGGGGTAATGCCCATCTTTTCCATCAGATAGTCCGGAGTGAATTCTTCAAATTCGGCAACTCCTTTTTTGGAGATTTCAACAACTGTGTTAGCGTCAGTTAATTGAATTAAATCCTTATCACCACTGACTATTGTCACATCAAATGGCACTTCTGTCCGCTCTGCTATTTTATCCAAAGTACCAATAATATCGTCGGCTTCGTAGTTCACCAAATCGTAATATGGCACACCTAGAGCTTTTAGCATTTCTCTGATGTATGGAAACTGTTCACGGAATTCATCAGGAGTTTTGGCACGTCCCCCTTTATAATCCGCGTACATTTCTGTACGGAAGGTTGTTTTTCCCGCATCAAAAGCCACCAGGATATGTGTTGGCTGCACGCGCTTCATCATATGATCGAGCATTAAATGGAAACCATAAATAGCATTGGTATGTAAGCCAGCTTGGTTTCTAAAACGATCAATCTGTTGGTATAAAGCAAAAAAGGCACGAAAGGCTACAGATGAGCCATCAATTAATAATAATTTATTCTTGTTTTCCATAGCTTTATTATAACACAAGCCTAAAACTTTGCCCTTATTTACCTCTTTTCAAGGCAAAGAAAATAACTCTGAACACATTGTATTCAGAGTTATTAGAAGGCATTTTTAGTTGACCCATTTAGATACTTTGTCTTTATTGGCTTTCACCCATTTTTTAGCAGCATCTTCTGGTTTCATACCATTGTTCATATCTAACATGACCGATTCCATATCAGCTGTTGTCCAATGGAATTTATCAATAATCTTATAAAGTTTTGGCATGTCCTTTTTCAAGCCTAAACGAGCGATGGTTTGAATATTTTCTTCACCGCCAAGAGTTTTCTTAGGGTCTTCCAAATATTTCAAATCATATTTTGAGAACATCCAGTGGGGTGACCAACCCGTTACAATAATTTCTTCTTTATTTTTAATAGCTTGGTCTAGAGACGTTGTCATCGCCCCTGTAGACGAAAGTACTAATTCCCAATCAGATAGGTTGGAATAAGCCTTAAGTGTCTTTTGGGTAGCTGTTGTGATCCCAGCACCAGGCTCAATTCCTGTGATTTTCTTCTTGGCCTGATCTGATAAGTCTTCAATACTGTTGACGTCTTTCATATAAGTTGGAACGACAAGCCCAAGTTTTGTACCTTTAAGATTTGGTCCTAAATCATCAATCTTATCCTTATATTTTTTCATGTGCTCAGCTTGTGTCACCGGTAACCATGGGCTAACTGTGAAGTCGGCATTGCCATTGGCTACTGTTTGCCACATGACCGCATTATCCAGTGGCGTGATGTCAACTTGATAGCCTTCTTCTTTAAGAACTTCCGCAATAACGTTGGTAGAAGCAATCTCAGAGTCCCATTGCATATAGGCAATTTTGACTTTCTGACCTTTTTCTCCTGAACCCGAAGCCAAGGTGGTCACAGTATGACCAAGAGCACCAACGAGAAAGACTGCTAAGGCCGCTAATCCCACCCACTTATTGGTTTTAGATGCAGCAGCTTTATTTTCTTGTGGACTATTAATGCTTTGGGTCGTACGATCCAAGACAATGGCTAAAATAACGAGCGCAAGACCTGATACAAATCCTGTACCAATATCAGCATGTTGAAGAGCTGAGAGAACTTCACGACCTAGACCTGGTGCTCCAAT
This sequence comes from Streptococcus uberis, assembly GCF_900475595.1. NCBI lineage: Bacteria > Bacillati > Bacillota > Bacilli > Lactobacillales > Streptococcaceae > Streptococcus > Streptococcus uberis. The sequence continues at coordinate 1,836,241 of NZ_LS483397.1, forward strand.
CATGGATCCTGTTACTACCATAGAAAGTGCAAGCATCATGGTCTGATTAATACCAGCCATTATTGTGTTTTTAGCCAGTGGCAATTCAACTTTTAGTAATTTTTGTTTTGCCGTTGATCCAAAGGCGTCAGAAGCTTCAATTAATTCTTTAGAAATCTCACGAATTCCTAAGTTTGTAAAACGAACTGTTGGTGGTAGGGCAAAGATTACCGATGCGAAGACACCCGGAACCATACCAATACCAAAGAAGGCTACTGCTGGAATTAAATAAACGAAAGCCGGCATGGTTTGCATAAAGTCTAAAATAGGATTAATAATATGTCTAACTGTAGAACTTTTGGCCATCCAGATTCCTAACGGAATACCGATAATAATAGAAATGAAACTAGCTACCAAAACCAGGGTAAAGGTATTGATCAAATGAACCCATAAACCTTGATTATAGATAAAGAGCAATCCTAAAAAGGTAAAGACGGGTAAAGGCCATTTTTTTCTTGCTAAAAAGTATACCGCTACTGTTACTAAAAGGATAAAAAGTAGGGGGTTGATGAAGAGAAGGGCATTTGTGACCCAGTCCATCATGTAACTTCCTACTAGCTGAATGACATTAAACAATCCAGAAAATGTTCCTGTCAACCACTCCGTAATGTTTTCTACCAGCTTAGCCACTGGTAATTTTGTTTGTAAAAAATTATCCAAAATGTTCCCCCTTTTTCTAAGCCTGATAATCCGCTACAGAATCACTAGCATCTTTCATTGATAATTCTGTAACAGTTTCCTTTTCAGTAACAACGACTTCACTTGTTTCATCATCAGGTATATTTGCCAAAGCCTCTATCACACGGCCTCGAATAATAACCCCTAGTAATCTATTATCATCATCGGTAACAGCAATTGGAGCTGAAGAATCGTAAATCAAAGGTAAAATGTCTGTAATAACAGTATCTTTAGTAACTGTTCGCACTTCACGATCTATCACTTCTGCTAATGGCAAACCTCTTTTGCGGGCTTCTATTGCCGCATCTGCTGTCAGACTTCCCACCAATTGACGACGACGATTGGTCGCCATTAACATCGAAACTTCTTCTGTATGCATACGATTGAGGGCAACTTGAGGTCCATCAATCTCAACTGTTGTCGTGATAGGTTTAATCATGATATTTTGAGCCGTTAAAACTTTAGAACGATCCACATCTTCAACGAATTCCCGTACAAAATCATTAGCTGGATTGGTTAGAATTTCTTCTCCGGTACCAATTTGCATAATTTGACCGTCTTTCATGAGAGCAATACGGTCACCTATACGTAAAGCTTCGTTAAGGTCATGACTGATAAAAATGATTGTTTGCCCTGTCGAGTCTTGGAGATCCACTAACTCATCTTGCATATCCCGTCTAATTAAAGGATCAAGTGCTGAAAAAGCCTCATCCATCAATAAAATCTTTGGCCCATTCGCCAAAGCCCTTGCCAAACCAACGCGCTGTTGCATCCCTCCGGACAATTGATTTGGATACTGGTCTTTAAAACTTAGCAATCCTGCATTGGACAAGGCTTTTTCTGCACGCTCTTGTCTTTCAGCTTTGGGGACACCACGTAATTCTAAGCCAAATTCGGTATTCTCCAAGATGGTTTTATGGGGAAATAAGGCAAAACTTTGAAATACCATGTTAATATCATGTCTTCGGACATCTCGCAATGCTTCAGCATTCATAGCTGAAATATCATTACCTTCAAGCAATATGGTTCCCGTTGAAGGTTCAATCAGGCGGTTAATCATACGTACTAATGTCGACTTCCCACTTCCGGATAGTCCCATAATGACAAAGATTTCTCCTTCTTTGACATCAAAACTAGCATCGTATACACCTACTGTTGCTCCTGTCTTTTTCAATATCTCATCTTTACTTTTTCCTTCTTTTACCATTTCCATGGCAGCTTTTTGCTTTTTCCCGAAAATTTTTGTCAAATGTTTAACTTCAAGTATATTTCCCATTTCATGCCTTTCTTAGTGTAAAAAATAATTGCTTTCACATGACAAACCGTCGAAAGCAATCCTTGATTAAAGAATAATTTCTCATTCAATTAACAGAACACAATAATAATATCATGTATGGTCACTTTAGTCAAGAATGAAACATTTGTAGAAATACCTTAAATATAAGGTTTTTAATTTTATTTTTCTGATTTTTTAATGTAATCACTGGACGTTATCTATCATTTTCAGAAAGTGACCATATAAAAAGCATTGAATAATTTCTCTTTATTCAATGCTTTAGGTCTGATTTTTAGATGCTATACAGTTGTAAATGGTGGGGTAGTATGCCGATTTTGACTGGCAGCTTATCTCCCTCATCACCATCAACGTTCGTTTGTAACTGCTCTTCCTTAAGGGAGATGGTGATTTCTTTGATCTGCTGGTATTTGATTTTGTCATTACTGTGATTCTCTTTTGAGAATAAGTCTGGTAAAGTGGCAAGCGTTTCTAGAAAGTTTTTATCTTTGGTAATAAGGAGATGCAAATAACCATCATCGACTTTAGCCTCAGGTGTAAAACGATCAAGACCTCCAATGGAATTGGTCAAACCAATTAAAATCAAGGAGCTTTCAATAGCCTCTGATTTTCCATCATAATCTAGATGGAAGGAATAGGTTTTATGATTTAGAATTTCCTTCAATCCTGAAAGAACATAAGCCATTGGGCCAAAATTGGTTTTTAGCTTGTCATCAACATTATTGATAGACTCGGGAATATCACCAATAGCAACAACATTAGTAAAGTAGGATTGGTTGATTTTTCCAATATCTAAAGGGATTGTTCTATCAAATCGCATTGAGGCGATAGCTTCTTTTGGATCTAGTGGAATCCCTACTGCCCGTGCCAAATCATTGACAGTTCCTAGAGGGAAAAAACCAAAATGAGGGCGATAGCTTTCCTCAGCAATCCCACTAACGCCTTCATTGACAGTACCATCACCTCCCATAACAAAAAGACTATGGAAGTGTGACCTTGCAGCTTCTCTAGCAAAAGCTTTAGCATCTCCCTCAGCCTGGGTATGCTTAACCATCACTTGCTCGAAATAAGTAGCCAATTTTTCTTTGGCTAAGCGTTCAAACTCTTGAGCTTGCTCACCACCGGAAGCGGGATTGACAATTAACATCGCATTTTTCATGGCAAAGTCCTCCTTCTTTTTTATCATTTTAGCATAAAGGTGCCCTTTTAGGAAAAATGAAAGAGGAAACAAGCCCCAAAAAAACACTCAGTGGTGTGCTGAGTGTCTTTCTATTAAAGCAGTGCCTTAAACTGGATGTTTGAATCTTCTAAGAAACAATCATCAAATCCTCTTGGGTGGTGATATTCAATACGATCTTTGTCTTGAGGATAAGTGTATTGACCCCCAACTTCCCAAATAAAGGGATGGAAATCATATTGAAGGCGCTCTTTACGCATCTTCCATAATTGTAAAATTTCATCTGTAGAAGCCATAAAGTTTGACCAAATATCATAGTGAACCGGAATAATAACTTTGGCACGGAGATTTTCTGCCATTCTAAGCAAATCAATAGAAGTCATTTTATCCTGAATGCCTAGAGGATTTTCACCATAATTGTTTAAAGCAACATCTATCTTATAATCACGACCATGCTTTGCAAAATAATTTGAGAAATGAGAGTCTGCTCCATGATAAACAGTTCCACCTGGCGTTTCAAAGATATAGTTGACTGCTTTTCTAGCCATTTCGTCGTCAGTTACTGCTAACCCAGCCAATTCTCCATCTTGCTGATCTGCGCCTTCGACGGGTAAGGTCACTAAACAGGTTCTATCAAAGGATTCTACTGCAGTGATTTTCATATCCTTGATCGTGAAGGAATCACCTGGTTTTACAATCATAATGCGTTCTTCTGGAACTCCCCATTTTTTCCAAATTTGACCACATTCATATGGGCCAACAAATTTAACATGGTTTAATTTAGGATTGTTGACAATTGCTGCAGCTGTATTGATATCAATATGGTCACTATGGAAGTGGGAAACTAAATAGTAATCTAATTCATTAATGGCAAATGGATCAATCACCATTGGTTGCACACGCAAATTGGGTTGTAATTTTCGCACACCTGCCATATTGGCCATTTGATGACCTCTAACCATATCTTTGACTTTTTTTGTGGATTTGCCTCGGTTTGACCAAAGGTCCATAACAATGTTGGCACCTCCTGGTGTCTTCAACCAAATACCACAATTTCCTAACCACCACATTGAAAAATTATTGTCAGGCACTTTTGTTTCTTCTATTTCTTCATTTAGCCAAGTTCCCCACTCTGGAAAGGTACTGAGTATCCATGATTCACGTGTTATGTCTTGTACTTTTGCCATTAAAAGATTCCTCCAAATAAATTATTTCTACACTATCAGTATATGCTTTGCCTGTACGTAAAAAAAGACCAAGTCTCACACATGTAAGTGTTCAAAAATGGACGGATATGCTGTGGAAACTAAAAAAGCCCTCAACACTGATTCTTCTAATAGAATCGTTGAGGTACATACGTTAATATCTTATTTTCTGGTCATGTCTTGAATGAATTCTTGCCGGATTAATGCCTCTATCTGAGTTTTTAGACTGTATTGGTTTTTTTCATCCTCAATGTAAGAAGCTATGCACTTTTCCAAAGAATCCGTAAAGGAACTGTAATCAGATAAATCTTGTCTCTTGGAAAAGCGAACCAGACTTAAAATATTATCATCATTTAAAATAGGTTCTACCAAGAGTTTGGTAAAGGAAGTTTGTAGGTGATCATTTGTGCTTATGACAAAATCGACTGTTAGTAAATCATGAATACTTTGAAACTGCTCTGTCGTTAGGACAGCCTCTATCTCACTGTTAACTAAGTAATGACTGCACTGGCGATGTAATAATTTTTGTAAGGCAATGCCTTCATCCGACACAATAACTGTTTTGGTTTTAGCAACTTCTGAGACACTGTTTAGCAAATCTCCACCTAAATGGATTGTCAAATAAGCGATATCATCATCAGATAAAGTCATCGACCATGCTTCTTCCAGGATTGGAGAACAAGCTCTAGTCTTTTCAAACAAATCCTCATATTTGGTTTTAATTTGATTGGTTAAAGGATTGTGTGACGACATCCCATAGGTTTTCCGGTAAACTAAGGCCTTACAATGTCGCGTTAACTGTTTAATCAAATCACTCTTATGAGTAAAATGCAATTGAAAGCGATCTTCAAGAGCTTTGATAAAATGTTTAAGGGTCATGCGCATGTCATCATAATCAGGACTCTCAATATGATTATCCTTATCTTTTCGAAATGATAGCATCAACATAGCAACCAAACCAACTTCAATATCATCTAAATGCAATTTAAAGTGTTGGTAGATCTGCTTGGCCAGGTCTTTTGCAATATAGTATTCTTTTCGCTTCCAAATCAAATTAAAATCTTCTTTTAGGGAATCTTTAACCTCCTTTGTAAAGCGCATATTTCGATAACTGAGCAGAATAAAAGGAAGGATTTGAATCATAAATTGACTGTCCTGCCGATTAATTCTTTTCCCCAAATTGATTTGAGCTATGGGTAGATAGGTATTTAAAAATTGCATAAATGCTTTTGAAAAATAAGTGGTTTCCCCTAATGTCTGACTAATTTTATGGTCAAAAAATTCTATAAAACTGGCATTGCCACCATGATAGATGGTATCTAACAATTTGTATAAAAATTGAATAAATGCCAAAGGGTAACAATCAAAATAGTAGCCATCTGTTTTAGTGGCCTGTAATCGAATAGGGAAATCTTGCTTTTCCAATTGTAGGCGTAAATCGCTCAAATCATTTAAAACAGTATTACGTGAAACATCATTAATAGCCATTAATCTATCGATGGTCACTCGGTGAGTGGATACAGCAATATAAATTGCTGACAGTTTTATCCTTTCGTCACATTTCATGACATAATTATAGTCATTAACATCTTGCAAAAGATATTGACAGGCTTGCTTTTGTCTATCATTCAAACAGATTCCCACTCGAGGAAGAGACACGATTTGTTCTACCGTCTCTGGGAGAGCTTGATTAATTTTCTCAAGATGGTAATAGACCTTTCGCCTAGATTGCCCTAGATGCGCAGCAATTGCCATTACGCTCTCAGGTTTATCCAGTTTTATAAGATAGGATAAGAGATCATAGCTTTTTTTATCCAGTAGCATCATTGTGATATGCCTCCAAACATCGCAACATTTGTGAATTGTTTCCTTTATTTAATGATAGTATTTTAAGGATTGCATTAAAAAATATTATACCAAAAAAAGATTGAGACAACTAGGTTGTCTCAAACAATGGTTAAACAAAGTCATTAATCATAACACTTGTCTTTTAGAATACTTAAGTTTACTTTTGGCTTTTTTGGCCATAATAGGCATTTGGTCCATGTTTTCTCAAATAATGTTTGTCCATTATATAAGTTGGTGCTACTTCTACTTTGGGATTAATTTCTTCTGTAAGACGGTCCATTTTTGCCACCTCTTCCAAAACAACTGAATGATAAACCGCTTGTTCTGGAGTTTTCCCCCAAGTAAAAGGACCATGATTTCGTACAACAATTCCTGGAACTGCCATTGGATCTAGCTGACGATTTTCAAATTCTTCAATAATGACACTTCCAGTCTCTTTTTCATAAGCTGAATTCACTTCAGTTTCTGTTAAGGAACGTGCACATGGAATTGGTCCATAAAAATAGTCTGCATGGGTTGTTCCATAAAATGGGATATCCCTTCCTGCTTGTGCCCAACCAACTGCCTCAGTTGAATGCGTGTGAACAATGCCACCAATTTCAGGCCATGCTTTATATAATTGCACATGTGTCGCTAAGTCTGACGAAGGATTCAAGTCTCCCTCTAACACATTCCCTTCTAAATCTGTAACCACCATATTTTCTGGTGTTAGTTGATCATAGTCTACCCCTGAAGGTTTAATAACAATCATTCTCAACTCTCTACAAATTTCGGACACATTTCCCCAAGTGAATTTTACCAAACCATGTTTTGGTAAAGACTTGTTAGCATCACAAACACGTTGACGCATTTCTTCTAATTTTTTGACCATTAGCTTAACCCCGCTTCTTCTATCAATGGGTAAAGGAAATCTTGCGCTTCCTGAATGGCTTTTCGGGTTTCCTCAATACTTTGACAATTCTCTGTCCACATTTCAATTAAAAATGGTCCATTGTAATTGCTTTTTTTCAATACACTAAACATCTCTTGCCAATTGACACATCCTTGACCAAAAGGAACATCTCGAAACTGTCCCTTACTATTTTCTGTAACTGGATAAGTGTCTTTAAGATGAATGGCCGCTATTGAACGATGCCCAATATAACACTCACTCCACAAATCATTGCCCCATGCTGATAGGTTACCAGTATCTGGGTAAACAAATAGATAAGGAGAATCAATCTCTTTTTCCACTGCTAAGTATTTTTCGATAGAGTTAATAAAAGGATCATCCATAATTTCTATGGCTAAATTGACTTGTGCTTCTTCAGCCCAATCACAGGCCTTTCTTAGATTTTTGAGGAAGCGTTGACGTGTTTCTTGTGATTTTTCTTCATAATAGACATCATAACCAGCTAATTGAATGGTTCTAACACCCAAATCCTGTGCCAGTGTGATGCATTTTTTCATCATCTTTAGAGCTATTTTTTCCTTCTCTGGATTAGAAGATCCTAAAGGAAAACGACGATGTCCAGAAAAACAAATACTTGGAATTCTCACGCCAGTTTCATAAATAGCTTGAACAAGTTTTAAGCGCTCTTCTTTACTCCAATCTAAGCGAGCAAGTCGCTCGTCAGATTCATCAATAGACATTTCTACAAAGTCAAAGCCTAAAGATTTTGCAAATGAAAGCCTTTCTAACCAGGTAAACTGTTTGGGCGTTGCTTTTTCATAAATTCCGATTGGCCTTGCCATAGACTCACCCCCAAATACGTTTTATTTCGTCTTTGAAAGCACGCGCTGCTTGAGCAGGTTCTTTTGCCTCTGTAATGCCACGTCCTGCAATAAAGGTGAAAACATCCACACCTTCAAAAAGTTTTAATGTGTCAACATCTAGGCCACCAGTTACAGAAACACGGAATCCCATGTCAATCAACTGTTTTACCTTAGATAAATCCTTCTCACCCCATGTTTCACCAGCTAGCAAAGCATCACGTGATTGATGGTAGATAGCTTGTGAAATACCAGCATCTAGCCATTTTTGGGCTTGTTCAAAGGTCCAATCACCATAGAGTTCAATTTGAATTTCTCCTCTTTCACCACGCTCTTCTTTAATGGCTTTTAAGGCAGCTTCCATTGTTGGAATGGTGGCACAACAAATGCAAGTCATCCAATCTGCTCCGCGTTTGGCATTATTTCTTGCGACAGTACCTCCAGCATCGGCACACTTTGTATCTGCAACAATGGTTTTTTCTGGGAATAATTGTCTTAGCACCTCAACGAGTTCGCTACCGACTTGTAATAAACAGACCGTTCCCGCTTCAATAACGTCAACCTCTTGACCAACTGCTACGGCAGCTTTTATTGCTCCTTGAAGATCAGAATGATCTAAGGCAACTTGTAAATTTGGAATACGTTTCACCACTATTCTTTCCTCTTTCTATTTCATTCGATATTTTTAAAGCTTACATTTTTATGTGCTTATGACTCCAAGTCCATACCTTCTAAATAAGGACTATTTTTAGATTCTTCAACCATTGCTAGAACCTCTTCGGGACTTTGACATGCGACTAAGCGATCAACCGAATGCTCTAAATCAAAGAGGGCAATAATTTGAGGAATAGCCACTGATGTGTGAATATCTGAACTGGTTGCAGCCAAGGTCAGCAAAACCTGAACCTCTTTGCCATCTGAAAATCTTACCGGTTTTGTCAAGGTAATTAAAGAGAAGGCATCTCTGATCACTCCTGCTTCAGGACGGGCATGGGGCATTGCCATTCCTGGCATTAAAATGTAATAGGGTCCAAATTCTTCTGTTGATTCAATGATGGCATGATAATACTCTTCTTTAACAGCTCCACTTTCAATTAAGGGAGCCACCGATAATTTAACAGCTTCTTGCCAAGAATCTGCTTCAAGACCTAACCGAATCGATTTGTTTTCTACAAATGCTTTTTTTAAATTCATGACGTTACCTTTCATCTTCATTCTAATCATTATGGATAAAGAGAAGGAGTTGGAAACCATTTCGCAACTCCCTCCAGAAGAATTCTAAAGCTTACAATACTTTTTGCAACTTTTCCTTGATTTCTTGATCATCCATTAAGTTATCTAACCCAACTAAGTGTCCTTTAGTACGACCATCTAACTCATGAATCAAATGATTGGAAGCAATCACGATATCATAACCAGAAGCCAAGCCTTTAGCTTCTCCAACTGAACAAGAAGCCGATTGAATATCTGTAACACCTAATTGACGGAGGGCATTTTCAACTTTCATTTTGATAACCATTGATGAACCCATGCCATTTCCACATGCTGTGAGAACTTTAACCATTGTTTTCTCCTTTTTATTTCCTTTTTTTGTTTTTGAAAATTGCTGCGCGACATGTCACAATGCCTTAAAAACAGCGACTACTGTGCTTCACCACGATAGTAAGCTTCCTTATCTTTTGCCTTAGCAAACTGGAATTGAGGAATCGCTAGGAAGAATAAGCATACGAGGACATAACCAATAATACCTAGGTATTTGAAGATATAACCAAAGGCAAGCCATGGGAATTCAAAGTCGATATTTCCATGATAACCACCTGTAAGTCCCAATAAACCGACTGCAATAGCACCTAAGGCTACCTGAATTATCCCTGAAATAAAGGATAAGGCAACTGCAGCTTTCCAGCCACCTCGTTTATCAGCAAATACTGCAATAGCGGCATTATCAAAGAAGACAGGTACGAATCCAGTAATAATCAAAATTGGATTTTTAAAAATAACTAAGAGAGTAATCGTTATTAATTGACCAATTAATCCAAATGCAAATCCTGAGAGGACAGCATTAGATGAACCAAAGCCGTATGATGCTGCAACGTCAACCGCTGGGAAAGATCCTGGCAGTAATTTATTTGAGATACCTTGGAAGGCATTGGTTAACTCAGTAACAAACATCCGAACCCCTTGCATTAGGATAAATAGGTAAACAGAGAAGGTTAGTGAGGTTTGTAAAATATACATAAAGAAGGCTTGTTTAGCTGGCACATATGCCCCTGGACCAATCAATTTCACATTTGACATAATATCTGGTCCTAAAACTGCTAGAATTCCACCAAAGAAGACAAGCATCAATGTTGCAGAGGCAACAACCGTATCATGGAAAATGTTAAGAAAAGTTGGTAATTTCAAATTATCTAAATTTTCTTCTTTTTTACCAAAGAAAGGAGCTACTTTGTCAACAAACCAAATGGCGAACTGTTGTTGGTGACCAATTGCAAAGCCACCTCCGCCTGTTAGACGCTGTGTTGCTTCCACAGTCATATTGGAACTTACAGCCCAATAAAGACCACAAATAATACCGACTGCCCAAGCACCAAAAGCATTTTGAAATTGTGGAATTAATAAGAGAACAAAAACAGAAATTGTCGCTGCTTGTTGCACCATGATATGACCTGTAATAAACAAGGTTCTAACTTTTGTTAGTTTACGCAAACCCACCAAAAGCAAATTCACACCAAACCCAATCAATAGAGCTGTTGTAGCAACGCTTATAAAGCCCATTCCTTCTAATTTGGCATTTGCTGCTGCTAAACCAAAATAAGGATCGATAACTGCCGCCTCTAATTTGAATTTTTCAGCCAAAGCCACTAAGATAGGGCGAAAGGTGTTAACAAGACCACCAGCACCAACATTTAGAATCAAATAACCAACTGTAGCTTTAATAAAGCCTGCAAAAACCTCATGAATAGGTTTGTTTAGTAAAAGATATCCAACTAATACCAAAAGACCTACAAAGAATGCTGGATTCTGCAAAATGTTTTGGGAGAACCAGTTTAGGGGAGCTAGGAAGAGTTCCATGATGACTACCTCATTTCAAAGTTTTAAAAAATGCATTTCTTTATAGTTTTATTATAGATAGTGAAAGCGTTTTAAAAAAGACCAAGTATCACACAGTTCTGTGTTCAAAAATGGACCAAACAAAAAAGATGTTCGATTGAACATCCTTTCATTTATTGGAATCTACTTTTAATGATACTTCGGACAGTATGTCTTAAATTCGTTAGGGTAACCTCTTTGTCGAGTGCTTCTTCAAGACTTAGAAAAGATCTCTGAATCGAAAATGTAGCTAGAAAATGATCCTCCAAAGATTGGTTATCTTCCACCGAACCACACAGTGCTATCGTTGGGACAGAAAACCTTTTGCCCATCTGACTGATGGCTACGGGAACTTTTCCTCCTTGACTTTGAGCATCAAGCTTTCCTTCTCCTGTAAAGATCAAGTCCGCATTTTCTAGAGCCTTTTCAAGTCCAATCCATTCTGCGATGGTTTCAAAGCCAGGTTTTAGTTGACCACCCATGATAAGGATGGCTGCACCGAGCCCTCCCGCTGCACCAGAACCTGTGAATTCTTGCAAATCGATTCCTCGTTCTTCTTTCATACGTCTGGCAAAAGCGCAAGCCTCTTCATCTTTTGCTTCTATCTGTTTGGCAGTGCCCCCTTTTTGCGGACCGAAGACTTTCGCGAAGCCTTTTTCGCCATAATAAGGATTAGTGACATCAGCCAGACCTGTAATGGTTATCTGACCCCAGTCGATTTCCGATTTAAACTTAAGGCTATCAAAGTCAAACCCCAAACTCTCGAGTAAGCCAAAACCGCCATCAGAGCTTCCTGTACCACCTAAACTCAAGTAAATATCACGACATCCTTTTTGGACAGCGTCTCGAATAAGTTCTCCCAAGCCAAATGAACTTGCCTTGTTGAATGTCTCTGAACTAGGCTCAATGAAATCAAGTCCTACAACCGAAGCTGACTCTATAAAGGCACTTCTTTCAACTATGATATAACTAGCCTGGATGGGCCTTCCTAATAAGTCACGCGTAGGCAAGGAAATCATTTCTACAGACAAAGCTTGAGAAAGGGCCTCTAAACTACCTTCACCACCGTCCGCAATCGGAAAAAGTGACACCTCTGCTTCAGGTAAAACCTCCAAAATAGCCTCTCGACAAGCCTCATTCAATTCTTTTGAACTTGCTGAACCTTTAAACGAATCAATCGCAACAATTATTTTCATAGTTCTAAGTGCTTTCTTCTAAAATGAGCAAAAAAACACCGAAGTGTTTTTTGCCTTGTTATTCTTAATCTTATTTCACCACAATATTAACCAACTTGTTAGGAACTGCGATGACTTTTACGATTTCTTTGCCTGCAATTTCTGCTTGTATTTTTTCATGAGCAAGGGCTGCAGCTTCTAATTCTTCTTTACTTAAATCTTTGGCAAGAACAAGTTTTGCTTTAACTTTCCCTTTAATTTGAACAACAATTTCAACATCATTTTCAACAAGTTTGTTTTCATCCCAAGTTGGCCAAGCAACATGAGAAATTGATTGATTTGAGTCTGTTAATACTTGCCATAATTCTTCTCCTAAGTGTGGTGCAAAAGGAGCGATTAATTGAACAAAGCCTTTGGCTTGCTCTTTATAAAGTTTATCCTCTTTATTAGCAGCATTTACAAAAATCATCAATTGGGCAATGGCGGTATTGAATTTCATGCTTTCAATTTGTTCAGTCACTGCTTTTACAGTCTCATGATAAACTTTATCCAAAGCACCGCTATTGTCGCCAGTCATCTCCTTAGTCGTGATCAAACGATAGACACGGTCCAAGAACTTACGGCTACCTTCAAGACCTTCTTCAGACCAAGCAATTGAAGCATCTAATGGTCCCATGAACATTTCATAAACACGAAGCGTATCGGCACCATATTGCTCAACGACATCATCCGGATTGACCACATTTTTAAGGGATTTAGACATCTTAGCAGGTGCTTGTTCAAGTTCTTCCCCGGTTTCGATATGGAAATAAGAACCCTCGCGTTTTTCCACTTTATCAGTTGCAACCAATGCCCCACGATGATCACGATAACTTGTTCCCAAAATCATCCCTTGATTAAAGAGTTTTTGGAAAGGTTCTTTGGTTGGTACAACACCCAAATCATAAAGTACTTTATGCCAGAAACGCGCATATAGCAAGTGAAGGACCGCATGTTCAGCACCCCCCACATAAATATCGACCGGTAGCCATTGTTTTAGTAAGTCTGAATCAGCAATCGCTTTGTCATTTTTAGGATCAATGTAGCGAAGGTAGTACCAGCTAGAGCCAGCCCATTGTGGCATTGTATTGGTCTCGCGACGACCTTTAACACCGTCTTCGCGCGTCACTTCTAACCAATCAGTGATATTAGCCAATGGCGACTCACCAGTCCCTGAAGGATGAATATCTTTTGTTACAGGTAGAATCAGTGGTAGCTGATCTTCTGGAACTGCTGTTGACGTCCCATCTTCCCAATGAATGATTGGAATTGGTTCCCCCCAATAACGTTGGCGAGAAAAGAGCCAATCACGGAGACGGTAGCTAACTTTTTCATTTCCAACTTCTTTTTCTTCCAACCAAGCAACCGTTTTAGCAATGGCTTCTTCTTTGTTTAAGCCATCTAAAAAGTCTGAATTGATATGAAGTCCATCTTCTGTATAGGCTGCTTCTTGAACATTACCACCTTCTAAAACTGGAATAATATCCAAATGAAATTGTTTAGCAAACTCCCAGTCGCGTTCATCGTGGGCTGGTACTGCCATGATGGCACCTGTTCCATAGCTTGATAGGACATAATCGGCAATCCAGATTGGCATTTCTTTTCCATTGACAGGGTTAATGGCATAGGCTCCTGTCCAAACACCTGTTTTTTCTTTCGCTAGATCTGTCCGTGCTAAATCTGATTTTAGGCTAGCTTGTCGTTTGTATTCTGCTATGGCTTCAGCTTGTTCTTCTGTTGTAATGGCATCTACAAGCGCATGCTCTGGCGCTAAGACTGCATAGGTTGCCCCAAACAAGGTGTCAGGTCGTGTTGTGAAGACCGTGAAACTTTCCTCAGAATCTTTCACATTAAAAGTAATATTTGCTCCAACTGATTTACCAATCCAATTGCGTTGCATATCTTTGATCGACTCTGGCCAATCAACTTCTTCGAGATCTTCAAGGAGTCGTTCTGCATAGGCTGTGATTTTTAGCATCCATTGACGCATTGGCTTACGAACAACTGGATAACCACCACGTTCTGAGGTGCCGTCAGGTAGAACTTCTTCATTAGCAATAGCTGTGCCCAATTCCTCAACCCAGTTTACGGGAACCTCGGCTTCATAGGCTAAGCCTTTTTCATAAAGTTTGGTAAAAATCCACTGAGTCCATTTGTAATAATTAGGATCCGTTGTGTTCACTTCTCGGTCCCAATCATAGGAGAAACCTAATGAGTTGATTTGGCGTTTAAAGTTGGCAATGTTTTCAGCTGTAAAATCTGCTGGGTCATTACCGGTATCCATAGCATATTGTTCTGCAGGTAAACCAAAGGCATCCCAACCCATTGGGTGAAGGACATTATAACCTTGTGCGCGTTTAAAACGGCTTAAGATATCAGTTGCTGTGTAGCCTTCTGGGTGACCAACGTGTAAGCCTGCTCCAGAGGGATAAGGGAACATGTCTAAAGCATAAAATTTTGGTTTAGAGCTGTCAGTTCCTGTTTTAAAGGTGTGGTTTTTTGCCCAAAAGTCTTGCCATTTGGGTTCTATTTCTTTGTGATTATAAAATGTCATTTAGCTTCTCCCATGTAAAAAAGTCTAGTTCTTTTTATTATATCACGAAAAATCCCATTTAGAAATGACCTTTCTCGTGTCTTTCATAAGAAAAAATACCAATCTTTCGATTGGTATTTTGAGGAAAAGGGGAAACTATTTTTGCTTTTTCTTGCGATAGCTGCCATAGGCCACCATGCCTGATGAGGCAATAAGGGCCATTGCTGCGGCCACAAGATAAGCTTGGTAATCTTCTCCTGTACTTGGCAATTGGGCTTGAGTTCTTTTTGCCTCTTGTACTGGAATTTGAGTATTTTGAAGATTTGTGCTTGTCTTAGCATTTTCAGCTTTCTGTTCCAAGCTTTCACTTGTTTTAACTGCTTGGACTGGATTGTGGACTGCTTTTTTCTCACTTGGTAAGTGATCAGGGGATTGATTTACTTCCGGAGCTTTAGCTTGTTCAGATGCTCTAGCAGCTTCCAGTTGAGGTAAGCTTTCCTTCATGAAGGAAAGGATGCCTTCTACCGTTTTGCCAGATTCAACAATTTTCTTCATCAAACGACTAGCATTAAGTGCTTCTAATTTAGCCAGTGCTTCTGCTTTCACACGGCTTAATTCAGCTGCTTTTTTGGCTTTTTCTTCAACCTCATCTTTTTTATCAGCATCTTCATCACCTTCTTTGGCACTCTCCTCTATTTTGACTTCTGCATGCCGATCAGTCTCTTGATGGTCTTCTTCAGCAGTTACCTCTTCTGAAGTTTCAGGTTTTGATGAGTCATTTCCCTCAGCTTCAGAAAGATTAATCGCTTCAACATTCTCAACTTCTGTTTCTGATTCGGATGGGTCATTCTCTTTTTCTTCCTCAGATTCTTCTTTAACTTCTTCGGGTTCGGATTCTGTTTCTTCAGTTTCTTCAGCTTCTTCACTTTCTAATCCATCTGATTCCTCTTCATCAGTTTTATTCTCTTCTTCAGAGGATGTTTCCTCATTTATTGAAGCGTCCTTTAAAACTTTATCAGATGATTCTTCAACTTTTTCTGTAATCACTAATGATTCTTCATCTGTCAATGCTGCAGGTTTAATTAATTTTTCTTTAGCTTTTTTAGCTGTCTCCTCTTTTAGTTTAGCCTCTTCTAATAATTTTTTTAGAAGTTCTCTATCTGGCTTTTTAGGTACTTTTGGCACTTCTCGATGACTCTTCTCTAAATTTTCGGATTTTTCTTCGGCAGATACCGGACTTCCGACTGCGAGGACTGCTACTGATACGGCTGCTAAGCCATAGGCAGATTTCCTGAGGTAGTACTTCATTTCTTGTTTCTTCTTCATTGATGCTCCTTTTCTGGGATTGAGATTAACGAAATCTCATAGTTTGTAGTCGTTAACGTTAATCTTATTATAATAATATATTTTTATTAAGTCAACATGAGTTTTGTTTAGTTTCTTTTTAATTTGATTACAAAAGATATCAATTTGAAGTCAAAAAAACACTAGAGATGGCGACATCTCTAGTGTTTAAGGTTATAAAAGACTTTAGAAACTATTGTAATTCAGCAATTTGGTACAATTCAACTTCAGCAATTGTTTCTGAACCGAACATGTTGAGCATTAATTTGACTTTATTGTTTTCAATTTCAACAACGCGTCCTTCTTGTCCCATAAAGGCACCATCAATAATTTGAACCACATCACCTTCTTTAATATTGGTGTCAAAGACATCAACGGTTTGACCCATAGAAAGAAGGATAGCACGAATTTCTTCTTCAAGTAATGGTGTTGGTTTTGAACGGTTACCATGTGAGCCGACAAATCCTGTAACGTTTGGTGTATTACGGACGACAAACCAAGCTTCATCCGTCATGACCATTTCTACCAAGACATAACCTGGGAAACGATTTTCTTCAATTTCCTTTGTTTGTCCATTTTTTTCAACATTAACGGTTTGGGTTGGGATTTCTACTCGTAAAATGTTATCCAACATGTTATAGGTTTGTGCGCGTTGCAAAAGATTTTCTTTTACTTTGTTTTCATAGCCAGAATAAGTCTGAAGCACAAACCAGCCTTTATCAAAAGAATCTAACATATATTTTCCTTTCATTAGAAAAAAGCCTAAGGCGGCTTTTGGAATGTTTTCGTTACTTTCATTATAAAGGAAGGAGGCATCTCTGTCAATGATTTCCCTTCTCAGAAAGCTTAAAACCAAGACCTATGGCCTTGGTTTTTATTGTCTAATTAAAAAAGTCAATGATGCTCAAGACACCTTTTGAAAGTAACTGGTCAAAGATAAAGATAATGATGGTAAAGAAAGCAGTGTACTCTAAGACTGCGATGAAATCTTTCCAACGTTGTTTTCTATTTGGCCAAGTTGTATCTTTCAATAACTTAAAAATACCACTAATGAATCCCATCAAACTCTCCTCTAACGTGTTTCCTTGTGCAAGGTATATTTTTGACAATGTTTACAAAATTTGTTTACTTCTAGTCGTGTCGGTTTAGGCGTACTACTCACTGCTATTGAATAGTTTCGGCTTCCACAATCTACACACGCTAGGCTAGCTTTTTTCTGTGCCATAACGCCCTCCGTAGGAAATATTCTAACACGATTTTTCTATTTGCGCAAGCTATCTGAAATAGTCTACAATACCATTCCAAATGCTTTGTGCTTTTTCTCGAAGACCTGACTGATCGACAGCATCCGTAATGGATTTTGACGCTTCCTCTGCTGATTTTCTGATACTATCTATGATATCTTGGGAACCTTGGGCATTTTCTGTTGTGGTTTCATTAACACCATAAACTGCTGAAATACCATTCATTGCGTAGGCATTGTCCACCGTAAAAGCTGTACCTTTCGTGTATGGCAAAATATAAGAAGCTTGGGTACTAAAAATAGTGGATGCTGTTCCGGCACTTGAATCTGTAAGGTAATGATTTTCGTCGGTCTTGTTAAAACCGATCCACTGACTGATAACAACATCAGGAGTATAACCAATTACCCATTGGTCACCTGACAAGTCAGGATTAAAATCTGTTTCAGTTGTTCCCGTTTTGCCCGCTAAAGTGTAGCCGTAAACATTAGCATTGACCGCTGAACCATTTGAAAATGTTCCAAGCATCATACTGGTCATTTTATCAGCGACAGTTTGGCTAATAACACGTTTGGTCTGATCGGTATGTTCTTTCAGTAATTTTCCACTTGCTGTCTCTATTTTGGTGATTAAATGCGCTTTATGCATGACACCTTTATTGGCAAAAACAGCATAGGCCTGTGCCATTTCAAGTGGGTTTGTCGTAACACTTCCGCCCAAAGCCATACCCAATTCTTTGTTAGCAGAATCCATGTCTAAACCAAATTTTTTCCCGTAAGTCACAGCTTTGTCAATCCCTAACTCTTTTACAGTTGCCACAGCTGGGATATTGTAAGAATTGGCCAAAGCTTGATACATGGGAACATCTTCAGACTCATAGTTTCCGTAGTTATGTGGCTGATAGCCATCAAAATCTTGAATTGTGTTTGGCAAGGTTTTATTCATAGACCAGCCTGAAGCAATAGCTGGTGTATAGACCACTAATGGCTTAATTGTTGAGGCCGGACTACGTTTTGATTGCGTAGCGTAGTTAAAGCTTCGGAAACCTTGATTTTGATCACTATTAACACGACCAACAAGCCCTCTAACTCCACCCGTTTTAGGGTCTAAGGCTACACTGGCGCCTTGAGCAGAGCTTCCATCATAATCAGAAGTTGGAAAGAGACTTGTTGTATCAAAAGTGGTCTGCATACCAACTTGATAATTCTGATCTAACTCCGTATAGATTTTGTAACCATTATTAACTAAATCTTTTTCAGAAATGCCATAGCTTGAAATGGCTTCGTTGACCACCGCATCAAAATAAGAAGGGTATTTATAGTCGTCAGATTTCCCAACATAAGTATCCGCTAACCGATTACCCATTCCAACCGCCTTAGCTTGATCTGCCTCAGCTTGGGAAATTTTACCCGCATCCACCATGGCTGATAGAACCGTATCTCGACGATTGGTTGCATTTTGAATAGAATACAGCGGGTTATATATTTCTGGACCCTTAAGCATTCCTGCTAAAGTGGCCGCCTCATCAAGCGTTAAATTAGCTGCGCTGGTGCCAAAATATTTTTGACTAGCGTCTTCGACGCCCCAAACCCCATTTCCAAAGTAAGAATTATTGAGGTACATGGTCAAAATGTCTTTTTTGGGGTATTTTTTTGTTAATTCCAAAGCTAAGAAGAACTCACGCGCCTTGCGTTTGATCGTTTGGTCTTGCGAAAGATAGGCATTTTTAGCTAATTGTTGTGTTATGGTCGAACCACCACCAAAATGACCAGCTGAGACAATAGCCAATAAGAAGCGTTTCAGATTGATACCATTGTTTTCGTAAAAAGTACGATCCTCGGTCGCAATCACAGCATTTTCTAAGTTGTCAGAAATAGCATCTAATTCAACATAAGTCCCTTTTTGTCCGGATAAACTGCCAGCATATTCCGCCTTGTGATCATAGATAACCGTCGTTGCCTTAAGGGCATTTTGTAAGTCCGATACCTTAGCTGTTTTTGAAAGGTAAAAAAGGTAGGAGCCCACAATGAGGACAAAACTACTGATTGCAATTAACAAAATTTTTCCAATATGGTAACGACGCCAAAAACGCCTAACTGGATGCTGAGGTGACGGAAGAATAGCTTCCATCTTTCGCAACCAAGTAGGCTGTTTTTTCTGTGATTCTTCTGAAGAGTGCTTACTGCGTTGGTAAGCTGAGTGTTGTTTTTTTGTCCTATCATCCATTTCTTCTGATGATAAGGTTTCTTGTGTCATCTGTCTCTTCTCTTCAGAAAACGTATCATTCTCATCAGATACTTGTTTTTCCGCATATTTTTTAGGGAAAAATTTTTTTTGAAGAAGTTCTAAAAATGTCATGGTGATATTATACCACTATGGTTAAGTAAGTTCTACTTTAAAGTTGTGTTTATCGGTTTAGAGTAGGCAATGCCATCTACTTGGAAAAGCAAGCCTTCCGCTCCTCCTTGATGAGCAAATTCAGTCTGAATGGTCTTTCGAGCAGGATATTTCCCATTAAAGCGTTCTTTGATAATTTTTTCCATAACAGGTAAATTCCAAACATCACGGAACAAGCAATCCATTTTAACAACCGCTTCTAAGGTTAAACCAACTAAGCCTAATCGTCTTTCCATTTCATCAAAGGCACCATTTATTTGATCCTCAATAGGTTGTCCAACATTTCCAGTACAATAATTGAGAAAATAAAAGTCCCCAGCTTCAACTAGCCCCGTATGGGCCCATTCTTCATTCACATCATAACGTCTAATACTTTTCATTCGTTATCCTTTTTTATGATTATTCTTATTTCATCATATTATACCAATTAATGAGAAAATCCTGAAATAAAAACCAAACTTTTTAAGCATTTTTCTAAACTATTTTTATCCCTTAATACAACCATTCCGGAATTACTAACAAGAGATTTCCTATGTTTTCAGAGCATAAAAATGCTATAATAGCTAAAAGAAAAAAAGAAAGTAGTAGGTAATTTGGATGAAAAAGTTTGAGGCTTTTAAAGAAACCCTATCTTCAGAAAGTTTAAAAGCGATTTATGAAGAGACAAAATTAGAAGTGGCTAATGATGAACGCGAAGGAACTGAAGCTTTTTCAGCAGCTTTGGCAACTCAAATGGCAATTAATTTAGTTGAAAAATACCATGAATGGCTTAATGAAAACAAATAATCCTAATGGTTTTACTGTTTCATTCAACAATCCTTATCCCGAATCAACAGTTAAAGATTTACTGGAAAAGCACTTATTGATACCTCGCAAAATTCGTCATTTCTTGCGCATCAAAAAACATATTTTGATTAATCACCAAATGGTTAATTGGCAAAACCAAGTTCAAACAGGAGACCATATTACCTTAATCTTTGACGAAGAAGATTACCCAAGTAAGGCAATTGCCTTTGGAAATCCAAAGCTTGTCGACTGTCTCTACCAAGATGAGCATCTCATTGTTGTCAATAAACCTGAAGGAATGAAGAGTCATGCCAACCAACCTGATGAATTAGCCTTACTAAATCATGTATCCGCCTATGTAGGAAAAACATGCTATATTATTCATCGACTGGATAAAGAAACCAGTGGGACAATTTTATTTGCTAAGAACCCTTTTATTCTCCCTATCATGAACCGTATGCTTGAAAATCGTGATATTAGTCGCACCTATTGGGCTTTCGTTTCAGGCACCATCAAAGAGAAAAAATTGACAATTCAAAAACCCATTGGTCGTCATCGTCATGATCGTCGTAAGCGAGTCGTTGACATGAAGCAAGGACAAAAAGCAACCACAATTGTCAAAAAACTCAAAAATGATTCCTCTTCTTTCACACTAGTCGAATGCCATTTAAAAACTGGAAGGACTCATCAAATTCGTGTTCACATGGATGCCATAGGTCATCCTCTCAAAGGAGATCCCCTCTACGCTCCGCATCTACCATTCGAGAGATTGATGCTACATGCCCATCAACTAGAATTCACTCATCCACTCAGCCTTGAAACCATACGGGTGAAAGCAAAATCTGACAGTTTTGAAAAAGGACTTCCTTAGGAAGCCCTTTTTGCTATTGTTTCGTTAAAGGTAAACCTGGTGCCGGTTTCGAAAAATCAAAGTCCTTATCCATACCTGTTTGCCAAATAATCGGTGTTAATTGATTGCCATCTAAATGAAGGCCATAGGCATACTTGATGTTAGCACCACCAATACCACCACCAATGATGAGGATTGAGCTATCAGTTTCTGGGGTGATAATAACCTGGAAATCTCCTGGATTCTTTTCTTCCGTCTTCGTGATTTTTGCTGTTCTACTTTCATCAGCTTTTTTCGGATCTTTGAAATCGATATGACGTGTTACTGTTCCATCCTCAGAAATGGTCAACGTATAGGTAATGTCGTCTTTAGTTCCCTTCCAAGTTCCAACTATGCCATCTGGCAGTAATGACGGTTTTTTAATATTATTTTTTTCACTGGTCACAGAGATATTTTTTGTACCAGCTTGACTAATCACATAACGATCTCCTGATTTTTTGAGCGTTAGTTGTCCACTTAACTCTTGAATGATGTTACCTGAACTGCCTTTTTCAGGGTCTGTTTCTTTTGGATAGGTAAAATCATATGTAGCCGCAAAATCTAAGAGGTAAGACTCCTTGCCGACTTGCGTCATGTCATTTAGGGCAACATTTGGAATGGCAAAACTAGAAGCCTTGCGACTATCTGTTTCCAATTTTGCTTTCACACTTTCTTTTAAACCTTTATAAAAATCGTTATTTATGCCATTTTCGAAGACATCTGCAACTGTCGTTGGATCTTGTCGGCTACTTGTATATGCCATCAGTTGATTAAAAGCAGCTAAAAGATATTCTCCAGCTTTAGTGCGATCTAAGAGATTATCGACCGTTAACTTCAGTTCAGAACCTTCAGCAACCGCTGCAAGATCAACCTTTTCACTTTTAAGCTCACCATCTGGGAAATGTCGTTTTACAAAAGCTTTGCTACCATTAGTAATGGGATAGTCTGTGACTTGATACTGACCATTTTTTAGAGTACCGACGCGATCCTCGTCAAAATAAAGCTCACCTTCTGTAAGATTACTGCTTACTGTAAAATTCTTAAATGTAACAGATAAATCTAGTACTGGTTTTTGCCCATCATATTTTTTAGTAACTTTGATTTTTTTATCTTTGTAAGTTCCATTGATACTTGCACTGTAGTCAGCAATTGGTAACCTTTTTAATTCTGTCGTAAAATTTTCCGAATTAGATGTTGCTACTTTTTTCTGATTTAAGAGCAGATCCATATTAGGGACATTCGTTTTTAAGGTTAGTGACATTGGTTTCATGGCTACCCGATAATCCGGAAAAATCCAAAAATGATGTCCAATGGACTTAATGTATACTGGATCAGAGGCCGTTGCACTTTTGAGCTCTTTTTTTAATGAGGAAATCTCTGATTTTGGAAGAGGCGTGAATGAAGCAAAAGCTGCTTGATCATTCGTAATGATTTCATCGGTATCATCCCAGACTAAAAAAGCTTTAATATTTTCAAAGGACCCGCCATTCTTTTTACTTTTAGCAACAACATAACGATCAATCACGGCTGACTTTGAATAATAAAAAGAACCTAAGGCAATCAGAGCTACAAGCAAAATACCTAAAACAATGGATGTTCGTTTGAACCATTTTCTTTGAAATATCTTTTTCATCTTTTGACCTTCCATTTCTTATCTTTTTATTATACCAAAATATGAATCAATAGTTATTTAAAAAGATAACAAGACCTATTATCAGTTTATCATGATATATTACGGAAAATGTCACAATTTTGACTTTTGTCTTGAAATTCTTGATTGACTGGCTTATAATATTTTTGGAAGCGCCTACATTTTATGGAGGTTTGTTATGAACACGAAGAAATTTACGCTAGCAACTGTTACTGTTATGACAGCGCTAGCTTGCTACTCATCTGCGGAAGCTTGTACAGGTTTTATCATCGGCAAAAACCTGACAACTGACGGATCGACATTATTTGGTCGAACAGAAGACTTAGAACCAAACCACAATAAGACTTTCATCGTTCGTCCTGCTAAAGATAACAAAGCTGGTGACAAATGGAAAGATCAAGCCAATGGCTTTGAATACCCATTACCTGAACATTCTTTTAAATACACTGCTGTTCCTGATGTAACGCCCAAATATGGGGTTTACGATGAAGCTGGTTTCAACGAACATGGGGTTTCCATGTCTGCGACTGTATCGGCTTCAGCTAACGATAAAATTTTAGAAAAAGACCCTTATGTGAAAGATGGCTTGGCAGAATCTTCTATCACTTCAGTTGTGTTACCTAGTATCAAAACCGCCAGAGAAGGTATTGAACTGATTGCTAAAATCGTCTCAGAAAAAGGTTCCGCTGAAGGCAATATCCTTACTATTGCCGATAAAGATGGTATCTGGTACATGGAAATTCTGTCCGGGCACCAATATGTCGCTATTAAATTCCCTGACGACAAATTTGCTGTTTTCCCGAATACTTTCTATCTAGGGCATGTCGATTTCAACGATAAAGAAAACACTATTGCATCAGATGGTGTGGAAAAACTAGCCAAAGATGCTGGCACCTATCAAGAAGTTGATGGTCAATTCCATATCGCTAAATCCTACAATCCAAAAATGGCTGATGCCAACCGCTCTCGTGTGTTCTCAGGTATTAAATCACTAGACCCAGATTCAACAGTAACCTATGAAGACGACAACTACGAATTATTGCAAAGCACTGATAAAAAATTCTCTTTAGAAGATGCTATGAAATTGCAACGTAATCGTTTTGAAGGATTGGATTTGAAGCCTTTGGATCAAATGGAATTAGATGGTAAAGGTAAACCTAAATCTAAAGATGCTGTTAAAGGTTATGCTTACCCTATCTCTAATCCAAACGTTATGGAAGCTCACGTCTTCCAATTAAAAGATGATATTCCTGCTGAAATGGGCGGCGGTGTCATGTGGTTATCAATCGGTAGCCCAAGAAATGCTCCTTATCTACCATACTTAGGAAATATTAGTCAAACTTATAAAGCATACCAAGAAGATAGTACCAAATACAATAAAGATTCTTGGTACTGGACAGTTTCCCATATCAACGATATGGTTGCAGCTAATCCTAAAAAATTTGGCACTAAGGTAATTGATGAAGTTAAAGGTCTTGAAAAAACTTGGATGACTGAACAAGAAGCAACTACTAAAGAAGTTGCTGAGTTAGTGACAAGCGACCCTAAAGCTGCTCAAGAAAAAGCTGATAAAGTATCAATGGACAGAGCTGAAAAAACCTTCAAACGCTTGAAAGAAATTGAAGCTAAGTTAGAAAAACAAAGTCCAAAAAAAGATAAAAAAGCTAAAAAATAAGGCTATTTAATCATATGGAAAGGTTTAAGAAATCAAAACATTCTTAAACCTTTCTTTTTGTATATCAAAAATGCTCCTAATCGGAATTAGGAGCATTTGATTATTTGTTATTCGTCTTCTTTTTTCTTAAGTCCTAAACCTAGACTCATTAATAAGAGACTTGACATGAGTGTCACGAGTAGATTTTGGTCATCACCAGTTGTTGGCAAACTTTCTTTTGGAGCTGAAACAGCTTCAACTTTAGCCCTTGTCTGAACCGGAGCTTTAACAACTTCAACTGTAACAGTAGTAGCTGATTGGCCTTTTTCAGGACTTATCACTTCTGATGTTTCTGGTTTCGGTGTTACAATTTCTGGTACTGGAACTACAACTTCAACTACTTTCGTTCCACGCGCTATGACTTGATCAACAGCAGCAACAACAATAGTTGGGGAACTGTAGGCAATGTTTTCAAAATGAGAATTTGCACCATCTTGAATAAAATTAAAGGATTGAACTGTCTCGATTTGAGTCCCTCCAACACCTTCTTGAATGACTTTTTCTAAGCCAGCAGCTAAGCTATCATCATTAACATACTGCGTTAAGAAAGGAATAGCACTTAGTTTAGATTTACCAACTTGATATTGAACAATCATTGGTCTCATGGCTGTGATAGTAGCTTCTGTTGTACTTGGTGTCACAATACCTGTCACAGGATCAACACTATAGGTTGTTGTGCTACGTATTAAGCCATCTTGACCTGCATCCAAAACTTTAACTTGCCAGTCACCCAATGAACCATCTGTGACTTCTTGATAAACAATAGTCATTGGAACACTAGTGTCAACAACGGTAGGTTGAGTACCTTTTGTAATAATTTGATTTTGAACAGGGGTAGATGAAATAACCGTCTGAGTTGCTACCAACTGGTTATTACTATCTAGTGAGTAGGTCGTGCGAATGGTTTCTGTCCCATCGACACCTGCTTGTACACGGTCAGTCTGTCCAGTAGGGTCATAGGCGAAACTGGTATCTCCCACATAAACTGTTGTGTAAGGTGTTGTTGTAGTTGTTTCCTCTGGCATTGCTCCGTAAATGACTTGACCATTTACTGGAGCTGTTGTCGTAGTAGTGACAAGATATGGGACAACTTGAGCTGTTCTAGGGTATTCAAATAAACGGTTGTATAAGCTGGCAAAATAAAATTCCGTTTCCGCAAATGGGCTATAACCTGAACCATCACCTGGATTGTAGGCATCTCCAGTATAAGGATTGGCAATATATGTCGAGTATGGTGTTCCAAAGAGACGGTGCATGATATACTGGCTGAGCCCTTCAGCAAAAGCTTCTTCGCTGTTATCTCTGTAGTAAGACCAAACATCCGGTCGGTCAAAATAGGTATGGTAGACATCTAAGAACTCTTGGGTATCTGAAAAGGCCATGACCGTGCTAAGACTACCATCTGTATTACGGTCAGTCGTTTCTGAATAGAGGCCACTCTTAAAGTCGATAATATGCGTCATTTCATGAAGCACTGTTGAAACCAATTTCAGATTATTGGCTTCATATTTTAAGGCAATCGTCTGATCAGCTGAATTGGAGAGACCTAGAGTTGTTGTTCCCATGCCGGGAATTTGCCCATCGTAAATAGTAAGTTCTGAGATAGCACGCTGAACCTCAACAGGTAGAGCTGCCAGCTTTGCTTCAAAATCAGCTTGTTGAGTGGCTGACATGGTTGTATTGCTATAATCAACGACGATAGCGACACTGTCTTTATAATTATTGTAACGTAGTGTCAATGACTCAAATTGACTGGTCATCATGTCCATTGCAGACTGCTGATCTGTGGTAAGAGTGCCTAATGAAAGTAATTGATTGTAAGCTAATTGAGCACGCAAATAGTCCGCTTTAATATCAGCATATAAAGCATCATTGATAATATTACTACTATGGTATCTTAAAAAATCATCACTTGAGGTGCTTAAATCTTCTGGAACAATTTCTAAGCCATAATCCTGGGCAGATGTATTCCATAAATCTTGTTTACTAGTATCTAACAGACGAGAGTAAAAAGCATTATCATCAGTTAAACCGGTAAGAGTACGTAACCTTGTATTTGTTGGATCTAGCATTTCACTCGTTACTGGACGAATCACTTGCTGTCGAGTTGTCGCCCCATCAGGATTGGTCACTGTGATATAATCATACATATAGTTTTCTGCAAATTGAGCATACTCACGTACTGTTGATTCTGACCTGTTAAAGTCCGGTGTTAACGTTGGGATTGGAACAAAAAGTTGATCAATGCTAACGCGGTCACTTGGCAATGTTTGCGTTGTATCAACATGATAGAAGGGTTGATCAATCCACTTATAATCTTCTGAAAGCACCGACGGACTGACTGGTGCCGTTGTGGCTGTTTCAATTTTATAGGTGGTAGTCGTCGTTGTTTGACCATCAACTGCAGGGATAACAATATCTGTTCCGACAGGTTTTGTCACGTCAATACTATAAGTCGTTGTGGCTACCTGTGTACTGATTACCTGACTTGTCGATTTTGTACCCAAAACAATAACTGTTTCCGTAGATTCAATATGTTCATCTGTCACAATTGGATTGCCATTAGCATCTAAAGCAGCTGTTTGAGTCGTAATAATAGAACCATCTATTCCTTGAACTTGGGTAGCACGATAGCCAACTGGTTGATTAGGATCTGAGACATAACGAATTGGGCTAGCAATTGGTATTCTAGTAACACTTGGTGCTGTAGTCGCAGCTGCTAATACCGGACTTGTTGCCGTGACATTTGACCTTGTGTCGGTCGTGATTGGAGCTATTGTAGCCGCCAATTGACTAGACGTACTCTCTAAAACTGGACTTGTTGTCGTTAGGCTTTTGTCAACCGAAGGTGTCATAAGACTAACTTCATCAGCACTTGCAACCTGTGTTGTCAGCACGACTCCTAGTAAAACGCTTCCAACACCAAGGGCCGTTTTGCGGATACTAAAAATCTCTTTTTTGGTTTTGAACATTTTCTCAACTCTCTCCTTGTTACCCCAAAATATTATCGGTTAACCTGATTGTAGCACATAAATGTCTACACAACAAAAGCTTTTGCTATAATTTTAAAAAAATTAAAAAAGCCCAGATAGACTTCTATCTAGGCTTTTTTTCTATTCAATATTTTAAAGAATTACATCATTCCACCCATCATGCTTGGGTCCATTCCTCCTGGCATTGCTGGGGCAGCTGGTTCTGGTTTATTAGCCACAACAGCTTCAGTTGTTAAGATGAGACTTGCAACTGAAGCAGCATTTTGAAGAGCTGAGCGAGTAACTTTGACAGGGTCAATGATACCTGTTTCAATCATATCTACCCAGTCACCTGTTGCAGCATTGAATCCTGTTCCAACTGGACTATTTTTCAATTTATCAATGACAACTGATCCTTCATAACCAGCATTATAAGCAATTTGACGAACTGGTTCTTCGAGAGCACGAAGGACAATGTTACGTCCGGTTGCTTCATCGCCAGTAAGTTCTAAGGCTGCCACTTTGTCAATAACCGTAACAAGTGCTGTTCCACCACCTGATACAATACCTTCTTCAACTGCTGCACGAGTTGCATTAAGGGCATCTTCAATGCGTAATTTCATTTCTTTAAGTTCTGTTTCTGTTGCAGCACCTACTTTAATAACTGCCACACCACCAGCTAACTTAGCCAAACGTTCTTGTAATTTTTCACGATCAAACTCAGAAGTTGTTGTTTCTAACTGTGATTTGATCAATCCAACACGGTTAGCAATTGCTTCCGCAGAGCCAGCACCTTCAACAATAACTGTGGAATCCTTGTCTACAGTCACTTTAGCTGCTTGACCGAGCGTAGCAATTGTTGCATCCTTAAGGTCTAAACCTAAATCTTCAGTAATAACTGTTCCACCTGTCAAGATAGCGATATCTTCTAGCATGGCTTTACGGCGATCGCCAAAGCCAGGGGCTTTAACAGCAACAACGTTGAATGTTCCACGAATTTTATTTAAAACAAGTGTTGGCAAAGCTTCACCATCAACATCATCTGCAATAATGAGAAGGGGACGACTGGTTTTAAGCACTTCTTCCAATAACGGTAAAATTTCTTGAATATTTGATACTTTTTTATCTGTGATTAAGATAAATGGGTTTTCAAGATCAGCAACCATTTTTTCATTATCTGTTACCATATATTGTGATAAGTATCCGCGGTCAAATTGCATCCCTTCAACCACTTCAAGTTCTGTTTCCATACCACGTGATTCTTCAATTGTGATAACACCATCATTGCCTACACGTTCCATGGCTTCTGAGATATACTCCCCAACTTTTTCTGAACGTGATGACACGGCAGCTACTTGGGCAATAGCCTCTTTTCCGGAAACTGGTTGGGCAATAGCTTTTAATTCTTCAACTGCGGCTGATGTTGCTTTTTCAATACCGCGACGAATGCCAATTGGATTAGCCCCTGCAGTGACATTTTTTAACCCTTCTCGGACAATTGCTTGAGTTAATACTGTTGCTGTAGTTGTTCCATCTCCTGCGATATCATTGGTTTTTGAAGCAACTTCTGAAACCAATTTAGCTCCCATATTTTCGAAATGGTCTTCTAATTCAATTTCTTTTGCAATGGTTACCCCGTCATTTGTGATTAGTGGTGAACCAAATGCTTTTTCAAGAACAACGTTACGACCTTTTGGGCCCAAAGTTACTTTTACAGTATCTGCTAAAATATCTACCCCACGCACCATTGCTGCACGCGCATCTGCTGAAAATTTAATGTCTTTTGCCATCTTTTATCCTTCTTTCTTTTCTTAACTTCTATCTTAAAGGATTGTTTATCCTAAAATCGCAATAATATCAGCTTCCCGAATAATTGCTAATTTCTCATCTTCATGAGTTACTTCTAAAACCTGACCATCTTCTACTAAGACCATTTGACCAACTGTAACAGATGGAGGGACAACTTCACCTGTAATCGTACGCATGCCAGTTTCACTCACAGCAACAACTGTTGCTTTTCTGGTTGACTCTTTATGATTGCCTGCGAGTACAAAACCACCAACTGTTTGTTCTTTTTCTTCTTCAAATCTAACGACCACGCGGTCTCCTAATGGTTTTAACATCTGTATTTCCTCCAATAAAAAGAATCTGATTAAATATTAGCACTCTTTAAAGAAGAGTGCCAATTCCAATTTCTATTTTATCACTTGGTCAAAATTAGTCAAGAAAAAAAGTCCCTCTTTTTTGAGGAGACTCCTTTTCATTTAGACCATATCAAATTTTAATTTACCTTGGCTCATACCAATTTTTAAAGTCTTACCAGTTTTAAGTTGACCAGATAAAATGAATTCTGACAACTTGTCTTCGATTTCTGTTTGGATGGTTCGTCTTAGTGGCCTTGCCCCCATCTCAACATCATAACCGACTTCAGACAAATATTTTAATGCAGATGGTTGCATTTTGAGGGTAATCCCTTTTTCTTCCAAGTTCTTAATCAAGGGTTGAACCATAATCGTGACAACTTGTCGCATGTCTTCTTGACTTAAGCTATGGAAGACAACTTTTTCATCAATTCGGTTGATAAATTCTGGTCGGTAGGTTTTTTTCAATTCTTCTAAGATGCGTTTTTCCATGGCCGAATGATCATGGTTGATATCTTTAGCACCAAATCCAACCGTTTTATCATCTCGAAGCGCTGTAGCACCTAAATTACTTGTCATGATAATGATTGTATTTGAAAAATCGACTTTTCGCCCACGAGAATCCGTTAATTGTCCATCATCCAAGACTTGTAACAAAACATTAAAGATATCTGGATGGGCTTTTTCAACTTCATCGAAGAGAAGAACAGAATAGGGCTTGTTACGTACTTTTTCGGTCAACTCACCGCCCTCGTCATAGCCAACATATCCTGGAGGTGCTCCATTTAAACGGCTAGCAGCGAATTTTTCCATGTATTCTGACATATCAAAACGAATGAGAGCTGATTCATCATCGAATAAGAGTTCTGCTAAAGCTTTTGCTAATTCTGTTTTCCCAACACCTGTCGGTCCAAGGAACATAAAGGAGCCAATCGGACGTTTACCTGTTCGAATACCAGACTGATTGCGTCTGATAGCTCTTGAAATTGCTGAGACTGCATCCTCTTGACCGATAACACGCTTATGCAATTCTTTTTCCAGGTTAAGGTATTTCTGACTATCTGCCTTGCTAATTTTTTCCAGTGGAATTCCTGACAATTTACTTAATGTAGACATGATATCTTCTTCAGTAACAGGAGTTGGTTTCTGGGGCTTAGCCTTGGAAGCTTTCAAAAGTTGGCTAACTGTTTTAAAATCACCTTTTATGATGGCTTGGTCAATGGGTGTGATGAAGGCAGGCGCCTCTTTTTTGACGAAACTTTGAACCGTTGCGCTAGCTTCATCTAATAAATCAATCGCAGAATCAGGTAAGTGCTTGCTCGTCAAATAGCGATGAGCAACTTTGACTGCTGTTTTGATGGCTTGATCCGAGATGGTGACATTATGATAGCTTTCGTAAGATTTTTTCAACCCTGATAGTATCTTGTAGGCATCCTCTACACTTGGTTCTTCAATCAAAACTTTTGAGAAACGACGAGATAAAGCGGCATCTTTTTCAATATGTTTTTGATACTCTTCTTGAGTAGTTGCCCCAACCATATGTAGGGTTCCTCTTGAGAGAGCTGGTTTGAGGATATTTGCAGCATCTAAAGTGCTATCAATACCACTGCCAGATCCCATAATAGTGTGTAATTCATCGACAAAGAGAATGATATGACCATCACTTTCAATATCATCAATAATTTGATTCATGCGTTCTTCAAAATCACCACGAAAACGCGTACCTGCCACCACACTCATCATGTCTAATTCTAAGACACGCATATCACGAAGTTCATATGGAATCTCACCAGTCACAATCCGTTGGGCTAAGCCATAGGCCAATGCTGTCTTACCAACACCAGCCTCACCGACTAAAACTGGATTATTTTTCGTTTTACGACTTAAGACTTGAACCATTCGAGTGATTTCTTTTTCTCTGCCAATAACAGGCTCAAGTAAGCCTTGACTTGCCATTTCTGTCAAATCTCTCGTATAATCTGATAATTCTCCCGCAGTGCCAGCTGGTTTCATCATATCTGAGAAAGTACCGCCTGTTTTGGCTTTTTTGGGTTTTCTGAGTTCGTAGATAGCTTTAATGGTTTCTTTACTATAAGCAGCTTGAATTTCAATGGCTTTTCTTAAATCAGCCAATTTCAAATCGCCTTTGCCATCATCTTTGATTTTAAATCCAGCTAATTCTAGCAAACGAGTTGCCATAATATCAGGATTTAATAAGATAGCAAAAAGAACATGCTCTGATCCTACTTCATTGGCATGTGTAACATTTCGAATAGCATCAGCAATGGACAAAATATGAGAAAGTGTTTTTGACTGACCTTTATATTCAAACTCCTTAATATCATCATTTGGAGCTTTGCCAATGGCTAAGATAGCTGCCGCTTCATATTCTTCCAAGGCAACCTTATTTTCAAATTCATTAAAAACAAGGCCAGCTAGTGAATTATTAACAACAACCATTGCCAATAAGAGGTGCCAAGTTTCTAAATAGGGGCTATCAAAACGCGCCGCTTGGTATTGTGCTTGTTTAAAAATAGCTTGCATTTTGAGTGAATAATCTGTCATTAATTACTTCCCTTTCTGTCAATTCGTTGCAACAAACGGTAAAGCATTCGCGCACGAATCACTGAGGCATCTTTTCCTAAAACATCATCAGAAGCCATTGCTAAGATGACGTTTCCCTCACGTTCTGTTATTAAATGTTCATCAAATAGCAGTTGGATGGAATCTGTGAAAACCACCTCACTAACCTGCGACCCGATGTTAGCCATTAAATTGCCAATCAGATGGTGCTTATCTGAAAAGCGTACTTTGGCTATCCGGATGTAGCCACCACCGCCTCGTTTACTTTCGACTTCATAGCCACGGCTCTCTGTAAAACGCGTTTTAATGACATAATTGATTTGACTAGGTACCACTTGAAAGGAATCAGCCAATAGGGAACGTTTAATTTCTGCAATCCCAGACTGCGCCAATAGTTCTTTGATGTATTCTTCAATGCTATCAGATGTGTTTTTTGTTGGCATTACCTACTCCTTCTTTCAAACGATATAACCTTAAAAATTTGTCAAATAAGTCTATGAGGTTTTTTGACTAAAACTGACTTTTATTATAACAAATTGCTCTCTAGAAAAGCAAATCTTTATGTTTAAAAGAAAAAGAGCTCATAAAAAATATGGATGTGTAGCTTTTAAGACAACAAAAAAGCAGATTATTGTCTGCTTTTCGATAAAGTGATTCTATGGAAGTTTTGTAATATTGACTGCTTGAAGACCGCGGTGGCCGTCTACAATATCAAATGTCACTTGCTGACCTTCATCTAATGTTTTGTAACCTTTAGTTTGTATAGCTGAAAAATGTGCGAAATATTCCTGACCATCTTCAGTTGAAATAAATCCAAATCCCTTTTCAGCATTAAACCATTTAACTGTTCCTTGTGCCATAAACATCCCTTTCCTTTCTATTTAAATACTGTTGAAAAACGAGAGAAATGAAGATGCCGAAACACAAATATTTACTCATAAACGCTTTTACACCAACAGATTACAAGAACAGCTTATTACTGTCAATTAATTTATTAAAAGCATATAAAAAAATATGAACAAAATGTAAAAGCCTTTTCAAAAAAAGAACCTAGAGTTTTTAGTTGAGTTCGTTAACTATCTAGGTTAAAATGACAACTAGACTACTTCTTATGATGAATAGCATCATTTTCCCGAAAGGACCAACTATGACAGACAACCAACTTCGCTCACGCATTGAGGAAATGAAATGTAAATATCTTGAAGCTCAAGAAAATATATCAAAGTCCTCAAGTATGACCTGTAATGACATGCGCAAAGCTAAAAAAATCAAGAAAAAACTATTGACCTTAGAAAAAGAACGTTGTCAATGCATTTTAGAACATCGTGACATCTCTGCCATTGATGAAAAAATCGCTCTTTTAAAGAGTGCCTATCTTATCGATGAGGGAGCTCACATAAAAAAAGAGGACATTTAATATGCCTATTTCCCTGCTCGTCTTTGGCTTTTTGGTTGCTTTAATCCTCTCAAATGTCTTGAATCGTATCTTTCCTCAAATACCGACACCAGCTATTCAATTGACTTTGGGACTATTATTTGGTGTTTTGTCCCGAGATAACCAAATAGTCATCAATCCTGAATTATTTTTGGCCTTCGTCATTGCACCATTGAACTTTCGAGAAGGGCAAGAAAGTGATGTCAAAAGCTTTCTAAGATTTCGAAGCTTTATTCTTTATCTCATTTTACCCACCGTTCTCTTCACGACACTTTTTTTAGGATTAGGGGTAAGCACACTGCTTCCCATTAAAATCCCCCTAGCCATCTGCTTTGCCTTGGGGGCAGCCCTAGCCCCAACGGATGCCGTCGCATTTCTTTCCCTTGCTAACCGTCTTAAGTTTCCAAATCGGGTAAAAAACATTCTGACTTCTGAGGGGCTGCTAAACGATGCCAGTTCACTAGTGGCCTTTCAGTTTGCTTTGACAGCATTTTTAACCGGGACCTTTTCCTTGGCTGGAGCTAGCTTTAAATTGGCCCTCACCATTTTCGGCGGAATTGCCGTAGGCCTCCTATTTGCTTTACTAAACCGTATTTTTTTATCAGTTTTAGAGAAATTTGATGCCGCAGATGTCACCGGGGCTTTGCTATTAGAATTAGCTTTACCTGTTATCTCCTACTTTATAGCTGAACTATTAGGTTTTTCAGCTATTATTGCAGTTGTTATAGCAGGTGTCATGCAAGCCAATCGACTCAAAAAAGTCACCCTGTTTGATGCTCAAGTGGACCGTGTCACAAAAATCATTTGGGAAACCATCCATTTCATGCTAAACGGTTTTGTCTTCATAGTCTTTGGTATGGAGGCCGCTCATTTCATCGGTCCTGTTTTGACCAGTCCCCATTATAGTAATCTTTATTTATTCATATTGGTCATCGCTATTACAGCTTTGATGTTTTTGATCCGTTTTGTCATGATTACCCTATACTATTGTTATCTTAGTTTCCGCAATCACCGTTCTTTTCCAAAATATTGGAAGGAAATCATCCTCTTAACATTTTCTGGTGTCAAAGGTAGTGTCTCTATTGCAACAATCTTACTGCTCCCAAAAGAAATCACACCTGACTTCAGTTTATTACTCTTTATTGTAGGAGCAGTGACACTCTTAAGCTTTCTAGCTGGATTATTGGTTTTACCAAAACTAGCCCCTGCTGCAGTTATTGAGAAAGATAATCTGATCAATATAGCTATCCTGACAACTGTTAGTAAGGAATTGGAAGAAGAAACCCACCTTAATCAAGAAAACCAAACAGCTCTATATCATGTTGTCGATACTTACAATAAAAGAATTGAAAAATTAATCCTAGAACAAGAATCAAACGAAGTCAAATCCGATTTGGCAGAGTTACAACTATTGATACTTTCAATCGAAAGTAAAGGTTTAGAATACGCCTTTAAAAATAAAGAGGTTTCATTATATGAGTACCGTATTTATCAATCCTATTTAAAATCTCTGGAACGTGATGTCAACCGCAGTTTTACTTCCAGCTTTACATATGCACTCATTATTTTTTTAAGGGTTATTCGAGGGCTCCTTCATGAATTATCTTTTTTTCACGGTATCATTCCTAATATAAGACGGATTGCGAAACCAAGAATCAATCTAAGCCAAGAAAATCGTCAACATTTAACAGATCTTTATTTAAACAACACGGCATTAATTTTAGATGCCCTCGAAGATTTAGAAGGATTTTATAACAGTTATTTAGTTAACTTTATCCAAAATCAACGCATCCAAAATGCGGAATTAATTAGTTCCGGACTCTTCGTTGAACGAGTTTTAACCAATTATTTCCCAGATGCAAATAATGAACAATTACGTGGGTATT
Source organism: Streptococcus uberis (assembly GCF_900475595.1). Lineage (NCBI taxonomy): Bacteria > Bacillati > Bacillota > Bacilli > Lactobacillales > Streptococcaceae > Streptococcus > Streptococcus uberis. The sequence continues at coordinate 1,872,113 of NZ_LS483397.1, forward strand.
ACCTAGAAAGACGGACTATCCATGAATTTGAACAAATGGGGGATATCACTGCTAAAGAAGCTCAACAACTAAGAGACCAAGTCAACGAATTGGAAAGTTACTCCTTGCGAGAAAGCTCCCCCAATTTTGCATACGATCTCATCAAATACCGACAAAAAACGAAGTGAGGATAATAGCTCAAAACCTATTTTAATAAGTTTTTATCTTTTCACAAAAACAAAAACCTTGATTTGACAACGTTTTATACGCTGTTAATCAAGGTTATTTTTGTATTATGAAGGCGGTAGACGGATTTGAACCGACGATCAAGCTTTTGCAGAGCCGTGCCTTACCACTTGGCTATACCGCCACAACAGTAATTATTTTACATGAAATGTAAGTAAAGGTCAAGATAAATTTTCTCCCTTTGACTCAAAAATTTTTTTACCCAATTTTCTCATGATAACCAAATTTTTCTGAAAAAAGAAACTTTTAAAACCTTTAAACGTCTAATGTTTAGAATTATTCTAAATAAAATAGGTTGTTTCATAGATGAATTTTCAGACGATTCACCAAAAAATCAAGCGCTTTCTTTTAGACTTTTATTTTTTCTTTTCCTATAATACAAGTATAACAAATAAAAAAGGAGGACCATTTGATGTCTTTAGTTGGAAAAGAAATTGCTGAATTTACAGCAGATGCTTATCGTAACGGTGAATTTGTAACAGTTAGCCACGAGGATATTAAAGGAAAATGGGCTATTTTCTGTTTCTATCCTGCTGATTTCTCTTTTGTCTGCCCTACAGAGCTTGGTGACTTACAAGAACAATACGACAGCTTAAAATCACTGGACGTTGAAGTCTATTCTGTTTCTACAGATACTCACTTTGTTCACAAAGCTTGGCATGATGACTCCGATGTCGTTGGATCCATTACCTACACCATGATAGGTGACCCATCACATCATATTTCACGCGCATTTGATGTTCTTGATGAAGAAAATGGTCTTGCCCAACGTGGTACCTTTATTATCGATCCTGATGGCATCATTCAAATGATGGAAATTAACGCTGATGGCATCGGCCGAGATGCAAGTACCCTCATTGATAAAATTAAAGCTGCTCAATACGTTCGTCAGCATCCTGGCGAAGTTTGCCCTGCCAAATGGAAAGAAGGCGAAGACACATTAACACCTAGCCTAGATCTTGTAGGTAAAATTTAAGCCTTTACCTAACGATACTGTTCAAAAAGGAGGTAAAGATGGCCTTAACTTCTGAAATCAAAGCCCAACTCAAACAATATTTAGACTTACTTGAATCTGATATTGTCTTACAAACGGATTTCGGTAACAATGACAACTCCTCAAAAATGAAAGCATTTATCGATGAGATTGTTGCCATGTCAGATCGAATCAGTACCGAAGCTGTTTCATTATCAAGACAACCTAGTTTTACTATTGCCCAAAAAGGAACAGCTGGACGTGTGTCATTTGCAGGTATCCCTCTTGGACACGAGTTCACATCCTTTATCTTGGCTTTATTACAAGTCTCTGGACGACCACCAAAAATTGACCAAGATCTCATTAAACGCATTAAGGGTATCGAAAAACCCATGCATTTTGAAACCTATGCCAGCTTGACTTGCCATAACTGTCCTGACGTTGTCCAAGCCTTCAATATCATGGCCGTCCTAAATCCAAAGATCAGTCACACCATGATTGAAGGAGGCATGTTCCAAGATGAAGTGACCGAAAAAGGAATTATGTCTGTACCGACAGTTTACTTTGAAAATGAAGTCTTTCATTCTGGCCGTGCAACTATCGAACAGCTAGTTGATAAGGTAGCTGGACCTTTGTCAGAATCAGCCTTTACAGACAAAGGGACCTACGATGTTCTTGTCATTGGTGGCGGGCCCGCAGGTAACAGCGCAGCCATTTATGCTGCAAGAAAAGGCTTGAAAACTGGCCTTATTGCAGAAACTTTTGGTGGCCAAGTCATGGAAACCGTCGGAATTGAAAATATGATTGGTACCCTTTATACAGAAGGACCTCAACTGATGGCCCAAATTGAGGCGCATACCAAGTCTTATCCTGTTGATATCATCAAGTCACAAGTGGTAACAAAGATTGACAAGAAAGATTTGGTCTCCGTTTCTTTAGCAAATGGTGCCGTATTAAATGCAAAAACAGCCATTCTAGCTTTAGGAGCCAAATGGCGAAACGTTAATGTTCCTGGGGAAGAAGAATTCCGAACTAAGGGTGTCACCAACTGTCCACATTGTGACGGACCGCTCTTTGAAGGAAAAGATGTTGCTGTTATTGGCGGTGGAAATTCTGGTATGGAGGCCGCATTGGATCTTGCAGGAATCTGTAAGCATGTTACGGTTCTTGAATTCTTACCAGAAGTCAAAGCTGACCAGGTCTTACAAGATCGCGCTGCTAAAACAGATAATGTCACTATTATCACCAATGCCGCAACCAAAGAAATTATTGGCGATGAGCATGTGACAGGTATTCGTTACACAGACCGTGAAACCAATGAGGAAAAACAAATTGATCTTGAAGGAGTTTTTGTTCAAATTGGTCTGGTACCTAGCACACAATGGCTAAAAGATAGTGGTATCACTTTAACTGAACGTGGGGAAATTGTGGTTGATGCTCACGGGATGACATCAATCCCTGGCATTTTCGCAGCAGGAGATTGCACCAACTCAGCCTATAAACAAATCATTATTTCAATGGGTTCAGGAGCCACAGCTGCTATTGGAGCTTTTGACTATTTGATTAGACAATAGTTTCAACAAAGTCAGGTATCTGAAGACTCTTCAGATACCTGACTTTTCTCTTTTTAGCCTTGATAGATTTAACTTGCTTTTTCCCCTTTTTTCTGCTAAAATTGTTTTGTCGTGTGTGCGACAAATACTCATCTCTTACCAATTGTGGTCTTGTTGCCTTCGGGTTAGACTGCAAGTCGAAGTCAGAGAGAGGAAAAAAACATTATAAAAAGGAGAAACTACTCATGGCAGTAATTTCAATGAAACAACTTCTTGAGGCTGGTGTTCACTTTGGTCACCAAACTCGTCGCTGGAATCCTAAGATGGCTAAGTACATCTTCACAGAACGTAACGGTATCCACGTTATCGACTTACAACAAACTGTTAAATTAGCTGATCAAGCTTACGAATTCGTTCGTGACGCTGCTGCTAACGATGCTGTTATCTTGTTCGTTGGTACTAAAAAACAAGTTGCTGAAGCAGTTGCTGACGAAGCAACTCGTGCAGGTCAATACTTCATCAACCACCGTTGGTTGGGTGGAACACTTACAAACTGGGGAACAATCCAAAAACGTATCGCTCGTTTGAAAGAAATCAAACGTATGGAAGAAGAAGGAACTTTCGAAGTTCTTCCTAAAAAAGAAGTTGCACTTCTTAACAAACAACGCGCTCGTCTTGAAAAATTCTTAGGCGGTATCGAAGATATGCCTCGTATTCCAGACGTTATGTACGTTGTTGACCCACATAAAGAACAAATCGCAGTTAAAGAAGCTAAAAAACTTGGTATCCCTGTAGTTGCTATGGTGGATACAAATGCTGATCCAGATGATATCGATGTTATCATCCCAGCTAACGATGACGCTATCCGCGCTGTTAAATTGATCACTTCTAAATTAGCTGATGCTATTATTGAAGGTCGTCAAGGTGAAGATGCAAGCGTTGAATTTGAAGCTGATACTAAAGCAGATTCAATCGAAGAAATCGTTGAAGTTGTAGAAGGCGACAATAACTAAGTTTGACCATTCCTTTAACTCATACCGTTGAAATAAAGGAACTATCTCAATCGCAATACCAAAACGGGGCAGAAAGCAAACCGCTCTGTCTCGTTTTTTTAAATTAACTATTATTTAACTTTTTGGAGGATTCTACTAATGGCAGAAATTACAGCTAAGCTTGTAAAAGAATTACGTGAAAAATCTGGTGCCGGCGTTATGGACGCTAAAAAAGCACTTGTTGAAACTGATGGGGACATGGACAAAGCCATTGAACTTCTTCGTGAAAAAGGAATGGCTAAAGCAGCTAAAAAAGCTGACCGTGTTGCTGCCGAAGGACTTACTGGTGTTTATGTCAGTGGTAATTATGCTGCCGTTGTTGAAGTTAATGCTGAAACTGACTTTGTAGCAAAAAATGCTCAATTCGTAGAATTAGTAAATGACACTGCTAAAACAATTGCTGAAGGCAAACCAGCTAACAATGAAGAAGCACTTAACTTGATCATGCCTTCAGGTGAAACACTCGCTGCTGCTTACGTTAATGCAACTGCAACTATCGGTGAAAAAATTTCATTCCGTCGTTTCTCTCTTTTAGAAAAAACTGATGAGCAACACTTTGGCGCATACCAACACAATGGCGGACGTATCGGTGTTATCTCCGTTATCGAAGGTGGCGACGATGCACTTGCTAAACAAGTTTCAATGCACATCGCAGCAATGAAACCAACTGTTCTATCATACACTGAACTTGACCCACAATTTGTTAAAGATGAACTTGCTAAACTTAACCACGATATCGAACTTGACAACGAGTCACGCGCGATGGTTGATAAAGCACCACTTCCATTCTTACAATATGGTTCAAAAGCACAATTATCAGAAGATGTTATTACTAAAGCTGAAGAAGACATTAAAGCTGAATTAGCAGCTGAAGGCAAACCAGAAAAAATCTGGGATAAAATCATCCCTGGTAAAATGGATCGCTTCATGCTTGATAATACAAAAGTTGACCAAGCTTACACATTACTTGCTCAAGTATATATCATGGATGACAGCAAAACAGTTGAAGCTTACCTTGACTCAGTAAATGCTAAAGCAATTGCATTTGCTCGTTTTGAAGTTGGTGAAGGTATTGAGAAAAAAGCTAATGATTTCGAATCAGAAGTTGCTGCAACTATGGCTGCTGCTCTTAACAACTAATACATTGAAAACCTTGATTTAAATCAAGGTTTTTTGATACTCAAAAAAGGTTGAGCAAACGCTCAACCTTTTAACATTACCAAATAATAACGCGATCTTCAGGCGCTCTCCACATAAAGTCACCTTCTGAAATTCCAAATGTTTGATGAAATTCTTCAAAATTTGTTAATGTCACATTAGTTCGCCATTCTCCAGGTGCATGAACATCAACACTAGCCATCATTTGCATAAATTCTTCACGCGCTTTCATACGCCAGATGCGTGCGAAGTTAATAAAGAAATCGCGAGCAGAAAAGTCATTTTCTTTTTTAGCAGCCTCTAGAGCACAAGCGACACCGCCCAAATCAGCTACATTTTCAGAAACAGTTAACTTACCATTAACTTTCGCACCATAGGAATCAAGGCCATCAAATTGTTCAACGACTTTATCTGTTCTTTGCTTGAAGGCTGCATAATCTGATTCTGTCCACCAATCATGTAAACTACCATTCTCATCAAAAGAAGCACCATTAGTATCAAAGGCATGGGAAATTTCGTGCGCAATGACAGCACCAATACCACCATAATTTGCCGACGAACTTTGATTTAAAGAATAGAAAGGTGCTTGTAAAATAGCTGCCGGGAATACAATTTGATTCTGTTGAGGGTCATAATAAGCATTTACCATATGCGCAGGCATATGCCATTCAGTGCGGTCTACAGGCTTATTCCATTTACTCCAACTATGGGCGATGGAAATTTGAGCCAACCTTTGTGCATTTTCAACTAGAGACAGATTATCATCGATGATTTTTTTAGAGTAGGTTTCAGGCAATTTCTCTGGATAGCCAATATGAGGTGTAATGACATTTAATTTCACAATAGCTTTCTCACGTGTTGATTCTTCCAGCCAATCGGCCTTTTCTAAACGTGATTTGTAAACCTCAATCATCGTTGCCACTTTACTCTCGACATCTGCTTTTGCTTCAGCAGAAAAATGTCTATTCGCATACCACAAGCCTAAAGCTTGGTTGTATGGCCCTTGTGCCAGATAAAAAGCTGCTTTTTTCTTATCCATGGCCTGAGGAGTACCAGAAAGGGCACGACCATAAGTTCCAGATTCGACTCGAATATCATCCGTCAGATAAGCATTGTAGGCATTAGCAGCTTCAATGACAAGATCCGCTTTAATCAGGTCCCAATTTTTTTCAGAGTAAAACTCTGCAGCATAGTCTGTCCAAAAACGTTCCTCCGGCACAATCACTTTATCAGGTATTTGACCTAGGATTTTTTGGAAAATAGCATCCAAAGGTAGCTCAGGAGCTAATTGCGTGAATTCTTGCCAGTCATATGGGTGGTATAGTTTCACATACTCTGAAGATTCCTCACGAGATAAAACAAATGCCGCCAATTTAGAATCCAATTGCAAAGCCTTGTCCAATAAATCAGAAATTTCTTCAGCAGAAAAACCAACTTTAGCCAACAGTTTTTCCTGAGACTGACGCCAAACGCCACGAAGTTCCTCCGCTTTTTCATGACCTTCCTCATAATAGGTCGTATCAGGTAGGAGAATAGAAGGTGCTTCAGCCCAAAGAACATTTAATTTAGCATTCATAAAGTCTGGAGCAACACCAAATGGGAATAGATTGGGTTTACCAAGCAATTCAAAATCAGCTATTTTAGAAGCAAATTCTTTAAATGAACTTAAAGATTGATATTCTTTAATCAAAGGAAGTACTGGGGCAACGCCTACCTCTTCTCTTTTAGCGTAATCTGAAGTTAACTGATGTAACTTGATGAAATTCTTTAATACAGGATCATCCGGTAAGTTTTCCCCATCTAACCACTGATCTGTCGTCTTTAGCATTAATGATTCAATCTCATCAGCTAAATCTGAAAAACCTCCCGTTCTAGGCTTATCATCAGGAATAACAGCTGAAGCAGCCCACTCGCCATTCACAGCATCATAAAAATTTTCTTTGTAATCGACCATACAATCTCCTTTCACTTTCATACATGTCGCAATCGTAATCTCTTACATTGTATCAAAAAAGCCCCTAATATGCACTTTCTGTATAAACCAAAAAACAAACACTTCTTTTAGTGTTTGTTTTGGCATTTTTAGTTTTGACTTAAGTCTTTTAGTTTTTGGTAAAGGTGCTTTTGCGATAGGCCGTAATGATCTAAGAGGTAGTCTTTTTGTCCAACTTGTCCAAAAGACTCCTGAACACCCATTTTGAAGATTGGGGTCTGTGTTTCCTGACTTAACAAGTCAGAAATAGCGCTCCCAATACCTCCAATGACATTGTGATTTTCAAAAGTAAGGATTGTTTTGCCAATCAGTTGCTCTTTTAAATCTTCTGGAAGAGGTTTAATACGAAAGAGATCAATGAGACCTACTTTAATACCTTCCTCAGCAAGTTTATCAATAACTTCCATTGCTTCTGCAACCATGATGCCAGAAGCAACCACTACAATATCTTCACCTGGTCTTAAGGTGATGTAGCCTTTTTTGAAATCTTCTTGTCCATCATAAATTGGTTTAGGAGCTTTCCGCGTTGTCCGAATGTAGGATAACCCTTCTAAATCCAGAGTTTCTTTCAGCACTGCTTCAAATTGAATATCATCACTCACTTCAAATACAGTAGCCTTAGGGATTAATCTGATTAATCCTAATTCTTCGAATGGCATGTGCGTTCCACCATTCATTTCAGCTGTTACTCCAGCATCTGAACCCACAATGGTAGCTTTTAACTGGGCATAGCCTAAAGAAACAAATAGTTGATCAAAAACACGACGACTTGCAAATGGACCAAAGGTGTGCACATAGGGATGGAAACCTTTAACAGAAAGACCAGCAGCTAAACCTACCATTTGCGCTTCCATAATACCAAGATTAACATAACGTTTCCCAAAATCTGCTGCTAGGCTATTGGTTGACATCGAACTTGATAAATCTGCTTCTAAGACAAGTAAGTCTTTATGGGTGTTATTGGCTTCTTTTAAAAAGTCACGATATACATGGCGCATTTCTTTACTGTTTCTCGTCATTCTATCACCCCCATTTGCTGTTGCATACCTTTAACAATTTCTTCCAGCATCGCTTTTTCACTCTGACTTGGACGTAAATGATGGTTTGATGCCATGCTTTCAATTTCTTTGACGCCTTGGCCTTTGACCGTATCGAGAACAATACATTTTGGTTTTTCTGAAGCGCTATTTTTGAAATCCATTAGAGCTTGATGGATAGCTGTGATATTTTGACCATCAACTCGTATAGCCTCAAAACCAAAGGCTTCAAATTTAGCTACAAAATCCCCACTTTGACAAATGTCTGATGTTAATCCATCTAACTGTTTTTTGTTATCATCAACGAAAACAATGAGATTTGATAATTTTTGATGGGCAGCAAATTGGATAGCCTCCCAACATTGACCCTCATTTAACTCTCCATCACCAACAATGGTATAGGTTACAAAGGGCTCCTGGTTTATTTTTTGACCATATGCAATTCCTGTAGCTGCACTAATCCCCTGTCCTAATGAACCGGTTGTCATATCCACACCAGGCGTCAAATTACGATCTGGATGGGAAGGAAGACGCGTTCCATTCGTATTTAAAGAGAATAAAAACGATTTGTCAAAAAAGCCTTTTAGATATAGGGTACTGTATAAAGCTGGCCCAGCATGACCCTTCGATAAGACAAAATAATCCCGTTCTTTTTCCGCAAATAGTTCTGGCGTCATTGGCATGACGTCTCCATAGAGAACTGCTAAAGTTTCTACAATCGAAAGACTTCCTCCATAATGACCAAAGCCAAGATGATTAAGACTTTCGAGAATCGTCAAGCGAATTTGATTCGCAAAAACTTGTAATTCTTGTAATTTATCTTCGCTTAAAGGCATTCTTATACCTCCTTAGTTTTCTCTTTACCAATAAATGATACAAGTACTAATCCCACTAAAATGGCAACTAGACCGATAGCAATGGTCATTGAACCTCCCATTTTGTTGAGAGCTCCTAAAATAATACCAGTCAAACCGAAATCAGCATCTGAGAAGGTAGAGCCTTCAAATCCAAGACCACCGAGAACAGGCATTAAGAAAATTGGAAGGTAACTAATAAGGACACCTTGCATAAAGGCACCCACTGTAGCACCTTTAACGCCACCAGAAGCATTTCCGATAACACCAGCTGTAGCACCACAGAAGAAGTGAGGGACAACACCTGGAAGAATAACTGTTGTTCCCGTTAAGATCATAATAGCCATACTCACCAAGCCACCCGCAAAACTTGAAATGAAACCAATAAGAACAGCATTAGGGGCATATGGATAGACAATTGGACAATCCAAGGCTGGTTTTGAATTTGGAACCAATTTTTCAGAAATACCTTTGAAAGCAGGAACAATTTCACCTAAAATGAGACGAACACCTGCAAGAATAACGAATACACCAGCTGCAAATTGACCAGCTAATTGCAAAGCAAATACAAGTCCATCTGTTCCATTACTCAACTCCTTAGCAATCCAAGCAGGACCAGCAAAAATAGCTACGATCAAGTAGATAATTGTCATTGAAATCGTAATACTAACAGTACTATCTCTTAAGAACGCTAAACTCTTTGGAAAATGGATATCTTCTGTTGATTTAGATTTATCACCAACTAGATTACCAACAAAACCACTTAAAAAATAACCTAGAGAACTAAAATGTCCTAAGGCAACCTTATCATTGCCCGTTAATTGAATCATGTATTTTTGGACAAAAGCTGGGGATACACTCATAATAATCCCTAATGCTAACCCTCCAAAAATAATTAAGGAGATTGATGTGAAGCCTGACACTGTCATAATCACAGCAATCATACATGCCATATAAAGCGTATGATGACCTGTTAAGAAAATGTATTTAAATTTTGTGAAGCGTGCAATCAAAATATTGAAAATCATCCCTGCAAACATGATGAGAGCTGTCGCTGAACCATATTTCGTGAGTGCTACCGCTACAATTGCCTCATTATTTGGCACAACACCTGATAAATGAAAAGCATGTTCAAACATGGTTCCAAATGGGTTTAAAGAACTTTGAATAATACCAGCACCACCTGATACAACTAGGAAACCAACAAAGGTTTTAATACCACCTTTTACAATTTCTGGCAGAGCTTTTTTCTGTAAAAGCAGACCAATAATAGCAATAAGTGCTACTAAAATGGCTGGTGTACTAGCGATATCAACTAAAAATTTCATTCTTTTATCCTCCTAGATAAGCCCTTTTTCTTGGCAAATACTTGTTACTAAAGCCCTTAATTCATCCATATCAATAATGCTGTTCAAAATGCGAACATCACCAAGATGGCCAGCCGAATCCTCCAAGTCACGACCTACAATCCAAACATCTGCCGCAGATGGATCAGCCCCACCCAAATCATAATGTTCCACCTCAACGGAATCAACACCTAACTCTTTTAAAATGGATTCAATATTCATTTGAACCATGAAACTAGATCCTAAACCTGATCCACATGCTGTACCAATTCTTAACATATTCCTATGCCTCCTGTTTAATAATTTCTTTAATATCTTGATAAGAACGAGATGCAATTAATGCATTGACATTTTCCTTATCCCTTAAAATAGTCGTTAAATGAGATAAAGCTTTGAGATGGGTCTCATTGTCAATTGCCGCAATGCAAATGAGTAAGTAAATTTCTTGCTTGGGATCGTCAAGCAAATAAACTGGGTTTTCTAAAACCAACATGCTCATACCAACGGACTGAACACCATCCTCAGGCCTAGCGTGAGGAATGGCAATACCACTTCCTAGGTTTATAAAAGGTCCAAATTCTTCAACTTTAGAAATCATTGCTTCTGGATAAGTCGACAAAATTTGTTCGCTATCCAGCAAAGGCTGAGCAGATAACCGAATAGCATCTTTCCAATTCAACCTTTGCGAAGAAACCCGGTAGGTCTTTTCTGTAATAAATTCATGTAACAAGGGACGATTATCCTTTCTTTTTTGATTTTGTCTTAAAAATGATCGCAAAGCAAAGCGTAGTTCTTTTTCATTAGAAACCGTAGCATATTGTGAAATCACTTTAACCAGTTGTTCAATTTCCAAATCCTGGGACATTTCCGGAAAATCCTGATGAACCAGCTCCATCAATTGATAAGATTGGTCATCTGTCATCGTCATTGAGACAAGGTAAGACGGTTTTTTACTTGTCATAGCAACAGTGGAAAAAATCATATCATAACAACTATCCGACATGGTTTTTAATTGGTCAATCCTTGATATCCCTCTAAAGGTGATATTAGGAAATAAAAGACGTAAATTTTCCTTAATGATAAGCGAGGAACTAAGACCATTTGGACAGATAATCACAGCCGTGTAGGCTTTTTTCTGACTATCTGAACCCGCTTTTTTCAAATAACCACCAAAATGCAAAACAAAGTAAGCCACTTCACTATCTGGTAAGGCAAAGCCCAAAGTATCCGACAAGGGTTGCAAAGACTCTTTCACCAAAGCAAATAAATCACTATAATTTTTCTTGATACGTTCCGTATAGGTGTTGTCATTCGGTAATCCATACCTCAAACGGTAGTATGCCGGAATCAGATGCCTCTGCACATTTTCTGTTAACTCTTCCCTATTTTTAAACTGCAAAATTGAAATCTCTTGCATATTATCAATAATGGCCTCAGTTAAAGAATGGAAAAAAGCATTAGTGAACTCCCCTTCTCCCTCAAAGCAAGCCGCTAATAAAAGCGAAAAGTAGCCACAGTCCTGTGCACTTAAAGTAATTTTTTGACCCATTTGCTGTTCAATACTTGTCACCAAAAGTGTGGTCAAATCCATCAACTGTTCGGAAATTGCCAAAGGCTCTTCAAACACATGTTGAACATCTCTTTGATAACGACAGATAATGAAAATGATACTATAGAGACACTCGGCCAAACGATCAATAATTGGCGTCATGTGAAAGGTGTGATAATAATCCTTGGCGCGCTGAGCGATATCCTCATATGAAACAGGATATGACCATGCTGTTAGCACATAATCTAGTGCCCATAGACCAAACGAAGACTTTAATAAAGAACTGATAACGGCAATAGCCATTCTATGTTTTGACAGCTCATCTCCAACCAGACAATAACCTTTTGTCCTCGTATATCGTAGTTCGAGATTATAATCAGTCATCATATCCCGCAAGGCCTTAATATCAGCTAAAGTTGTATTTTTACTAACCTTTAAAAAGTCCTGATAATGATTATTTGAGACAAAATCTCTACGACAAAAGGTATAAAGATAAATCAAATGCACACGATCATTCTGAGGAAGGTAAACCTGGCTTTGATTTAAGATATCCACTATCTTCGATGTATCCCTCCGAACATCCAGAGGGATACGGTAACCACTATGTGACTTTATCAAAGCACCATAACCATTAGTTGTTAGAAAATGATTGATGGTTTCAATGCATTCTTTGATTTCCTTAAGTGAAAATTTTGTTTTTAGTGTTAATTCATATAATGATAAATCCGGATTTATCATTAAGGTCACTAAAACAACTACCGCTTTATTATCGACCATTCTATTTCCTTTCTATAAACCATTCTACCGAAAACGGTTACACGAAACTAGTCCTATTTGAGCACAATTTTATTGTCAATAATCACTTCTCACCTTGTGCTTATCTTTCAAAAAGCTAGTAAGGTTCTAAGTACTAACTCCTTTAGTCTATCAAAGTTTTTATAAGATGACTTTTGAATACAAAAAAAAGACTTTAGAAAATCTCTAAAGTCTTTAAGTTTTTAACAGCCCTCTACTTTACCAAAATAGCTAGAGTCTGATAGGCTTTTAAAACAACAGAATCCCCAATAATATCTTGATCAAGATCATAGTTACTGATTAACACCTCACCCTGACGATAGTCAATTGGGAGCTGGACACTTGCTTCTTGAGGGTAAAAATTATTCAAGACCAGTAATTTTTGCCCATTACGTGTTCTTTCAAAGGCATAAACACGTTTACTATCTTTTAGGGCAGCCTTATAGTCACCTTCAGCAATAATAGGAAGCTCTTTGCGCAACTGAATGAGTTTTTGATAGAATGGGAAAATCTTACCATTTTTTTCAGCTTCCACATTGATCTTAGAATAGGATTTTCCAACTTTCAACCATGGTGTTCCTTGCGTAAAACCAGCATGTTCACTTGCATCCCATTGCATTGGTGTACGGGAATTGTCCCGTGACTTAGCCTTAATAATGTTAAAGGCTTCTTCTGGCGATTTACCTTGATCCAATAACATGCGATAAGCATTCAAACTTTCGACATCCACATAGTCATCCATGCTATCATAATCTGGATCGATCATACCAATTTCTTCTCCCATGTAAATGTAAGGAGTTCCGCGTGAAAGATGAATAGAAGCCGCTAGCATAGTAGCTCCCTCATTTCGGAAGTTTTCAACATCCACAAATCGATTCAAAGCACGTGGTTGATCATGATTATTGTAGAAAAGAGCATTCCAACCATTTCCTTCACTCATACCTTCACCCCAGGAATGGAAGAGATCTCGTAAAGAAATAAAATCAAAATCCATGATGGTCCATTTTTGCCCATCTTGATAGTCAACTTTCAAATGATGGAAGTTAAAAGCCATTGATAGTTCTTCACGCTCTGGCGCAGTATAAAGAATACAATTTTCAATAGTCGTTGCTGACATTTCACCAACTGTCATGAAGGAATCATCCTGACCAAAGCTTGCTTGGTTCATCATTTTCAAATAGTCATGCGTAATTGGCTTATCTGTATAGGCAGGTTTGCCATCATTAATAGCACAATTTTCCAAAACCTCATCTTTCCCAATTAAATTGATAACATCAAAACGGAAACCTTTAACGCCTTTATCACGCCAGAAGTTAACCACCTTAAATAATTCTTCCCGGACATTAGGATTACGCCAGTTTAAATCGGCTTGGGTAACATCAAACAAATGCAAATAGTATTTACCAGTGTCACCAAATGGTGCCCAAGCATTCCCACCGAATTTTGAAACCCAGTCTGTAGGTTCATCTCTTAAAATAAAGAAATCTAGATAATATGGATCTCCAGCTAAAGCTTTTTGGAACCATTCATGCTCAGTTGAACAGTGATTTAAAACCATGTCCAACATGAAATCAATACCATTATCCTGCCCAACTTGAATCATTTCTTCAAAGTCTGCCATGGTCCCAAAATCAGGATTTACAGCAGTATAGTCAGAGACGTCATAACCATTATCTCTTTGAGGACTTGGATAAAATGGATTCAACCAAACCATATCAATACCAAGTTCTTTTAAATAAGGGATTTTTTCTATAATACCACGAAGATCTCCAACACCATTTCCAGTAGTATCTTTGTAAGATTTAGGATAAATCTGGTAAACTACTTTACGTTTATCAATAGTCATAACATTTCCTTCCTATAAATAGATTCAGGAACTGAAAGTCAGTTCCTGAAGTTACTATAACATCACATTATTTTTTACGGGCAACCATCATCTCTTGATTGCGCGTGATTGGACGAGGCAAGTCACCATTTATTTCAATGTCAAAGGCATCTTGGTTAGTTACAATAACCGGAGTCTCTGTTGGATAACCAGCTTCAGCAATAGCATCCATATCAAATGAGATTAATGTATCCCCAGCTTTTACATGATCACCTTGATTAACATGTGCAGTAAATCCTTTACCTTCAAGGTTAACAGTATCCATTCCAATGTGCATTAAGATTTCCACACCTTCAGCTGAAACCAGTCCAATAGCATGTTTCGTAGGGAATAAGACGGAAACTTGACCATCAATAGGTGATACTAACTCACCCTCAGTAGGTTGAATAAGGACACCTTGTCCCATAACACCTTGCGCAAAAACGGGATCAACAGCTTGACTTAAGGCTTTAACTTCTCCTGTTAAAGGACTTATCATAGCAACTGTTTGACCTTTTTCAGTTACTGCTTCTGAAGCAACCGCTGCTACTGGGGCAGCTGGACTTGTATCTGCTAAACGATCTGCTCTAGCTTCATCTTCAGCTTTAGTCATGATATTTGATTTACGGAAGAAGAAGGTCATAAACATTGGTACTGCAATAGCTACTGCCATACAGATAAAGAATGGAATCATTGATTTAACATTGATAGCCATGAATCCTGGTAAGCCACCAACACCAATTGAGTTAGCTTGTACATTCAAAGTTGTTGCTAAGAGTCCAGCAAGACCTGAACCAATCATACCTGCTACAAATGGATAAACATATTTTAAGTTAACCCCGAATAGAGCTGGTTCTGTTACCCCAAGGTATGCAGAAATGGTAGCTGCAACTGAAACTTCTGCTTCACGTTCATCGTGACGATTCATGAGGTAGTAGGCAAAAACAGCAGAACCTTGAGCAATATTAGAAAGGGCAATCATTGGCCACAAACCAGTTGTATGTGTTGCTGTATCAGCAATCAATTGCGTATCAATAGCATTTGTCATATGGTGTAAACCAGTAATAACAAGTGGCGCATATAGAGCACCAAAGATAGCACCAAACAACCATTTAACAGGACCAGTTAAACCAGCAAGTACAACGAAGGAAATGCCTTTACCAATAGTCCATCCTAAAGGACCTAAAACAGTATGAGCTAAAATAATAGCCGGAACTAAAGATAAAAAGGGAACAAAGATCATTGAAATCACTTCTGGAATACGTTTACGCCAGAAAATTTCTAAATAAGAAAGTGACAAACCAGCAAGTAAAGCAGGAATAACTTGGGCTTGATAACCAATCTTATTGATTGTAAATGAACCAAAATCCCAAACCCAGTTTTTGGCAATTTCAGATGCTGGAGTAGATGCTACTGCATAGGCATTTAACAACTGTGGAGATACCAAACAGATACCTAATACTATACCAAGAATCTGTGTTGTACCCATTTTACGAGTTACGGACCAAGTAATACCAACTGGTAAGAAGTGGAAAATAGCTTCACCTGGTAACCACAAGAAACCATCTACACCAGCCCAGAATTTAGATACTTCAACAACTGTCTTACCATCTAAAAAGCCCCATGGCACACTGTCAATCAAGTTACGGAAACCTAAAATAAGACCCCCGACAATAATTGCAGGAATGATTGGTGTGAAAATTTCTGCCAACATTGTCATTACACGTTGGAAAACATTTTGATTGCTTTTAGCAGCTGATTTAGCAGCTTCTTTTGAAACGCCTTCCACACCAGAAACAGCTGTAAAATCATTGTAAAAGATTGGTACATCATTTCCAATAATAACTTGGAATTGACCAGCGTTTGTAAAAGTACCTTTTACAGCTGAAATCTTTTCAATTTCTTTGACATTAGCTTTACTATTGTCGTTCAAAACAAAACGCATGCGTGTTGCACAGTGTGTAACAGCCTTAATGTTTTCTTTTCCACCAATAGCGGAAAGAAGAACTTTAGCATCATTTTCAAATTTTCCCATTTGAATTCCCCTAATTCCTTATTCCTCCAATTACTTTCATTCTAGGAAGTAATTAAAATTAATTTTTGCAAATTCTAAAAAAGAATTTAACTTACAAATTAATTGTAATCGATTCCAAATTTGTAGGCAAGTTGTTTGTCTCAAAATATAGATTTTTTTTCATTTTTATGCTATCTTGTATGTAGAAAAAAAGACAAGTTAGAAAGAGATTTTATTTGAATGAAGAAATATGAACAAATTTATAAAGATTTAGAATCTAAAATCGCCAAAGAAATCTACAAAATTGACGACTTCTTACCCACAGAAATGGCCTTAAGTGAAGAGTACCAGGCTAGTCGTGACACTATTCGAAAAGCCCTCACTCTCCTAACAAAATCCGGACTGGTCAAAAAACGACAAGGACGGGGTACACAAGTTATCAAGCATCATCAAATTCTTTTCCCAATTTCAGAACTGACCAGTTACCAAGAACTCGTTACTTTTTTTAATATGGATTCCAAAACGAACGTGATTGCCATCGATAAATTAATTGTGGATAATGATACCTCAAAATTAACAGGTTTTCAGGTTAATGACATTATTTGGAGGGTCACACGACAAAGAGTTGTCGATGGTGTCGCATCCGTCCTAGACATCGATTATCTCAGTAAAAAACTAATCCCTACAATAACTCGTGAAATTGCTGAACACTCCTTGTATCACTATCTCGAAAAAGATCTTCATCTAGACATTGACTTTGCACTGAAAGAAGTAACCATTGATCAAGTTAACGAGAAAGATAAAATACTTCTAGACTTAGGATCAGATAAACATGTTGTCTCTGTCAAATCCAAGGTTTATCTCTCAACTAATGAACAATTTCAATTTACTGAAAGTCGTCATAAACTGGAAAAATTCAAATTTGTAGATTTTGCACGAAGAAAACCAAAATAACCCTAACTGATGTCAGGGTTATTTTTTTAAATGTGTTTCTTGATAAGTTTGTCCCCAATCCAACATAGCATTGATAACTGGCTCAAGACTTAACCCAGTCTCTGTCAAAGAATATTCAACCCGGGGTGGAACTTCTGCATAAACTTGGCGGTTAACCAAACCATGAGCTTCCATATCACGGAGCTGGCTTGTTAAAACTTTTTGACTAACTTTCCCAATTGAAGCCTTTAACTGTCCAAACCTCATTGTGCCTTTTAAAAGATCTCTCAAAATTAAGATTTTCCATTTATCTCCTATTAATGATAAGGTTGTTTCAACAGGGCATTCTTCATGTGATGCTTTCATATCATATCACCTTCTTCTTAGTATCTTTTAGAAACTTACTAACTATTATATCTCAAACAAATTTTTCAAGCAAGGACTTCTAAAAACCCTATTACTTCACATTAGTTTCTTTTAAGTAACTAACTTACAAAATAGTGCCTACTTTTCAAAAAGAAACTAAGCGTATATGATATCTTTAAGACTTAATAATGAGGTATTTAAAATGACATATGCATATCATTCAAACATAAGACTAGGCTTGGTATCATTAATGGTCAATCAATTGGATAAAATGACAGATTTTTATACAAAGACGATTGGCTTTTCAATACTAAATCAAACAAATCACAAAACCGTACTGACTACAGATGGACAAACCGCATTTTTAGAACTCGTTCAAAGTCAATCACCACGTCAAATCACTTATGGACTCTATCACACAGCAATTTTAGTACCAAATCGATATGATTTGGGTTTAGCTTTACATCATCTCATAAGCAATGGTGTCCCATTAGAAGGAGCTGCTGATCATGGTTATAGTGAAGCCATTTACTTAAGTGACCCTGAAGGCAACGGTATTGAAATTTACCGTGATAAAGAGACAAGTTATTGGGATATTCGCGAAGATGGTCGCATCATTGGGGTGACAGAACCAATGGATGCTCAAAGTATGTTAGATAGCTTATCTGAGATTCCCGCTCATTTCAAACTTTCAGAAAAAACCATACTTGGTCATCTCCATCTCAGTGTCAAAGATGCTTTAAGCTCTTCACAACTTTATCAAAAAGTTTTCGATATGGGTGATAAAATGACTATACCAACAGCAAGCTGGATTGCATCTGGACAATATCATCATCATTTAGCTTTTAACCATTGGGCAGGACCAAACTTAAAAGCACATCCTGTTGGTATTCCTGGACTTAATTTCATAACCATTGAATTCTCCGATTCTATCTTATTTGCTGCTAGTTTAAAGAAAGCAATCCTATATGGTTTACCAATTGTAGAAAAATCTGAAAATCAGTTCACTCTCCAAGATAGTGATGGTATCGTAACAAAGGTAATTCTAGTCTCAAAAGCTTAATCCCTTAGGTCCTTCCTTGACAGAAGGACTTTTTCTTTATTACAATAAAACTATGTTAATCTATCTCATTCCGACAGCAAAAGAAATGTCGCAAAATCACACTAGATTTCCAGCTACTTTTCCAAAGAAAAGTTATCCTATTCTGGATGTTTTAGCCAACTTATCTGTGAAAGACCTATCAAAAGCCTATCGAATCTCCGAGGATGCCAGTCAGAAAGAATGGTTGCGAATTCAAGCTCTTTATAATCATACCGCTCCAACCTATCCTGCATATAAGCTCTTCAACGGTCTCATGTATCGATATCTAAAGCGTGATTCTTTATCTCCTAAAGAAGAAGATTACTTGAAAAACCACGTTTATATCACTTCAGCACTTTATGGTATCATTCCTGCTAGTTTTCCAATTGCTGAGCACCGCCTCGATTTTCAAACTAAAATAAAAATAGGTCAACAATCACTCAAGCATTTTTGGCGTGAAGACTACAATCAATTTATCGATGCGAATCAAACCTATGTTTCACTGCTATCCAGTGAATTTGAAGATGTCTTTTCCACAGACCAACGTCAAATGTGGATAAGTACCCAATTTTTGGAAGAAAAAAATGGTCTCTTGAAGTCTCATTCCACGATTTCTAAAAAGGCTCGTGGAGCCTTCTTAACAGCCTGTATAGCGAAACAATGTCAAAGTATATCTGACCTGAAAACCCTTGATTTTATTGGATTTTCCTTTAGTCCAGAATTATCTACCAATCACAAATTTGTCTATATCAAAAAAGAGGCCTAGAAGCCTCTTCTTTTTATTATACACAATAACTTTCACTTATCAACAACTTGTGGATAACTTTGAGGATAAGTCATTAAAATAGTGACTTATCCCTTTCTAATAAGTCAACAATAGTTAGAGAAGGTCCTCACGATTGACTTGTTCAAAAGTCTCATTTCCATCATTTAACTTTTCCCAAATCACAACTTGCTCCTCTTTTAAGGATTTTTGAACGTCAATAATACGCTGGTTGGAGGACCCCCGAAATTGCAACATGAGATTTTTTTTAGTGATATCAAACCGACCATCCACAAGAATATCAATCAGAGATAACATTTCCAATTTATCCTCAGTTTCTTGCATTAACTCCTCCCAGGTATAGCCTGTCCAAGACCAAATATCTTTATCCGGAAGCTCTCGGCGAATTTTTTTAATCAGTGGTAATAAAATACCAGTATTCAAAAATGGCTCTCCACCTAAAAGCGTTAACCCCTGAACATAAGGCTTAGCCAAATCAGACATGATTTGGTCTTCCAATTCTTGTGTATATGGCATGCCAGCTTTAAAGGACCAAGTTGCAGCATTATAACAGCCTTTACAATGGAACATACAACCTGAAACATAGAGTGAATTTCTCACGCCTTCGCCATCAACAAAATTGAAAGCTTTATAGTCAATTATTCTTCCCTGACTCAAGTCTTCAGACTTCCATTCCTTAGGTTTAGGTGTATTCCATGTTTCTAATGCCATGCACTCACTCCTTTATGTTAATCCAATAGCGTTCAATACCCTGACGGCAATCTTCAAAATGGCCACCATTTGCCAAAATAACAGACCGACTAGCACTATTTTCTTCCTTACACGTTACCAAAACTGGACAAATATTTTTATTTTTAGCATATTGAAGTCCTGTTGCCAACATCTGTTTCGCATAACCATTGCCCCTCTGACTCGGTCTCACAGAGTAGCCAATATGACCGCCAGACTCAAATAGCGCCTCGTTAAGCCTTAGCCTTAAACTAAGAAAGCCAAGGGCCTTATTCATATCATCAAAAAATACGTATTGAATAGATGGAACGAAATGGTCAGGGACTCCGATGCCAAGTTCAAAATTCTGATTCATTTCAATCCAACTGTCATAATCAAAGCTATCAGGATCCCAAAAACCACCATCATGAGCAGAGCCGGAGTTTTTGAATTCTGACATCATCTCCATGATGGTTTCTTTATCTTCTAAGGTCGGCCTTCTCAACTGCATCATTATTCTCCCAATAATTCTTTGGTAGACTGACCGACAAACTGCCAGACTCTTCATTTGAGGTATTGATTTGATGACAAATCCAGTGACTTAATAAACTTGATTCTGGATTGACAGGATTGACACCTGTCTTTACAGCATTCAAAAAAGCATCAATGATCGTTTCAAAACCTCGTTTGTATAGTGTTGTATCCCATGAACCAAAGTTCTGTTTTTCCTCATCAGTTCCCTTATAAATACGGACTTCATCAAGATTAATTACCTGTCTCGTCTCTTCACAAGATTGAACTTCCATAACTTCTCTACGGCTTCCAGACTGAAGATTCATTGAGGCTGTTATCAAAGTGTTCTCTGTTCTCAAATTGACAGAGACTTGACAAAGCTGTCCATCCTTCCTCTGATAAGCATAATTCCCTTCAATAAGTTCTTCATCTGTTAAATATAATGCTGTATCAAGGGGATGTATAAAGAAATCAAAGAGCTTGAAAGTAAAATCACCTGGTCTATTACTATCGTTTTTTTCAACATGAACTTTACGCTTGCTTGACAATCTTGACAACTCATTGACACGCGGAGCAAATCTTCTATTAAAACCTGCCATTAAAAATGTATCATGTTTTTTCGCCATTTTGTACAATTCAAGACTTGATTCAAAGTCCTCCGTTAAAGGCTTATCCATATAGACAGGAATTCCCCTTTGCAAGAAAAGTTTAGCTACTTCAAAATGGGCTACCGTAGCAACATGGATGAAAACACCATCTAAATCTTGTTTTGCTAAGCTGTCAATATCAGAATAGGTTTTTGAACAAGCAAATAGATTGTTTACTTGAATTAATCTCTTTTCATTTCTGGTCGAAAGGTGCCATTCGACATCAGCAATTTGACGCATATATGGTAAATAGGCTTTTTTTGAAATACCACCCAAACCAACAATTCCAATCTTTAACATAACTGATTTCCTTTCCACTGAAAATCTATTTTTGGCTTCCCTTACTTCCTTTTTCCAAAAATTGAGCTTTCAACTCTTTTACACGAGACTTCTTATCTGTTTTTTGTGTTGAATGCTTTTCGTGAAACTTTTCAACTTGTTGCATTCCTTTATAGTCTAATTGGTACTTTCCCATTATTACACTCCTTGTCTAATCTGATAAATGAAAAGATTGCCTTAGTCAAGCAACCTTCTCAATCATACCATAAAATAAGTTATCATTGAAAATTAATAATCCTGATTAATTTCCTGGGTACTTTATCGTAGAGCCGTTCATGTGTTTCACACGAGCACTGATTTCTTTATGGCGACCATTTACCATTGGACGGGCTTGAGGATTGCCTAGGTATCCACAAGTTCTTTTAACAACATCTACGGTTTTAGGATCATTGTTACCACAATTTGGACAAGTGAAACCACGTTCAGTTGGCGTAAAATCACCTTCAAATTGACATTGATAACATTTATCAATCGGTGTATTAGTCCCTAAGTAGCCAACGCGATCGTAGGCATAATCCCAAACAGCTTCCAATGCTTTTGGATTTTGTTGTAAAACTGGATATTCACAATAATGAATAAAGCCACCAGTAGCTCCAGCTTCTGGATATACTTTTTCAAAATCCAATTTTTCAAATGGTGTTGGATTTTTACGGACATCATAATGGAACGAATTCGTATAATACTCTTTGTCTGTTATGTTTTCTACAATTCCGAATTTCTCCGTATCTAATCGACAAAAACGATCTGTTAAACTTTCAGAAGGTGTTGAGTAAACAGAAAAATGATATCCATATTCATTTGACCATGTCTCACAAGCATCCTTTAAGGCCTTGACAATGGAAACAGTAAAATCTTTTGCCTCTTGATTGTCTTCCCAATCGCCACCATAGAAAACAGATGCCACTTCATATAATCCAATATAGCCTAATGAAATGGTTGCTCTACGATTTTTGAAGAGTTCATCAACATGATCAGACTTGGCCAATCTCTTACCAAAAGCACCATATTGATACAAGATTGGGGCGTTTGCTGGTGTTGCTTCTTTGACACGTTCAACACGATAAACTAAAGCATCTTTACCTATGGCAACTCTTTCATTAAACAATTCCCAGAATTTATCCATGTCACCATTTGATTCTAAAGCAATACGAGGTAAATTCAAGGTTACGACACCCAAATTCATTCGTCCAGAAGTGACATCTTGACCGTTCTCATCTTTCCATCCTTGGAGGAAGGAACGACATCCCATAGGCGCCTTAAATGAGCCTGTGAGGTCGACAATTTTATCATAGGATAACATGTCAGGGTACATCCGTTTTGTGGCGCACTCAAGAGCTAATTGCTTAATATCGTAATTAGGAGAGTCCTCTTCTAAGTTTAAACCACGTTTTAAGGTAAAGATTAATTTAGGAAAAATAGCTGTGCGGTGTTCACTGCCAAGTCCTTTAATACGAATTTCTAAAATGGCTTTTTGAATTTCTCTTTCAAACCAAGATTTCCCTAAACCAAATCCTAGAGAAGTAAATGGTGTTTGACCGTTTGAAGTGAAAAGCGTATTAATTTCATATTCTAAAGACTGCATGGCATCATAAATGTCTTTTTTAGTCTTTTCGTAAGCATACTCTTCACGTTTTTCTGGTAGAACCCACTTCTGAGCGTCAGCCATATGCTTGTTATAATTTAGTTCTGCATAAGGTGCTAAGAACTCATCAATCCTATCTGCTGTACATCCCCCATATTGACTAGAGGCAACATTTGCAATAATTTGAGAGATTTGAGCAGTCGCAGTCTGAATAGACTTAGGACTTTCTACTTCTGCATTACCAATTTTAAAGCCATTAGCTAACATCCCTTTAAAATCAATCAAACAACAATTGGTCATTGGAGTATAGGGACTATAATCTAGATCATGATAGTGAATATCTCCCTTTTGGTGAGCATTAGCAACATGGGGCGGCAACATTTTTAACCCAATTGATTTGCCAACGATACCTGCTGTTAAGTCACGTTGAGTATTAAAAACGTCACTATCCTTATTGGCATTTTCATTGACAACCGTTTCATCTTTTTTCAATAATTTGTCAATTGAGAAATTAATGTCCGTTGCTTGAGAGCGCGCAAAATCACGTTGAGTACGGTAATTAATATACTCCTTTGCTATAGCATATTCATTGGCAGCAAGTAATTCATGTTCTACAATATTTTGAATTTCATAAATCTTAACATTATTTGGAAAACGATCGATAATCTCAGCAACTACGCGTTCTGAAATGGCCTTCAATTTTGCTTCCATTAGGGGAGACATTTTTGTAACTTCTAAACTTGCCTTCAACAAGGCACTATATATTTTAGTCGTGTCAAAAGACACTAAACGCCCATCACGTTTAATAACTTTAATATCTGGTTGAGTGATTATTTTTTCATTTTCATATGTCATCGTTCCAAATCTCCTTATTGGACTATTATATCACTCAACGAAAAAAAATCAATATCTTGTGTCAAGTTTTTTGCTTAAACACAATATATTGATTTTCATTTTATTTTTGCTGATAAACTTGAAAACTTGTTTCACTTGCCTTGCGGACCAGTTTATAGTTCTTTTTAAGTGCCTTTTGAATGACTTTGGGCATAGCTATTTTTTGATTGACAACAATCAGTTGTGCTCTATTTTGTAAGAGTTCATCTGCAAGGATTTTCTGATGTTTTGGATTTTTAAAATTAACCCCTGGCGATGCAAACTGAGAAGCCGATTTACGAATACTTTGGGTATAGATTGCTGAACTATTATCCCAAACATATATTCTATCTGACGATTCTGTATGAGACTTGATATAAGAAACAATCTTAGAACGGCTATGACTTTGTTCAGCATCTTTAAAATAGTATGTCATACTTTGAAAAAGTGAGATTCCAACAATTAATAAAGGTAAATAAAAGGCTTTCGAAAAATATAAACCAATGACTTGTCTCATGCCATTTTGTTTTTTCTTACCTCTCCTATGACTGCTTATTGTCATCCGTTTTGAAAATTCTTCTGCCACAGGAAGTGAGATTAAAATCAAAGCAAATGGCAATAAGGGGAGAAAATGATATAAGGCAAAATCACTTGATAAAATGATCACCACAAACTGTACCAGTGAAACAAAAACCATAATCCATTTAATATAACGATGATTTGTCTCTTTAAAATGTTTAAGGTAAGCAATCACTCCATATGATATTCCTAAGCCAAATGCAAAGATAACTTGAACAAGTACTGAAAGTAAAACGGATAGAGTCCCTACTTTAAAGAAAGTAAACTGATAACGCACCGCTTGTGCAAGATAGGGACCTAATATTTGTAAATTTAAAATAAAGTAACCTGCAGTATAAAAAACAAGTAGCATACCCAAAATTGATGCTAATAATTGATAAAAACCGCGCGCTACGTGATGTTGTTTACTATTATAAACAATAATAACAATTGATGAAACAAGCCAAAAAATAAGTGCTCTTGGTTCCAGTAACATTGCCATTGCACCGGCTAAACCAAAAAGGATAAATGCCTCATCTTTGATTAATGCCGCAAAATATTTCGTCAAGAACCATAAGGATATTAAAACAAATGGTAGCGCAAACTGGATAGGATAAATACCACCAAACCCTAATGTGCACATCAAGAAGTAGAATAAGAAAGAAAAAGCCCATGCTACTTTTTGTATCCCTGTAAAGAAATTGATAAGCTTGTATAAATAAATCCCACTAACATAGAAGGCAATCATTTCAAACAAAACAAGCCACCAAGTCGATTTTAAAAGGTAACTGAAAGCAATCATAGCAAAATAAAGCATACCACCAGTTGAAAAAACCTCACTGTATGGAATTTGACCTTTTGTAAGCATCATGCCAATATAAAGATTCTGAGATTGCAAAGGGTTTGCTACATGTTCTAGCAAGGGATTTGCTACACTCAATATAGCTACTAAAAAACTGTAGAAAAAAAGATAGCATTTGTGTAGATTAGGTACCTTTGTTTCATATTTTGTCGTGTGTAAGGTAGGACCATCATCAATACGAATAGGCTCAAGTCTTGTTTCGTTTTCATCATTAAATTGACTCACTTAATTTCTCCTTGAAATGTCATAGATTAAGTATATCAAATTATGGGACAGAGTCAATTTGAGCTTTATGACTTACTCATCCAAAGTGAATATTTTGCATTTTATATCGAGACTTGACTGAAAAGAAAAAGACCCTTTAAAGGGGCCTCACTTAATTATTCTTCATCTAAAAAGCTATTGAAAACTTCTTCAATCATATCCCATTCAGCATCTGAATCTTCAGGAATTGGTTGCAAGTCTCCTTCAGTTCCATCTTCATTTTCAGTAAAAGAATAAGCTTGAATTTCAATTTCTCCAGCTTCATCTTCTTCAGAACCTGCTGGTACTAAAAGAACATAGTTCTTACCAAATTCTTCTTTACCATCAATTGTCAATAAAATTTCAAATAATGATTCGTTACCTTGTTCATCTACAAGTGTAATAACTTCATGTTCATGATCATGATCGTGATTATGTGCCATTTTTTTCTCCTTAAAAGGTTCTATCTAAATAATTTTGTAAAATTAATTGTGCAGCTAATTTATCTATAACTTTTTTACGTTTACCACGGCTGATATCAGCCTGTTCGATAAGCATTCTTTCTGCCTGGACTGTCGTTAAACGTTCATCTTGATACACAACAGGAATATGAAATAAATCCTCGATTTTTTTTCCATATGCTTGACTTGCTTCAACACGAGGACCGCTCGTATTATTCATGTTTTTTGGTAAACCAACTACAAATTTATCAACTTGGTACTGCTTTACAAGTTCAGAAAGTCTCTCAAAACCAAAACTGTTCTTTTCTTCATCAATTGGTATAATTTCAAGTCCTTGAGCCGTAAAACCCAGTGGGTCACTAATGGCAACACCTACTGTCTTAGAACCGACATCTAGTCCCATTATCCTCATTTAACGTCAATCCCATTTCCTTGAAGATAATAGCGAACCAATTCTTCAACAATTTCATCACGTTCATATTTACGAATCTGATTACGCGCATCATTATATCGAGGAACATAAGCAGGGTCTCCACTTAATACATAACCTACAATTTGATTGATAGGATTATAACCTTTTTCCTCTAAAGAATGATATACTGCAGTCAACGTTTCGCTGATTTCTTTTTTATCTCCATCATCCAATTTAAAGCGAACAGTTTCGTCTGTAAATCCCATACTTACACCTTCTTTCTAAACTAAGTGCTATGATTAATTATAGCTTATTTTTTGAGATTTAACAAGAAATCTAGTTATGAGCAATCAAAAAAAGCTCATATGAGCTTTTTTGAGTTTATAGAGCAGCACGCAATCGTGCTTCAGTATTTTCAATATTACGAATAGAACGTGGCAAGAAAGCTCTAATATCATCTTCCTTATAGCCCACTTGAAGACGTTTATCATCAATCAGAATTGGACTTTTTAGAATACGAGGATTTTCTTGAATAAGATCAACGACTTCACTAACACTTAGTTCATCAATATTGCAATTCAAAGCTTTAGCGTAACGATTTTTTGACGAAACAATGCTTTCAACGCCATTTTCAGTTTTTGATAAAATTGCTAATATTTCTTCTTTTGTAAGTGGTTCTTTTCCTAAGTTTTGTTCACTATAAGGGAGCTTATGACCATTCAACCATGTTTTGGCTTTTTTACAGCTCGTACAACTAGAAATTGTGTAAATCTTAATCATGTTGTTCTCACTTTCTATTACGTGATATGGTAATTGTAACATAGAAAAAAAACAAGGACATAGGTCTTCGGACCTATTTTTTTGATTTTTTTAATAAAACCTTGTGAAGTTTTTCCTTATTTAACCGCGATATGACAACATCTTTCTTGCAAGAACATCTGATTTGTTTTGCCATTCTTTGTTTTTATCTAATAAATTAAAAATACTTTTAATTTTTGGAATCCTCACTAATCTCCCCGTCAATAGAACTAATTCCACTAACAAGTCTGCTTTTTCTGTTCAAGAAATCAAAAAAGACCCGAGGGTCTTTTAGTGATTAATCTTCAATTTCAATGGCATCATCTAAGTCTAAGATAAACTCATCTGTTTCAGGTAGTTCAACTGTTTCTTGGTTATTATCAAGTACTTCATCTTCTAATAAACCAACTTTTACACGAACCTTATGATCAATTTCGTCAAAAATTTCAGGATGATCTGCTAAGAATTTCTTCGCATTCTCAGAACCTTGACCGATTTTCTCACCATTATAGGAGAACCATGCACCTGCTTTTTGGATTACGTCTAGGTCTGACGCGATTTTAATCAATTCACCTGTACGAGAGATACCTTCTCCATACATAATTTCAACTTCAGCAACTTTAAACGGTGGTGCAACTTTGTTTTTAACAACCTTAATTTTAGTCTCTTTACCAATACTGCTATCTTTTTGATCACCAGTTCCCTTAATTTGTGTATTTCCACGAACATCTAATCGAACGGAAGCATAGAATTTAAGAGCACGACCACCAGGTGTTGTTTCTGGATTTCCAAACATAACACCTACTTTTTCACGCAATTGATTGATAAAAATTGCAATTGTTTTCGTTTTATTGATGGACGCTGATAATTTACGCATCGCTTGACTCATCATTCGAGCCTGTAAGCCTACATGACTGTCACCAATATCACCATCTATTTCCGCACGAGGAACAAGAGCCGCAACAGAGTCGATAACCACTAAATCAACTGCGCCTGAGTCAATCAATTTCCCTGCAATCTCCAAACCTTGTTCTCCAGAATCTGGTTGAGATAAAAGCAATTCATCAATATTAACTCCTAATGCAGCTGCATAGGCTGGATCTAAAGCATGTTCCGCATCAATAAATGCTGCAATTCCACCCTCTTTTTGAGCCTGAGCAACAGCATGTAAAGCTACAGTTGTCTTACCAGAAGATTCTGGTCCATAAATCTCAATAATACGTCCCTTTGGATAACCACCTGCACCCAAAGCGATGTCTAGGGCCAAACTTCCAGAACTCATGACTTGAACTTTTTGTTCCGCACGCTCGCCTAGGCGCATAACAGCCCCTTTACCAAAGTCTTTCTCGATATTTTTTAAGGCATCGTCTAGGGCCTTGCGACGATCTTCACCAAATTTTTTTGAAATGTCATCTGTTTTTTTCACTTTTTTTGCCAATTTTTTCTCCTCTATCATGGTAGAAAAAAGTTAGTACCTTTTAGAACATGACAACTAACTTATTTTTCTACAGTTATTATATTATAGCAAATTCAAACCATTTAATAAAGTTTTTCGGACCAAATCAAAAGCGTGTAAACAAGCAATATACCGGATGTCTGAACGACTTCTTCCACCTATTGATACTTTATATGATTTTGCTCCTTTTAAGGTTGCAATTCCAATAAACACTGTTCCCACATTATGTCCTTCTAAAGCATCTGGTCCTGCCACACCTGTTAGTCCAACTCCAATATCACTTGCTGTTAAATGACGTGACTGCTCCGCCATTTTTTTAGCCGTAAACGCACTTACAACTCCATGGAGCTCTAAATCACTTAGCTGTAACTGTAACATTTTAGCCTTTTCCTCAATATGGTATGTCACAAAACCGCCACGAAATAGTTTAGAAGATCCTGGAAAGTCGGCAATTGTTGATTGAAAAAGCCCAGCGGTTAGACTCTCTGCAGCTGTTATTGTCATGCTTCTTTCCTTTAACATGTTTACGACTTCTGCACTGAGACTATTGGTTTCGCCATAACCATAATGATAGTCTGCTAATAATCCACCTTCAAAGCTAGGCGTTTGTAAAATCTTCTGTTCAAGACCATCTAGCTTTGCTTTTGCCTGCTCAGGTGTTTCTGCTTTTGTTGACAACCGCAATGTCACTTCACCAATTTTTGCATAGGGTGCAATTGTTGGGTCTGATTGCTTATGAATCATTTCTGATAAAATTGTGACAAGCTGACTTTCTCCAATGCCGAAAAAACGCAATACTCTTGAGTATAAGGCAGTATGATTACCTGATAGTACTGGTAGAAGGTATTGGTTGACCATCGGTTTTAATTCACTTGGTGGTCCTGGTAAAAGAACGTAGGTTACACCATCAACTTCCAAAATACCACCAACAGCCAGTCCTGTAATATTTGGGATGGGTGTTGACCCCTCAATAATTTGCGCTTGTCGCTCATTATTTGGAGTTCGGGAATAATGAGGTCGACTCGCAAAAAAGTGATCTAATTTTTGACTGGCGGATGGCTCAAAAACTAAAGACTTCCCTAAAAAGCTTGCAACAGTTTGTTTTGTTAAATCATCCTCTGTTGGACCTAAACCTCCACATAGAAGGATTAAATCACTTCTCTGGCTTGCAATGTCAAGTAAGTTTAGTAAGCGAGATTCATTATCACCCACAGCTGTTTGAAAAAAAACATCAACTCCAATCTCAGCCATTTTTTCAGATAAAAATTGCGCATTCGTATTTAAAACTTGTCCTGTTAACAATTCTGTTCCAACTGCTATTATTTCAGCTTTCATTTAACCACCCTACTTTATTATTCGAAATTTGTTTTCATTTTAACAAAAAAATCCTTAATTGACTTCAATTAAGGATACATCAAAATCTTATTATTTAAAGGAACACCCTTCCTCATGATCATTAATCATCCCTGAAGCTTGTAAAAATGAATAGACTGTTGTTGGACCTAAAAACTTAAAACCACGTTTCTTTAGGTCTTTAGCCAATTTTTTTGATAAATCATTTTGCGTTGGTACAGGATGCGCCTGATTAACTAGATTATGTATGGGCTTGCCTCCAATAAAATCCCAAAGATAAGCTGAAAAAGTTCCAAATTCTTTTTGTATGTTTAAAACTGCCTGTGCGTTGTTCACAGTAGCTGCTAACTTTTGTCTATGGCGGATGATGCTTGGATTCTGCATTGCGACAGCCATTTCTCTTTGACTAAATCTTGCTACCTTAGCAATGTCATAGTTATAAAATACTTCTTTAAATGCGGAGCGTTTTTTCAAAACAGTCAACCATGACAAACCTGATTGATAACTTTCTAGACAAAGCAACTCAAACAGGGCACGATCCTCATATAGTGGTTTCCCCCATTCCTCATCATGATAACGACAATAGAGTTCATTTTCACTTGGTACCCAACTACAGCGTTTTTTCATTTTGTTAGCCTTTCATAAGCATCTTAAGAGCCGATTTGATGTATTGCTCTGCGGTATCATCTGTTCCTTCAAAAAAGGCACGGATTTTTTTAAGCTCGGTTGCTTTATATCCTAATGCTAAAAGGGCTTCGATTGCCTCGTCAAGTTGTTGGTTACCCTTGACTTTTGGCGTTTGCTGAGCTTGTCCGCCTTCAGGAATGGTTACAAATTTACCTGATAAATCCAATATCATTTGTTGTGCGGTTTTCTTTCCAATTTTCGGAAATTTCATTAAATATTTGATATCGCTATTATCGATTGCTGCCACTAATCCTTCGTTGTCATCAACTGCAACAATTGCTAAGGCAGTCATTGGACCAATTCCTGAAACTGAAATCAACTTTAGAAAAACATCTTTTTCATTTTCTGTGTGAAACCCAAAAAGGAGATGTGCGTCTTCACGAATAACTTGATGAAGGTAGATTGTAAGCGTCTGATTGACACTATCCGAGAAACTATAGGGATTAGCGACATAAATAATATAGCCTAATCCGTTTGCTTCAACGACGATATATTTTGCTGTAATTTTTGTTAATTGACCTTTGATATAATCAAACATGTTAAACCTTTTCTTTCATTTTTGCTGATAACACAATTAAATAAATACCCGTTAGTGCTGTTAAGGTAAACAAACATTGAACGCCAAATGGACCTGTAAAGTGACTAACCGTTACAAAGAGGCCTGCTAAGATGGAGCCTAAGGGCTGGGCCATTGATATAAATCCTGTATATGAACCAATTTTACTTTGATCCATCATATCTGCCCTTAATACCTGATTAGCTGGGACATTAATCATTTCTCCAAAGGTAAACAGTAAAACGGAGAGCCAAATACCCCAAAAATTAGTAAAGGTAAAAGACAAAAGCATGCCTACCGTAAAAAGAAGTGATCCCAAAACTAATTGTGTCAACAAATTCCATTTTTCAGTGATTTTATTCATGAGCGTCATAAAAATCACAATCACTAATGTATTCGTAAAAACCATTAGTGATAACATTTTTGATCCCGTTATGGTCATCCCTAATAAACTGGTTTTTTGAAAATAGAGTTTTAAATGAACAGGGACGTAATTATCCATTTGCAACCAAATACAGGAAAATAAGATGGAACCTAATGTAAAGGTGACAAAAGCCCTGTCTTTTAAAACCTGTTTATAATTTTTCCAAGTATCGAAAATACCTGAATTGTGCGAAAATGCTATTTCCTTAGGCTTGGTTTCCTTAAAAACAAGACTAGCAATGACAAAACACATAATATTTGCCAGAAAAAGTGCTATCAGTAATTCTAAGAAATGCTTATCATAAAATAAACCTGATAATCCCGCTCCAAACATGACACCAATATTAATGAACCAGTAATTAATGGTATAAACAAATTTTCGATTAGAAAGGTCTGTTAAATCAATCAACATTGCCTCATATGCAGGAGCATAAAAACAAGAAGCCACATCCACCAATAAGATACCTAAAAAAGTTATCTGAGGATATATATGACCTGGAATATTAGCGAAAATCGTGAGTAACCAGCCAATACTTGTCCCAACAGAACCAATAGTAACGACTTTTTTCCGACCTAATGCGTCTGATAGATGTCCTCCATACAAAGTTCCTAAGAAACCTGACAGACTTGTAAACATCATTAAAAAGCCTGTCCAAAAAGTTCCGAAATAGGTTGTATAATACATAGCCATAAAAGGAAAAATACTACTAGCTAATGTTATTGTGATGAATCGTACCAATTGACGAATTTGAATTTGCCTTGATAAGGAAAGAAATTCTTGCATAAGACCCTTCTAATATTTACCTAAATCACGTAAACTAGTATGGTTTTCTTGAATCCTTCTGAACATTTTTTCCATGTCTGCTTTTGTAAAATGAACTAAGACAGGTCTTCCATGTGGACAATTATAAGGATTTTGACACTGTGCCAGTTGTTCCAATAGATGACGAGCCGAATAATCATCTAAGGCGTGATTAGCTTTAATAGATCGTTTACAGCTCATCATAATAGCCAATTCCGCCCGATAGGTTTTGATGGATACCTGATTGGTTAGCAAAAGCATATCACACATCTCATAAACACCCGATTCAATTTCACTTTCCTTCATCCAGATAGGATGCTCTCTTAAAATAAAGGTGTTCATTCCATAAGGTTCTAAAAAAATACCAACTTCATTTAAAAAAGACATTTTTTCTTGTAATTGAATAAAATCTGCACCGGAGAATTCAAAAAGATATGGCACTAAAAGCTGCTGTAAACTAGTGTCAACCTCCCCTATTTTATCACGATAATACTCATATTTAACGCGTTCTTGAGCAGCATGTTGATCAATAATAAAGAGGCCATCTTTTCCCTGTGCGAAAAGATAGGTTCCATGCATTTGACCAAAAAAATCCAATTCAGGAAAAGTTGAAGTTTTCTCGTTTTCCAACTTACTAATAAGTTGCTCCATCTTTTGTTTATTTGTAAAATCAAGATTAGGGTGTTCACTTAATTGGTTTTCTTCTTGGGATCTACTGGCGTGTTTTACACTTGCAGAAGCACTTTTTTGGTCAAGATTCCTATCTTCCTTTACACTATTGTCTAAATTTGTGTAAAGGGTAAAGTTTGGACTTTCTTCTGAAACTGTTAATTCTGTTGTTTTTTGGGGCTCTTTAATATAAAAATCATTTTTTTGAGGATCAAAATAAAGTTTACTCGACTGTAAAGGTAGCTTTGTTTGCTCATATTTGGTCGACGAACGGACAGTGGATTTGGCAAGATTTTCAAGTGCATCAGGAATCAAATCCTGGGATTTCAAACTCTCAGCAATTGCTGTGCTAATCAAAGCCATCAATTCTTTCTCTTTTGAAATGCGTACTTCTTGCTTGGTTGGATGAACATTAACATCCGCCAAATAAGGATCTATTTGAATGTCAATAACAACAATTGGAAAACGTCCAACCATCAATTTGGATCCATATCCATCCAAAATAGCTCTATTCAGTAAAAAATTTTTAATGTATCGTCCATTAATCAATATCGTAATATAATTCCGATTTGCCCGAGTCAACTCCGGTAGACTCACGTAACCACTAACTTCAAAATCCAAGTCAGCATTAGAAATTTCGATCATTTTTTTGGCTGTATTTAAGCCATAAATACCTGCAATAGCTTGTTTTAAATCACCCGTTCCACTAGTTTTGGTCATTTCTCGACCATCACAGATAAGAGTGAAGGAAACTTCGGGATGGCCTAAGCTAAGTCGATTAACAACATCGACAATATGTGCCAACTCCGATTGCAAACTTTTCATATATTTGAGTCTAGCAGGTGTATTATAAAATAGATTTTCAACCGTTATTTTTGTTCCGACTGGTGTTGATATAACTTCTTGACGCTCAATTTGACCCCCTTTTGCTACTAAAAGAGAGCCATAAGGGGAATCAGCTGTAGACGTTTCGATTCTTAATTCACTGATTGAAGCAATAGATGGTAAGGCTTCTCCTCTAAAACCAAGTGTTCGAATTCTAAACAAATCACTTTGGTTTTTTATTTTACTAGTAGCATGTCGCAGAATACTAAGAGGGAGATCTTCTTCTGACATGCCTTCACCGTTGTCAGTTATTTTTATGGATTTTAAGCCAGATTCCTCAATTTCAATGGTAATCTGACGACTATTTGCATCTATAGCATTCTCTACCAACTCTTTAACAACACTGGCTGGACGTTCAATAACTTCTCCAGCCGCAATCTGATTGGCGAGAATTTCTGGTAACTCTATAATCTTAGACATTTTATTCCTCGCATTCTTATGCCTATTATATCACAAATGAGTTCATTTTGAGGACCTGACAGTATAGTACTCTTCCTTGCAAGTATGATAAGTGCTAACTTAATACCTTAGAAACTATTTTTCAAATGAAAATTGGAATTTTCTGAATAATTGCTTTTCGATACTCTACATGGTATAATTCATACGTTTGAGTTTTTTAGGTGAAAAGGAGATTTTTATGAATACCAAAAAAATAATGCAATTTATACTTATGATAACCGTGACCCTCTTTGCATCTATAGGTATGAAAACGGTAGCTGAAAGTTTTTGGGCTGGGCATCATGATATTGAAATGATTAATCGAAACATAGACACTTTGTCTAATCGCATCAAAACAAAAAATCAGAAAATTTCAGATTTAAACGCAAACATTTCAACTTTAAAATCAGATATTGCTTCTCAAAACAGCCAAGTGAGCGCACTGCAACAACAATTAATCCAAGCTAATATTGATAAACAAAATGAGATCAATCAAAAAATTAATGAAATCAACGCTAAAATTGCAGAAGGTAATCAAAAGGTTGCCGAAAAACAACTTGAAGTGGATGCCGCCAATCAAAAAATAGCAGAATTGAATCAACAAGTATCCTCATTACAAGATAAATTGAATCAAAATGATTCTCAAGCATTAAGAGATGTTCAAAACACTCGTCAAAAATCTGATAAAGCTGTTTTAGAAACGGAATAAGCACATTACTGTAATCAGGAATGAACAAGTCCTCTCCAACAAAGAGGGCTTTTTTAAGATAAAATCAATAATTTTTACCATAAATGGTATTTTTTGTCTAGTTCTTTTTTATCGGAATCCGTTAAAAAATGACATTAATATCTACTTCAATTTGTTCTAAAATGAAATTATATTCACTGCTGTTACATAACTTTGTGATTATTTAGGATAAAATAAGGGAGATTTTTATGAAAAAATGGTTTTTAATATTAATGCTTTTGGGAATATTTGGTTGTGCTACTCAACCATCAAAGGTTGCAGCAATAACCGGTTATGATTCCGACTACTACGCTAGATATATTGATCCCGATGAAAATAAAATAACATTTGCCATAAATGTTGATGGTTTTGTCGAAGGTAGTAATCAAGAAATCCTTATTAGAGGAATTCATCATGTTTTAACAGATCAAAACCAAAAGATTGCTACAAAGGCCGAGTTGTTAGACGCTATTAGACATCAAATGGTTCTTCTACAATTGGATTATTCCTATGAACTAGTCGACTTTGCGCCTGATGCACAATTATTAACACGAGATCGACGGCTTTTATTTGCCAATCGAAATTTTGAGGAATCCGTATCACTTGAAGATACTATTCAAGAATACCTTTTAAAAGGGCATGTTATTCTCAGAAAACGGGTTGAAGAACCTATCACTCATCCTACTGAGACTGCTAATATTGAGTATAAAGTTCAATTCGCGACTAAAGATGGGGAATTCCACCCACTACCTATTTTTGTAGACTACGGAGAAAAACATATTGGAGAAAAATTAACCTCTGACGAGTTTCGAAAAATTGCAGAAGAAAAGCTTTTGCAACGCTACCCTGACTATATGATTGATCAAAAAGAATATACTATCATTAAACACAATTCTCTTGGTCAACTTCCAAGATATTATTCTTATCCAGATGATTTCAGCTACGAAATTCAAGATAGGCAACGTATCATGGCTAAGGACCCAAAGTCCGGAAAAGAACTCGGTGAAACTCAAAGTATTGATAATGTTTTTGAGAAATACCTTATTACCAAAAAAAGTTATAAACCTTAAATGAAGTATCCATTAAATTTTTCTGCATCACTAAAAAAACACGAGCATCACTTTCAAAGGGAAGGCCTTCGTTAGTAACGCTAGTGTTTTTATTTTATTTTTTTCTTTAAATCAAACAAAACAGTCATAGCTTCCATTGGAGTCATATTCATGACATCTACTTCTTTAAGTCTATTAATGATATCTTGAGAGGAAGTCTCCTCCGTCAATAAATTTAATGGCTCATTTTCTTCTGATTGTTGCGAATTATCTTTTATGATAAAATCCTTGGAATGGCTTTCCAACTGTTTTAAAATATTATCTGCTCGGCTCAGCAAAGAGCCTGGTAAGCCTGCAATTTTTGCCACATGGATACCATATGATTTATCGGCTGGGCCTTCCGCAATTTTATGAAGAAAGGTTACTTCACCATCTCTTTCTAAAATAGCTACATGAACATTCTTGAGGTGCCCAAGTTCTTCCGACAAGGAAGTCAACTCATGATAGTGGGTAGCAAAAAGAGTAATGGCTCCTATTCTGTTATGAATATGTTCGATGATGGACTGTGCCAGGGCCATACCATCATAAGTGGCTGTTCCACGTCCAAGTTCATCAAAGATGATGAGACTATCGTGACTAGCTCTTTGAATTGCTTGGTTAGCTTCCATCATTTCAACCATAAATGTTGATTGGCCAGATATTAAGTCATCTGCTGCTCCAATACGCGTAAAGATAGCATCAAAGATTGGCAATTTGGCGTAGTCAGCTGCTACATAAGATCCCATTTGAGCCATGATAACAGTTAAAGCCAATTGTCTCATATAAGTCGATTTCCCACTCATATTTGGGCCAGTTATCAATTGGATAGACGTATTTTGATTAAATTGGATAGTATTTGGAATGTACTCTTGAACTCCCATGACCTTTTCGACAACGGCATGTCTTCCATTTTGAATCGTAATGACTTTTTGAGAGGCAAATTCTGGTCTGACATAATGATTTTTCTCAGCAACATAGGCTAAACCTTGTAATACATCTACTGTAGCTATTGCTTTAGCTAAAGTCTGTAATCTGTCAATGTAGGTTTCCACTTTCTCTCTGATTCGCATGAAGATATCATATTCTAATTGAGCTGATTCTTCACGCGCTTCAAGCATCTGACCCTCTATTTTAGCTAATTCTGCTGTGCCATATCGTTCTGAATTTTTTAGCGTAGCTTTTCTAAAAAAATGGTCAGGGACTAAGGAAAGGTTGGAGTTTGTGACATGAAAGTAGTAACCATCTTTTTTATTGTAATCAATTTTAAGGTTATTGATGCCACTGGCTTGACGCTCTTTCATTTCAATATCAGCAATCCAACCCGTGCCTTCTTTCATCACTTTTCGGTAATGGTCCAAGCGCTGATCAAAACCAGTTTTAATAATACTGCCTTCACTAATGGTAGCTGGTGCGTCTGGGTCAATAGCTGAATGAATCAAACTTTCTAGTTCTGGTATCGGATCGATGGTTGCAATTACTTTAGATAAATGCGGACTGTTGATAGCTTCCAATACAGCTTTAATATAAGGTACTTGACTTAGAGTATGGCCTAGTTGTAAAAGATCTTTTGGATTAACTTTGCCAAAGGAAACTCGACTAGACAACCTTTCAATATCGTAGACACCTTTTAGACTGTCTGCTAAATCAGACCTTTCAATAAATGACTCTAAAAAAGTTTCTACAATGTTTTGACGCTCACTAATAGCTTGCTTTGAAATCAACGGTCTGTCAATCCATGTCTTTAACAGTCGCATCCCCATTGCTGTCTTTGTTTCGTCAAGTAGCCAATAGAGACTTCCATGTTTCTTCTTCGTTCTGGCATTCTCAATTAAATCAAGACTTGACTTAGTCGCATATGACATTTGTAAATAATCCTTGATATCATAGTGTATGAGTTCTTGAAGGTGGGATAACTCGCGCATTTGCGTCTGATGCACATACTGTAATAATTTTCCTGCAACATTCTTTTCCACTTGTGATAGATTAGGATTAATGAGAGTGTCATCTGTGTAAATTTCTTGTTCATAAGATAGCAATAAACGAAACTGTTTTTGTAATTGTTCTTCTTGTTCAGCAGTGATTTCAAAACCAATAACCACTTCTTTTGCTTTTAAATTCAAGATTTCACCGCAAACACTCATAAAATCACTCAAGGTAGTCGCAAAAAATTCTCCCGTTACCAAATCCATGTAGGATAATCCATAGTGACTGCCGTCAAAATCTATTGCAATCAAAAAATTATTGGAACTATTTGGCTTAGCTGAATCGACAACTGTACCAGGCGTGATTACTTGAACTACCTCACGCTTAACAACCCCAACAGCTTTCTTTGGATCTTCCATTTGTTCTGCAATAGCAACCTTATAGCCTAATTCAATGAGAATATCAATATATTGCTGAGCAGAGTGATGAGGGACACCTGCCATCGGTATTGGATTTTCCGCATTCTTATTGCGACTCGTTAAGCCAATTTCTAATAGTTGTGCAGCTTTTACAGCATCATCATAAAATAATTCATAAAAATCACCCATCCTAAAAAGCAAAAAAGCATCTGGATATTGAGCTTTTATATCCAGATACTGTTGCATTCCAGGAGAAATTTTAGAATCTGCCATTCTTTATCTCCTTATTAATCTTTTCTTCTATCGACTTTGTCACGTATTGGATTAAATCACTAGCATCTTGCATTTTTTCACGAAAATCTGCAACAATGGGTTGCTCATTTATCTGATTTTCAATTTCCTTAGCCAAACCACTTGTCTCAGAGGCAGCACGGGCTTTTCCAATTTTGTCAAAGAGAACTGCATCTTGTTGGTATTTTTTCATTTCAAAAGAAGATCGACTAAGTTGAGGAAGATCTTTCAATCTCTTTTCTGAGTCCTTATATGCTTTGACACTACTGTGATGCTCTATGGCAACAATCAAATGCGCAAGTGACCTGTTGTAGTCTGTCATAATACAAGAGCCAAATCCTTTTCAAAACGCATTGCAATGTCTTCATTACGACAAATCACTAGCAAGGTGTCTGCTCCTGCAACCGTACCAATAATATCATCAATATGATCATTATCAATTAGGTTGGCTAAAACATCTGCTTCACCTAAATTGGTATGTAAAACAAGCATAAAACCAGCTCTGTCAACTTTTAAAACATAATAACGAACGTCTGGGCTAAAAGGTGAAGCTACTGGCTCAGACAAGCTATAATATAATTTCCCTTGCTCATTTCGTAATTTTAATAAGCCAATCTCTCTCAAATCACGGGAAAGTGTCGCCTGAGTCACACTAATACCTTCGGCCTGAAGGAATTGTTTAATTTCTTCTTGTGTCCCAACATGTTCTGCTTGAATAATTCGTTTTATCCGATTTTGACGCTCGATTTTATTCATAAGATTTCACCCCAATTGTATAATTATCCTCTTAAATTATAACAAAAAACAGCATTAATTTCATCTTCTAATAGGACCTTTTTATACATTTTATCATTTTTTTCTCAATAAAACCTATAAAATGAGTCATTTCCCTACAAAATTGAAATACCCTCTCTTAATAAGGATTTTCTCATTAAGTTGCTTTCGTCTGACAATTGTAGTATAATTTCTCAAATGATGCCTCGTTTATTTACTAGAAATATGATAAAATGAGATGACAAACTATTTTAGGAGAAATAAGATGGATACTAAGACATTGATTGCAAATGACATTGCAAAAGTGGTTCCTGAATTGGACCAAGAAACAATTTATAATTTACTTGAAACCCCAAAAAATTCTGACATGGGAGATGTAGCTTTCCCTGCTTTTAGTCTTGCTAAAGTGCTACGCAAAGCTCCACAAATGATTGCAGGTGAGCTTGCTGAAAAAATAGACGCTGCACAATATGAAAAAGTAATGGCTGTAGGTCCTTATATTAATTTCTTCCTTGATAAATCATCTATTTCAAAAGAAGTGTTAGAAGCTGTTATTAAAGAAAAGGCTAATTATGGCCAACAACATATCGGAGATGGTCAAAATGTTACTCTTGATATGTCAAGCCCTAACATCGCTAAACCATTCTCAGTAGGACATTTACGCTCAACTGTTATTGCAGATGCTATCGGTCATATCTATTCCAAACTTGGTTATAACTCAATCCGTATCAATCATCTTGGTGACTGGGGTAAACAATTTGGGATGCTTATTGTCGCCTACAAACTTTGGGGGGATAGAGCAACCATTGAAGCAAATCCTATCGATGAACTACTAAAACTTTATGTTCGAATCAATGCTGAAGCTGAAGAAAATCCTGAATTAGATGAACAAGCACGTCAATGGTTTAAAAAATTAGAAGATGGCGACAAAGAAGCTTGGGATTTATGGCAATGGTTCCGTGATGAAAGCTTGGTTGAGTTCAACCGTATCTATGACAAACTTGATGTAAGCTTTGATCACTTCCACGGTGAAGCTTTCTACAACGATAAAATGGATGAAGGCATTCAAATCTTAGAAGATAAAAATCTCTTAAAAGAATCTAAAGGTGCTCAAATCGTTGACCTTGAAAAGTACAATCTTCCACCAGCATTAATTAAAAAGTCTGACGGTGCAACACTTTATATCACGCGTGATATGGCTACTGCAATGTACCGTCAACGTACCTTCAATTTTGTTAAAAACATTTATGTCGTTGGTCAAGAACAATCTCATCACTTTAAACAACTTAAAGCTGTTTTAAAAGAAATGGGATTCGACTGGTCTGATGATATGATTCACGTTTCTTTCGGATTGGTAACCAAAAACAAGAAAAAATTGTCAACCCGTAAAGGTAACATTATTCGTCTTGAGCCAACTTTGGATGAAGCCGTTTCAAGAGCACTTACTCAAATCGAAGCCAAAAATCCTGATTTGGAAAATAAAGAAGACGTTGCACATGCTGTTGGTGTCGGCGCTGTTAAATTCTATGATTTAAAAACCGACCGTGATAACGGTTATGACTTTGACTTAGAGGCAATGGTTTCATTTGAAGGTGAAACCGGTCCATACGTTCAATATACATATGCACGTATCCAATCTATCTTGCGTAAAGCTGACTTCACTCCGAATGAGGAAACTCCTTATTCACTAAACGATGCTGAAAGTTGGGAAATCATTAAGCTTCTTCAAGGATTTGCCGCAAACATTGAACGAGCTGCTGAAAAATACGATCCATCTATTATCGCAAAATTTGCCATCCAATTAGCACAGTCTTTCAATAGATATTATGCACATACACGAATCCTGGATGAATCAGAAGAACGTGATAGCCGCTTGGCATTGTGTTATGCAACAGCCGTTGTCTTAAAAGAATCACTTAGACTTTTAGGTGTTCAAGCTCCTGAAAAAATGTAATAAAAGATAGAAAAAGCTATTTTCAATTGAAAATAGCTTTTTTCCTATACCGGCTTATCATAATTTTTACGGCGGATTTTGAAATCTGAGCTAACAACTTCATCAACATCAACAATAGAGATAAAGGCGTCTGGGTCTAATTCTGCTAAAATCCTTTTCACTTCTCTAACCTCATTTGGACTTAAGGTGACATACATGACGTTATATTCATTTCCTGAATAAGCACCTTCTCCTTTTAAGTAGGTCACACCTCGATTAATTTCAGTTTGAATGGCTTGAGCTGCAGCCTTGGAATGTTTAGTGATAATAATCATTCCCCGAATGGTGTAACCACCATTTTGGACAATCGTCAAGACTTGGCTAAATACGAAACTTGCCACTAAAGTATATAACATATGTTTCAAATCAATATATGTCAAAGAAGCCGTCAAGATAATCGCATCAACAAACAAAAGTGTCTGTCCTAACTTTATCCCAAATTTTTCTTCAGCAATACGTCCAATAATATCAGTTCCACCAGTGGTTGCTCCATATCGGAAAACTAATCCACTACCCACACCTGAAAAAAGACCAGCAACAACTGAAACCAACATCATATCATTTTCAAGTCCCATTTCAATGGGAGATTTTTGCCATAACCAAATAAAGAAAGACATTGAGACGGTACCATAAATGGTTAGTGCTAATGATTTTCGTCCAAAAATACGAGCACCTAGAATAAAGAGCGGTACATTTAATAATAAGGTGGTATAAGCAGGATTGATGCCAAGTAAGGCGTGAATCATCAGAGTAATACCTGCAACACCACCTTCAGCCAATTTATTGGCCATGTTAAAATTAACAAAACCAAAGGCATAAATGGCAACACCAATGGTAATTAAGAGTAGTTTTCTAAGTTTTTCGAGCCATTCATTAACCTTCATCAAATCTCCTTCTACTTCTGCAAAAAACTAGCTGCTTCTTTAGAAGTTAACTAGTTTTTCTTTTTTTCTTACTTTTCTTCTTAGGGACAAAGAAATCCGGACTATTAATTTCATCCATATCAAAGATGGAAACAAAAGCTCTCGGATCAATATCATTAATGACTGCTTTTAAATCTCTAACATCTGTACGACTAAGTGCAGCATAGATCACTTTTTTCTCACGAGCCGAATATGCCCCTTCACCATTTAAATAAGTAACTCCACGCCCAAGTTCTTCCATGATAAAGGTAGAAATTTCCGCCGAGGCATCCGAGACAATAATCGTACCTCGAACCGAATACCCTCCATTTTGAACTAAGTGAACCATCTTACCGTACATAAAACTCGCAATGAGGGCATACATCATATCTGGAAGTGAAATATAGGTAAGTGATAGTATCATCACAAAAATATCGATTCCCAATAAGGCCTGATTGAAGGGGAGGTCTAACTTTGTTTCAATCAGTTTACCGATAATATCAGCACCTCCAATGGTCCCTCCACTTCGGAAAACAACACCTCCACCTATTCCACCAATGATACCAGCCATTAGCGAGGTAACGAGCTTATCATGTTCTAAATCAATTAAAAAAGGGAATTGTTGGAAAATCCAAACAAATAAATATAAAGAGATGACACCAATAACCGTATAAACTGTTGCTCTTTTACCAAAAAAACGGATACCAATAAAAACTAAGGGCAAATTAATAAGATAGCCTGAAATAATGGGATCAATATTTAGAACAGCTTTCCCTACAAGAGTGAGTCCAGCCATACCATTTGCTGCAATTTTATGAGCCATGTAAAAATAAACGAAAGCAAAAGCGTAAATGGCTGAACCTATAAGGATTAAGGCAATTTTTTTGAATTCGAGTTTACGATCTATTGGCATATTTACCTCCATCTCTAATCATCTTCAACAAAACGTCCTATAATTCTAACATTTTCTGCTACTGATATAAATGCCGTCGGGTCTGTTTTCAACATGAGCATTTTGAAGTCATTATACTCTTCCTGTGTCAGGATTGTAATTAAAACTGCCTTGTGCACATGCTTATAAGTTCCTTCGGCATTGTTTATACAAGTTACACCACGGTGAAGTTTTTTATGAATTGTTTTGATGACTTTATCAGGGTACTCTGTCACAATCATTGCTTGCATTTTTTTCTGTTTCGTGTAAATGGCATCTGTAACTCGAGTACATACAAATATGGAAATCATAGAGTACAAAGCATATTGCCAGCCAAACAAGACACCAGCAAATACCATGATAACAGCATTAACAACAAGGGCTATTTTACCGACATCTTTCCCAGTTTTTTTACGGATGGTTAAACTGACAATATCCGTTCCACCACTAGAAATACGTGACTTCAGTCCCAATCCGACACCTAGTCCTAAGATAAGACCACCAAAAATGGCATTTATCAATGGATCATGTGTTAAGGTCACCTGAGGCATAATCTGAATAAAGAGAGAACTCATTGTAACCGTAATAAAAGTAAAGATGGTAAACTTATGGCCAATCTTATTCCAAGCTAATATTAAGAGTGGAATATTAATCAGATAAAAAGCTACCGAGATTGGAATAGTCATTCCAAAAAGTCGATTGCTAATGGCCGAAATTACCTGGGCTAAACCTGTCGCTCCACTGGAATAAACATGTCCTGGTTGGAAAAAAAAGTTAACAGCAATACTAGATAGTATCCCATAAAGAATAGATGCTGAAATTTTTTCAGCATACTTTTCTCTTGAGATACTATTTAATGCATTCACTAAGCCAACTTTTTTGGCTCCACGACTAATGACATACTTAATCTTTTTTTTAAAA
Organism: Streptococcus uberis; assembly: GCF_900475595.1. Lineage (NCBI taxonomy): Bacteria > Bacillati > Bacillota > Bacilli > Lactobacillales > Streptococcaceae > Streptococcus > Streptococcus uberis. Next base: position 1,916,924 of record NZ_LS483397.1, read on the forward strand.
GTTGTTTTTCTAATCATGACTTTCTATTTGAAGACTTAACTCTTCTAATTGCTTTTCAGATACAAGACTTGGTGCCTGTGTCATTGGATCACTTGCTTTGTTGTTTTTAGGGAATGCAATGACTTCTCGAATATTATCTTTACCAGCCAACAACATCACAAAGCGGTCAAGACCAATAGCTAATCCACCATGAGGAGGGAAACCATAATCCATTGCTTCTAGTAAGAAGCCAAACTGTTCCTTAGCTTCTTCTTCTGTGAAGCCAAGTGCTTTAAACATACGTTCTTGTAAGTCACGTTGATTGATACGAAGACTTCCTCCACCAAGCTCATAGCCGTTCAAAACAATATCATATGCAATTGCTCGAACATTGGCTAAATCACCCTCCAATTCATGCGCTGACGCTTCTGTAGGAAGCGTAAATGGATGGTGTGCTGACATGTATCGACCTTCTTCCTCTGACCATTCAAACATTGGCCAGTCAATAACCCAAAGGAAATTGAATGCTGACTCATCAATAAGTTGCAATTCTTTAGCAATGCGATTTCTCAATGCACCTAATGTTGCATTGGCTATATCTAATTCATCAGCGACAAATAAGACTAAATCATTGTCAACCAACTGTAAAGCATCTGTCAACAACGGTTCAATTTCAGTCAAGAATTTTGAAACAGGACCTGTTAGCTTGCCATCATCGACTTTAATCCAGGCTAAGCCTTTTGCCCCGAATTGCTTAGCAAATTCTGTCATTTTATCGATATCTTTACGAGAATAGCGATCTGCATTACCTTTAACAACAATGGCTTTAACAACAGGTGCTTGAGAGAAAACTTTAAAATCAATTCCTTTGACAAGTTCTGAGACATCTTGAAGAAGCATGTCAAAACGCGTATCAGGCTTGTCAGAACCATATTGATTCATAGCAAGGTCATATGACATACGAGGGAATGGAAGACTCACATCGATTCCTTTGGTTTCTTTCATAACCTTAGCAATCATGCCTTCAACAATATCTTGAATCTCTTGTTCTGAAAGGAATGATGTTTCTAAGTCAACTTGTGTAAACTCAGGTTGACGATCACCACGCAAGTCCTCATCACGGAAACATTTTACAATTTGGTAATAGCGATCGAATCCAGCATTCATCAAAAGTTGTTTGGTAATCTGAGGGCTTTGTGGTAAAGCATAAAAGTGTCCCTCACTAATACGACTTGGAACCAAATAATCGCGTGCCCCTTCTGGGGTCGATTTTGTCAACATAGGTGTTTCAACATCAATAAAGTTTAAGTCATCCAAATAATTGCGGATAGAATGAGTGACCTTAGCACGCAATTTGAAGTTTTCTAACATTTCTGGACGACGTAAATCAAGATAGCGATAGCGTAATCTTGTTTCGTCACTAACTTCAACACCATCCTTGATTTCAAATGGGGTCGTTTTTGAGGTGTTTAAGACTGTGATTTGTTCAACTTTTAGCTCAACTGCCCCTGTTGCTATTTGATTGTTAGCTTGTTGGCGCTCCTCTACAATACCTGTTACCTCAATAACATATTCACTTCGGAGACTTTCAGCTATTTCCATGACATCTTTAGCGACATCTTCTGGATTGATAACAAGTTGCATGATACCTTCACGATCGCGCAAGTCAATAAAAATAAGGCCGCCCAAGTCTCTTCGACGTCCAACCCAACCTTTTAAAGTCAATTCTTGCCCAATGTGTTCTGATCTAACGTGACCAGCATACATGCTACGTTTCATATTTACATATCTCCATTACATTTTATTGTCTTCCCTATTATAACAAAAACATGATAAAAACCCCACCCATTTGGGGTGAGATTATGAAATTATTCATTTAGAAGCATTTTTTTTTGCATTCTATTAAACTGAAACAGATTCTGACATACAACCTTATTTGTCACTTATAGTGAGTAAAAGTCGCAGATAAAAAAGAGGGCAAGGCCCCCTCCTTTATTCTATTAAACGAGTTTTTCCATAATAGTAGCAAAGTTGGAAGTGATTTCTTCAAGTGAAACTTCCATTTCTTCACGTGTTTGATTATTTTTGATGATGACTTTTCCAGTTTCTACTTCACTTTCACCGAGTGTGATAATCGTTTTAGCATTGAAACTATCTGCAGATTTAAATTGTGCTTTAATCTTGCGTCCAAGATAGTCACGTTCTGCAGTGAAGCCTTGTTTGCGGATTGCTTGTACTAATGCTAAAGCTTTGCTGTTGGCAGCTTCTCCCAGTACAGCCAAGTATACGTCCATTGGCTCTTCAATAGGCAGTGTGATGCCCTGCTTTTCCAAAATTAATAACAAGCGTTCTAAGCCTAATCCAAATCCAAATCCAGGGGTTTCTGGTCCGTCAAAATAGCTTACCAAACCATCATAACGACCTCCAGCACAAATCGTTAAATCTGAACCTTCAACTTTTGCCATAAACTCAAAAATCGTATGATTGTAGTAGTCAAGACCTCTGACCATATTGGTATCAATGACAAATGGAATATTTAAAGTTGTCAACATCTCTTGTACAGCTTCAAAATGAGCTTTGCTTTCTTCATCTAAATAATCCAAAATAGAAGGGGCATTTTCAACGGCTACCTTATCTTCTACTTCTTTAGAGTCAAGGACACGTAAGGGATTTTCATCTAAACGACGTTTACTATCTTTTGACAATTGCTCACGCATAGGCGTCAAGTAATCAATGAGCGCCTGACGATATGCGGCACGACTAGATGGATTCCCAAGACTATTTAGATGAAGCGTCATATCCTTAATGCCTAATGTTTCAAATAAATGACTTGCCATCGCAATCGTCTCAACATCACTAGCAGGATTGGCTGAACCGAAGCACTCTACACCAATTTGGTGAAATTCACGTAAACGTCCTGCTTGAGGTCTTTCATATCGGAACATGGATCCAATATAATACAATTTAACCGGTTTTTGGACTTCTGGAGCAAAAAGCTTGTTCTCAACAAAGGAACGAACGACAGGGGCTGTCCCTTCCGGGCGAAGCGTAATGTGACGGTCACCTTTGTCGTGAAAATCATACATTTCTTTAGTTACAATATCAGTGGTGTCCCCAACTGATCGGCTAATAACTTCATAATGTTCAAACATAGGCGTTCTAATTTCGCCATAATGGTATTTTTTAAATGTTTCACGTGCAACATTTTCGAGATATTGCCACTTAGCAGCTTCTCCAGGCAAAATATCCTGAGTTCCTTTAGGTTTTTGAAGTTTCATAATTAAGATACAAAGAGTGCACCATAGACACTCCTACCCTTTCTTTCACAATAATCTACTCTATTTTAGCATTTTTCTAAGCTTTTTGGGAATAGCTGAGCTTTTAAAAAACTTTTTTGTCAAGTAACTTTACTTTACAAAAAAGTTATGTTACTATATTAAAGTTGGCGAAAGCCATAGACACAAACATTATTTTTGGCCAGTAGCTACTAAGCTTATCATAAAGGCCCAATATTTTAACCGGAGGATAGAAAAAATGGCAGTTCCTGCACGTCATACGTCAAAAGCTAAAAAGAACAAACGTCGTACACATTATAAATTGACAGCTCCATCTGTACAATTCGACGAAACTACTGGGGATTTCTCACGTTCTCACCGTGTATCACTTAAAGGATACTACAAAGGACGTAAAATCGCTAAAGCTAACGAAGCTAAATAATAGAAGGGAGATACCATGCGCGTAAATATTACACTTGAACACAAAGAATCTGGTGAACGCTTGTACCTTACTTCAAAAAACAAACGTAACACTCCAGACCGTCTTCAATTGAAAAAATACTCACCAAAATTACGTAAACACGTAACTTTTACTGAAGTTAAATAATTGAAACAGGTAAAGCCCTTGAAAGAATCTTTCAAGGGCTTTTTTCTATCTCTCATGCTACAATTAAAGGAATAAAATCATAGAACGTCACGGCAATTGCTGAAAAATTGGGGTTTGTCTATGAATGTCGCCGGTCCAAATTTGCCTTTGAAGATGGTCAGTGGGTCGACAGGGACATTTACAGTAAGAATTTACATGACCAGTCCTTAAATTAATTTCTTAAGTAGTCCATTGGGCTTCTTTTTTTACAGTCATGCTATAATAGTCAGAGATATTATAATATATAAGGAAGATACTCATGCAAAAACATTGTCAAGAATGTGGCACAAAACTCATTGCCAAAGAATTGGTAAACGAAGGACAAATCCCTTTTTGTGAGACCTGTGACCAATTTCGTTTCCCAAGTTTCAATACTGCTGTCAGCTTAATTGTTGTCAACCAAAGCAACGATAAGATTCTGCTCATCCAACAATATGGTCGTCCTCGAAAAATTTTAGTGGCCGGATATGTTGGCAAAGGTGAAAACCTTGAAGAAACTGCCCTACGTGAATTAAAGGAAGAAACCGGTTTGACAGGCTTGTCAATCTCTTTTAACAAAAGCCAGTTCTTTGAGCCGTCCAACACGCTTATGTGTAACTTTACAGTCTTTGTAAAAGATGATAGCGACTTTAAAGCCAATCACGAGATTGATGCCTACTACTGGTACAGCCCTGAAGAAGCCCGTCAAAACATATTCCCAAATAGTTTAGCAGCGGCTTTTTTAAATCATTATTTAGATCAGAAAAAGAGTTAAAAAAAGGTGCCTAAAGGCACCTTTTTCTATTTAGAAAAAACTATTAATGATAAAAGTTGACAGTCCCATAATTAGACAAAAGACAAGGGTGTAAGCAACTACTATCAGTGGTTTCTGATAGGGATATTTGGCTTTTTCTTCAATACTTTCAACCTTATCAAGAGTTTCTCCTTTAGATATGGCTAAAATTTCTTTATAAGTTTGGACCTTATTCTCTTTTTTGAATTTTTCTAACCTTAAAGCAAAGTACATGAGGACAAGCCATTCTACAACAAGAACCAAAAAGCCAGATTTCCCCCAAAAATGAACTAAGGGATAGGCAGTAATAGCCATCAAAAGAGAACCTATGGTCATGACCCAGCCATCTCGGTTAAATTGTTTTAAATCGTCACTTTGAACAAGTTTTTTCATTTCGTCAATATCTCCTTCTACTAATTGATCTAAACTTAGCTGGAAGAGGTTCGCCAAAACAATCAAACTGTGAATGTCCGGATAGGATTTGTCATTTTCCCAATTTGAAATGGTTTGACGTGAAACATATATTTTTTCTGCTAAGTCTTCTTGAGAGAGCTCAGTTTCTTTCCAAGTTCCATTTTTTCTCCTTTCAGCTTAAGTTTATCTTAGTGGAGGTTTCTTAACTATCAAATGTCTTTGACATTGGCTTGATTCAGACCTTATTTCTTGTCTAATTGCTTTTACTTTACACCATCGTCAACTAATTGACAAGCCTAGTCCAGAATGTATTTAATAAAAACAATATGTTACAATAAATAGACTATCATCTAGGAGGAAATAATGGTTTCATTTTTAGGTCGTCTTCTTAAAGGTATGATTATTGCCTTAGGTTTTATATTACCCGGTGTTTCTGGTGGTGTTCTGGCAGCTGTTTTAGGCATTTATGAACGCTTAATTCGCTTTATTGCCCATATCCGTGATAATTTTTGGGAGAATCTTATCTTCTTTTTTCCCGTTGGTATCGGCGGTATCTTGGGAATTGCTCTCTTTTCATTTCCAGTAGAATACTTGCTTAGCCATTACCAAGTTCCAGTTTTATGGGGCTTTGCGGGGGCTATTATTGGAACCCTACCAAGTTTATTTGAAGAATCAACACAAAAATCAAAAAGAGATAAGGTCGATATCATCTTTTTAGTGGCAACTTTTGTCATTTCTGGACTTTTTCTCTATTTCCTCAACGACTTGACTGGAACAATTCCAGCCAATTTTATGACCTTCATATTAGCAGGAGCTTTGATTGCTCTTGGGGTCCTCGTTCCAGGTTTAAGTCCTTCTAATCTTTTGTTGATTATGGGACTATACACTCCTATGCTCAAAGGCTTTAAAGGGCTTGATTTAACTGGAACCTTCTTACCTATCGCCATTGGTGGGCTATTAGCTATGGCTGCCTTCTCAAAAGTCATGGATTACGCCCTTGACCACTACCACTCCCGTGTTTATCACTTGATTATCGGGATTATCTTATCGAGCACCCTCTTGATTCTGATTCCCGTTCCTAATAGTCCTGAGGCTATTGATTATAGCGGAGCAGGATTATTGACTTGGGGACTGGCTTTGCTTCTATTTGGCCTAGGCATCTGGTTGGGACTTTGGATGAGTCAATTAGAGAGCAAGTACAAATAAAAAGTTGGAATAATTTCCAACTTTTTTCTTTAGTCGAAGATGCTTGGGCCATACAAATCGAACAAATGATAGGCTAGCAAGAGGTTAAAGTGAGAATGTTCCTCATTAATATCAAAACCAAGGATGTCTTTAATTTTTTCTAAGCGGTAAAGTAAGGTTGAACGGTGTATATAAAGTTTGTCTGAGCTGGCTTTAATCTGACATTGATTCTCCAAATAAACACGTAATGTTTGGAACAAATCTAATGATTGGTCTTTTGAGAATGACCAGATGTCGCCTATTTGTGACTTAACAAAAAGTTTTGAATCATTACTTTGGGTTAAGGTGTTAAGTAGGGAATATGATCCAAGTTCACTAAATGAGGCCACCTGTTTACCATATGCCGTATTTTGCATAACATTTAAGACATGTTGGGCTTTTTTATAACTGTCTCGATAATCAACAATATGTTTGACACTGCTACCAACAGCTAACCAAAGATTCACTTGTTCTGGTTGATGTTTTTGCAGATAATCGTAGAGCTTTTCCCAGTAATTGTTATCTGAGAGGCTTTCTTGCGGTTTGAAAAGGAGAAGTTTTCCTTTAAATATGGCTGAAATCAGTTGTTTATCATAACTATTCAAATGATACACCATTTCATTAAAGAGTTTATTACGCTGAATCCGTTGATTAATGAGGTCTTGGTGATTAACTTCTTGACTATGGACATCAACGATAGCAACGGTATGATATTGATTGATATCAAAATTGAAATAAGAGGCATAGTCAATAATTTGATCCATCTCATCACGCGCCTTACTTGACAAGAGTGCTCCGACAAATGAATTTTTCAATTGGTTTAGGGCATCTCGCTCAATCTTATATTTCATAAAGAAGGTCGCATAGATACTTATGGCCATAGAAATGGCTAAGCTAAAGTTTTCTTGATTGCTTGGTCGATTTCTTTGACTATAAACCAGGTATCCTAATACTTCTCTGTCACCTTCAATTTTATTAAAAACCAATTCTTCTTCTTCGACAATGAGTGTAAACCTTGCTGGTTTGTGTTGATAGCTTGCCTTTTCTGTTTGAATCTTTTCAACAATTGATGCTAGTGGTAATGTGCTTTCTGGCAACTGATTGAAAGCTGATAGATTAAAAAATGGATCAAAAACCAGTACATCATTCATGATAAATTCTGACAGTACTTGGTTCATATCATCGATGTCAACTTGGTCAATCGATTTTTTGATAAGATTCGTTTGCAGCGTCAGCAATTCTTCTAAAGCCTTACGACGTTCAAATTCACTCCGCCTTAAAGATAAGTTTTCATACATGGCGCTAAAGTAATTTGTGTAGGTTTGAAGGAGTTCAAAATCCTTAGCCGAGAAGATGTTATCTCTTGCTTTTTGACAAAGCATAGCGCCAACAAGGTGGTTATTGATGGTAATCGGAAGTGTTATCTGTGAAAAACCTATTTGTTCAACATGAGGAAAGTAATCTCTAAGGGCATTTCCTCTGCTAAGCCGTATGTAGTCATCGTCTGGTACATAGCCAAATGTAGGTTTTTGTAAGAGTAATGCTTCGCGTGTCTCATCTAACAAATAGATGCCTGTATAATGTGTTTTAGCTTCTCGTCCTGATAAATTAACAACTTGATCCAATAAGTCTTCAATGGAATTCTGCATCATTAGTTGATGAGCGGAATGGGTAATCAGACGAAGATCTTTCTGACTATTTTCATTTTTTTGGATCATGTCCATTGCTATAGCAACGTATTCCCCTAATTCTTTGAAAACTGTCCGCATTTCATCAATAAAGGGTCTATCATCAAAATATCCAACGATAATCAATCCCTGATTGGAATTATTTTCCGTGATTGGAATGGTAAACCAAGAAGCAATATTATGATCTTCAAAGTATTTAACTAAAATGGAATTTTCTTTTAAAAGATTATCATCTGATTTTATGCTCTGTTGGTATAATATTTGATTAACCTTATCAGTTGGGTAGGGAAAAATAGATCGAATAGATTCAACCCCACTCAAATAGTGCAAACGGAGATAACCTTTGACATTCAAGCCAATACAAACAAAATCTGCTGCTAAAATTTCTCTAAAACTTTCACCAACAATTGTTAAAATCTCGTCTCTTGAATTACGATTTAACAATTGGCGCGATGTCATCTTTAGATGACTTTCAATGTTTTCAATAAATTTTTCACGGCTTTTACTTGTTATCATTTTTTTCATTTTTTAAAGCCACCTTCTTCCTCATTCCCTTCTATTGTAAACAATGAAAGCCGTTTCAACAACTTATTTGCATAAAAAAGAATCCCTTTTAACAAAGAGATTCTTTTTGTGTTTAATGACTTTCTTTAGCGTCAATAATTGAAGCTAGTTTGCCCCAATTTTCACTGAAGATTCCTGAATCCATCACTTTTAAATCTTCCGAAATTGCTGGTTCAAACTCCATTTGATCCAAAATATCAGTTTGTAAGTCAACACCTGGTGCTATTTCAATAAGTCGCACTTGACCTTTATGAAGATCAAATACAGCACGTTCAGTGACATACAACACTTCTTGACCTGATTCTGTTGCATACTCACCAGAGAAACTTACTTGTTCAACATTTTTGATGAATTTTGGTCCACGACCTTGATCATCAATAACTAATTTACCATTTTCACAGTGTACTTTACCACCTACTGTAAAGGTACCAATAAAGACAATCCTCTTGGTGTTTTGTGAAATATTAATGAAACCACCTGGTCCCGGTACTTTAGGTCCAAACTTAGTCACATTGTTATTTCCATATTGGTCAATTTCACCAATCCCTAGGACTGTTAAGTCCAATCCATTACCATCATAGTAATCAAACTGATTTGTCATTGGAATAGAAGCTTCATGGTTCAATGCCGAACCGAAGTCTAAACCAACTGCAGGGATTCCTCCCCAAAGACCCATTTCAAGAGTGGCATGATAACGGTCACTAACACCCTCTTCGGCAGCCACTTGGGCCACCATATCTGGTGAACCAAAACCTAAATTAATGGTATCCCCAGGACGTAATTCCATGGCTGCACGACGTGCAGTAATTTTACGTGTTGTTAATGGTGCAGGAACAACTTTATCTTGGTTAACTGGTACTTTAACGTCACCACATAGAGCTGGGTCATAGATTGTTCCCATGGTTTGCTTATGGTACTCATCTTCACCAATAACCACATAGTCTACTAAACCAAATGGAATTTGAACATCTTTCGGATGAATTTGACCATTTTGAACCACTTTTTTAACTTGGCAGACAACAATTCCACCAGAATTTTTAGTAGCCATTGCCAATTCCAATTGTTCTAATTTACACGTTTCATCTTTTAGTGAAATATTTCCATTTTCATCAGAATATGTTCCACGGATAAAGGCAACATCAATTTTTAGGTTAGGATAATGTAACCATTCTTCACCATTAAATTCGACCAATTTGATTAATTCTTCTTTAGTAATAGTTGTTGATTTTGAGCCTTCAAGACGAGGGTCAACAAAGGTTTTTAAGCCAACTTTGGAAAGATATGGTTTACGACCTGCAATAGCTCGATAAAGTTGTGTGATAACACCTTGAGGCCATAAGTAAACTTCGTATTCGTTGTTAACAATTTTTTCAACCATACCTGGCGAAGAGCCTACATGTCCAGCAATAATACGTTTTACCATACCCGGTGCTGTCATATGGTCTGCTCCACGTCCATACTGGTTGTTACCAATGCCACAAGACCACATAAATGTAATATCTTTAGGATGTTGTTCCTCAGCATAACGCTCTTCAACACCAATAAGCAACTGCTCAGGTAAACCACCCAAACCAAAAGTTAGAGTCGCAAGCAAGGCTCCATCTTTAACAAGATTAGCTGCTTCTCTGTAACTAATCAATTTTTCCATATCGTTTCCTCTTACAAATTTTTCTATTACATGATAATTTGTTGTACTTTTTCACGACTAGCGTGCTTAGCTTCTTCATCTTTAGCCATTTCAAGTAAGGCTTTCTTGTCAATTTTTCCAATTGGAGTTTTTGGAAATTCCTTTAATATGTAGTATCGTTTTGGTGTTTTGTAACCAGCAAGATAATCCTGGACAAATGTTTTGATATTATCTAAAGAAGTCAATCGATCATCTTTTAAGATAATAGCAGCAACAACACTCTCACCCCACTGAGCAACAGGTATTCCAAATACGACAGAATCCATTATTTCGGGATGTTTATTCAGGATATTTTCCACTTCAGAGGGATAAACGTTTTCTCCACCAGTAATGATCATCTCCTTACTGCGTCCAACAATAAAGTAATCACCATCCTCATCCTTTTTAGCTAAATCACCTGTATAAACATATCCATCTTTAAGGGTTTTAGCAGTTTCTTCTGGTTTATTCCAATAACCTGAGAAACGCGACTCATTACTAATAATTAATTCACCAACTTCTCCATCAGGAACATCTTGCCCAAGAGAATCAACAAGTCTTACATTGTTAAAAAGAATTGGTTTACCAACAGTTGTTGGTTTCCTTCTTTGTTTTACAGGATCAATGGCAAAATTATTTGGTCCAATTTCTGTTAACCCATAAGAATTGACTAATGGCAACCCTTGATCTGCAAACAAACGATAGACTTTTTCAGATAGCGGAGCTCCTCCTGAGATAATAAATTCAAGAGAGTTAAAATTTTCTCTTTGGAAAAGGGGCGAGTCAGCTAACATATAACACATTGTTGGTACAAAAAAGGCTTTTGTTGGTTTAAAATCTCTAATAATTTCAATCGTTTCATCAGTATAAAAGAAACGTTGTATAATAATTTGTCCCCCAGCCATTAAGATTGGAACAGTGAAACAAAACAGGCCTGCTGTATGAAACATAGGAGTCGTTGTCATACCGCGATCTTTTGAAGAGATATTCCAACTTGGAATACTATTTAAAGCATTCATAATGATAGCCTTGTGGCTAATCATTGCTCCTTTAGGTAATCCCGTTGTACCACTTGTATAGATTAGTACAGCAGTGTCTTCACGTTTAAATTCCTTCAGTGGGATGGTTTTTGTCTGATTAGGATCAACGAGCTCATTGTAGACTTCTGAATCAATATCAATATCTAATAAGTTCTCTTCTATCAAGTTTAGACGTGTCTTATGAATTCTTGAATAAAAGATTAACTTAGGATCAGAGTCTTTGATAATTTGATGAATTTCAGTATCCCTTAATCGCCAATTCAACGGAACAAAGATTGCTCCTATTTTGGTACAAGCAAACAAGAGATCAAAATGAGCAATATCATTGGAAGAAAACAAGGCTATACGATCACCTGGTAGAACTCCACGTGACAGTAAATAAGAAGCAAGATTTATAGCACGTTGATTCATTTGTTCAAAAGTCCAAGTATGGCCTTTCTCAGCTTCAATAATAGCGACTTTTGAGCCACTCAAACGTGCACGTTCAGAAAACCAATCATTTGTCACATCTTTGCTCCTTTACATTTTTTTGGGAAAAGGAAGCATTCTTGCTTCTTATTTCAAACTGCTATAATCAGGACGTTTACCAGCTAATGAAGCTTCTAGTCCAATCAGAGCTTCTTCTTTTGCAAATGTCTCATTTAAGAGAGATAATTCATAGGCGATACCTTCATCTATTGACAATTCTGCTTGTTGGTCAATCATTTCAGGAATTAATTTCACAATACCAGGACCTTTGTAAGAAATTGTTTTCGCCATTTTTTCAGCAAATTCTGAGCTTACACCATCTGCAGCTATCCCTTTTAGCGTATTTTCAAAGTTGGCGTCAGAAAAAGCTGTGCGGATTTCATTATATTTTTCTGGGAAAGAACGATCACGATATTTATCCGGACGTCCTTCTGAAACTAATTCTTCAATACCCTCATTAATGTTACCAGAATCCACTAATTTGGTAACAATCCCTAATTCAGCAGCATCCTTAGCGGAAATTCCTCGTCCAGTTAGAACATAATATTTAGTCAATTCTTTACCGATTTGATGGTTTGTACGAAGCATTCCACCTAAACCTGGGTAAATACCAAGCCCACTTTCTGGGAATCCCATAGAGCCTTTTTCAGTAGCGATGATTGCTTGACAAGCAAGTGCTAATTCAGAACCACCACCTAATGATAAGCCATCAAGTAAAGCAATCGTATATTTCTTGCTTAATTCAATGCGACGAAGTAATTTATGTCCACCTGAAGTGAAAGCATAGTTTTTATCAAGTGAATTTGTCTTAATAGCATCAACGAAGAATTTCAAGTCTGCTCCAGCGACAAAGGCTTTACCAGCTCCTGAGAAAACAATAGCGCGAACAGCATCGTCTGCTTCAGCTTTATTAAATGCTTCTTCAATTTGACCAACAACTGTTGGATTCAAAGCATTCATTGCTTCTGGACGATTAATACGAATTTTTGCAATACCATTAACAACGGAATAATCAACAAAACTAAAGTCAAACGCTTTACCTGATTCAGCTTGTTTTTTCAAGGTTTGACTAATTTCAAAACCAGGGCGTTTTTTAGCTAATTCTTCTACCATTTGGTAAGCTTTTTGAATTCCAATTTGGTTAGCTAATTGGAATGGTCCAACTTTCCAACGAAGACCAACAACAGCTCCACGATTGACATCTTCAATAGAGGCAACACCTTCATCTACTAATTTACCTGCAACACTAATAACAGTGGCTAGTAAATGGTCTTGAATAGCTTGGAATTTGCTTTCATCAACTGGGCCATCTTCTAAATCCCAGAGTTGGCGTGACTCTGTTTGCTCTTTTAAGAGTGGTGATGGGTAGTATGAGTCACTGATTTCACGACCAAGGGTATTTGCTGAATGGTAAGCTACTGGAATACCTGTAGCATTCATCAATGCAAATGGTCCCATCCCAATTTTAAAAGCTGCACGCGCTGCTGCATCGATTGTTGCTTTATTAGCAAGACCTTCTTCAAAAAGTTTAACAGCCTCAGTTAACCAAGGAACAAAGAAACGGTTAACGGCAAAACCTGGAGCATCTTTTACAGTAATAGCTGTTTTACCATGCATATCAGAGAATTTATTAGCAATAGCAACCGTTTCTGGACTTGTTCCTTCATGCGAAATAATTTCTAAAAGACGATTCTTTGCTGGATGGAAGAAGTAGTGCATTCCAATAAAACGATTTGGACGGTTAGTAGCTTTTGCCAAATTTTTGATATAGAAACTTGAAGTATTTGAACTTAAAATTGTTTTTTCATCACAAATCTGATCAAGTTTGCTCAAAACATCTGCTTTAACTTTTTCATCTTCAAAGACAGCTTCAATCACAAAATCAACTGATTTCACATCTTCGTAGTTTGTGGTTGGAATTAGGTTTGCTAAAGTCGCTTCAACAAAAGCTTCCGTGAAAACCTTACGTTCTTTCCCTTGATCCAACATTTTTTTGATGATCCCCATACCACGATCAACAGCTTCTTGAGAAACATCAACTAAATAACATTTAATACCTTCTTGAGCGATTTTTTGGGCAATTCCTGAGCCCATTGTTCCTGCGCCAATGACGGCAACTGTAAATTCTTGTGTCATAAAACCTCTCCCTTGTCTAAATCTTATTTACCAGTGTAATAGCCATTTTCTAGAAGTAAAGCAATTCCTTGTCCACCACCGATACATGCTGAGGCAATGGCATAGCGTTTATCAGGGTTATTCTTGAATTCGTATAATAGTGACGTAATAATACGTGCACCAGACATACCAAGTGGGTGTCCTAGAGCAACTGCGCCACCATGTGGATTAAATTTATGTTTGTAGAAGTCAGTATCCATATCAATACCAAGTTCCATTAAACATCCTATTGTTTGACCAGCAAAGGCTTCATTAATTTCAAGAACATCAATATCTTTTACTAAGTCAAGCCCTTGACGTTCTAATAAGTCGTTGATTGCATATACTGGTCCAAGTCCCATGGTTTCAGGAGCACAGCCAGAAATTTGATAATCCACTACTTTGGCCATTATTTCAAGGCCTTTTTCTTTAGCTAATGATTCTGTTGTGAAAATTTCAAATGCAGCACCATCATTTAGGCCTGAGGCATTTCCTGCTGTTACAGTGCCATCTTTTTCAAAGGCTGGACGAAGTTTAGCAAGACTTTCCATTGTCGTATCAGGACGAGGATGTCCATCTTTTTCAACAATAGTTACTTGCCCTTTACGTCCTGGAACTTCAACTGGAACAATTTCTTGAGCGAAACGACCATTTGATATAGCTTCAGCTGCTTTTTGTTGTGATTCAAAAGCAAATTGATCTTGTTTTTCACGAGAAATATTGTATTTACGAACAACATTTTCTGCTGTATTTCCCATATGAGCAATTCCTGAATTACGTCCTGATGCTGAACGGTGCCCTTCTAAGTTGGCATCAATCATTTGGACATCTCCCATACGAAAAGCTTGGTAACGAGCGCTATCAGGCAATTGATAAGGAGCGCGTGATAATGATTCTGCACCACCCGCAGCAATAATCTTCTTGTTAGAGTGAAGAAGTTCTAATGATGCTGATACTGCTGATTGAATACCTGAACCACAAATGCGGTTAACAGTCATCCCTGTCGATGTATCTTTCAATCCACTATTAATGGCAATAATATTACCCAAGTTGTTTGTTGTTTGTGATCCAGTAACATGTCCAACGATAACCTCATCAATATCCTCAACTGATAAGTTAGCACGGTTAACAGCTTCTTTTAAAGCAACTTCACCTAATACTTCAACCGGAACTGTTTTCAAATCACCAAGATATGCTCCAACAGGAGTTCTTGCGGCACCAACGATAACGATTTCTTCTTGTTTTGTAGTTAACATATCTTTCCTCTTCTCTTAATCTTCACATGACAAGATTGGTCGAGCTTTTCAAACCCGACACAATCTGACTGCTTTCTTTTTAAATAAAGGCTGAAATTCCTGTGTAATGACGACCAATGATTAATGAATTCACTTCGTGAGTTCCTTCGTAAGTGTACATTCCCTCGATATCAGCAAAGAATCTTGGAATATCATATTTCAATAAAATTCCATTTCCGCCACCAACTTCACGTGCTAAAGCTGCTGTTTCACGTGCTCTAAATCCGTTATGGAGTTTAGCCATAGATGAAGCTTCTTCACGGTAAATTCCCTGTTCTTGTTGTTCAGCAAGACGTACTGCAATAGCTAAAGTAGCTTGAGCGTTCATTGCCATACGCGCTAATTTTTCTTGAATTAATTGGAAGTTAGCAATCGGTTTACCGAATTGTTCACGTTCACGAGTATATTTTAATGCTGCTTCAAATGCACCTGCAGTAGCACCTGCTAATAACCACGCAACGTCTGAACGTGTATTACGTAAAATGTTAGCACAATCTTTCCAAGAGTTAACATTTTGTGCACGTTGTGATTCAGGAACTTTAACATCACGGTAGATGATTTCAGCATTTGGCATCATACGGAAGAATGCTTTTTGAGGAGTTACAAAAGTTTCTACCCCTTCAGTTTCGCGTTCTACATAGAATAATTTAACTTGATTGTCATCAACATCACGGGCAAAGAATGCATGCCATTTAGCAATTGCACCAGCACCGATCCATTTTTTGTGACCATTTAATATCCAATGGTCGCCTTCACGTTTAGCAGTAGCAGCCATACCGCCTGCAATATCAGAACCATGATCAGGTTCAGTCATTGCTAATACTCCTAAACCTTCCCAAGAATAAACACCTGGCATTAATTGAGCGACTTGCTCTTCGCTTCCACCCACGCGAACACATTCATGGAAAAGTCCACCATTTGCTGTATAGAATGTTCCTAATACTGGGTCAGTTTTAGCTAATGTATAAGCACGGAATCCACGGAATAATTCTGAGATACGTCCATTTTCACGTCCTTCTAATAATCGAGGATCATCCATTAAACGTAAGTCAATGACTTTTTGGAAAGCTTCTAATGGGAAAGTAGCATTATGCCAATTTTCAGCTAATAAAGGTTTTAAGTCTTTTTCTAAAACTTCTTCTAACTCTTTTAATACTGCTTTTTCACCATCTGTTAATGCATCAGCATAGTTATATAAATCTGAATAAAACATTTCACCGCTTGCAAATAACTTATCAGCTCTTGATTCTTTAACCATTACGTTGGCCTCCATAAATTTTATTAGTTAATTTTTGTCATTATTTTTTATCGTAATCGTAGAAACCTTTACCAGATTTCTTACCGTTACGACCCGCACGAATCATATTTTTCAATAATGTTGGTGGTGTCCAACGATTATCACCAAATTCTTTAGCAAAATAGTTCATTACATGGTAACCAATATCAACACCTGCGTAATCTTGCAATTCGAATGCTCCCATTGGGTGATTCAATCCGTAACGCATAGCTTTATCAATATCTTCTTTCGAAGCAATTCCTTCTTCCAAAACTTTGATAGCCTCGATAAATTGAGGAATCATAATACGGTTTACAATAAATCCTGGAACGTCTTTCTTAACAATAACGACTTCTTTACGGATACTTTCAGCTAATTCTTTAACGATTGAAATTGTTTCATCACTTGTTTCAAAACCATAGATAATTTCACATAATTTCATGACTTGAGCTGGATTAAAGAAATGCATTCCTGCAAAACGAGCTGGATTTTCTAATACATTAGCAATCTCAGTAATGGATAGAGATGAAGTATTTGTGGATAAAATAACATCATCACGTACAATGCCTTCTAATTCTTTAAAAACAGACTGTTTGATTTCCATTTTTTCGATGACAGCTTCTACAACAAAGTCAACATCTTTAAAATCTTTAAGATCAGTTGTTGTTGTAATACGAGCCAAAGTTTCATCCATTTGTTCTTGAGTTAACTTTCCTCGTTTAACACTACCTTCCATGAATTTGGTAATTCTAGCCATACCAGCATCAATAAAACGTTGCTCTACATCACGTAAAACGACTTGGTAACCATTTTGAGCAAATAAGTTAGCAATTCCTCCACCCATTGCTCCAGCACCAACAACACCAATTGTCTTAATGTTAGTCATTTTGTCATCTCCTTTTTGACTTGTTTTATTTTATGATTTTATTATACTTTCTGACAAAGTAAGTTTCATCATCACTTTTGAGGAAAGGGAATATATTTTTACTACAAAATGAATCAAAAAGACTTCCTTAAGTGGAAGTCTTACTTTTCTTAACAATTTTCAATTATTATCGCTTTAATGTCCTCTTCAGATAAAACTTTCCCCGTTGAGACAACATCTTCATCTAAGACCAAACCCGGTGTACTCATAACGCCATATGCAGCAATTTGACTAAAATCAGTAACATGCTCGATATTGACCCTTTTTCCCATACTCTCACAGGCCCGAATCACGTTTTCTTCAAGCGTGTTACATTTTTTACAGCCGGATCCTAAAATTTTAAAGGTATGTTCTGCATCATCAAGGTGCTGATCCGCCTTGTCTTTATGACAATTGCCTTGACACTGACAGCCACAAGTTTTCTCTTCTTCTTTTTTTCCAAATAAAGCCATAATCTTTCTCCTTAAAATAAGATAGTTTGTAACATATTAAATAGATAACCAATTAAAATAATACCGAAGCTACAAATCACAATAAAAACACTCAGCAATTTTGGTTTAAGTGCCTTTTTCAACATTATCATTGAGGGTAGACTAAGCGTTGTAACAGACATCATAAAAGATAAAACCGTTCCTAGTTGGGCCCCTTTTGATAGCAAAGCCTCTGCAACAGGAATAGTACCGAAAATATCAGCATAAATCGGCACACCAATCACGGTTGCTAGTACCACTCCAAATGGATTTTGACTGCCAAGAACTTTTTCAATCCAAAGCTGGGGGAGCCAGTTGTGAATTAATGCGCCAATGGCAACGCCGACTAGAATATAAGGGAATACTTTTTTAAAAGTATCGACCACTTGATCTTTTGCAAAAACAAGTCTTTCTCTACTACTTAACTCTTGTCCATCTAATTGAACAGCTTTAGCCTGGCGAATAAAATCTGCAACAGAATCCTCTAAATGCATTTTCTCAATAATCGTACCACCGATAACAGCTAAGAACAAGCCAAAAATAACATAAAATAAAGCGATTTTGAGGCCAAAGATACTTGTCAGTAACACCAAACTGCCTAAATCAACCATGGGGGAAGAAATCAGAAAGGCAAAGGTAACTCCTAAGGGTAAACCAGCACTTGTAAAGCCCATAAATAAGGGGATAGAAGAACATGAGCAAAACGGTGTCACTGTCCCCAACAAAGCAGACATGACACGCGCCCAAACACCATTAAAACGCCCTAGAATTTTTTTACTTTTTTCCGGTGGAAAAAAGGATTGGATATAGGAAACCAAAAAAATCAAACTACAAAGAAGAATTCCAATTTTAATCACATCATAGATAAAAAATTGCAAACTGGCAACAAGGCGACTAGAGGTATCAAATCCAACAGCCTTGAGAGCAGCACCAATCAATTGATTTAGCCATTGCATCCCTAAAAGTTGATTTTGTATAAATAAGCCAATCTCTTTCATAACAACCCCACTATCTCCCTAACTTGGAAACTGACCAGACCTATAAATAAGACAATAAACCTCTGTAAATCTCTTTTTCGAAATCAGGATTAAGGCTATAGTGTTTCCATTTCCCTTTTTGTTGACTATTTACTAAGCCAGTCTGACAAAGTATTTTCATATGGTAGGAGAGTGCTGGCTGAGCCAAGTCTAACTTCTCTCCCAAAGCACAAGCACAAAGACTACCATTTTGTAATTCCCTGAGAACTGCTAACCGATTAACATCACTCAAAGCTTTGAATAAAAAAGCATGTTTTTCTATATTAGACATCATATCACCTGTGACACATCAAAATTTTTTTATATGTTTAGCATATTATCTTAGAAAAGAATTGTCAAAGAAAAAAATAAAAATGAGGCAATTAGTTTGACTCATTTTTTAAAATACGGCTAAAACAATCAGTGAATTGAGCTGTTAGTCCCCAAATGGTCTCTTCAAACCCTTCATAAAAAGGAATCTTAGACGATTGATGATGAAAGGCATATTTTTCACCGTTACGAATGCGTTCAAAAGGAAAATTAGATCCTTCTTTAATACCATGTGGCAATTCATAATAAATAGGTTCCTTATTAAGAATTTCTATCAAAGGAACTGTAAAAAGATGATCCACTTCCTCATTGTATTGCAATACTTGCCAGTTATCACAATGCAGTTGTCCCACAAAACAATGAATGGTACGCTTTGCTTGAACGATATAGTCAATTTCACCCCAAATGTCAATTTGTTCTGGAGAGACCCTTAACTCTTCAGTGCATTCACGTACTGCTGCCTCTGCAAAAGTCTCCCCTGGCTCTAAACGGCCACCCGGAAAAGAAACTTCTCCTGGTTGTGAAATATTCTGTCCTCTTACTTCAAATAAAATATGCCATTCTTTATTTTGCCACACTAAAGGTAAAAAGACTGCATATTCTTTTTGTTGTCCCAAAGGTTTTGACCTATAATTAGCCATCAGTTCCTTGATTCTTTTTTCCATTGTAAAACCTTTCCCAATCATCTTTATCCAAGATTACAAGAAATACTGTCTCCGGTCAAGAAATTGCAATTTTGTAGCTATTTTTAAATATATAATATTTTTACATATAATCTCTTGACTTATTATTTCTTTCATCATATACTTAATGTGTAAAATATTTATATATAAAATTTATATATATTAAGGAGGTAACGATATGTATTTTCCCGTATCAGCTACCTTGATTGAATTTCTCATCTTGTCTATTTTAAAAGACCAGGATTCTTATGGGTACGATATCAGCCAAACCATTAAACTAGTAGCTAATATTAAAGAATCAACACTTTATCCAATCCTCAAAAAATTAGAAAAGTCGGGTTACCTAAAAACATATAGCCAAGAACATCAAGGAAGACAACGTAAGTACTATCAATTAACACAAGAGGGACACTCACATCTTGCTTTTCTTGCTGGAGAATGGCAAAGCTACAAAGAAAATTTAGACGCAATCATTGAAGGGAGTCTACGACATGACAAGAACTGAGTACTTAGCAGAGCTTCAGAATCAGCTCCGAAAACTACCACAGGACGATTTTAAAGAAGCAATGGATTACTTTACCGAATACTTTGATGAAGCCGGACCTGAACATGAAAATCAAGTCATTGCAGATCTTGGCAGTCCAAAAGAAGCAGCAAGTGAAATATTAGGAAGATTACTTGAAGATAACATTGAGATTGAAGATAAAAAGGCGAAACACTATGCTAAAATCATCTGGTTGACAATCCTGTCAATCTTGGCAGCACCCGTCGCCTTACCAATTTTATTTTCCATAATAGCACTTATTCTAGCACTAATAATTGCCATTGCTGCCATCCTATTTTCATTAATCCTCTTAGGGGTTTCATTCTTGGTCAATGGTTGCTATGTCCTTTTCGACAGCTTTACATATCTAGCAACCTCTATCAATTCAACGATACTTAGCTTTGGTATGGGTCTCATCATGATTGGTGGCTCACTATTGGCTATCTTTCTGGGTGTTGAATCTTGCGCTGCCCTTATCCGTGGTGGAGCAGTCTTTATTCAAAAATTGTTAAAGAGAGGTCAGACAGCATGAAAACGTGGAAAAAAACGATTCTTATAACATCACTTTGCTTATTGATTTCAGGTGCTGCCTTAGCAGGTTTTGGCTTTATCAGAGGTGGCTGGTCAGCATTGTCACATTCAAAAGAAGAACCAAAGCATCATACCTATAAAACTCAAGAGCTAAAAAGTTTCGAAAATATCTCCCTCAATTGTAATGTTTCAGATATTACAATTAAAACAGGTAATCAAGATAAAGGCACTATTTCATATTTTGTTGATAAAAGCTATCCGATTAAAATCAATCAGAAGGATAAAACACTTTCAATCACAGAAACATCCAAACTCCTTCAAAACAAAACAACGATTAGGTTTCTAACCTTGCGTAATCTTATAAACATTGATAAAATCGGCAATTTTGGCCTAGATTCAGGATATTCAATTCAAATTACTCTCCCTAAAGGAAGCAAGATTCAAAGTCTTAACGGTAAATTAAAAGTTGGTGAATTACAGATAGAAAAGAGCCATATCCAAACGGCTGATTTTCAATTATCAGCAGGAAATCTTTCAGTCAGTTCTTCTGAACTAATGGATAGTCACCTAATCCTTCAGGCTGGTGATATGAACTTTATTGATAGTCATATTAGTAAGAGTAAATTAAAAGTGAACGCTGGAAATGTTGAAGTTGGATCCTCAAAAATTTCAGATTCACAAGTAAACTTGAGTGCTGGTGATTTTACCGCCTCAGATGTAGCATTTGTAAACAAAAACAGATTGAGCTTAAGCATGGGTGACGCTGACATTCAGTTAAAAGATCATAACTTAGCGATTAAAACAAATAAGGAGATAGGAGACTCCGATATCACTTCAAACTTAAAAACCGATTCTCAGAATCAATTAGAACTCACTAGTAAACTTGGTGATATTACAATAGAATAAACAAAAAAGAGACCTAAGTCTCTTTTTTGTCTCTCTCTTAGAAGAACATACTACTAAGCGCTAAAATAGCTAATCCGCCTTGTTTCAAAAAAATCTTTTTGTCAACAGTCATAGCTCCATAACCAGCAACAACAATGATATAGATTAAAAATAATGCTACAATCTCACTATTTTGAGAAATAAAGAGACCATATAAAAGAAAGATGGCAATCAAACCATTGTATACTCCTTGGTTTTTAAAGAGATTAGCAATCGTTTTATCTCTTAATGATTCTTCACTTAGATGGAATGCCTTTTGAGTGCTAACAGATGATGTCTTAAATGTTTCCAAATACATGATGTATAACTGCTCCAAAGCAGCTAAAGTTGCTACAATTATTAAAATAAGAGACATGTTCTACCTTATCCTTGTTTATTAGGTCTGTAAATTAGTAATCCTAGAATACCAAACCCTACTAAAAATCCTAACAAAATCTTTACTTCATATCCAAAATTGCCACCTAATGAAATGGTTTCACGTAACCCAGAAACAACATAAGACATAGGTAGGTATGGATGGAGGGTTTGGAAGAATTTTCCGGATAATTCAATTGGATAAGAACCTCCAGATGACCCAACTTGTAGCAGAAGCACCAAGAGTGAGGCAAATGCTCCATAGCGATCGTCCCAACCTACAAGGGCAGTAACAAGTGCCATCAAGGCCCAACCACTTAATATAATGAAGGTCAAGGTTTTCAATTCGAAATTGGCTTCAAAACCTAATAATTGAATCGCGCCATATAAAATAAGTGACCCTAAAGTAGAAATAAACCCATTGATAACAAGTTTCTGTTTTGCCCATTCCCATCTATTAGTAACTGTTTTACCAGAAAGTGAATTTGCAAAAATAACATTTGTTGACAAGGCAACTACCATTAAAGAAACAGCAATCATATATGGTGCCATTGCGATACCATTTGTTTTGACACTATCATTATCTTTTTCGGATAATGCCAGAGGTGAAACTAAGGCTTTAGCATTGTCTTCTTTGACACTCACCAAATCAAGTTTCTTAGAGGCTTGCGCTAACGAAACTTGTAAAGTTGACAACCCTGTTGACATATCCGTCAATCCACTTGTCAACTGATTGCTACCGCTTGATAATTTTCCAGCACCACTTGATAATTCACCAGTTTTATCTGATAATTGTTGACTTCCTTCAACCAAAGCAGTAGAATTGGCGTTGAGTTTTGAAGAACCAGTCGAAATTTTAGATAAGCCATCAGAGATAGCCTGATTATTACCAGAAAGTGTTGCTAATCCATTGCTCATTTTACGACTACCTGGCAAGAGTTGGTCATTGACAGCTGAATGAACTGTTGACAAGCCGCTTGCTAATTGTGTCAATGCTACACTTGCACCTGGTAAAGCTTGATTAGACTGCCTTGCAATTTCACTAACACTTGATTGTAATTGACTTAGTTGATCACCATTTGATTGTGTCGACAAGGTTGACAAGGTTGTTTGTAAAGAGCCGACAGTTGTTAAAATGGACTGTGCACTGATACTAGCAGGTGACGACGTATTTGAAAGAGCATTAGTAAGCTCAGCTTGCTGTTCCGGTGTCAAGCTTTTGTATGTCGCAGTAGCTTGTAATGTAGCAAGTTGGCTATTAGAAGCACTTGTTTCAGCAGTTATTATACTTTGAGCAGATGCGGCAATGCTTTGTAAATCCGTTTTGATAGCAGCAAAACTAGTACTGGTTGACGATGACGAACCTAATTGACTGACAGCAGTATTTAAAGATTGGATGGCTGTATTTAATTGTGGTAAGCCTGTTTCTAAAGCCTCAATATTTTGGCTATCACTTGTAGACAAACTTGTTGATGAAGACAGTTGGCTAAGTCCAGAAGTTAATTGATTTGCTCCAGTTGACAACTGAGTAACTGCATCTAAATAGGTTGGTAGCTGCCCTGAAAAGCTCAAAATACCACTATTTAATTGACCAACTCCTCCAGTATAGGCTTGTAAACCCGAATTCAGCTGGCTGGCACCTTGATTAAGTAACTGACTTCCATTACTTAAGGTTAACAGATTAGACGAAAGTTCCTGACTTCCTGATTGAGCACTTTTTGCTCCTTGAGCTAACTGAGCACTTCCACTTGAAGCTTGATTAAGACCATCCTGCAAATGTCTCATACTATTAAAAACAGACGTCGTATAAGTTTGACTGATATTTTTTGAAACAGAACTCTTTAATTTAGTCATTGCTGATTCGCTCATTTTTGAAGCTACCATGCCATGACCTTTACTTGTTTCATAGTTGATAACCATTTTTTCAGGTCTCTCTTCTAAAATGGTTGTTGCTTTTTTTGAAAGGTTTTTAGGTAAGGTAATGACCATATAGTAGTCACCATTCTCTAGACCTTTTTCCGCTTTTTTCGCTGAGACAAAGTGGTAGTCCAATTCTTTATTTTTGGACATGTTGTCTACCATATCTTGACCAATATGAAGTGCATCTTGATTCACATATGCTGTCTCATCATGGTTGACAACCGCAACTGGTAAATCTTTTACTTGACCATATGGATCCCACATTGAACCTAGAAATGATAAATTATATAAGGCAGGAACCAAGGCAACACCAATCATTGTGATGATTAGTTTAGGATTCCTTATCAATGATTTTAATTCCTCTAGCATTTATTTCCCCTTAAATGGACATTCTTTATAAAAAATATGATAGAATATATTATACTCATTACTCAGTAAAACTCAAGAATAAGATCATCATTTTTAGACACATTGTCTAATTGTGTACAATTGGAGAAAATATGAAAGATTGTCGAAAAGAAAATACAAAAAAAGCCATTTTAAATGCCATGGTTCATCTACTAGAAACAGAAAGTTTTGATGATATTACAACAAAAGAATTAGCAGAAACAGCAGGCATCAGTCGATCGAGCTTCTATACTCATTATCGAGACAAATATGAAATGATTGATTCTTATCAACAAATGCTTTTCCATAAGTTGGAGTATATCTTTGATAAAGATTACAAAGACGGTCAACAGACATTTTTAGAAGTTTTTACCTTCCTATCACGTGAAAAACTGCTATCATCTCTCATATCATCCAATGGTACAAAAGAACTACAAAATTTTATCATCAATAAGGTTAGAATTCTCATCTCATCCGAATTGACCGATAAAGTTGCTCTGGAAGGCATGTCACAAACCGAACTTAATTATCAAAGTGTTTATCTTGCATTTGCATTCTTTGGTACCTGTCAATCTTGGATAGCCCGTGGTAAAAAAGAGTCCCCAAAAGAAATGACAGATTTTGTTTTAAAAATGTTGAATCGATCGAAATAAATAAAATAGCTTGAAGACATTTCAAAAAGGCAGTGCATATAGCACCGCCTTTTTGATTTATCTCAATCATTCTTCTTAATCAAACTGGGTTTTCCAATTTGGATCACCATATGCAGCAAAACACATGTTAATTTGTTCTGCTGTATTTGTTCTGTTGCAAGTTGAGGGAGTTGATTCTCACTGAAATATGCTGACTCACTAGTCTCAGAATCGTTTTCAAAGTAGCCACTTAGAATTCTCTTGCATATCACACCTCCAAATCATTCATACCCTTAGTCTAACAAAAGACATACAAAAAGAATACAATCAAAAAAGCCTATTAAATAGGCTTTTAAAGTGTTTAATGTAAGAATTAAAGCATTTTGTTGTAGAACTCAACGACAAGTGCTTCGTTGATTTCTGGGTTGATTTCATCGCGTTCTGGTAAGCGAGTTAATGAACCTTCAAGTTTTTCAGCATCAAATGATACGAATGCTGGACGTCCAAGAGTTGCTTCAACAGCTTCAAGGATTGCAGGAACTTTCATTGATTTTTCGCGAACTGAGATAACTTGGCCTGGCTCAACGCGATATGAAGGAATATCAACACGTTTTCCGTCAACTAAGATGTGACCATGGTTTACAAATTGACGAGCTTGACGACGAGTTGTTGCAAGACCTAAACGGTAAACAACATTATCAAGACGACGTTCTAAAAGGATCATAAAATTGAAACCAAGAGTGCCTTCTTTGATTTTTGTAGCTTGAACGAACAAGTTACGGAATTGTTTTTCACCTAAACCATAAGAAAAACGTAATTTTTGTTTTTCAGCAAGTTGTAAACCATATTCAGAAAGTTTGCTACGGTTGTTAGGACCGTGTTGACCTGGTACGTAGTTACGACGTGCCAATTCTTTACCTGTGCCTGTAAGCGATAAACCTAAACGGCGTGATTGTTTCCATGATGGACCAGTATAACGTGACATAATAAATGTCCTCCTCTAATTATTTTGAGGAAATAACGATTTGAAAAATCCTGATTCGTGCAGGGGGTTTTCGCCTAAACAGCAAAGGTTACTTGATTAGATAACCACCTGTTGACGAGCTTCATATTTTTCTGCTGTTATTTCGCACAAAGTATATTATAACATCTTTAGAAACTTCTGTAAATCATTATCTTAATTTTTCTTCTCTATCAAAGATTGTCTTTTTAACACTTATATTTGATTAATTAGCAAAAGACAGCCCAGAAGGCTGCCATTTGATTTCTTAGCTCAACGAGTAATGAACACAGTGAGCTCTTTATTTAATCTAGATATCTAATTAATGTTTTTTCAGTTAAGATATCAGAATAGGTGTATGACTCGACATAAGTATTATTGTAACCACCTGGTTGATCTACATTATCATTGTATTCAATAATGAATAATGAGCTATAAACTTCAATTAATCGGCCAATTTTGTTCTTTTCTCTTTTACGACCATTTTCCAAAGTAAGTTCAACTAATTGACCTTCGTGGGCCTTAATATCTTCTTTGATTTTCTTCATTTTGGCAACATCTGCAAATGCATCACTCATTTTTATCTCCTCTATCTCTCTTCAAATTGTGCTATGCTTGAAAACTTATTATATTCTTTCTGGAACATTAATTTCACTGTACCACGAGCTCCAGATCTATTTTTCTCAAGTATAACTTCAATAGTATTATCCTCAATGACATCTTCAGGATTTTCACCCTCTTTACGATAGTAATCATCCCTATATAAAAATGCAACAATGTCCGCATCTTGTTCAATTGATCCTGACTCACGGATATCTGATAAAACTGGACGTTTATCTTGCCGTTGCTCAACACCACGGGAAAGCTGGCTAAGTGCTATGACAGGAACTTTCAGTTCTTTTGCTAAAATTTTTAATTGACGAGAGATATCAGAAACTTCTTGTTGCCTATTTTCAGGCTTGGTTCCAGTAATAAGCTGCAAATAGTCAATGACAATAAGTCCCAAGCCACCGTCTACTTCTTGTGATAGTTTTCTTGCACGTGCTCTGATTTCGGTTATCTTAATACCAGGTGTATCATCGATATAAATTGGTGCTTCTGCCAAAGCACCTTGTGCAATTGTAACATTGTTCCAATCTTGATCTGTTAATTGCCCAGTTCTTAAACTATGGGAATCGACCATACCTTCTGCTGCTAGCATACGGTCCACTAGACTTTCAGCTCCCATCTCAAGCGAGAAAATAGCCACAGCTTTTTTTTGTTTAGTTCCGACATTTTGAGCAATATTCAATACAAATGCTGTTTTTCCGACAGCTGGCCTTGCAGCGAGAATGATAAGTTGGTCAGGGTGTAAA
The DNA here is from genome assembly GCF_900475595.1 of Streptococcus uberis. Taxonomy (NCBI): domain Bacteria; kingdom Bacillati; phylum Bacillota; class Bacilli; order Lactobacillales; family Streptococcaceae; genus Streptococcus; species Streptococcus uberis. Next base: position 1,944,477 of record NZ_LS483397.1, read on the forward strand.
CCTGTTGTAATCTTATCCAAATCGCGAAAACCAGTCGGTAAACCAGTTACATCTGTAGTTTGTTTAGAACGTATTTCTAGGTTTTCATAATTAATTTTAAGGACATCTGATATTTTCCGAAAACCACTTCTATTGCTGTGTTCATTGATTTCTATTAATGCTTTTTCGGCTCCAGCTATAATTTCTTCCGAATCTGAAGATCCCTCATAAGCTAGGTTTACAGTTTCTGTCAACCTAGAAATGATATCACGAAGCATGGCTTTTTCAGCAACTATTTTTGCATAATATTCGGCATTTGCACTAGTTGGAACACTATTGACTAACTCAACAATATAAGACAAGCCTCCAATATTTTGGAGATCACCTTGATCGTCAAGAATCGTTCGAACAGTCGTAGCATCAATAGCATCATTTCGATCACTGAGTGTAATCATTGCACGAAATATTATTTTATGAGAGTACTTGTAAAAATCATCTGGACTAATAAATTCTCTAACAGTAATTAATTTATCAGGTGAGATGAAAATTGATCCTAATACAGATTGTTCGGCCAATAAATCTTGGGGTTGAACTCTTAACTCTGGGATTTCGGGCAATGGTAACACCTCCTCATCATGCCATCAGACTTTCTTAAGCCTGATCAACCCTCAATTTTATTTCAGCTTTAACTTCCTTGTGTAATTTAACAGGGACTTCTATAAGTCCAATTGCTCTAATAGGATGATCTAGCTCAATGTGTCTTTTGTCTACTGTGATATCAAATTGTTTTTTTAATTCTTCGGATATCTTTTTAGCTGTTATGGAACCAAAGGTGCGTCCATCAGGTCCTACTTTTTCAGAAAAGGAAACTACAGTCTTTTCATCTTCCAAAGCTTTTTTTGTCTCTTTTGCTTCCGCTAAAATTTCAGCCTGAGCTTTTTCTTCAGCTTTTTGCTTTCCTTTTAATTCACCAATAGTTTGACTTGTTGCCTCTTTGGCAAGGTTCTTTTTAATCAGAAAATTTTGAGCATAACCCGTAGGAACCTCTTTAATTTCTCCTTTTTTCCCTTTACCTTTTACATCCTCTAAAAAAATGACTTTCATTATTCTACCTCGTGTGTTTCTTTCATTGTATTTTCAATTGTTTCAATTAATAACTGTCTAACACTGTCAAAATCTTCATTTTCAATTTGGCAAGCTGCTAAATTGAAGTGACCACCACCACCAAGTTTTTCCATAATTCGTTGAACATTAATTTTACTTCGACTCCTTGCCGAAATAACAATTCTATTTTTTTCAGTTCTAACCATCGCAAAACTTGCTTCGATTCCTGCCATTGACAACATCGTATCAGCAGCTTTACTTGCAATAACATTGGAGTAAACTTTATTGTAAATCCCCGTAGCAACCATTATATTATCCAGGATAGTCTCACCTCGTAAAATAATTTCATTAACTTGACGGTATTCATTAAAGTCTGTGGCAGAAATTTGTTGAATCTCAACACTATCACTACCTCTATTACGTAAATAACTTGCCACATCAAATGTTCTGCTTGTAACTCGAGTTGAAAAGTTTTTAGTATCAAGCATTATACCAGCCATCAGAATGCTAGCTTGTATTTTACTAAGTCGTTTTTTATCATTTTGGAATTGAATAAGCTCAGTAACCAATTCCGAGGCACTGCTAGCTCCACTTTCGATAAATGTCAGACTTGCATTTTCTGGAAAATCATCATCTCTCCTATGATGGTCAACAACGATAACATCTTCAAACATTTGGTAGAAGTTTTGTGACAAGGTTAAAGAAACTTTTGAATGGTCAACCATCACTAATAACGAATTTTCAGTGACTAAACGCATTGCCTGATTGACACTTATTAAGCGCGTTTTTCCATCGGCCTGCAAGCGTTCAATAGCACGTTCTATATCGTGTCCCATGTCGTCAGCATCATAAACTGCAAAACTGTTGTCTATGATATTACTAGCAAAGAACTGCATCCCTACAGCGGATCCTAAAGCATCCATATCCAATTTTTTATGACCTACAATAAAAATATTATCAACAGTTTTAATTTTATCTGAAATTGCAGTCATCATGGCTCTTGTTCTGGTTCTAGAGCGTTTGACCGTAGAAACTGACCCTCCTCCGAAATAAATTGGATTTTTTCCATCCTCATTTTCACGGATAACAATTTGATCGCCACCACGAACCAAGGCAATATTCAAATTATCTAAAGCTACTTGACCAATTTGGTTATGATTTTTTTGACCGTATGAAATTCCCATACTTAACGTTAACCTTAATTGTTTCTCAAGAGCCTCTTTTCGAAAGACTTCCAAAATAGCAAATTTATCATCCATTAATTCTTTCAAATTTTGATAATCTGTAAAGAAATAATAGCGGTCCATATTAACACGTCGGTAAAAAATGTGGCGTGTTTCCATAAATTCTGCAATAAAGTTTGCGACAAAGCTATTGATTTTTGAAATATCTGCATCTGTTAAGTTATCGGTAAGCTCATCATAGTTATCTAATGAAATGACACCAATAACTGGCCTTAACATACTAGAATCAATTGTTTGACGGTTACCAATAAAAGCATCAAAAAAGTAAAAGATTCCCGCATTTTCATCAACGTATGATGTGTATCGATTTCCTGAAACTTTAAAGGTTTGTGAAATATCACCTTTACGTTTCTCAGACAAAACAGCCTGGATGACATCTTCTTGGAAAAAACCGTCTTCGTTAGTAAAAATTAATTCTGCGTAGGGATTATACCATTCAATTGCATTATCCTGATCAAACTGAATAACACCTACTGGCATTTTATCCAACAAGGTTTTTAAATTTTCTTCTGTCTGTTCATTCAAAATCTCAATATGATCTTGATCAGATAGTTCATAAATTTTCTTTTGATACCATAATAAGGCCACAACAAATAAAAGCACCAGAAAAATAGCCAAAATAATAAGCATTTTTGACTGCATAATTCTGACACACAGGGCCAATAAACCAAATAATATTAAACCCATCATAACTAAATGTATGGTTTCAAAACGAAATTTTTTCATCCTATAACCTCTTAAGCATAAATTATACCATAAAACAGCCCTGAAATACAGAGCTGTATTTGTGATATATCGTTACATTTTTATGACTTAAGATAACTTTCTTCTAGCTTTGCCATTCCCCTCAATATAGACCATGAGAATGGAGATATCCGCTGGGTTTACACCTGAAATACGACTAGCTTGTCCAATCGTTTCAGGATTAATTTTTTTGAATTTTTGACGGGCTTCTGTAGCAATGGAATCAATAGCATCCCAATCAATATTTTTTGGAATTTTCTTTTCTTCCATACGCTTCATTTTTGCTACTTGATCTAAAGCTTTATTGATATAACCTTCGTATTTGATTTCTGTTTCTAATAGTTCAATGATTTTTGGATCTAAAGTTTCAGCAGCCTGTCCAATAAAGGTCACTACTGTTGCATAATCAATTTCAGGTCGTCTCATAAATTCTTTTGCTGTCATTGCATCAGTAAGTGGTTTAAAACCTAGAGCTTGTACTCGCTCATTGGTTTCCTTAATTGGCTTTAACTTGATACTTTCTAAGCGTCTCATTTCGGTATCAAATTGATTTTTCTTGATTTGGAAAGTCTCCCATCGTTGATCATCTACAAGCCCAACTGTTCTACCAATTTCCGTTAATCTCATGTCAGCATTATCATGACGTAAAATTAAGCGGTATTCAGCCCTCGATGTTAGTAAACGATAAGGCTCAAGTGTTCCCTTAGTCACTAAATCATCAATCATAACTCCGATGTAAGCATCACTTCTTTTGAGAATGAGTTCCGGTTTACCTTGTACTTTCAGAGCAGCATTTATTCCAGCAATTATTCCTTGTCCCGCAGCTTCTTCATAACCAGATGTCCCGTTAGTCTGACCAGCTGTAAAAAGCCCAGAAATAACTTTGGTCTCAAGCGTTGCGCGTAATTGATGTGGAAGGACGATATCATACTCAATAGCATATCCTGTACGCATCATTTCTGCATTTTCCAAACCTTTAATGGAATGTAGAAGTTCTTTTTGAACATCTTCTGGTAAGCTAGTTGAAAGTCCCTGAACATAAACTTCTTCAGTATCTCGGCCTTCTGGTTCTAAAAATAACTGATGACGTTCCTTGTCAGCAAATCGCACAATTTTATCTTCAATTGAAGGACAATAACGCGGACCTACACCCTTAACAATTCCAGAAAACATAGGAGCCCTATAAAGATTTTTAGTGATGATATCATGACTTGTTTGATTAGTATAAGTTAACCAACAAGGGATTTGTTCTTGTAAATAGTCCTCGTCTTTAGATAAAAATGAAAAATGGTTAGGTTTAGAATCCCCAGGTTGTATCTCCGTCTCATCATAATTGATTGAAGAAGCTTTTACGCGAGGTGGGGTTCCAGTTTTAAAGCGACCAATTTCAAGCCCAAGTTTTTTTAAGTTATCTGCCAAAGTTACAGAAGCTAAACTATTGTTAGGACCTGAGGAATATTTTAATTCACCCAGAATAATTTCACCCCTCAAAGCCGTACCAGTTGTAACAACTACAGCTCTTGCAGAAAATTTTTGACCTGTTGCTGTTAATACCCCAACAACTTTACCATCTTCAACTAAGATATCGTCAATTATAGATTGACGGAGAGTCAAATTCTCTTGTTTTTCAACAGTATGCTTCATTTCTCGTGCATAGAGATTTTTATCAGCCTGTGCACGTAAAGCTCTCACAGCAGGGCCTTTTCCTATATTCAACATTTTCATTTGAATATAGGTTTTATCAATATTTTTCCCCATTTCTCCGCCTAATGCATCAATCTCACGTACAACAATCCCTTTTGCAGATCCACCAATGGAAGGGTTACAAGGCATAAAAGCAAGCATGTCTATATTAATTGTTGCCAGTAGGGTCTTACATCCCATACGTGCAGCGGCTAAACTAGCCTCAACCCCAGCATGCCCAGCACCGATGACAACGACATCATAATCTTCTGTAAACTCATGTACCATTCTAACTAACTCTTTCCTTTTCAGATTAACTTTGCCAAATCACAAATGGCAATTAACAAGATAGTTTCACATGAAACAATCTCACGTTAAATTTTAATAATTGCTGATTTTGTAAAAAATTTCCTTAATACCAGAAAATCTTATCTATGCCATATAAAACAAAAATAGCCAAAACCCTCGAAAATTGTACGCCAAAAGACCTACAATTCCCATGAGCTTTGACCATCATCGAAATATGCTACTAATATTTTATCAAACTAGATTTTATTGTCAATGGGAATTTTTTTGAAAGTTGTCAACCTTATTTACATCATTGTAAATAAGATGTAAATATCCTTTTCCTCAAATCTGATTTTATATATATTGACAAGCACCCCCATCTTTAAAAGCCATGTCAATAATACCTCCACCTAAACATTCTTCTGCGTCATAAAAGACAACTGCTTGTCCCGGTGTGATTGCTCTTTGAGGCTCATCGAATACGACTTCCGCGTGCTCACCTTTTACATAGACTGTAACTTTAGAATCTGGTTGACGATATCTAAACTTTGCTGTACATTCTAAGGTAAACTCGCTAGGCATATCTCTTGTAAAGTGAATAACAGAAGCCTGTAAACTTGTTGACATTAGAGATTCATGGTAAAATCCTTGACCTACATATAAAATATTTTTTGATAAATCTTTGCCTACAACAAACCAGGGTTGGTTATCTCCACCATGTTGACCACCGATTCCGAGCCCTCCCCGTTGTCCAATAGTGTAATACATAAGTCCTGCATGTTCACCCATATCACGACCATCGACTGTCATCATTCTACCCTTTTGAGCTGGCAAATACTGGCTTAAAAACTGTTTGAAGTTTTTCTCTCCAATAAAACAAATCCCCGTTGAATCCTTCTTTTTAGCTGTTGCAAGTCCTGCCCGCTCAGCAATTTCACGAACCTCAGATTTTTGTAAATGTCCCAAAGGAAACATCGTTTTTTGTAATTGTTCTTGAGATAGTTGACTTAAAAAGTATGTTTGGTCTTTTCCATTATCAACTCCTCTGAGCATGTGTACAATGCCATCCTCATCACGTCTCACTTGAGCGTAATGACCCGTAGCAACATAATCCGCACCTAGAGTCATGGCATAATCCAAAAAGGCTTTAAATTTAATCTCTTTATTGCACATAACATCCGGATTTGGCGTACGCCCAGCTTTGTATTCCGATAAAAAATATTCAAAGACTCGGTCCCAATATTCTTTTTCAAAGTTCACTGAATAATACGGAATACCAATTTGATCAGCAACTGCCGCCACATCTTTATAATCCTCAGTAGCAGTACAGACACCAAATTCATCTGTATCATCCCAATTTTTCATGAAGACGCCAATGACATCATAACCTTGTTCTTTTAATAAAAGAGCTGTTACTGATGAGTCAACACCGCCACTCATTCCTACAACAACACGAATTTTCGAGTTATCTGACATATAATTCTCCCATCTTTTCGTTTAACGTACGATTTGAAGGTCGTCGTTTTCAAAAGTCGATTTGAAGGTCGATTTTGAAGCGTCTTTTGACGCAAGAACTATTATAACAATTAATCCAATGATTTCCAATATTTACTATTTCTAATAATTCCATTTCTTCATCATTTTGATATAATGAGATGAAGATACTAAACATGGGAGCTTTTATGAAAACACTAAAATTTCAATCTGTTTTTGACATCATTGGTCCAGTAATGATTGGACCGTCAAGCAGCCATACTGCTGGCGCTGTTAGAATTGGAAAGGTCGTCCATTCCATTTTTGGACAGATTCCAGATGAGGTGACTTTTCATCTCTACAATTCATTTGCGAAAACTTATCAAGGTCATGGTACTGATAAAGCACTTGTAGCTGGTATCATGGGCTTTGATACAGATAATCCTGATATCAAAAATTCCTTAGAAATTGCACATCAAAAAGGAATAAAAATTTACTGGGATATTTTAAAAGATAGTAATGCACCCCATCCTAATACTGTAAAAATTACAGTTAAAAAAGGTGATAAATCGATGAGTATTACAGGCATTTCCATTGGTGGTGGAAATATTCAAGTAACTGAGCTAAATGGATTCTCTGTCTCATTATCAATGAATACACCAACATTAATTATAGTACACCAAGATATTCCGGGAATGATTGCGAAAGTAACTGACATACTTTCCGCAAATGATATCAATATTGCTCAAATGAACGTTACACGTGAAAGTGCTGGCGAAAAGGCCATTATGATTATAGAAGTTGATTCACGCAACTGTCAAGATGCTGTAAATCAAATAGAGCGTATTCCTAATTTACACAATGTCAATTTCTTTGACTAGAAGGATGAAAAATGTTTTATACAATTGAAGAACTTGTCAATCAAGCTGTTGAAAAACACAATGGCAGTATTGCTGATTTGATGGTTGCCACAGAGATGGAAACTTCTGGAAGAAGTCGTGAAGATATCCGAGAAATTATGTCACGTAATTTACAAGTTATGAAAGAATCTGTTGTCAACGGATTGACAGCAGATAAATCCATCAGTGGCTTAACTGGTGGTGATGCACTAAAAATGGATACCTATCTAAAATCAGGTAATACCTTATCAGATACAACAATCCTTTCAGCTGTAAGAAATGCAATGGCTGTCAATGAATTGAATGCCAAAATGGGACTTGTTTGTGCAACTCCAACAGCTGGAAGTGCTGGTTGTTTACCAGCAGTTTTATCTACAGCTATAGATAAATTACAGTTAAATAATGATCAACAACTTGACTTCCTCTTTACAGCAGGAGCTTTTGGACTAGTTATTGGAAATAATGCATCAATTTCAGGAGCTGAAGGCGGATGTCAAGCTGAAGTAGGTTCTGCTTCTGCTATGAGCGCTGCCGCACTAGTTATGGCTGCTGGTGGAACTGCTTTTCAAGCAAGTCAAGCTGTAGCTTTTGTTATCAAAAATATGCTAGGACTTATATGTGATCCTGTTGCTGGATTAGTTGAAGTGCCATGTGTCAAAAGAAATGCTCTTGGATCAAGTTTTGCAATGGTTGCTGCAGATATGGCTCTTGCTGGAATCGAATCACAGATTCCCGTTGATGAAGTCATTGATGCCATGTATCAAGTGGGATCTGCTTTACCTACAGCCTTTAGAGAAACAGCTGAAGGCGGTTTAGCAACAACTCCAACCGGAAAACGATTTAGTAAAGAAATTTTCGGAGAGTAACCTATATGAAAGCTATATTTTTTGATTTAGATGGTACATTAGTTGATTCCAGTCAGGGAATATTAAATGCTTTTAAATTCTCATTTGACCAATTAAATCATGATTGTCCCAGTATAGAGGTATTATCTAACTATATCGGACCTCCTTTAGAAACAACATTTTCCAATTTTTTCTCTGACAAATTGAAAGTTGAAAAAGCCATTTCCTACTTTAGAGAGTACTATAAAGACCAAGGCGTTTATCAAGTTCAACTATACCAGGATATTGAATCGGTATTACACACTTTGAATCAAAATAGTCTTCAGTTATTTGTTACCACTAGTAAATATGAACCAATGGCAAAACAAATGCTAAAAAATTTAAAAGTTGATCATTATTTTAAAGGTATTTATGGGTCTACAGCAGACCGTTTTTTGAAAGCAGAAGTTATCAAAACTTGTATTGAAGAAAATAATCTGGATACAATGTATTGCACAATTATTGGTGATACTAAATATGACATGATAGGGGGAAAGTTAACTTCTATCAACACATTAGGTGTTACCTGGGGATTTGGTTCTAAAAATGACTTAATTGATTGTAAGCCTAATTTTATAGCAAATAAACCATTTGATTTACTAGATATTTTAATAAAAAAAAGCATATCTTAAGATATGCTTTTTTTAATAACCCCAAGCTGATAAGCCTTGTGCATTATATGCTGAAATAGCAGAATTGATTTGATCTTGTACAGTTGCAGTTGAACCCCATCCTGGCATTGTTTGAAACAAACCAGAGGCACCAGATGCATTACTTACATATGGGTTACCGTTTGATTCGCGAGCAATAATAGCTTCCCAAGTTGATTGAGGAACACCTGTTGCTGCAGCCATTTGAGCAGCAGCCTGACTACCAATAGCTCCGGCAGTATTTCCATTTGATTGATAATAAGTTACTGGAGTTGCAGCATATTGAGTTGTTGGAACACTAGGCTGAGCTGGTACAACCTGTTGTGCAACCTCAGTTGAAGGTGTCGGTGTTGGTTGAGCAACCTGTTCTACAGGTACTGATTGAGTAGCCACTGAAGTATCAGGTGTAGCTTGTTCTTGACTTGAAGAACTTTGTTCTGTTGATGCTTCAACTTTTTGAGTTGAAGATGATGTTGATTGTGATTTTGTTACATTTTTAACAACTTTAGATTCTGATTTTTTAGCATATGATTCTGTATCTACTTTCTTACTTGAAAAAGCAAAAACAAGAGCTAACAATGCCACTGCAAATCCCAAAATTCCAAAGCTAATATAACGTTTTTTAAAATTTTCTTTTCTAATCATAAATATACCTCTTTTTTCTCCAGATACCATAATAACTAAAATATGTTACTTGAAGATAGAAGTTGTATTAAAAATATTACAGGTAGATTTATTTTATAAGAAATTCTGAACATTTTTTGAAATTAAAACGTTTACCCACTACATTTAGTTTGAAATTGGGCTTTTTAATAAAAATAGTACAACACCTAATATCAGAACAAGATTTACTGCAATTGTATCTTTAAGACGCCAATCCAAAATACGATACTTTGTACGTCCTTCTCCACCTTGATAACCCCTAGCTTCCATAGCTATAGCTAGCGAATCGGCACGCTTAAAACTAGAGGCAAATAAGGGAATTAATATAGGAATTATTGATTTTACTTTTTGAACCAAGTTCCCCTCACCAAAATCAACTCCCCTAGCCTTTTGAGCATTCATAATACGTGTCGTATCATCCATTAAGGTAGGTACAAAACGGAGGCTCAATGAAAGCATTAATCCAATTTCATGAGCAGGAACTTTAAAAATAACTAAGGGCTTCAATAGTGACTCCACAGCATCTGATAGACTTAGCGGTGTTGTCGTCAAAGTCAGTAACGTAGAGAAAAAAATTATTAAAACAAATCTCATAAAGATTAACAAGGCTTGGCTTAATCCCACATTTGTAACTTTAAGAATCCAAAATTGAAATAAGGTATTTCCTTCACTGTTAAAAAACATTTGAAAAAGGGTTGTGAATAAAATAATTCCAATCATTGGCTTTAAACCATTTAAAAAGAAAGAAAGTTTTATATGTGATAAAAAGACAATTATCATTGTAAATACTAACATGATAAGATTTGTTACCAAGTTATTAGCCCAAAAAATAATGATAATATAAATAATCATTGCAAGAAGCTTACTTCTTGGATCCAACCTATGGATAAGGGAATCACCAGGAATGTAACGTCCCAAAATTAATTTATCCATGCTTTATATCCTCTCTCAGCTCACTTAGAGTAATTGGTAAGCGGGAAAAATGTAATCCTTTTTTGGCAAGGCTCTGAGCAAATTTTGTAATTTTTGGGACACCTAATTGTTTTTCTTCCAACAAATCAACCTCTTGAAAGACATCACTTGGCTTTCCTGATAAAACAAGAGAGCCTGCCTCTAAAACATAAACATAATCAGCATAATTAGCCACATCATCCATTAAATGTGTAACTAATACGATAGTCATTCCGTCATGATGTAGTTGTTTAAACAAAGTCATCAATTCACGTCTTCCTTTTGGATCTAAACCAGCAGTTGGTTCATCTAAAACAAGCACTTTAGGTTCCATAGCCAAAATACCTGCAATGGCTACTCTCCTCATTTGTCCACCAGAAAGCTCAAAGGGATTCTTTTCAAATAACTCTTCCGCTATACCTACCAAATTCAATTTTTCACGCGCAATTTTTTCAGCCTTTTCTTTAGAAACACCAAAATTTTGAGGTCCAAATGCAACATCTTTTAAGACTGTTTCTTCAAAAAGTTGACTTTCTGGGAATTGAAAAACGAGCCCTACTGTTTTTCGAATTGATTTAATATCTTTATTTTTGGACTGATTTGTGATGCTTTGCCCATCAACAATGACTTCTCCAGAAGTTGGTATTAAAAGACCATTTAAGAGTTGCATAATTGTTGATTTACCAGAACCAGTATGTCCAATAAAAGCAGTATATGAACCATCTTCAATATCTAATGTCACATCAAAAAGGGCACGTCCTTCAAAGGGTGTCCCTGCTTGATAAGTATAGCTCACTTTTTGGAAATGAATTGCCATAACTGATTCTCTAATTCCTTTTCTGTTAAATAATCTTCCTCCAGATTAAAACCGTCTTCTCTGAATGCATTAATCAAGGATGTTGTAAATGGGATATCTAATCCTAATTGTAAGATTTCATTTCCTCTTGCGAAAAGTTCTCTGGGAGTCGAACTTGACTCAACTTGACCATTTTTCATTACAAGAACACGATCACTTAGTGCGACTTCATCCAAATCATGAGTAATAGATATAACTGTTAATTGATAGTCTTCTCGAATTGACCTTATTGTATTAATCAACTCTAATCTACCTTTTGGATCTAGCATACTAGTGGCTTCATCAAGAACTATAATCATTGGACGCAAAGCAACTGCACCTGCGATTGCAACTCTTTGTTTTTGTCCCCCAGACAATCGAGCTGGTTCACGCGTTTTAAATGCAGACATACCAACTAAATTAAGAGCCTCGTCTACACGCTCTTTCATCTGACTATGTTCAACACCTTTATTTTCTAATCCAAAAGCAACATCGTCTTCAACAGTAGCTCCAACAAATTGGTTATCTGGATTTTGAAATACCATTCCAATTTTTTGTCTGATATCCCAAACATTTTTTTCAGTTAATAGTTCACCATCAACTATAATATTTCCAGATTCCGGAACCAGTAATCCATTTAATAATCTGACTGAAGTCGATTTTCCTGAGCCATTATGACCAATGATTGATAACCACTCTCCTTGTTTCACGTGAAACGTGACATCTTTTAAAGTATAATTATCTTGATCTGTATGATATTTAAAACTAACGTTTTTGACCTCAATAATATTTGCCATTGTTATTTAAAGGTATCTTTAAAAAGAAAACCTGCTCCTTTGAAGTAATCATATCCTGAATAAATGGTGAAGAATAAAGCAATATAAAGGAAAATATTACCTATCAAAGTCAAATGACAAAAAAGAAAAATAATTGAAAACATTTGTGAAACTGTTTTTATTTTCCCTGGCATTGCTGCTGCTAAAATCTCCCCACCTGATTCAACTAGAAGCAGTCTCAAGCCAGTAACAGCTAACTCACGACAAATAATAATAGCTGCTATCCAAGCAGGCACTAAATCCGCTCCAACTAACATGATAAAAGCACTCATAACCAGCATTTTATCAGCTAATGGATCCGCGAATTTTCCAAAATTAGTAACGACACGCCATTTTCTTGCTAAATAACCATCTAAGTAATCTGTAAAACTAGCAACAGCAAAAATAATGGCAGCCACAATATGCCAATGTAATTCTTGAGAAATAGATGTAATTAACAAAAATATTGGAATCATAATAATTCGAATCAGTGTTAAGAGGTTTGGGATATTTTCTTTCTTTGTCATTTTTCTTTCCTATTGTTGAATGCTTAAAGTGATGTAACTAATATCAGAACTTGTTAATGGGGTCAAATCAAGTGGTTGATTGTCAATTTTAATTTCAACACCATGAGGCATTCCTAAAGTTATAATTGACTCTGCTACATCAGCAGATAGTGTAGTTGTATAAGTAGGATTCTCTTTAGTTAAAGTCATTCCAGCTTCACCAATATCAGAATTGGTTAATGAGAACCATAAACTTTCCGCGTCAGTTAAGGTAACAGTTACTTCAACAGTATCTTTTGCTTTTGTAACCGTTGCATTTAAATAGTTATCCTGACCTTGACTAGTTATAATAGTTTGTTTCTCACTAGAACTTGTTTGGGTTGTTTCAGTCGGAACAGTGTCTTTAGCTTTTGACGTATTCGAACTCTTTTTCGTAAAAATACTAGTGATATTATTAATTTTATGTTCTGTCGAAAATTGTTTCCAAACGGCAAAAAAGATAAAAGTAAATACTGCTAGTGCTAGTAAACTTAAGAGTAGTACAGATAGAATGGATTTAGATTTTTTTTCTTCCAGTTGATAGCGGCTTAATCTTGAGATTTCTCTTTTGTCTCTGTCATTTACAACTAAACTCTCAAGTTCTTGTTTTTCTTCAATTTTTATTTGTGAAGAGCTAATTTCAGGAATCGGTGTGACATCCTCAGAAGAATCTATCTGATAGTTTGGCATAGTATCATGAGTTTTTGAAGGAAGTACAAACGATTGATTGTTTTGTCGTCTTTGATATAGTTTCTCTTCAACTTGTTTTGTAACACTATTAATATTTGTGGAATTATTTGAGTTAACTTGTTCCTCATATCTATTTTTTAATAATCCATAATCTAAGCCTACAAATTCTGCATATTGTTTTAAAATATTTTCGAAATTATTTTCAGGAATAATCTTAAATTGATCTAATTCCAATGCTAATAAATAATGTGAGGAGATGCCGGTTTGACTCTCAATATCATCTAAAGTAATTTTTCGTTGAACACGTGTTTCTCTTAGGAATTCACCTAACGTTTGTTCTCTCATACAGGTACCTCTATACTAAAAATATTATGTTCATTATATCAAAATAATGTTTATTTGGGAAAGACAGTAAAATCAGACACTTCAGCAGTATTAAAAAAATCAAATCCAATAGCTAGAATATCTTCCAGACTAAGTCTATTTAAAATATCAGGAATATCAAAATAATTCACATCATCATTTAAAAATAAATGAAATTGATGAATTAATTGGTCAACTGAGTCTAGACTTTGTATAAAATCGCCATAGATTTCCTTTTTCAAAAGGACTAAGTGATTCTCATTAAGGTCTTTTGATTTTTGAAACCTTTCCATTTTTTTTCTGATTTTACTAGACATTGCAATTGGTGCATTAGTTTCTAATGAAATAAGAACAAAAGAAAAATCATGTTGAATTTCAATTTCAATGTCGAAAGAATCATCAATTTTTCCGTCATTGTACCAATCTTGGTAATTTTTTGACGTCCATCCAAATAACATTGCCAAAAATAATTTTAACCCAATTTTGTACTCCAAAATTGGAAAGTTTTGGTTTAATTTTTTTCCTCTGTATCCAACAACTAATTTTGGAGTAATGACGTCCATATCAATCGAATTGGTTTTCACAATTGGATTATATGGTAACTGAGCAATTTTTGCTTGTGGTGGGCGTCTTCTCTTTAATGTTTCTTGACTTGCAAGAATATCTTGAAAAGTCTCTTCAATATTAATGTCACCCATAACGATTAAGGTCATATTGGAAGCATGATAAAACTGGTTATAATTTCGTCTCAAAATTTCTAAACTTATCTCGGTAATGGAGGACTTTGTCCCAGCAATATCATTTGCTAAATCAGAATTTGGAAATAAGTTTTGCAAAATACCGATGTAAGATTGATAATCAGGATCATCTAAATACATATCAATCTCTTGAGCAATGATTTTTTTCTCCTTATCAATTGACTCAGCTGTAAAATGTGCTGAAACTACAAATTCTTGCAGTAGTTTTAGAGCTTCCTTGAAATTATCAGATGCTGAAAAATAGTAAGCTGTTTTTTCAAAAGTTGTAAAGGCATTTACATCTGCACCTAATTTTGTAAAGGCTAAGGAAACATCCTTTCCCTCATTATCTTCAAATACCTTATGTTCAAGAAAATGGGCAAGTCCTTTTGGATTAGAATAGTCTTTACATCTTACTGTAAATAAACTGTCAATAGATCCGTAATCCACTGTCAACATTGCTGACTTTTCAGAATAACCTGGCTTATTAATAAGATATACTTGAAAATCATTTTTTAATTTAGAATAATAAATATCTTCACCAATTGATGGGTAACTAATTTTTCTAAGTTTGCTCAATTATTTCCCTCCAAAAAGTATACGCTTTGTAATTTGATGTGATTAGCAGCCTTGACAATATCCGTTTTTTTCACATGGTTCAATTGTTTCAAAAATTTTTCTGGTGAAAATTCATTATTAATATGACTTGTTGTGTAAAAATTGTCAACTATTGCTTTACAGTAATCTTCCGACTGCTTTATATTGTTCACTAACATCAGTCTAGTTTTTTCAATAAGTTGACTTGAAAATCTTCCCATCTTTAAGTCATTCATTTCCTTTGTTATCAACTGTAAAGCTTTTGTTTTGTCATTCTTATCAATACCAGCAAAAACTTCCATCATTCCTGAGTAAGAATTCATCCGACTTCCAATCGAATAAGCTATCCCTTCCGTTTCTCTTATTTTTGTAAATAATTTCGAGTGCGAAAAAGAGCCAAGCAAACCATTAAGTAAGACCATTGAATGATAATTTTCTTTCATGTAATCAATTGGAATGAAATAAGCAAGTTCTAATATTGATTGATTCAGTTCTTTACTTTCAATTTTTTCTCTAACAACATTGTTATAATCTTGGTGGTAGTAAAAATCTAATTTCTTTTGACGGGGTTCAAAAGGAAACTGATGAAATAACTGCACAACTTTATAGTCATCGAAATCACCTAGAATATAGATATCAATTTGATCTTCTAACAACATACGATGATATTCCTGATAACTTGTGTAGGCTGTTTCCTTTTCAACAAGTTCCTTAGTACCAAATTTAGATAATTTCATATCATCATCATCGTAAAAAAGATCTTTTAACTGTAAAGAACTATAATAGAACGAGTCTTCTTTATCAGTTTCAAGATAATTCATTAGATTATTTTTTTCAATTTCAAAGACCTTAGGTTGATACTGGGCAACAGAAATTAAAGGAGAAAAAATAATACCATTAAGAAAATCAATGACCTCTTCTAACAATTTTTCTCCTTGAAAAGTGTATTGATCTTGAATAAAAGTAATATCAATATCAACAATATGAGTTTTACCTTTTACACTAACATTTGTACTTAAATTTGCTCCATATAGTTGAGCCAATTTTTCTCTAAATTGTTTTGAGGTTGGATATAACTCATTTGCTGTTGATAACATTTGTGCTACTAAAATACGTTTCGCAACTAATTTTTGATTAAAATCTCCTGAGAACCTGAACGTAATATGATTAGTTTTAAATTTTTTAGTCTTTATAAGATGTAATTGGACACCATCAACGAGTTTCATAATATTTCCTTAATATATAAGTCTGATTCTTTAAATTATACCATTTTTATTAATGATGATTAAGACATAGGTACATTTTTACAATCTTGTAAAAATGTAAACATACCATATCAACTATTTTCTAATCTTTTAGATAAATCAAAACATGCTAACAAGATTTTAGTCTAAAAAAAGCCTGAAAAGAGTAATAGAAAAAACTCGAATTCAGGACTTTTATTCTTAAAAATACTGAAAATATTATAACATAAAATATTTCCTTTGGAAACAAATTGATTAGAAGAAGTCCAATACTAACATTTTTATCCCATTTCTTAATACTAATTACTTTCAATTTATGCTATAATGACTTGAATTAGTGCAAATGGAGACAATAAAATGGAATATAAATTATTTACAGAGTTTATTACCTTACAAGCTCTTTTAAAAGAATTAGGAATTATTCAAAGTGGTGGTGCAATCAAAAGTTTTCTCAATGGAACAACTGTTTTAGTTAATGGTACGGATGAAAAAAGGCGTGGCAAAAAATTGAGAATTGGTGATGTAATAAGGATACCCTCACAAAATATTGAAATCATCATCGTAGAACCCTCTGATGACGAAATGAAAAAGCGCATAGAAGATCAAAAAGAAAAAGAGCGTGTATCAAAATTAGTTAAAGAATTAAACCAGAATAAAAAAAGTAAAGTTAATCAAACCATTAATACAACTACTAAAACAAAATCAGATGCAAAAAATCGTAAACCTGTCCGTTTCCCTGGTACTTAACAATGTGGATTAAAGAACTTCAACTTAGAAATTTTCGCAATTATGGTACAGTTGATACTGAATTTTCTCCAGGATTAAATGTTTTCATTGGAAATAACGCCCAAGGGAAAACCAATTTTCTTGAGGCTATCTATTTTTTAGCACTTACACGAAGTCACAGAACAAGAACTGATAAAGAACTAATTCAATTTTCCAAAAATAATTTACAGTTAATTGGCAAATTGAACCGAATCAGTGGAGCCTTAAGTTTAGAATTACAATTATCTGACAAAGGTCGTATAACAAAAATAAATGCCTTAAAACAAGCTCGACTTTCTGATTATATTGGAACGATGATGGTTGTCCTCTTTGCACCAGAAGATTTACAACTTGTCAAAGGTGCTCCTAGTCTAAGACGAAAGTTTATTGATATAGATTTAGGTCAAATAAAACCCATTTATTTATCAGATTTATCCAACTATAACTATGTTTTAAAGCAACGTAATACTTATTTAAAAACAATCTCAACTATCAATTCTGACTTTTTATCTGTATTGGATGAACAATTAGCCGACTATGGAAGCAAAGTTATTAAACATCGAATAGATTTTATTGGAGAGCTCACCCGTGAAGCTAATAAACATCATGAAGCAATCTCAAATGGACTTGAATCTTTAATAATCACTTATGAATCTTCAGTCACTCAACAAGATCATCAAACCATTAAAGAAGCCTTTCTACTGAATCTTCAAAAAAATAGACAAAGAGATATATTTAAAAAGAACACTAGTATTGGACCTCATCGTGATGATATTCACTTTTTTATCAATGACATGAATGCCAATTTTGCTAGTCAAGGCCAACATAGAAGTCTTATTCTTTCATTAAAAATGGCTGAAGTTAGTTTGATGAAAGAAATGACTGGAGATAATCCTATATTATTGCTTGATGATGTTATGAGTGAACTAGATAATACCAGACAAATAAAATTACTTGAAACTGTCATAAATGAAAATGTTCAAACCTTTATTACGACAACAAGTTTAGATCACCTTCTTCATCTGCCAGATAAAATTAAAACTTTTCACGTCAATCAGGGCACATTAAAAGCAGACTAAATAGTCTGCTTTTAAGCTTTTACAATGCCTAATAAAACGGCACCTATTACAAAGAAAATAATACCTGTAATTACCCAACGCATTTCATTTTTAGTCTTTTCCTCACCTAAAAATAAAATACCACCAATAATAGAAATAATCGCTCCTAACTGAGAAAAACTAAATGCAATCGCAAGACCAGCTTTTGAAGCAGCCAATAGCATGAAAATATTTCCAATTCCCCAAAGAATACCTACAAGAGAATTTTTTAAAACAATCTGATCAAAGCTGAGATTAAATTTCATAAATAGGCTAGCACCTAAAACCATACCAATAGCCATTGGTAATAAAACAGATATTAAATCAAATTTCATGATGTTATTAAATAATACAACATAAGAAACATACCCTAAAGTGGAATAGGTAAGTGATCTAAATCCTTTGGTATAGTCACGAATAACTTTTTTTTCACTGTAAATTGAATCTTGCTTACTTGAAAAATAGAATCCTATTACTAACAGCAAAAGCGCAATACTACCTAAGATAAACTGAAAAGAGCTAGTCCATTCTCCAAATGCAATAACACCAATTAAACTTCCCAATACAAGTTGGGAGCCACTAGATAAAGGATTTGCAACAGAAACACCCATATATTTCATCGCGTGGAATTGACCATTCTGTCCAACTGACCATAATAAACCACCTAATATTCCAAAAATCCACAAATTGGTAGACATTTCTGGCTTTGCAATTAGCCAAACGAGACTGGCAAATAAAAAGGCACCTAAGGTCATTCCAAAAGTTTGTTGACTAGGTTTACCACCAATCTTATTACTAACAAAACCAATACTTCCCCATGCAAACATTGGTACTAATGCAAAAAGTATTCCTTCCATGATTCTCCCTTTACAATAAACTTTACTAAAAATTGACAAGATTTACAATAAAATTGACATTATCGTCAACCTTAAATAGTTGTCTTGAAAGCTTATTATAACTAAAATTGTATTATTAAGCAAGATAAGATAATTAAAAAAAGCTAGTCATGTGAAAAGAACTAGCTTTACATATTTAATCTACGTTTTAGTGTACGGAATAATTAGGAGCTTCATTTGTAATTTGAACATCATGAGGATGACTTTCAATTAAGCCTGCTCCTGACATCTCAATAAATTGAGCATTTTCATGTAAGTCCTTAATTGTTGCAGCACCAACATATCCCATACCTGAACGAATGCCACCTAACATTTGGAAAACAATATCTGAAGCGGCACCCTTATACGCTACACGTCCTTCAATTCCCTCAGGAACTAGTTTATTTGCTTCATTAACAGAGCCCTGGAAGTAACGATCACTAGAGCCTTTTTTCATAGCTGCAATTGATCCCATGCCACGATAAGTTTTAAACTTACGACCTTGATAGATTTCTGTCTCACCTGGTGCTTCATCAGTACCCGCAAACATTGAACCTAGCATAACGGCATCTCCACCAGCTGCAAGTGCTTTAACAATGTCTCCTGAATATTTGATACCACCGTCAGCGATTATAGTTTTACCATATTCGCGCGCAACAGCCGCAGCATCATAAATTGCAGTAATTTGAGGTACACCAACTCCGGCAACAACACGAGTTGTACAAATTGATCCAGGTCCAATACCAACCTTAACAACATCAACTCCTGCATCATAAAGAGCACGCGCTCCTTCAGCTGTAGCAATATTTCCTGCAATAAGAGTCTTGTCAGGGAAATGGGCACGAATTTCAGCAATTTTTCGAAGAACACCTGCAGAATGACCATGGGCTGTATCAATAACAATAGCATCTGCACCTGCTTCAAATAGTGCTTCCGCTCTTTCAAAGGTATCCGAAGTGACACCAACTGCTGCAGCAACCAATAGTCTTCCAAATTCATCTTTGGCAGCATTTGGAAATTCAATAACTTTTTCGATATCCTTAATTGTAATCAAACCAGAAAGTCTACCATTATCATCAACTAAAGGTAATTTTTCGATACGGTGTTCATGAAGGATTCGTTCAGCTGTTTCTAAATCAGTACCTACTTCTGCTGTTACAAGTTGCTCGCTAGTCATATGTTCAGAAATAGGAGCATCATAATCACTGATAAAGCGCATATCTCTATTGGTGATAATACCAACTAACTTACGATTTGCTAACGTTTCAACAATTGGGACACCACTGATTCTGTATCGTTGCATCAATTCTTCAGCTTCTGCAACCTTATGATTTGGTGTTAGAAAGAATGGATCGATAATAACACCATTTTCTGAACGTTTTACCTTTCGAACTTCTTCTGCTTGTTCAGAAATAGACATATTTTTATGGATAACACCTAATCCTCCTGCACGAGCAATAGCAATTGCCATCTTACTATCAGTAACAGTGTCCATTGCAGCTGTAATTATAGGAATATTTAATGTTAAATTTTTAGCTAATTTAGTTTTCATATTAACTTCATTAGGAAGAACATGACTTTCAGCTGGAATAAGCAAGACGTCATCAAAGGTGAAACCTTTTTTTAAAAATTTAGTGTCCCAATTTGACATTAAAAAAATCCTCTTTTCATTAAATCTAGGAGCAAATAGCCCAGTCTATTTTTTTATTGTAACTATCATAACACGCTAATTTAATTTGTCAATAAATAGTTGTTATTCTTTTAAAACTCACCTTAAATCAGTAATTATTATTCGGGATTATGGTTGTTTTTATAAAAAAAATGATTTTATAATATATAATGTTCGGAAATAGAAAAGAGTTCTAAATATTTTTATCTAGAACTCTAAATTTTAAAAGTAATTAATTCCCATTGCTGCCTTAACTTCTGATAATGTTTGAGAAGCAACTTCACGCGCAGAACAGCTACCTTTTTTCAACATATTAAAAACTTCGCCCATATCTTTAGCATACTCTAAACGACGTTTCCTTATTGGTGATAGCTCTCGTTCCAGAACTTCCAAAAGGTATTTTTTAGTTTTTACATCTCCTAAACCACCGCTTTGATATTGCTCTTTCATTAATTGGATAGTTTCTAAATCTTCATCTTTACCAAAAATATCTAAATAATAGAAAACCATATTCCCTTCGATTTGTCCAGGGTCCTCTACACGAATATGATTAGGGTCAGTATACATACTCATAACTTTTTTTCTGACGGTATCGAAATCATCAGATAAATATATTCCATTTCCTAACGATTTAGACATTTTAGCATTGCCATCCAAACCAGGTAAGCGACCGGCTCTCTCATTTTCTGGATAAATACCTTCTGGTTCAATTAAACATGATGTCTTATAGGTGTTGTTAAAACTTCTAACTATTTCTCTTGTTTGTTCAATCATAGGTTTCTGATCGTTACCAACTGGTACAAAATTTGCTTTAAAAGCAGTAATATCTGCGGCTTGAGAAATTGGATATACTAAAAAACCACTTGGAATACTTTCACCAAAACCTTTTTGAGCAATTTCTGTTTTGACAGTAGGATTCCGTTCAAGACGTGCGAGCGAAACTAAATTCATGTAGTACATGGTTAATTCAGCTAGTTCTGGAATTTGGCTTTGAATAAAGATAGTTGATTTAGAAGGATCCAAACCTACAGATAAATAATCCAATGCTACATTTCCAATGGATTCCTGGATTTTTTCAGATTCTTTTGCATGATCTGTTAAAGCTTGTTGATCAGCTAAAAAAACAAACATTTTATACTTTTCTTCATTTTGCAAGATAACACGATTTTTTAAACTTCCAACATAATGACCAAGATGTAATTTACCAGTTGGTCTATCTCCTGTTAAAATAACGGGTTTTGACATTTCATACTCCTTTTACAAAAAAAAACTCACGCAAAAAACTGCGTGAGGGCGTTATTACTCAATGACGCGGTGCCACCTCAAATTAATATCATACTAGATATTATCTCATCTTCTCTAACAAGAAGTTGTACGATAAGGTGCACAAAACCTGAGAGTTATTGGTTCCTCTCACGAAACATTAGCCCATTTCACTTTTTCTACTGCTAATTTTCAGCAACCATTAGCTCTCTAAAAATAGTTAAAAAGTTACTCATCTAATTCAAAATTATTTTATGAAAATTCAAGGAATTTGTCAACTTTGATTTTTTTTATGAAATTACCTTGACTCCTTTGGTTACTTTAAGAGATAATAAATGTCGGCTATACTATTATCAATTTAAAAAGGAGAATAAAGAGATGAAAAATAGGATAATTGATATCCTATATGTGACACTGGGATCTTTTATCACAGCAATTGGATTTAATACAATGTTTGTACATAATAATATTGCCTCTGGTGGTATGGTAGGAATTTCAGTCGTTGTAAAAGAATTATTTGGCATTAGTCCATCCCTCTTTTTAATGGTTAGCAACATTCCGTTATTAATTTTATGTTATTTCTTTTTAGGTAAACCAACTTTCATAAAAACGCTTTATGGTTCATGGATTTATCCCATAGCAATTAGATTAACAAATTTTTTACCAACTTTAACACATAATCAATTACTTGCTTCTATTTTCGGAGGAATTATTGTTGGAATAGGAATTGGTCTAGTGTTCTGGGGAAATTCTTCTACGGGTGGAACAGGTATTTTAACTCAAATTTTACATAAATATTCGCCATTGACACTAGGAGTTTCTATGACAATAATTGATGGTATTAGTGTTCTAATGGGCTTTATGGCACTATCAGCCGATGATGTTATGTACTCTACTATTGGTTTGTTTGTTGTGGGTTATGTCATAACAATCATGGAAAATGGTTTTGATTCCTCTAAGAATGTCATGATAATCTCAAAAGAATTCCAAATTATTAAAGATTATATTACTAAGGAAATGGACAGAGGGGTAACAAAAATTCCAATTCGAGGTGGGTATACAACTTCGGATAAAATTATGTTAATGGCCGTAGTTTCAACTTATGAACTTCCTAGCCTACAAGAAAAAATACTTGAAATAGATGATACCGCATTTGTTGTAGTCATGCCTGCTTCTCAAGTCGTTGGTCGTGGGTTCAGCGTTACAAAACACTATAAACGTGAAGATGAAGATGTCCTATTGCCTATGTAGTTCTTAGCCCCTTTCTGATTGATAATTGGGGCTTTTTTAGGTACAATGAAGTTTAGATAAATATTAAGAGGTGAAAAATTGCTTACAGTTTCTGATGTGTCACTACGTTTTAGTGATCGTAAACTTTTCGATGAAGTCAATATCAAATTTACTTCAGGAAATACTTATGGATTAATAGGAGCAAATGGTGCCGGAAAATCCACTTTTTTAAAAATATTAGCTGGAGACATTGAACCCACAACGGGGCATATTTCTCTAGGTCAAGATGAGCGGCTTTCCGTTCTTCGTCAAAATCATTTTGATTACGAAGATGAACGAGCTATTGATGTTGTTATTATGGGAAATGAACAACTCTATAACATTATGAAAGAAAAAGATGCCATCTATATGAAAGAAGATTTTTCAGAAGAAGATGGTGTCCGAGCCGCCGAATTAGAAGGACAATTTGCAGAACTTGGCGGTTGGGAAGCTGAAAGTGAAGCGGCTCAGCTCTTACAAAATTTAAATATTTCTGAGGATCTCCATTATCAAACCATGAGCGAACTAGCAAATGGTGACAAGGTTAAGGTATTACTTGCAAAAGCTTTGTTTGGTAAACCTGATGTTTTATTATTAGACGAACCTACCAATGGACTTGATATTCAATCAATTGCATGGTTAGAAGAATTTTTAATTGATTTTGAAAATACAGTAATTGTTGTATCCCATGACCGACATTTTTTAAATAAAGTTTGTACACACATGGCTGACTTAGATTTTGGTAAAATCAAATTATTTGTTGGCAATTACGATTTTTGGAAACAATCATCTGAATTGGCTGCACGGTTACAAGCTGATCGTAATGCAAAAGCTGAAGAAAAAATTAAAGAACTTCAAGAATTTGTTGCTCGTTTCTCAGCCAATGCCTCTAAATCAAAACAAGCAACGTCTCGTAAAAAAATGCTTGATAAGATTGAATTAGAAGAAATTGTGCCATCTAGTCGTAAATACCCATTTATCAATTTTAAAGCTGAACGTGAAATGGGTAATGATTTTCTAACAGTTGAAAACCTATCTGTTACCATTGATGGTGAAAAAATTCTAGATAACATCAGTTTCATTCTAAGACCGGGTGATAAAGCGGCACTTATTGGACAAAATGATATTCAAACGACTGCATTAATGAGAGCATTAATGGATGATATTGAATATGAAGGGACGATAAAATGGGGTGTCACAACTAGTCGATCCTATCTTCCAAAAGACAATTCACGCGATTTTTCTACGGGCGAAACCATATTAGAATGGTTACGTCAATTTGCCGCAAAAGGTGAGGATGATGATACATTCTTACGTGGTTTCTTAGGAAGAATGCTTTTCTCAGGTGATGAAGTTAACAAATCTGTCAACGTTCTTTCTGGTGGAGAAAAAGTTCGCGTCATGTTATCCAAATTAATGTTATTAAAATCAAATGTTTTAATTTTGGATGATCCGACAAACCACTTAGACCTAGAATCAATCTCAAGTCTGAACGATGGAATAAAAGATTTTAAAGAATCTGTTATTTTTGCTAGTCATGATCATGAGTTTATTCAAACTATTGCTAACCACATCATTGTTATTTCAAAAAATGGTGTCATCGATCGCATTGACGAAACTTATGATGAATTCCTTGAAAATGAAGAAGTTCAAGCAAAAGTTGCTGAACTTTGGAAATAAAAAGAATAAGGCTAATAGGCCTTATTCTTTTTTAAAATACAATTTGAAAGATTTCAATATGATAACAAAATTTAAAGGTCTATATTATTACCTAATAAGTTTTCTACTTCCTTCTACTATTATGTTTTTGGTTCTACTCTCAAAAGGAATATTTTGGAATAGTAGTAAAACAATTTTAGCCAGTGATGGTTTTCATCAATATGTTATTTTTGCTCAAAATTTAAGAAATATTTTACACGGATCAGACAGTATTTTCTATACTTTTACAAGTGGTCTTGGTTTAAATTTTTATGCTTTGATGAGTTATTATCTTGGTAGCTTTCTTTCGCCTTTTTATTTCTTTTTTAATTTAAAATCAATGCCCGATGCCATCTATGTTTTTACCATAATTAAATTTGGCCTGATAGGACTGTCTACGTTCTTTTCTTTACAAGGAATTTACTCAGCTGTAAAGAAACATTATTTGATTATCTTATCATCATCATTTGCATTAATGAGTTTTTTGACCAGTCAACTTGAAATAAATACTTGGTTAGATGTTTTTATTATTATTCCAATTGTCATTTTGGGTTTACATCATCTTTTTAATAATCAATTTATTTTATACTATGTTTCGTTAACTGTACTTTTTATTCAAAATTATTATTTTGGATACATGTTCTCAATTTTCTTAGTTCTTTATGTACTAGTAGTACTCGTAAAAGAAAATGATTGGAAAAATAGAATCAAAATATTTATACATTTTTCTGTACTATCTTTCCTAGCAGCCATGTCAAGTGCTATCATGTTGTTTCCAACTCTCTTAGACTTAAAAACACATGGTGAAAAGTTGACAAAAGTGTCAACTTTAATAACTGAAAACACCTGGTTTTTTGATTTGCTATCTAAGAGTAGTATTGGGGCCTATGATACTACAAAATTTAATGCCATACCAATGATTTACGTTGGTTTATTTCCTCTCTTATTAACTTGTCTTTACTTTACTATCAAGTCAATTAATTGGAAAATAAAAATAGCATATGTCACTTTAATACTTTTTATTGTTATAAGTTATTACATTCAACCACTTGATTTATTTTGGCAGGGCATGCATTCTCCAAATATGTTTTTACATCGTTATGCATGGACAGTTCCTTTAATTCTTATCATTTTATCTTGTGAAACACTTAATCACCTAAAAGAATTAACAGTAACAAATGTATTAATAGTCTTCGTTTTCCTAAGTGCATTTATTGCAATACCGTACTTTTTTACAGAACGCTATCATTTTTTACAGTTTGATCTATTTCTACTTAGTTTATGTTTTTTAACTGCCTACGCTATTATCTTAGTTAGTTTAATTGAATTTCATTTTCCATTATCTATCCTGATAGTCTTTACAGTCATTTTTACCATTTTAGAGATAAGTTTAAATAGTTTCTACATGATTAGCGGAGTTGATAACGAATGGGTATTTCCAACTAGAAAAGGCTATTCTGAAAACTTAGAAGCTATTTCAACCTTAGTAGATGATCAAAAGAAAAAAGATAGTTCATTTTATAGAACAGAGCGAATTCTTGGACAAACTGGTAATGATAGCATGAAATATAACTATTATGGTATTTCACAATTTTCATCAATCCGAAATCGCAATTCAAGTCAAATACTTGATCGCCTTGGCTTTAAATCAGAAGGAACTAATCTCAATTTGAGATATCAAAACAATACACTCATTGCTGATAGCCTATTTGGAATAAAATATAATATAAGTGAAAATAATCTATCAAAATATGGTTTCACTAAAATAAACCAAAAAAATAACACACGACTTTATTATAATCAGTATGCAAGTCAATTAGCAATTTTGACTGATAGTATTTACAAGGATTGTCAATTTACTGTAAATACATTAGATAATCAGACTCAGTTTATTAATCAAATAGCAGGGACACATTTCCAGTATTATCAAGAAGAAATATCACACTTATTATCTGGTGCAACGAGCATTAATAATCGCGTTAACAGCCATGTCAACGATTCTTCGAAGGATACACTGATTAGTTATCAATTGGAAGTGTCTGAAAACAAACAGTTGTATTTAAGTTTACCTCAGCTTACTGTTGAAAATCCTGATGAAAAAAGTGTTATTATTCGTGTCAATGGGAAAATCCATCACTATACAACCGACAACAGTTTTAGTTTTTTTGATTTGGGTTATTTTGAAAATTCTCAACTTCTTAAAATTGATATTATTTTTCCTAAACAAAAAACAGTATCTTTTGATTTACCACATTTTTACAGTTTGGATATTCAAAATTATCAAAAAGTTTTTCAAAAAATCACTAAAAAGAATAGTCACGTCAAACAGTCGAAAAATAATTTATCCATTTCATATTCAACACCTAACGATGCTTCTTTGCTTATAACATTACCATATGATAAAGGATGGAAAGCAGAGCAAAATGGGAAAAAATTGCCTATTTTAAAAGCACAAAAAGGATTTATGAAAATTGATGTTAAAAAAGGAAGTGGAACCATCAATATGGTATTTGTTCCTAATGGTTTTAAATTAGGCGTATTAACATCTCTATTGGGATTTTGTTTATTTTTAGGGTTTAATAAAATAATTACTGGTAAAAAGAAAAAATAGTTTCCAAAAGGAAACTATTTTTTCTGACTCCGGCAGTAGGACTCGAACCTACGACATCATGATTAACAGTCATGCGCTACTACCAACTGAGCTATGCCGGAAAATTATTATAAAAAAAATTGCCTCTCAGCAATTAATAGTCCGTACGGGATTCGAACCCGTGTTACCGCCGTGAAAAGGCGGTGTCTTAACCCCTTGACCAACGGACCAGAAGTTGTTTGAGATTGAACATCTCTTCAACACTCTTATTATTATATCAGAACATTTCCATTTGTCTATATTTTTTTGAAAAAAATTTAAAAATTTATTGAGTTATTTGAGATGTCGTCTAAAAATAGTATAAAAGCTTCAGGATTTAAATTGACCATTGACAGAGATAAAGTATTTCTGTTAAAATAAGGAAGTTAAGGTCTCATAGCTCAGCTGGATAGAGCATTCGCCTTCTAAGCGAACGGTCGCAGGTTCGAATCCTGCTGGGATCAAATTAAAAGCCAAATCAAATTGATTTGGCTTTTTTGTTTCATGTGAAACTTTTTATTTATGATATGGACTACCTTCTTGAATCATAAATGCTCTGTAAATCTGTTCAGTTAGTACTAATCTCATTAATTGATGGGGTAAGGTTAGACGTCCAAAACTAATTAAAGCATGTGCTTTTTGTTTTATTTTTGAATGTAATCCTAAACTGCCACCAATAATAAATGTAATGTCAGAAAAACCTTGAATGGTAATATCGGTTACAAATTGACTAAATTCTTCCGAAGAATATTGCTTTCCTTCAATAGCAAGTGCAATAACATAATCTCTATTTCCTATTTTGCTTAAAATGCGATTAGCTTCTTTCTCCATAATTTTTTCATTCTCAGCCTGACTTGCCTTTTCAGGTGTTTTTTCGTCAGCCAATTCAATGATTTCAAATTGAGTAAAACGTGATAATCGTTTTTGATATTCAGCTATTCCATCTTTTAAATACTTTTCTTTTATTTTTCCAACACAAATTATTTTAATTTTCATAAGACTATTATATCACAAATAAGATTCTCAATAAGAAGTTATACACATAAAAAAATTGAATAAGCATTTTGACTTATCAAGAATTCATCAAAGTTTTCCACAAGTTGTGGATTTCTTTTCTTTTTATTTTTTTTAAGGTATAATTAAGCAGAATTTCATATTATGATGAAAAAAATCTGGAGGTAATGCCTGTGTCTAAGTTTAAACATTTTTTCAAATACATAATGATAGTCGGATTAGGCTTCATTGGTGGTGCTTTAGCATTCTTTGTGATGAATCTGTTACCACATCCATCATCCACAACAAATCTTAATAACCCAACGACGACAAGTAAAGTAACCTATAAAAATACTACTAATACGACTAAAGCTGTTAAAGTGATTCAAGATGCAGTTGTTTCTGTAGTTAACTATCAAAAAAATGATTCTTTAAACTCAGCCATGGATATTTTTAGTCAAGGTGATTCATCAACTAAAGAGAATGATGGACTTTCTATTTATAGTGAAGGATCAGGTGTTATATACAAAAAAGATGGTGATTCTGCATATCTGGTAACCAACAACCACGTAATAGACAAAGCTGAAAGAATTGAAATTGTTTTAGCTGATGGTTCAAAAGTTGTTGGGAAATTAATTGGTGCTGACACTTATTCTGACTTGGCTGTTGTAAAAATTTCTTCAGACAAAATTAAGACTGTAGCTCAGTTTGCAGATTCTTCCAAAATAAACATAGGTGAAGTTGCAATTGCAATTGGTAGTCCTCTTGGAACAGAATATGCTAATTCCGTAACTGAAGGAATTGTTTCAAGTTTAAGTAGAACAGTAACTTTAAAAAATGAAGAAGGACAAACTGTTTCAACTAATGCCATTCAAACAGATGCTGCTATTAACCCTGGAAACTCTGGCGGACCTTTAATTAATATTGAAGGACAAATTATTGGAATAAACTCTAGCAAAATCTCACAGTCTAAATCATCTGGAAATGCAGTCGAAGGAATGGGATTTGCAATTCCAGCTAATGACGTTATTAAAATTATTAACCAACTTGAAAGCAAAGGCGAAGTAGTTCGACCTGCATTAGGTATTTCAATGGTTAATCTAAGTGATTTATCAACAAATGCCCTTGATCAGCTCAAAGTTCCAAAAAATGTTACTAGTGGTATCGTAGTTGCTAAAGTCGTAGACAATATGCCTGCCTCAGGAAAACTTGAACAATATGATATTATCACTGAAATTGATGGGGAAGAAGTGAGCAGTACAAGTGATTTACAAAGTATTCTGTATGGGCATGACATTAATGATACCGTAAAAGTCACTTTTTATAGAGGTAATGATAAGAAATCTACTACTATTGAATTAACTAAAACTACCAAAGATTTAGAAAAATAACTATAAACTTTAGTTGACAAGATATTAAAAATACCTTTACAATAGTGTAAAGGTATTTTACTATTTGGAAGGTATTTATGTCAGAAAATTTCAAAATAATAAAGATTGAGGATATTGTAGCTAATCCCTACCAACCTCGGATTCATTTTAATGAAAAAGATCTAGAAGAATTAGCTAACTCAATCAAAGTCAATGGACTTATTCAACCCATTATTGTGCGTCAATCAGAGGTCTTTGGTTATGAATTAATTGCTGGAGAAAGAAGATTGAAGGCTTCCAAATTAGCAGGTTTAAATGAGATTCCAGCAGTCATTAAAAAAATTTCAAATAGCGAAAGTATGCATCAGGCAATTGTTGAAAATCTGCAACGATCTGACTTAAATCCAATTGAAGAAGCAAGAGCTTTTCAAAATATTATTGAAAAAAATAACATTACTCACGAGCATTTGGCTAAGTATATGGGAAAATCTAGACCGTATATTTCAAATAGCATACGTTTGCTTCAATTACCAGAAATTATTCTAAAGGCTATTGAAGAAAATAAAATTAGTTCAGGACATGCACGCGCCTTACTTGCTCTAGATGATTCCCACTTGCAAGAAAAATATTTTAAACAAATCATAAAACAACATCTCAATGTTAGACAGACAGAATCCTTAATCAAATCAAGCAAAAAAGGTCATACATTAAAAAGAGAAGAAAAGAATATCTTTATAAAAGCTATTGAAGAAGAACTTGCAAAAACACTAGGAATTACTGTTCAATTATCTCAAAAAAAAGATGGAAGTGGTACACTTCAATTTCATTATCAAAATACCGAAGAACTCAACAGAGTTATCAACAAACTCAAATAGCTTGTTGATAAACTCTTTTTTTATTTCAAATTTTTCCACAAGTTTTTTTAGCCTCAAATCCTATTAAATAATAGTATTTCGATTTTTCCACAGCTTGTGGGTAACTCTTAATAACAATGTTCATAGCTTTTCCACAGCTTGTGGGTAACTCTTAATTATTCCTCTTAACATTGTGGAAAACTATTGCTTTTTATGTTAGAATAGTCCTAGTATTATCCATAGAAGGAACAAAAC